>NZ_JXRQ01000016.1 GCF_000829445.1 Jeotgalibacillus alimentarius
TGGTAAGATCCCTGAAAGATGATCAGGTAGATAGGTTCGAGGTGGAAGCATGGTGACATGTGCAGCTGACGAATACTAATCGATCGAGGACTTAACCAATTAGGTGATTCTCAGACATCTCCTTACTTTGATGTACGTATCCAGTTTTGAAGGCGCGAGCCTTATGTCTAGTGATGACAGCGAAGAGGTCACACCCGTTCCCATGCCGAACACGGAAGTTAAGCTCTTCAGCGCCGATGGTAGTTGGGGGTTTCCCCCTGTGAGAGTAGGACGTCGCTAGGCACTTTGAAAAAGTCTTTCCTTTAGGAGGAAGGCTTTTTTTGTGCTTGTAAAAAGCGAAGGAAGGGCCAGAGACTTAAATGCATATAGGGCAAAGAGCCGGAGACCTGAAGGCATGGCCAAAGGCTAGAATCCCCAGTGCATCCAAGACAAAGGGCCAGAATCCTAAGGTCATTAACAGAAGAAAGTTTCCATCGAACTCAAGGTTATTTCTTTCATTAGATCAAATCATTCCTTTTCCATACGTACTGTCATTTGAACTAGTCAATAGTGATCGTCTCCTTTACATACACAGGTCTGAAGTGTATTCCTCATCATGGTTCTGAGAGGTGAAAAAATGCTTAATTCGGTATTGAATCGTTTAATGAAGCTCCAAACGGGTATCGTAATAGAGTGAAACAAGATAATATCCATTACTGAAAAGGTGGTATGTCTACAATGAGTAAAAGCGTATTGATGGTATTAACAAACACGAGTGAAATTGATAGTGATCATCCGACGGGCTTATGGCTATCGGAATTTGCTGAACCTTATGTTGAATTTAAGAAAAATGGTTATGATGTAACAGTGGTAAGCCCTAAAGGCGGCGGAATTCCGCTTGATCCGAACAGTCTGGATGACGGTGAGAATCCAACAGAATGGAAGCAGGCTGAAGAAGAGCTGCAGAATACTGAGAAGCTCTCCAGTGTAGTATTTGAAAATTTTGATGGTATCTTCCTGCCGGGTGGACATGGTACAATGTTCGACCTGCCGAATGAACCTCAATTACAGGACGCATTGGCGCACTTTGCAGAGAATAATAAAGCGATCGGTGCTGTATGTCACGGACCGGCCGGCTTTGTGGATGTAGAGTTGTCTGATGGGACTTATCTTGTTAAAGGTAAGAAAATGACAGGCTTCACAGATGAAGAGGAGAAAGAGACTGGTTTAGATTCTCTTATGCCATTTCTTCTTCAGTCAAAGCTTGAAGAGCAGGGCGCTCATTTTGTAGCTCAGGGTAACTGGACAGAGCATGTTCTGACTGATGGTAAGTTTGTTACAGGGCAAAACCCTCAGTCCAGCCAAAAAGCTGCTGAAGCTTTTGTAAAAGTCATCTAATAATAAAGCGCAAATCCTTAATATAGGGTTTGCGCTTTTATGATTATTTAAGAAGTTCTTCAAAAACCATCTGAACAGCAGTTCCTTCTTCAAACGTAATGAGGTTAACAGGATCTCCGTTGATGATTGACTGATGGAAAGATAACAGCAGGGTCTCAGATGCCGATATGGATCTTTCCTGAATCAATTGCAGCGGCTGATCGGCTGTAGCATATTTTAGTTCTGACCACTGATCAAGTGAGAAGACACCTTTTGTTCCGTAGATTCTGTACGTTAAGTCGTCTTTCATGCCAATTCCACTGTGTCCATTGATCAGGAGTGGAACGTGTCCTGCTGTTCCCAGGGCGATGACACTTGTTTCGCTCAGTTCTTCGGTCTCAGGAAAATGTGTTTCATTTGACGTAATGGCGACTTTCCCAAATAACCGTTGGGTCAATTGAATAAAATGAGGTGTGATCTCTCTGATGAATCCGCCCTGTTCACGTTTTGCGATCCAGTCATTTTGCTGCCAGAAGCGTGGCCATGTTTCAAATCTCATGGTCAGTTCAATGCGGACGATTTCACCGATTGAGCTGAGCTTTTCTTTTAAGAGGGCGACTTCAAGACTGTAGTGCAGTGGAAAGTGGATCGCGTTGATCACTTGTGCTTCTTTAACAGTTGCAGACATTTCTTCTGCTTCTTCAGTAGAATTAGCAAGCGGCTTTTCACACAGGATTGCGATTCTGCGCTTTGCGGCAAGCAGAGCATAGTGATGATGGTGTTTTGGCGGTACTGCTATATAGACAGCGTCCAATGAGCCATATTCAATCATCTCTTCAGCATTTATATAATGAATGGCTTTCAGGCCATGTTTTTCACTTGTCTGTTTCATAAGTTCTTTATTGACGTCGCTGATTGCTGAGACGGTAAAGCCTTCGTGCTGTTCAAATGCCGGGATCAGTCGCTGTCCGATTGCGCCCAGTCCTATAATTCCGATGGATAACTCCTGCATGATCTTCACTCCTGTATAAATGATAAGACAATTATATCACTTAGGCACACGAAGTTATGAAAAGTTCACGATTTGAGGCGTAATGTTCTTTACATTTTCTACTGAGCCTAGTAGGATTGCTTTTAGGATTTGAAAATATCGGAAAAGAGGAGAAGTTATTTGCTTGAAAACAGCTTGGTTATGGTAGCGATCATTTTTTCAATTAATATTTTTTATGTATCGTTTTTTACTATTCGCATGATTTTGACATTAAAAGGATATCGCTATTATGCTGCAGGAGTCAGTATGGTGGAGGTTGTGATATATGTAGTCGGATTAGGACTGGTGCTTGATAATCTGAATGAGATACAAAATCTGATTGCCTATGCAGTAGGTTACGGTTTGGGTGTCATTATTGGCATGAAAATTGAAGAGAAGCTTGCACTTGGTTATATTACAGTTAACGTGATTACGACGGATAATGGTCTTGAACTGCCTAGAAAGCTGCGTGAACTTGGTTATGGCGTGACAGACTGGGAAGCGAATGGGCTTGAAGGTGACCGGTTTGCCATGCAGATTCTCACACCAAGGAAATATGAATTAAAGTTGTATGACCGTATAAAAGAAATTGATCCAAAGGCATTTATGATATCATACGAGCCAAAGGCTATTCATGGCGGATTCTGGGTGAAAAGTGTGAGAAGAAGAATGTCGCAGGAGGAGAAGAATGAGCAAAAAGTGGTTTGATGTTGAAGAGAGTGAGTCAATTGGTGACTGCCTTGATCGAATGGCACAGGAAGGTTATACACCTGTGAGAAGAATGGAAGAGCCTGTGTTCAAAGAAGTAAAAGATGGATCTTCTGTAAGACAGGAGCCAATCAGACAGAAAATTAGGTTTCAGGGTCAAAAAAACGAACAATGAAATGTTCAGAAAATACAATGTTCGCTTTTAGTGTTGACGTTCTGATGTCACCTTGTTATGATGATTACGAAATCAATTGAATGAACGGCCTCATATAAAATCGGGAATATGGCCCGAAAGTTTCTACCCTGCACCGTAAATGACAGGACTATGAGGGAAAGAGTCAGGCACACCCGCATATTCTGCAGGTCTCCTGACATTTGTCAGCAGCTTTCCTTCATTAGTAATAATGAAAGAAAGCTGCTGTTTTTTATTTATCTTCATAAGTGATCGCTTTAGTACATGTTTAGATTCAGCTGTTGATTGTAGTGGAGGACGGAGGCTAACCGCCCAGGGCAGGAAAGCGTAGTCCTCCACGGAGATCACCAGCAGTTATAAGAGAAATATACCCGGATGGAGTGAGAGGATGTCAGCACTGGTTAGCGTCATTATGGGAAGTACGTCAGACTGGCCATCAATGAAAAAAGCATGCGAGAAACTTGAAGAACTGCAAGTGCCTTATGAAAAACAGGTCGTAAGCGCTCACCGTACGCCTGACCTCATGTTTTCATTTGCAGAAGAAGCCAGATCACGCGGCATCAAAGTAATTATCGCAGGTGCAGGCGGAGCAGCTCACCTGCCTGGAATGGTCGCAGCAAAAACAACGCTCCCGATCATCGGGGTACCGATTCAGTCAAAAGCGCTGAACGGACTGGATTCGCTTTTATCTATTGCACAAATGCCAGCAGGTGTACCTGTAGCAACCGTAGCGATTGGAGATGTCGGAGCAGCTAATGCCGGTATTCTGGCAGCTCAGATGCTGTCATCATTTGACGAAGCGCTTGCTGAAAGAATTGCTGATATGAGAAAGAAGAGTGAAGAAAAAGTACTTGAAAGCAGTGGTGATCTCGTATGAAGAACATGATCATGCCACCGGCTGTGATCGGTATTATAGGCGGTGGCCAGCTTGGCAGAATGATGGCGATTGCAGCTAAAGAGATGGGTTTTAAAATTGCCGTTTTAGACCCTTCTGAGAATGGTCCGTGTGCCCAGGTCGCAGACTTCACGATTCTGACAGCTTATGATGATGAAAAAGGTCTTGCAAAGCTGGCAGAACTCAGTGATGTCATCACTTATGAATTTGAGAATATAGATTATGAATCTTTGAAAAACCTGTCTAAAAAAGCATATGTTCCGCAGGGAGCAGAGCTGATTAAAGTGACACAGAATCGACAGTTTGAAAAAGATTCTCTAACGAAAGCAAATGTTCCGACTGCTTCTTATAAAATCATAGAAAACGAACAACAATTATATGATATGATAGGAACGTTCGTTTTTCCGATGTTATTGAAGACCATTACAGGTGGTTATGATGGAAAAGGTCAGGTAAAGCTGAATAGCGAGGATGATATGGCGGAAGCAGCTCAGCTGATCCGTCAAAACGGAACATGTATATTAGAAGCATTTGTCGATTTTGAGTGTGAGATCTCTGTCATTGTTCACAGAAACGCACAGGGCGAGACAGTGACACAGCCAATCGCTGAGAATATGCATGAAAGCCAGATCCTACATGCTTCCATTGTTCCGGCAAGAGTGAAAGAAAGCATTAAAGCAGATGCGATCAGGCTTGCAAAGCAGGTAGCTGATCAGCTTCAACTGGTTGGTACGCTTGCTGTTGAGATGTTTGTCGGAAAAGAGGGAGAGCTGTATGTGAATGAGCTCGCTCCGAGACCTCATAATTCGGGGCACTACTCAATTGAAGCAACTTCCGCATCACAGTTCCGTCAGCATATCAGAGCGGTTGTGAACTGGCCGCTGCCTGAATCAGATTTATTGAAGCCCGCAGTGATGGTGAACCTTTTAGGACAGCATGTTGAGCCTGCATTAACAGCAATTGCTGAGTATCCACACTGGTCACTTCATTTGTACGGAAAAGACGAAGCAAAATTGAACAGGAAAATGGGGCATATCACGATATTGACAGACGATCTTGAGAAGACGCTTCAGGAAATTGAAGCATCAGGTGTCTGGACCCCTGCAGTCGAGGAGGCACAACGATGATTGAACGTTATACGCGACCTGAGATGGGTGCGATTTGGACTGAACAAAACCGTTTTGAAGCATGGCTTGAAGTTGAAATTCTGGCTTGTGAAGCATGGTCAGAGCTTGGAGATATTCCAAAAGAGGATGTACAGAAAATACGCGAGAATGCATCTTTTGATGTCGATCGCATTAAAGCTATTGAAGAGGAAACGCGTCATGACGTGGTCGCATTTACAAGAGCGGTTTCTGAAACACTTGGTGATGAAAAGAAGTGGGTACACTACGGCCTGACGTCAACAGACGTTGTTGATACGGCATTATCTTATCTACTGAGACAGGCGAATGAAATCCTGCTTGCTGACCTTGAGCGTTTTGTAGAGATTCTAGCTGAAAAAGCGAAAGAACATAAAGATACAGTCATGATGGGGCGTACACACGGTGTTCACGCTGAACCGACTACATTTGGACTGAAGCTTGCTCTCTGGTATGAAGAGATGAAACGTAACCTGGACCGCTTTAAGCGGGCAGCTGAAGGTGTTGAATTCGGAAAGATGTCAGGTGCTGTAGGTACGTACGCGAACATTGATCCATTTGTTGAATCTTATGTATGTGAAAAGCTTGGCTTAACACCTGCACCGGTTTCAACTCAGACACTGCAGCGTGACCGCCATGCAGATTACATGGCAACTCTTGCACTGATTGCAACTTCAATTGAAAAGTTCGCCGTTGAAGTCCGCAGCCTGCAAAAGAGTGAAACGCGTGAAGTGGAGGAGTTCTTTGCAAAAGGTCAAAAAGGATCTTCTGCTATGCCTCATAAACGAAATCCGATCGGCTCTGAAAACATGACAGGCCTTGCGCGTCTGATCAGAGGATATATGCAGACAGCTTACGAGAACGTACCGCTTTGGCATGAACGAGACATCTCTCATTCATCAGCAGAACGTGTCATTCTGCCGGATGCAACGATCGCACTGAACTATATGCTGAACCGTTTTGGCAACATCGTTAAAAACCTGACAGTGTTCCCTGAAAACATGAAGCGCAACATGGACCGCACGCTCGGCCTGATCTATTCACAGCGCGTATTACTCGCACTGATCGACAAAGGCCTGTCACGCGAAGAAGCGTATGACACAGTCCAGCCAAAAGCGATGGAAGCATGGGAAAAGCAGGTACACTTCCGAGAGCTAGTTGAAGCAGAAGAGAAAATCACTTCAAAACTGTCACCGGCAGAAATCGAAGACTGCTTCGACTATACTTACCACCTGCAGCACGTTGATACTGTTTTTAAGAGAATTGGGCTTATATAAGTAACCCGGCACAGCGGGGACGGAGTTTACTGTGCCACTTTTAGAATCATTCTAAAAGTGAATCACCAAGCTCCGTCCCTCCTGTGACACCTAAATCATGTAAATAACCACTTCGCAACATAAATAATCCCAATATTCCGACATCTGAAAGGAGTTCACTCCCTTGGAAAAACAACAGCTTCTCTATGAAGGTAAGGCAAAAAGGCTTTATCAGACTGATCAAAAAGATATTCTATGGATTGAATATAAGGATTCTGCTACAGCGTTCAACGGTGAAAAGAAGGAGACGATCAGCGGCAAGGGTGTGTTGAATAACCTGATTACGAGTCTTCTGTTTGAAAAGCTGAAAGCAGCAGGCATTGAATCTCATTTTGTTAAAAAGATTTCTGATCACGAGCAGCTGGTAAAGGCTGTAGAGATTATTCCGATTGAAGTCGTCGTGAGAAGCACGGTGGCCGGAACGCTTGCGAAGCGGATTGGTCTGGATGAGGGAACAAAGCTTCCGAAAACAATTGTGGAGTGGTATTACAAGGACGATGATCTCGGTGATCCGCTCATTAACGAAGATCACATTGAAGTACTTGGCCTTGCTTCAGCTGAAGAGCTGACACTTTTAAAAGAAAAAGGACTTCAGGTAAGTGAGGTCATGACAGCATTTTTCAAAGAAATCGGACTTGATCTGATTGACTTTAAGCTTGAATTTGGCCGTGATGAGCATGGCGGCATTCTGCTGGCTGATGAGATTTCACCTGACACGTGCAGACTATGGGATATTGAGACTGGTGAAAAGATGGATAAGGATGTGTTCAGACGTAATCTGGGCAGTCTGACTGAAGCTTATGAAAAGGTATTAAACCGACTGGGAGGCGTCAAATCATGATGAAAGTTAAAGTTCACGTAACGTTAAGAGAAAGTGTACTGGATCCGCAGGGAACAGCTGTTAAAAATTCGCTTCACGCAATGAATTATCATGAAGTGCAGGATGTACGAATCGGGAAGTACCTTGAGCTTCTAATCGAACCGTCTGATCGTCCGATTGAAGAGACAGTGAAGGAAATGTGCGAGAAGCTGCTCGCTAATACAGTTATTGAGAACTATGAGTTTGAAGTGGAGGAGGCCGTTACACAATGAAGTTTGCGGTCATCGTATTTCCGGGATCAAACTGTGACATCGATATGTACCATGCAGTAAAAGATGAGCTGGGCGAGGAAGTGGAATATGTCTGGCATGATGCAACTGACTTAAGTCAGTATGATGGTATTTTACTGCCAGGCGGATTTTCTTATGGAGATTATCTCCGGTCAGGTTCTATTGCACGCTTTTCAAATGTAATGAGTGAAGTTGTGAAGGCTGCTGAAGAAGGTAAACCTGTGCTTGGCGTATGCAATGGATTTCAGATTCTGCTTGAAGCGGGCTTACTGCCTGGTGCAATGCTCCGCAATCAGGGGCTGAAATTTATCTGTCGCCCTGTCGAACTTGAAGTTGTCAATAACGAAACCATGTTTACAACATCCTATCAGTTACATGAGCGCATTACAGTACCGGTTGCTCATGGTGAAGGGAATTATTTCTGCGACGAAGACACATTAAAGCAGCTTGAAAAAAACGGACAGATTGCTTTCCGATACGCAGACGATAATCCGAATGGAAGTCTGCTTTCAATTGCAGGCATTACGAATAAAGAAGGCAATGTACTTGGCATGATGCCGCACCCTGAACGAGCGGTGGATGGGCTGCTTGGCAGTGCAGATGGCCTTAAATTATTTCAATCAATCGTAAAACACTGGAGGGACTCTCATGTCGTTAATGCTTGAACCGGCACAGCAGCAAATCAAGGATGAAAAAATTTACCGGGAGATGGGTCTGACAGATGAAGAGTTCAGTCTGGTTGAGAAGATCCTCGGAAGATTACCTAACTATACAGAGCTTGGATTATTTTCGGTTATGTGGTCAGAGCACTGCAGTTATAAAAATTCAAAGCCTCTTTTAAGGAAATTCCCAGTAACGGGTGAGCAGGTTCTTCAGGGACCGGGAGAAGGAGCTGGAATTGTTGATATTGGAGACGGCCAGGCAGTGGCATTCAAAATCGAGAGTCATAATCACCCATCTGCGATCGAACCTTACCAGGGAGCTGCGACGGGTGTGGGCGGCATTATACGCGACGTATTTTCAATGGGAGCTAGACCCATTGCGATACTCAATTCCCTACGCTTTGGAGAACTGGATTCTCCTCGTGTTCGGTACTTATTTGAGCAGGTAGTCGCTGGTATTGCAGGCTACGGTAACTGTATCGGGATTCCGACTGTCGGCGGGGAAGTGCAATTTGACCGTTCATATGACGGTAATCCGCTTGTAAATGCAATGTGTGTCGGACTGATCAATCATGATAAGATCCAAAAAGGTCAGGCAAAAGGTGTCGGCAACACAGTCATGTATGTAGGCGCAAAAACAGGCCGCGACGGGATCCATGGCGCAACGTTTGCTTCTGAAGAGTTAACTGAGGACTCAGACGAAAAGCGTCCAGCCGTTCAGGTAGGCGATCCATTTATGGAAAAGCTGTTACTTGAAGCGTGTCTTGAACTGATTAAAAATGATGCGCTGATCGGCATTCAGGATATGGGTGCAGCAGGACTGACAAGCTCATCAGCTGAAATGGCAAGTAAAGCAGGTTCAGGTATTGAGATGAACCTTGACCTTGTCCCGCAGCGTGAGACAGGTATGTCAGCGTATGAAATGATGCTCTCTGAATCACAGGAGCGTATGCTGATTGTCATTGAAAAAGGACGTGAAGCAGAAATTCAGGAGCTGTTCCACAAGTACGATCTGGATGCTGTAGCAGTTGGAACGGTTACAGATGATAAGCGTCTCCGCCTTTTACATGAAGGTAACGTCGTAGCGGATGTGCCGGTTGATGCATTGGCAGAAGATGCACCGGTATACAACAAGCCTTCTAAAGAGCCTGCTTACTTCCGTGAATTCCAGGCAATTGAAAACACTGAGCCTGAAGTTGAAAACGTTGAAGAAACGCTGCATGCATTGTTGAAGCAGCCGACCATTGCAAGTAAAGAGTGGGTCTATGATCAATATGATTATCAGGTGCGCACAAACACAGTTGTAACCCCTGGATCTGATGCAGCAGTATTACGTATCCGCGGCACTGAAAAGGCGCTTGCAATGACAACAGACTGCAACTCACGCTATTTGTACCTTGATCCTGAGACAGGCGGAAAGATCGCAGTGGCAGAAGCAGCACGTAACATCGTATGCTCAGGCGGACGTCCGCTTGCGATCACAGACTGCCTGAACTTCGGCAGCCCGGACAAGCCGGAGATTTTCTGGCAGATGGAAAAATCAGTGGATGGCATGAGTGAAGCATGCCGCGTGCTGAATGCACCGGTTATTGGCGGGAACGTGTCTTTATATAACGAAACAAATGGTACAGCAGTCTATCCGACGCCGGTCGTTGGCATGGTTGGGCTGATTGATAAGCTTGATCATATTACGACTCAGGCTTTCAAAGAAGCAGGAGACGCAGTTTATCTGATCGGTGATACAAAAACTGAATTCGGTGGAAGTGAGCTGCAAAAGCTGACTGCCGGAGAGATATCAGGAAAAGCACCGGACCTTGATTTATCAGTGGAACAAGCCAGACAGGAAAAGCTGTTAACTGCGATCCGTCAGGGACTTGTCGCATCAGCTCACGACCTTGCTGAAGGAGGCCTTGCTGTTGCATTGGCTGAATCTGCATTCGGAACGGGACTTGGTGTAACAGCAGAAACAGACGGGTCAGCCGTCACAGCCCTATTCAGTGAAACACAGTCAAGATTTCTTGTATCAGTGAAACCTGAACACGAACAGGCATTTCAAGAAATAACAGGCGCAAAGAAAATCGGAGAAGTAACTGCACAACCTGTGTTAAAAGTTGTGCATAACGGTACAGCTGTTATCGACCAGCCGGTTGATAAATTCGAGGAAAGCTGGAGAGGAGCAATCCCATGCTTGCTGAGCTAAAAGGATTAAATGAGGAATGCGGCGTATTTGGTGTCTGGGGCCACGATCAGGCGGCCCAGATGACTTATTACGCGCTGCAGAGCCTTCAGCACCGTGGTCAGGAGGGAGCGGGAATCGCTTCTTCTGACGGAAAAACGGTCAATTTTGCAAAAGGTGAAGGGCTTGTAACGGAAGTATTTAATCAGGAAATGCTTGATGAACTAAAAGGTCACGGCGCAATCGGCCATGTCCGCTATGCAACAGCCGGCGGTGGAGGCTATGAAAATGTTCAACCACTTGTCTTCCGTTCACAAAGCGGAACACTGACACTTGCACATAACGGTAACCTGGTTAACGCCAATCAGTTAAAGCATCAGCTTGAGCGCCAGGGCAGCATTCTTCAGACAACCTCTGATACAGAAGTACTTGCCCATCTGATTAAAAGAAGCGGCTATGCTTCACTTGAGGAACGTGTGAAAAATGCCCTTACTATGTTAAAAGGGGCGTATGCTTTTGTCATTATGACAGAGACGGAATTAATGGTTGCGTTAGATCCGCACGGCTTAAGACCACTGACGCTTGCAAAAGTCGGTAACGGTTACGCAGTGGCATCTGAGACATGTGCATTTGATATTATCGGAGCAGAAGTGATCCGTTCAGTTGAACCGGGTGAGCTATTGATTATCAATGATGAAGGCATCCGCTCAGAGCGTTTTTCTTACGCCACGAATCGTGCGATCTGCTCAATGGAATATATCTATTTCTCACGTCCTGACAGTGACATTGACGGAATTAATATTCACTCTGCAAGAAAACGTCTCGGCAGACAGCTTGCACTTGAGTTTCCGATTGAAGCAGATGTTGTGACAGGTGTACCTGATTCCAGTATCTCAGCAGCGATCGGTTACGCAGAGGAAGCTTCTATCCCTTATGAAATGGGATTAATCAAGAACCGTTATATCGGACGTACCTTTATTCAGCCTTCACAGGAACTGCGTGAACAGGGTGTAAAAATGAAGCTGTCTCCTGTACGCGGTGTTGTAGAAGGGAAGCGCGTTGTCATGGTGGACGATTCGATTGTACGCGGCACAACCAGCCGCCGGATCGTGAAGATGTTAAAAGAAGCTGGTGCAACTGAAGTACATGTTGTCATCAGTTCGCCGCCGATTAAAAATCCGTGTTTCTACGGTATCGATACCAGTACGCATGAAGAACTGATTGCATCTAAGCACTCAGTCGAAGAGATCAGAGAGCAGATTGGCGCTGATTCCCTGTCATTTTTAAGCGTAGAAGGGCTTGTTCAGGCAATTGGCCGCAGTGATGAGGGCGAGAATCGAGGACACTGTCTTGCATGCTTCACGGGTAAATACCCGACAGAGATCTATCCTGATACGCTTCACCCATACGAAAAAGAACTGGCGCACTAAGCGCATTCAAGGAGGAACATTCATGTCTGATGCCTACAAACAGGCCGGTGTTAATATTGAAGCCGGATATGAAGCAGTAGAACGAATGAAAAAGCATGTGCAGCGCACTGAACGGGCAGGAATCATGGGTACGTTCGGGGGATTTGGCGGTATGTTCGATCTGTCAGCGCTAAATTATAAAGAGCCCGTACTTATTTCCGGAACAGACGGTGTCGGCACGAAGCTGAAGCTGGCGTTTGCGATGGATAAGCACGATACGATCGGAATTGACTGCGTTGCCATGTGCGTCAATGATATCGCTGCCCAGGGAGCAGAGCCGCTGTATTTCCTTGATTACCTCGCAGTGGGAAAAGCAGAGCCTGAAAAAATTGAACAGCTTGTAAAAGGCATTGCAGATGCATGTGTGGATTCGGGATGCGCATTAATCGGTGGTGAAACAGCTGAAATGCCTGGTATGTACGAAGAAGATGAGTATGATATGGCCGGGTTCGCAGTTGGTGCAGCTGAAAAGAGCAGGATCATTACAGGTGAGGCGATACAGCCTGGTGATGTATTAATAGGTCTGCCATCAAGCGGTATTCACAGCAATGGCTTTTCACTTGTGAGAAAAGTACTCCTTGAAGAGAATCAGATGAAGCTCAAAGATCAGCCGGCAGGCTTTGATATGACACTTGGAGAGCTGCTGCTGACGCCTACACGCCTTTATCCAAAAGCCGTACAGACTGCACTTGCAGCGGGTGAAATCACCGGCATGGCTCATGTAACAGGAGGCGGATTCTATGAAAATCTTCCGCGCATGCTGCCTGAGGGAACGTCCATTGAAGTGAACAATTACAGCTGGCCGGTGCTGCGGGTATTTGATCTGATTCAGGAGGCCGGAAAGCTTTCAGACGATGAAATGTTCAGCGTATTTAATATGGGTATCGGTTTTGTATTTGCAGTGAGACCTGATTATGCAGCAGCTGTTCAGAGAAAGCTTGCAGATTCCGGTGAGGAAAGCTATGAGATTGGCCGGGTAACTGCTGAGGATGGAAAGAAGGTACGTTTTATATGAGCGGAATTAAATTTGCAGTCTTTGCATCTGGAAGCGGATCGAACTTTGAAGCCATTGCTCAGGCTGTGCGTGACGGCAGGCTTCAGGGGGAGCTGGTCCTGCTTGTAACTGACAAGCCCGGTGCCTACGCAGTCAAACGCGCAGAAGCACTCGGAATCAAGGTTTGTGCACACAATCCGAAAGATTTCACATCAAAATCAGCATATGAGACAGCAATTCTTGAAATGCTTCATCAAAAAGAAGTAGAATGGCTGGTATTAGCAGGGTATATGAGACTCATCGGCACAGTCCTTCTTCAGGCCTATCCGAAGCGGATCGTGAATATCCATCCGTCACTGCTGCCTGCATTCCCGGGGAAAGATGCCCTCGGTCAGGCAATCGAAAGTGGCATGAAGGTAACGGGTGTGACAATTCATTATGTAGATGAAGGCATGGATACAGGACCTGTTATTGTTCAGGAGCCATTTAAAATTCCGGATGGCTGGGAGCGGGATGAGATTGAACAGGTGATTCATAGCATTGAACACCGTCTGTACCCTGAAACACTTAACAGGCTTTTTGCTGAAGCATTGGAGGAATCAAAATGACAAAACGTGCATTAATCAGTGTGTCTGACAAAGCAGGCATCGTGGAATTCGCAGAACAGCTTCAAACACTTGGATATGAAATTCTATCTACAGGCGGTACAAAAACGCTGCTTGCTGATAACGGAGTGGAAGTGAAGGCAGTTGAAGAGGTTACAGGCTTTCCTGAGATTCTTGAAGGCCGCGTAAAAACACTTCACCCATCTATTCATGGCGGGCTTCTTGCAAAACAGGATCAGCCTGACCATCAGCGCCAGCTTGAAGAACAGGGGATTGAGACGATTGACCTTGTCTGTGTCAATCTCTATCCGTTCCAGCAGACGATCGCAAAACCGAACGTATCATTTGAAGATGCAGTTGAAAATATTGATATCGGTGGTCCTACAATGCTTCGCGCAGCTGCCAAGAACCATGCATACTTAACGGTTGTAGTTGACTCAGAGGATTATGAAAAAGTAATAGAAGAACTGAAAGCAGGCGAAGTGTCATCCACATTCAGAAAACGCCTTGCAGCGAAAGTGTTCAGACACACTGCAGCGTATGATGCGTACATTGCACAATATCTCACTGAAGAATCCGGTGAGGAAAATCCGGAAAGAATTACAGTCACCTATGAGCGTAAGCAGGATCTGCGCTACGGTGAAAATCCTCACCAGAAAGCGGCATTCTACCGTAATCCGCTCGGGTCTGAGTTTTCTATTGCACATGCAAGACAGCACCACGGAAAAGAACTTTCCTACAACAATATCAAAGATGCGGATGCTGCACTTCAGATTGTAAAAGATTTTGATGAAGCAGCTGCTGTTGCAGTTAAGCACATGAACCCATGCGGCGTTGGAACAGGAGACAGCCCGCAGGAAGCATTCCAGCGTGCATTTGAAGCTGACTCCACGTCAATCTTTGGCGGGATTGTTGCTTTTAACCGAGGAGTGAATAAAGAAACTGCAGAAAAGCTTTCAGAAATTTTTCTTGAAATCGTCATCGCACCGGCCTTTTCAGACGATGCGCTTGAAATTCTGACGAAAAAGAAAAATATTAGACTGCTGACTGTGCCTTTTGACCGTCACCTGAAGCATGAATACATCTATACCTCAGTTGAAGGCGGACTGCTTGTACAGGATCAGGATCGTTACACGCTTGACGATGCGAACCTGAAAACTGTGACAAAGCGCGAGCCGACTGAAGAAGAGTGGGCAGCAATGAAAACAGCCTGGAAGGTGGTGAAGCACGTTAAGTCGAACGCAATTGTCGTTGCTGAACCCCATATGACACTGGGCATCGGTGCAGGACAGATGAACCGTGTCGGAGCAGCCAAAATCGCGCTTGAACAGGCAGGCGAACGCGCGAAGGGAGCTTCGCTTGCTTCAGACGCTTTCTTCCCGATGAATGACACAGTTGAGGCAGCCGCTAAAGCTGGTATCACTGCGATTATTCAGACGGGTGGGTCGATTAAGGATGAAGAATCGATTCAGAAAGCTGACGAATACGGCATCGCGATGGTTATGACCGGAGTACGTCACTTTAAGCATTAATCTTTGTAATTAACTTCTCTATTTACGTAAGAGGTCCATGTCAAAGCCGCTTACAGAATATATTTAAGCCGGCTTCTCAATGGGGCCGGCTCTTTTTAAAATTTAGCTATGTTAAAGTTAAACGTTGTATGCGCACAACTGGTGATTGCAGCGGAAATCACCAGTCCCCTTTAACAGAGCCTTTAAATATAGTATCAGGAGGAATCATCATGAATGTACTGGTTATCGGACGTGGTGGGCGCGAGCATGCGCTTTGTTATAAATTTTCGAAGGATGCTTCAGTCGATAAAGTGTTCTGTGCACCGGGGAATGCCGGTATAGCAGAACATGCGACATGTGTAGATATTAAGGAAACTGATCAGCATGCGCTTGTGGAGTTTGCGAAAAGTAACGATATTGCACTGACAGTGATCGGTCCTGAGCAGCCGCTCTCAGAAGGGTTGGCTGATGCATTCGCAGCTGCTGAATTAAAAGTTTTTGGCCCTTCCCAAAAAGCGTCTGCAATAGAAGGCAGTAAAGCTTTCGCAAAAGAACTGATGAAAAAATATGATATACCAACAGCCGGTTACGAAACGTTTACTGACTTTGCGGAAGCATCTGTCTACATAAAGCAAAAAGGTGCGCCAATTGTGATAAAAGCTGATGGTCTGGCAGCGGGTAAAGGTGTCGTTGTAGCCATGAATGTAAAAGAAGCGCTTCAGGCAGCAGAAGATATGCTTGAACATAACCGTTTCGGTGCATCCTCTGCGAAAGTGGTTGTAGAAGACTTCCTTGATGGTGAAGAATTCTCATTTATGTGTCTGGTGAACGGGAACAGGATTATTCCGCTTGCACTCGCGCAGGATCATAAGCGAGCGTATGACAATGATGAAGGGCCTAATACAGGCGGTATGGGTGCTTATTCACCTGTTACCCATCTTCCGGCTGAAACTGAGGAAACGGCAATGAAGGAGATCATCAAGCCGGTTGTAGAAGCGATGGAGAAAGAACAGCTTGATTTTACAGGTGTATTGTATGCAGGACTGATTCTGACTTCAGAGGGGCCAAAAGTGATTGAGTTTAATGCGCGCTTTGGAGACCCTGAAACCCAGGTGGTACTGCACAGGTTAAAATCTGATCTGGCACACCTTTTATTAAGTCTCTTAGATGGTGAAGACGGCAGTACAGAATGGTCAGATGAAACAGTAGTCGGAGTGGTCATTGCATCTGAAGGGTATCCAGGTGACTACCAGAAAGAACAGCCGCTTGCATCAATATTAAAAGCAGATACATTCTTTTACCATGCCGGAACGAAAATGTCAGATGATGAAATCGTTTCTGATGGGGGAAGGGTGCTCCTTGCAGCTGGAGCGGGAGCTAATGTGGAAGCTGCACAAACGCAGGTTTATCAGGCATTGCAGAGCGTTCACTCAGACCATTTCTTTTATAGAACAGACATAGGTAATAAAGCATTAAAGAGAAGTTAGAATATTCTAATTTAATGACTTAAACGGAGTAATTGAAAGGAATTACCTGTAAAACATTCTTTTTGCACCTGTAACCGGGGTTTTTAACACTTGCTTCATCACGTTCTTGGATTATAATGAGAATACGATAATTCTCTATAAAGAACAAAAAGAGGTGATCACATGGTGCGAAAAGAATGTCCTAAGTGTACGCGTTCCTCTTATAGCAGCGGTACGCGTGAAGTCTGGAACTGTCCGGTCTGCGGAGAAGATCTGACAGCCTATCCTTCATTGAGAGCAATCTCTTATTACGAGCTGAATCAGTCGATTCGTCAATCTGCGTACCACCATTCTCCAAAATAACCCAAAAGAGTATTGTAACACAAATTTAATGTTGAAAAAGTCAGAATATTTAGGTATATATGACTATTTATTTGCTGGGAAACGGGTGCTAATATATATTAATAGCACATATAATTTTATTTATCAAACTTTTAACCCGATGTTTAGCCCAATGCTGCAATCGCTTTGAGAGAACAGAAAAAGGCAAACCACCTGAAAAGATGGGACGCAAAGCTAACGGGTCTAAGGCCAATATAAAGAAAAAGGGAGCTATGACGGCTGAGCCGCCTGAAGTACTGTAGAAAGTATTTTAGGAGGGGAATGTGATGGGTCGGAAAAACGAAGTTGATGTCGAGTGGATGGCGCTGATTGAGGAAGCTGTACAGGCAGGTATTTCGCCCGAGGAAATTAAGAAATTTCTTGAAGGGGCAAGCATGAACAGCTGGGGAAGGAATGATTTAGTTGTTGGTTGAACCGGATTTAAGACGATAAAATAGCCTGTGCATCAGCAATGTGCTGCACAGGCTATTTTTGATTGATCCGCCATTTATTAAATTCAATAAACTCTTTGAATTGTTCTTTTGAAATCCCTGATTCCATTGCAGTCTTTGCAAGGTTAACCCATTCACTGTCTACGTTTTTCTCACCACTATCAGGATCCAGCAGAGAATTTACCGTGACTCCCAGGACCGGAGCGATCTTTTCCAGAAATTGAATGGATGGATTTTTTTGAAGATTTCTTTCCAGAGAACTGATATATGATTTTGCTACTCCTGCCTGGTCAGCCAGTTCAGTCAGCGACATTTTTTTTTCTTTTCTTAAAGACTTAACGCGATCTCCAATCATCCCAATCACTCTCTTTGCTCAAATATTCTTGTTTTTATCATATCATACAAATGAAAAAAGACCACTGATAACTGAAAGGTGAGCACTCTATATTTCTGAATATTTTGTTTTATTTATTAGAATCCCCTTACTTCCTCAAATTGAAACACCATTTAAATATTTTTGTCAACATATCGATTTTTATATCATAAAACAGGAATCATATATACTTTCTTAAAATAATGTTCAATTATGCACATTATCATGAAAAAATCACATTTCTTTTGTGCGGTGACGCGTAAAATATGGTAAGATGAATGAAACTTTTGAGGATATTATTGGAGTGATGAGAGTGGAACAGAGATTCCCATGGAAGATCAGTCATTTGAGGGACCATTCTGCTATTCTGGATGGGACAGCATCACCTGATCTCGTATTGACAGACGCACATTATCTGAATTCATCTCTTCATCAGTGGATGAAGGGTAACATATGGATTTACCAGGACAGAATTGTCTATGCAGGAAGCAGCATGCCTGAAAAAATGAATGGTACTGAAATCATTCAGCTGAAAGATAAATGGATCGTGCCGGGCTATATTGAACCGCACGTGCATCCGTTTCAGCTGTATAATCCGCAAAGCTTCAGCGAGTATGCAGCTACGCGTGGAACAACAACATTTATTCAGGATAATCTTATGCTGCTATTATTATGCGACAAAAAGAAAGCGCTTCCTTTTATGCAGCAGTTCAAAGCTTCGCCGCTTAATTATTACTGGTGGAGCAGACTGGATTCACAGACTGAGCTGAGGAATGAAGAAGATGTTTTTACCAATGGTGAGGTTTTATCATGGCTGGATGATCCAAGTGTCCTGCTTGCAGGTGAGCTGACTGCATGGCCGAAGCTTGCTGAAGGGGATGACCTTCTTTTGAGCTGGGTCCAGGAAGCACGCCTTCGCTATAAAAGAGTAGAGGGACATCTGCCGGGAGCATCTGAGAAGACAATCGCTAAAATGACCCTTTTTGGTGTGACGGGTGATCATGAGTCAATGACAGGTGATGACGTCTGGAAGCGTCTTGAACAGGGGCTTGCAGCGACATTGAGACATTCATCAATCAGACCGGACCTTGCAAAGCTGATTCGCGAGCTGAAGGAGAAGCAGTTACATTCATTCGACTCGCTGATGATGACAACTGATGGCTCAAGTCCATCATTTTATGAAAGCGGTGTCATGGATCAGCTGATCAAAATTGCAATCGATGAGGGTGTTGAACCGATTGAGGCATACCATATGGCAACATATGCAGTGGCGAAATATTACCGGCTTGATTATATGCAGGGAATGATTGCTACTGGCAGACTTGCTACATTAAATATTTTGAGCGATCCTGAAAACCCTGTTCCTGAATCAGTCATGTCTAAAGGGAAATGGATCAAAAAAGATGACGTAGTACAGAAGCAGGAATTCGAGCCTGACTGGTCTTCCATCAAGCCTCTTGATATTAACTGGGATATTGATCATGATGACCTGCAATTTTCTATGCCATGTGGAATGAATATGGTGAACAACGTCATTACAAAGCCTTATTCTGTATCAATTGATGCCAGTGTGAACGAATTGTCCAGGGATCATGATGAAAGTTTTCTGATGCTGCTCGACCGGCATGGTGAATGGAAAATCTGTACGCTGATCAAAGGCTTTGCATCTGATCTAGGCGGCCTGGCTTCATCATTTTCAAATACAGGAGATATTCTGCTCATCGGTAAAAGCAAGCAGGATCTGATAGACGCCTTTAACAGAATGAAAGAAATTGGTGGGGGAATCGTACTCACGGACAAAGGGAAAAGGCTCCATGAAATCCCGCTGGCACTTGGCGGTGTCATGTCAGATCAGCCTATGGAAACGCTGATAGAACAGGAGAAGAAGCTGAGGAGCGTATTGAATGATTGCGGGTATGATTTTGATGATCCGGTATATACATTACTGTTTCTGAGCTCGACTCATCTGCCTTATTTAAGGGTGACTCAGCGGGGAATATATGATGTAAAGAAGAAAACGGTACTCTTTCCAACGATAATGCGTTAAAATGTAAAAGAGTCCTAATTTCAGCTGAGCACACGTTTGCTCTTACAATACTTTTAAAAGGAGCTGTATCTGTCTGATGCAAATCGATAAATTAAGAGGGAAGGAACTGGACCAGCTATGTGAAGCCGTCCTTTCACTTAAAGACAAAGACGAAGCCTACCGATTCTTTGATGACTTGTGCACAATAAATGAAATACAATCTCTTGCTCAGCGCCTTGAAGTAGCACGGATGCTGCGTGATGGGAATACCTATCATAAAATAGAAACACAAACAGGTGCAAGCACCGCAACCATCTCACGTGTCAAACGCTGCCTGAATTACGGCAATGATACGTACGCAATGGTGCTTGAACGCGTTCATCACAATGATGACAGCGGAGAAGAGAAAGAATAAGTCAGTCCAAAGCCCCCTGAAATCAGGGGGCTTTTTGATTCGTTCAGAACTTCCTGCCCACTTCTCTTTTAGAGACCGTTTTTCGGTGCTATAATAGGACGGATAATGAGTGTTCGAATGGAGGATTTGGCATGTACGATGTCCGGGAATGGAAACATGTTTTTAAACTGGACCCTAATAAAGAAATATCAGATGAGGCGCTTGAGCAGATCTGTGAATCCGGAACAGATGCAGTGATGGTTGGCGGATCTGATGGCGTGACACTTGAAAATGTACTTGATCTCATGGCGCGCGTGCGCAGATATACAGTTCCCTGTGTACTCGAAGTATCTGCACTCGAAGCAATCACGCCAGGCTATGATTTATATTTTATCCCAACCGTGTTAAATACAAATGATCCAAAATGGTTTAAAGGGCTGCATCATGAAGCAGTAAAAGAGCATGGGGATCTGATGAACTGGGAAGAAATTCTCGCAGAAGGCTACTGTATCCTGAATCCCGACTGCAAAGCAGCCGCACTTACGGGAGCAGATGCAGCGATCAGTGATGAAGAAGTGATTGCCTATGCACGAATGGCTGAACATCTGTTTTCACTTCCGGTTTTTTATATGGAGTACAGCGGAACCTATGGAGACCCTTCACTTGTGAAAAAAGTCAGCGGTGAACTGGGCGATACCGTTTTATTTTACGGAGGCGGCATCAAAAGCGAAAAAGATGCACGCGAAATGGCAGCTTTTGCAGATGTCATCGTAGTTGGCAACATTATTTATGATGATTTAAAAGAAGCGCTGAAAACAGTTTTAGATTAAAGCTTTAATAAAGTCCGATATTATTTTATTACAGCTGGTGATTGTAGCGGAAGGGGGACGACTCCAGCAGGAGAAGCGTGACAGGTGAGACCCCACAGCGCAAAGCGCGAGGAGGCTCACCGCACGCCCTGCGGAAAGCGTTCCCCCTGGAGCGGAAATCATCAGCCAACTTCAACAGAGCTTAGATTAAAGTTGTCCGGTAACTGAATTCCGGTCTATAATAAGAACAAACGTTCGAGGTGGTGCGACAATGCAATTTTTAACAGACCGTCTGCTTAATGGAATGAATCCGGAGCAGGCAAGAGCAATTAAAGCGACAGATGGACCTCTGCTGATTATGGCAGGAGCGGGTTCAGGGAAGACTAGAGTACTGACACACCGGATCGCGTATCTGATGATTGAAAAGGGTATTGCGCCATATAACATTCTGGCCATTACCTTTACGAACAAAGCTGCGCGTGAAATGAAAGACCGTGTAGGAAACATACTTGGCGGAGCAGCTGAGGATGTATGGATTTCGACGTTTCACTCCATGTGTGTGAGGATTTTAAGAAGAGATATAGACAGAATCGGTTATAACCGTAATTTTACAATCCTTGACTCAACTGATCAGCAGTCTGTCATTAAGCGGATTTTAAAAGACAAAAATCTTGACCCTAAGAAATTTGATCCGCGCGCAATTTTGTCTGTCATCAGCTCAGCAAAAAATGAGCTGACAACGCCTGAGCAATATGCCAAGGATGCGGGCAGTTACTACGATCAGACAATCAGTGTAGTGTTTACTGAATATCAAAAGAGACTGAGAAAAAACTCGGCGCTTGATTTTGACGATCTGATTATGCAGACGATCCACTTATTTGAGCGTGTACCTGAAGTGCTGGAGAACTATCAGCGCAAATTTCAGTATATCCACGTGGATGAGTATCAGGATACAAACCGTGCGCAGTACCTGTTAGTCAAACAGCTGGCGTCACGCTTTAAAAACCTGTGCGTTGTCGGTGACTCTGACCAGTCGATCTATCGCTGGAGAGGTGCGGATATTACAAATATCCTCTCTTTTGAAAAAGACTATCCAAACGCTACAGTCATTTTACTTGAGCAAAACTACCGTTCAACTGAGAAAATTCTTGATGCAGCAAATGCTGTGATCCAGAACAATCCGAACCGTAAAGCGAAAAATCTGTGGACGGATAAAAAAGGCGGACAGAAAATTACGTATGTCCGCGCTGACAGTGAACAGGGAGAAGGGCAGTTTGTCGCCGGAACAATTAATGAAATGGTCCGATCCGGTAAGAGAAAACCATCTGACTTTGCGATCCTTTACAGAACGAACGCACAATCCCGTGTAATGGAGGAAGTACTCATGAAGTCTAACATTGAGTACAACATAGTCGGCGGGACAAAGTTCTATGACAGAAAAGAAATCAAGGATATCCTTGCTTATCTTCGTCTCGTGGCGAACCCTGATGATGATATCAGTCTGATCAGAATCATTAACGTGCCAAAGCGCGGAGTAGGTTCCACCTCTCTTGATAAAATTGCAAACTATGCACGTGATAATGAGATGTCTATGTATAATGCACTTGAACTTGCGGATTTCATTGGACTGAGCGGAAGAGCAGCTAAAACAGTGCTTAAATTCCGTGATTTCATTAAGAACTTCACTCAAATGCAGGAATACCTATCAGTTACGGAATTAGTAGAAGATATTATCGATAAGTCCGGTTACCGTGAGTCGCTTCAGGCGGAAAAAACAATTGAAGCACAGAGCCGCCTTGAGAATATTGATGAATTTCTATCTGTGACAAAAGAGTTTGAAAAAGCAAGTGACGATAAGAGCCTGATTGCTTTCTTAACGGACCTTGCACTGGTTGCAGATATTGATCAGCTTGATAAGGACGATGCACCAGCAGATGCTGTGACATTAATGACGCTTCACTCTGCAAAGGGACTTGAATATCCGGTTGTCTTCTTAATGGGACTTGAAGAAGGTGTCTTCCCGCACAGCCGTTCACTGATGGAAGAAGCTGAAATGGAAGAAGAAAGACGACTTGCCTATGTAGGTATTACACGTGCAGAAGAAGAGCTTTTTATTACGAATGCACAAATGCGTACGCTGTTTGGGCGGACGAATATGAATCCGGTATCCCGTTTTATCGCGGAAATTCCGGCAGAACTGCTTGAAGAACCACTGCAGAAAGAATCTGTTTCTCCTGGCAGAAGCTTTGGCTCACCTGCAAAACCAAGCCCGAGAAAAGCACCTGTCAGACGGCCGGCTGCGCGTAACACAGGCGGCAGTGATATGGGATGGAGCGTGGGTGACAAAGCGCAGCATGGCAAGTGGGGTACAGGAACAGTTGTCAGTGTGAAAGGAGAAGGAGATTCGATGGAACTTGATATCGCATTTCCAAGTCCAACCGGTGTGAAAAGACTGCTGGCAAAATTCGCACCTGTGAATAAAGTCACTTAAGGAGATGAAGTTGTGAGTGAGTCTGTTGATAATAGAGTACAGGAGCTGCATGATCTGCTGAACCAGTACAATTATGAATATCATGTACTGGACAAGCCTTCTGTACCTGATGCTGAATACGATCAATTATTAAATGAATTAAAACAAATAGAAGCAGAACATCCTGAACTTGCTACTTCAGATTCGCCGACCCAGCGTGTAGGGGGTGCAGTGCTTGAGCAGTTTTCAAAAGTAACGCACCGCACATCCATGCTCAGTCTTGGCAATGCTTTTAACGAAGAAGATCTGAAAGATTTTGACCGGAAAGTAAGAGAGGTAGCGGGTGACGGAGCAATGTACAGCTGTGAACTGAAAATTGATGGCCTGGCCGTATCCCTGCGCTATGAAGATGGATTGTTTGTGCAGGGTGCTACAAGAGGGGATGGATCGGTTGGGGAAGATATTACAGCTAACCTGAAAACGATCAGGTCTATCCCGCTGCGTCTGAAAAAGCCGTTATCAATAGAAGTACGCGGCGAAGCATTTATGCCGAAATCCTCATTTTTAAAACTGAATGAAGAGCGTGAGAGAAAAGAAGAAGCGTTATTTGCTAATCCGAGAAACGCCGCTGCAGGATCACTCAGACAACTCGATCCGCGCATTGCGGCTTCAAGAAATCTGGATATCTTTTTGTATGCGATAGGTGATCCCGGAGATACAGGTGTCAGATCTCAAAGCGAAGGCATGAAGCTGCTTGATGAGATGGGGCTTAAAACAAATCCGGAACGCAGAATGTGTAAGTCTATTGATGAAGTCATGAACTATATTCACGAGTGGACTGAAAAAAGAGCGGATCTCTCTTATGATATTGACGGAATTGTCATTAAAGTGGATTCACTGGATCATCAGGAAGAGCTTGGTTTTACAGCCAAAAGTCCACGTTGGGCAATTGCTTACAAATTTCCTGCTGAAGAAGTCGTAACAGTGCTGCATGATATTGAATTAAGTATTGGCAGAACAGGGGTAGTCACGCCAACTGCACTGCTTGAGCCGGTCAGAGTAGCCGGGACTACAGTTCAGCGTGCGTCACTGCATAATGAAGATCTCATCCGTGAAAAAGATATCCGGATCGGGGATCATGTTGTGATTAAAAAAGCCGGGGATATTATTCCGGAAGTCGTCAGTGTGATCACTGAAAAGCGCACAGGTGAAGAAAAAGAGTTCAATATGCCAACCCATTGTCCTGCATGTGACAGTGAGCTCGAGCGGCTCGAAGGCGAGGTAGCACTCAGATGCCTTAACCCGAAATGTCCGGCACAGCTTCAGGAAGGTCTGACTCACTTTGTATCCCGGAACGCAATGAATATCGATGGACTTGGCGAAAAGGTTATTGCCCAGCTCTATCAGAGTGAATTAATCCGGGACGTTGCGGATTTGTACACCTTAACAAGGGAGCAGTTGATCGGTCTTGACAGAATGGGAGAGAAATCAGCTGACAATCTGCTAAAAGCGATTGAAGCATCCAAGGAAAACTCAATGGAAAAGTTGCTCTTTGGTCTTGGCATCCGCCACGTTGGTGCTAAAGCTGCGAGAACTATTGCTGAACATTTCCATTCATTTGATGCGTTAAAAGAAGCAACAGCTGAAGAATTGTGTCAGATTGATGAAATTGGTAACAAAATGGCCGATGCAATCGTCACATACTTTGAGAACGAAGAAGTCCTTGAGTTAATTGAAGAACTTAGGGAAAACGGTGTTAACCTTGCTTATACTGGACCTGTAAAGAAAAAAGCAGAAGAAATTGATTCAGCTTTTTCAGGTAAAACAATTGTCTTAACAGGGAAATTAGCTCAATTGACACGTGGTGATGCGAAAGAGAAAATAGAACTGTTGGGCGGAAAAGTAACCGGCAGTGTCAGCAAGAAGACAGATCTGCTGATTGCCGGAGAAGATGCCGGGTCCAAACTGACGAAAGCACAGGATTTAAATATCCCTGTGTGGGATGAAGACAGACTGGTCGAAGAAATAAGAAAACAAGAGGTGTAGCAGTTAAAATGAAAAAATGGTTAGCCGCTGTGACGGGTACTGCACTGCTGATGAGCGGCTGTATGCCGTCTTTTCAACAGGAAGATGAAGTCGTGCAGGAAAATGCCCCGGAAGACAGTGAAGAGCAGACGGTGATTATCCCTAATTTCCAGATTTCTGATGAGTATTACCGTACATTGCTTCCATATGAACCTTCTCCTTCAAGGGGAATGGTTGTTAATAACCTGAACACAAATTACGATATTGCTGAGTTTGAAAATGGATTGATGCGTGTAGCGCAGCAGAATTTTTCACCTGAAGAGTATTTTTTCCAGGCTGGACAATTCCTCGAGAGTGACACAATCTCCAGCTGGCTCAATCGTGAATTTACTGAAGAGCAATTGACAGAATACGGTATGGAGCCTGAAGAGAATATTGGGTTGAATCCTCTGGATAACGGTGAAGGATCCCGTGCTGAACGTGCAGAAAGAAGTCCAATTCTGCTCGCACATATTCTTGAACATAATTATTTTGTCAAATCATCAGAAGATGAATCAAAAGTCAGATTAGGCGGCATAGTCATCGGCCTTGCCATGAACTCTGTTTATTATTACAACAATGATGGCGACCCGTATGGTCCTACCTTTGAGGAAAACATTCCTCAAAGCAGACTGGAAGAAGAGGGAAAGGCGATCGCTGCTGAAGTCGTGTCGAGAATCCGTGAAATCGCAGCAAATGATCCTGAAAAAGCAGAGCTGGCTGATGTACCTGTGACTGTAGCCCTATTTAAACAGGAACCGAAAAGCACAGTGATTCCGGGGAACTTTTTTGGATTCGCCACTGCTGAAGCCGGCAGTAATGAACTTGGCGGATGGAATGCAATGAACGAGAATTACGTTCTGTTCCCTTCAGAAGAAGCACGCGACAGCTACCGGAATGATGAAACAGCCTTTTTGAATTTCAAACAGGATATCGAAACGTACTTCCCGAATTTTAACAGCGTAATCGGAACAGGGCTGTATCGTGGCGATCAGCTTTCACATTTAAAGATTGATATTCCGATACAATTTTACGGAAAGTCAGAGATCGTCGGCTTTACACAATATATTGCCGGGAGATTAATAGATTTATTCCCTGAGTACTTTGATATTGAAGTGAGTATCACATCAATCAACGGACCTGAGGCATTGATTATTAAAGAACCTGAAGACACTGAACCATTTGTTCATATTTATGAGCAGTAAGCTGTGGAAGTCACTGTTTATAGTGCAATGAAAAAAGACTGAGACAAGTTGTCTCAGTCTTTTTTATGAGATACTGCTGTCAGAGCTGAACGAGCGCCTTACGCTTTTCAATAGATCCAGCTTCAGCAGGCAGCTCCTCGGGTCTTAAGCCACCCTGAGAAAATGGGGAAGGTCGCCCATTTCTCCCAGGTAGTCTTATGCCTGTCGGAGCTAACCGCCTGCTTACGCTTTTCATGCTACAACCCCCAAATTTCATCTGCATACTGCCTGATCGTCCGGTCGCTTGAAAAATATCCGGAGCGGGCGATGTTGTGAATACTTGAATTCAGCCAGCGTTTTTTATCCTGATAAGCTTCAGCAGCTTTCTCCTGCGCCCGTACGTATGCATCAAAGTCTTTTAACAGGAAATACTGGTCATTTTCCATCAGCAGGGAATCAGAGATCATTTCAAAATCATAGAACGTATCCGGGAAAAATCCGGAAGTGAACTGGTCGATGATTTTCTTCAATCTTGGATCACCGTGGTAATAATCATATGAATGATATCCGCCGTGCTTTTCATACTTCATCACTTCCTGAGCCGTCAGTCCGAAGATGAAGATATGTTCAGGACCTGTCAGCTCCTCAATCTCAACATTGGCACCATCAAGCGTGCCGAGTGTTAATGCCCCGTTCATCATGAACTTCATATTCCCGGTTCCTGACGCTTCTTTACTTGCAGTAGAGATCTGTTCACTTATATTTGTAGCCGGAATGATCTTTTCAGCAAGTGATACTCGGTAGTTCTCGAGAAAGACAACGGTTAAGTAATCCTTTGAAACCGGATCGTAATTAACCAGGTTTGCAACAGAATGAATCAGCTTAATTACTTTCTTAGCGTAATGGTAGCCGGGTGCAGCTTTTGCACCAAAAATAAATGTTTGAGGATGAGGCTTAAATGAGCTGTCCTCTTTCATTTTGTTGTAAAGGTGCATGACATGCATAATATTTAACAGCTGTCTTTTATATGCATGAAGTCTCTTGATCTGAACATCAAAGATCGAGTCAGGGTTGACCTGAATCCCGTTTTTCTCCTGAATCAGATCAGCCAGTATACGCTTTTTATCGTGCTTGATCTGGTCAATCTTATATTGGAAAGCAGCATCATCTGCGTGCTTCACAAGGTCATTCAGCTTTTCAGTATCCTTCACCCATCCTGTCCCGATTGTCTCGTTGATCAGGGATGTTAATTCAGGATTAGCCTGCAGAAGCCATCTTCTATGTGTGATCCCGTTCGTTTTATTGTTAAAACGGTCCGGGTAAAATTCATGGAAGTTTTTCATCTCACGCATTTTCAGAATTTCAGTATGCAGTCTCGCCACACCATTAATGCTGTGGCTGCCGACGATTGAGAGGTGGGCCATTTTAACAAATCCATGTGCGATCACAGCCATTGATTCTATTCGGTCCCAGTCACCCGGATAAGCCTCCCACAGATCTTCACAAAATCTTCTGTTGATCTCTTCAATAATCAGGAAGATACGGGGGAAGAGCGGTCTGAATAAATCTACTGACCACTTTTCGAGCGCTTCTGATAAAATCGTATGGTTCGTATAAGAGATAGTTCCGGTGACAATACTCCACGCTTCTTCCCAGCCCATACCTTCTTCATCCATTAGAATTCTCATTAATTCAGGGATTGCGAGGGCAGGGTGTGTATCATTGATATGAATAGCGACGTGCTCATGAAGCTCCGTCAAATCATCATGATCCTCTTTATAATCACGCAGTATACTTTCAAGACTTGATCTGACAAGAAAATACTGCTGTTTTAATCTGAGAATCTTTCCTTCATCCGACATATCGTCAGGATAAAGAAACTCTGAAATCTGCTCAGTATCCCGCTTATACTGCATAAAGTCTTTATGTGGCGGGAAGTGCTTTGCAGGTTCGGCGCCCCATAGACGAAGCGTATTCACACGTTCGGTATCAAAGCCGATGACCGGCATATCAAAAGGCACAGCAAGCACGGTTTCTGCTTTCTCATGGGTAAAGATCATCCGGCCGTCTTTTTCAGTCCATTTAACTTCGCCCCAATAAGGAACTTCGACTGCAAGATCAGCCTTCCTGATCTCCCATACATTCCCGTTTCTCAGCCATTGTTCAGGGAGCTCCACCTGATACCCGTTTACAATCTTCTGTTCAAATAACCCATGTTTGTAGCGGATACCATGTCCGTGACCTGCAAGTGATAATGAAGCCATTGAATCAAGAAAACATGCAGCCAGACGGCCGAGACCGCCATTACCAAGGCCTGCATCAGCTTCAGCCTCTTCAAGTTCACTTAAGTTAATACCCAGATCAGACAGACCATCTTCAACCAGGTCTTTAACACCCAGATTCACCAGGGAGCTGACAAGCAGCCTGCCAAGAAGGAACTCAATTGATAAATAATAGACTTCCTTATGGTCGCCTTTACGTGATTCTTCATTCGATGCAATCCAGTTCGTGCTGACATGTTCCCGCACCATCATACCGAGAGTCTGATACTGATGCTGGAGTGTTGAGTGTTCGAATGATAATCCGCTTGATTGCTCAAGCCGTTGTAAAAAGGCTGCTTTAAATGCTTTTTTGTCTGTAAACATGCACTATTTCCTCCTCTGGAGTCCCTCATAAAGGCTGTAATATTCCTCAGCTGATTTAGCCCAGCTGTAATCGCCTGACATTGCGTTTTTCTGAAGAAGTGGCCATACTTCCTTATTACTATAATGCGATAGCGCACGTTCAACTGTATGTTTCATATCATGTGCATTATAAGCGCTGAAAGTGAATCCATTTCCTGTATGTTCCGTTTCATGCCATGAATGGACAGTATCGTTCAGTCCGCCTGTTTCCCGTGCAATCGGAATGGTCCCGTACTGCAGTGAAATCAGCTGGCTGAGTCCGCACGGTTCAAACATTGAAGGCATTAAGAAGAAATCAGCTCCTGCATAGATGCGGTGCGCGAGCGCTTCGCTGAATCCGATATAGACGCCGGTTTTCTCAGGATAGGCACCTGCTAAATAGTTAAAATAGCTTTCAAATTCAGGATCGCCGCTTCCGAGTACAATCAGCTGCATATTTTGTTCATTTAATAACTCATGCATCACTCTTTTTACGAGAGAGAGCCCTTTTTGCTCTGTCAGCCTGGTTACCATGGCAACAACCGGAATATGGTCAGAGACAGGCAGATTGAATTCTTTTTGCAGCGCAGCTTTGTTTTTCTTCTTATCTTTAAGCGTTTTAAATGAATACGTTTTTTCAATATACGTATCTTTTTCAGGATGATAGGCATCTGTATCAATTCCATTCAAAATCCCGCTCAGTTTAAAGGATTGGTCTCGCAGCAGCCCATCAAGCTTTTCACCGAAGAACGGTGTCTGAATTTCATCTTTATAAGTAGGGCTTACAGTTGTCAGCGCATTGGCACTCAACAGGGCACCCTTCATAAAGCTGACAGCCCCGTAGAATTCCAGTTCGCCTGAAGTAAAGTAGCGGTGATCAAGGTTCAGCAGGTCACCCAACACACTCTCAGGAAAGAGCCCCTGAAATTGAAGATTATGAATCGTAAAGACCGTTTTAATATTTTTATAAAATGGATAAGTTCTGTACTGGCGGTCGAGAAGGAAAGGGACCATCCCTGTATGCCAGTCATGCGCATGGATCACATCAGGCTTAAATGGAATGAGCGGCAGCGCATCAAGCGCGGCTCTGCTGAAAAAGGCGAAGCGCTCTCCATCATCAAAATCCCCATACAGTGCATTTCTTTTAAAATAATATTCGTTATCGAGCAGATAGTAAGTCACACCGTCATGCTTTAGCGTTTCAATTCCGCAGTACTGTCTTCTCCAGCCGACATTGACGTAAAATGTTTTAATTTTTTTGGCTTTAAAAAGAAGCTCTTCTGAGATCGTTGAGTACTTCGGCAGCATTACCCGGACATCTGCACCGAGTTTGATTAACTCTTTAGGAAGAGCCCCGGCGACATCGCCGAGGCCTCCTGATTTTGCAAATGGCGCACATTCAGAAACTGTAAACAATACCTTCATGATTTCACCATTGCTGCTTCACGTACGCTTCCTTTACGTAGTACAAGCGGCTGTTCAGCAGTTCCTTTTAATGAAGTGCCGTCAAGCACTCTTACGTCTTTATCGAGGATGACATATTCCAGTGAACAGTCATTTCCGATATGCGATTTCTGCATCACGACGCAATTTTTAACCTTTGAGCCTTTACCGATTTTAGCTGCTCTTGATACAATGCTATTTTCAACGCTTCCACGGATATCAGCGCCATTAGCAATCATGGAATTACTGACTTGTGCAGTAGAACTGTATTTTGTAGGCGGCTCATCTTTTACTTTTGTATAAATCGGGCGGTCCTGAGTGAACAGACGGCTCCAGACATCGTGACGCAACAGGTCCATTGAATGGTTAAGATAAGCAGGGATTGAATCAATAATGGCTGTATAATCCTTATGATCATAGGCACCGATTTTGAAGTTGTGAAGCGGCTGTTTCACAACATCAGATACGCTAATGAACTGTGAACTGCGTCTGCCTTCGATCAGTTCGATCAGCAGTGCTTTACTGATCACGTAGATCTCAAGAGACTTTCCATTATGCTGAACCTCAGTAATATCATAGTCATGGATTAAATGTTCTGCCAGTGCTTCTTCAAAATCAATATTCGCAATTACATAGCTGCTTGCAATGACGACATAATCCTGATGACTGCGTTTGAAAAATTCAATGTGCTGCTCAAGTCTTGAAAATGATCCGATACTTGTCGTTTCATTTGGCTCAAAGTTAGGAGGGAAGAAGAAGAGACCGTCTCTTTTACGGTCAAGATCCCAATTCTTTCCTGAACCGATATGGTCCATCAGTGAACGGTACTGATGCTTTGGAAAAATGGCTACACTGTCCACTCCTGAGTTCACCATGTTAGATAGTACAAAATCAATAAAACGGTATCGTCCTGCAAAAGGAATGGAAGCAACAGAGCGGTTCAATGTCAGATCCTGAAGTCCTCCCATTACTGTGGCTGCATCAATGACTCCTAATAAACGGCTCATGCTGTCACATCCTTTCTCAATTTCTCAACTAATTCTTTCGTGACAAGGATGATTTCCTCGTTTCCGTCTTCCGGTGTAATCGTGACACCATCAGGAACCGTGATATCACCTGGAACGATGGCTTTCGTAATGGTTACATTTTTCCCAATCACTGCGTCAGGCATAACGACTGATTCATGTACAGAAGCACCTGCCCCGATGGAGACGCCCTGGAAAATGACTGAGCGTGAGACTTTCCCTTCAATCACACATCCTTCATTAATGAGAGAATCCGTCACTTCAGATGAAGCGGCAAGATACTGAGGCGGCTGATTCGGGTTTCTTGAATAGATTCTCCATGAGTGCTCGAACAGGTTCAGACCCGGGTTTTCTTCAAGTAGATCCATATTCGCTTCCCACAGGCTTTTAACTGTTCCAACGTCTTTCCAGTAGCCTTCAAACGGATATGCCATCAGACGTTTACCTTCATTCAGGAATAACGGAATGATATCCTTCCCGAAGTCATGAGAGGACTCTTCATTCAGGTTGTCCTGATCAAGGTATTTCTGCAGTGATTTCCAGTTGAAGATATAGATTCCCATTGAAGCCAGATTGTTCTTTGGCTCAGCAGGCTTTTCATCAAACTCCAGAATTTCAAGGTCCTCATTTGTGTTCATGATGCCAAATCGGCTGGCTTCATCCCAAGGAACTTCAATGACAGAAATCGTTGCTTCAGCTTCATTCTGGATATGATAATCAAGCATCTCTGAATAATCCATTTTATAAATGTGATCTCCTGAAAGTACGAGCACATATTCAGGATCATATTGTTCAATATAGTTCAGATTCTGATAGATCGCGTTGGCAGTTCCACTGTACCATTTAACACCGCTTGCTTCTGTGTAAGGAGGGAGAACGGTTACCCCGCCATTACGGCGGTCAAGATCCCATGCGCTGCCGATGCCGATATATGAATTCAGCACGAGCGGCTGATACTGCGTCAGCACTCCGACCGTATTAATTCCTGAATTCGTGCAGTTACTAAGCGTGAAATCGATAATACGGTATTTACCGCCAAACGGCACAGCCGGTTTGGCAATCTTCGTTGTCAGGGAATGAAGGCGGCTTCCTTGTCCTCCTGCTAATAACATTGCTACACATTTCTTCTTTACCATAATGCCACGCTCCTCTTTATTTTTTTGCCGGCTTCCAGATTGTTACGCCAAAAGGTGGAATCTTTACAGTGAGAGACTGTTTTCTATTATGAAGAGGCTTTTCTACAGTTGTTGCTGACTGATTTAACAGGTTTGTACCACCAAACTGCTGAAGATCACTTGAAAATACTTCTTCCCATTTACCTTCAAAAGGTGCACCAAGCTCAAAGTGATCGTAGGTGACATTTGTAAAATTACAGATAACCATTAATGTGTCGCTTTTTCGTTTCCCTTTTCTGATAAAGGAATAGATACTTTGTTCGGCATTGTCTGCATCAATCCATTCAAACCCTTGAGGATCGTGATCAAACTCATGTAGTGCTTTATGATTTGTATAAAAGTCCATCAACTCTTTTGAGAAATGATCGGCCTGATGATGTGAATCATAATCTTTCAGGAACCAATCAAGCCCCTGGACATATTTCCATTCGTCGAACTGTGCGAATTCACCGCCCATGAACAACAGCTTTTTCCCTGGATGAGTGATCAGATAACTGAGAAGTAATCGCCACTGCGCGAATTTCTCCCAATATTCCCCAGGCATCTTGTGAAGAAGAGACCTTTTCCCATGTACCACTTCATCATGTGAAAGCGGGAGAATATAATTCTCTGAATATGCATACACAAGTGAAAAAGTGAGCTTGTGATGATGATGTCTCCGTTCAAATGGATGGTATTCCATATAATCAAGCACATCGTTCATCCATCCCATGTTCCATTTATAATTAAAACCAAGACCGCCTTCGTGCACAGGCTTTGTGACACCCGGCCAGTCTGTGGAATCCTCTGCCATCATGAGAAAACGCGGATTTTCCTTAAAGACTGCTTTATTTAACTCCTGAAGAAACTCCGTGGCATAAGGGTTAGCTGTCTCAGGTTCACTGTTGGCCCAATAAATAATATTAGCCACAGCATCGACTCTTAACCCATCAATTCTATAAAAATGCATCCAGTAAAGCGCATTTGAAATTAAAAAGCTCCTGACTTCGCCTTTCGCCAGGTTAAAATTTGCTGTTCCCCATTCGTGATTTTCGCGGTCGTTGAAGGAATCATATTCATATAAAGGTTCTCCATCAAACATATATAAGCCATGCGAATCCTTGCAAAAATGCCCGGGTACCCAATCCATCAAAACGCCTATGTCCTCCTGATGACAGCGGTCAATCAGGTACATCAGGTCATGAGGTGTACCAAAACGGCTGGTAGGGGAGAAGTATCCTGTACCCTGATATCCCCACGAGGCATCAAGGGGATGTTCTGTTAAGGGAAGTAACTCAATATGAGTGAATCCATGTTCTTTTACATATGGAATTAATTCATCAGCGTACTCTCTATAAGTAAAGTAAGATCCATCTTCTTTTTGTTTCCAGGAGTTCAGGTGCAACTCATATATTGAGAGTGGCCTCTCATAGATGGGTCTGCGCTTTCTGACGCGCTGCCGGTATAACTGATCACCCCATTTATATCCTGAGAGGTCGTAAACGACTGAAGCTGTCTGAGGTCTCAATTCAGAATGAAAAGCATAAGGATCAGATTTCAGAACCAGGTCACCGGAAGCAGTTGTAATCGCGTATTTATACATTTCCCCTGTCAGGTCCCGGTCTATTGTACATGTCCAGATTCCTTCCTGATTTACACGTGTCATTTCATATTTTCCTGTCTCCCAGTTAGTGAAGCTGCCGGTTACAGATACAGCCTGTGCATGGGGAGCCCACACAGTAAATCGTGTACCCGTTACTTTCTTTTTCTGCTTTTCCAGATGTGCGCCGAAAGTATGATGAGCGTTATAAAGGGTTCCTTCATGGAAGAGGTGAATATCAAAATCACTGATTGTTTGATCCATGTGCGCCATCCTTTCTATATTCGTGTCTATACAATTTCAACATTAACACAATAAAGTCCTTGTGGAATCTGAATTTTCGATAAAATTTTTGAAAATTCTGAAGTAAGCGTTTGCATTTGCATATCTTTGTTAAAGACGGATGGCTGACTTTATGAGATGAAAGAAAGTCAGTCAAAGCTTTAGATTGTGATCATCTGTAATCAAAAAACATCTTGCTTAAGTGAAGCTCAACAACGAAGTGTGATATGTAAACAGTGTACAAAATTAACAGCCAGTGGAACGATATTGGTCAATAATGAAATTTTCCCCAATCAAATGCAGTTGAAACAATTCTGCAGAAATTCTCTGTAATAAAAAAAGGCTGGTCCGAAGACCAGCCTTTTTAATCAAACTTATTTATTAGATTCTACTTCATGTACCTTTTCAAACTTATCGAAGCCTTCACGAACAGGTTCGCGAGAGTTAGATGAGATCAAGCTGACAACTACGATTGCAATTGTACTCAGAATAAATCCTGGGATCATTTCATATAGCCATCCACTTAGTCCTAGCACGTATACCCAAAGGATAACTGTAATCGCACCAGTAAGCATACCGGCAAGAGCGCCCCAGCGAGTCATACGCTTCCAGTAAAGAGAAAGCAGGATTGCGGGACCAAATGCAGAACCGAATCCAGCCCATGCATTACTTACGATATCAAGAATCGTGCTGTCAGAATCGAGTGACAGGATAATCGCGATTAATGCTACTAATAGCACTGAGATACGTCCAACAAGAACAAGCTCTTTATCAGAAGCACTGCGCTTCAGGAACGTATTGTAGAAATCCTCTGTCAGCGCACTTGAAGTTACAAGCAGCTGAGAAGATACTGTACTCATAATTGCAGCAAGGATTGCCGCAAGTAAGAAACCTGAAATTAACGGGTGGAACAATACTTGTGAGAAGAACACAAAGATTGTTTCGGGGTTAGCAAGCTCTCCACCAGTGCTTTCAATATACGCAACACCAGTTAAACCAGTGAATAGTGCACCGATAATTGCAACGATCATCCAAGTCATACCGATACGGCGTGCACTTTTAAGAGATTTTACATCACGGATCGCCATAAAACGAACGATAATGTGCGGTTGACCGAAGTAACCAAGCCCCCAGGCCATTAATCCGATAAAGCCTAAGAAAGTTGTACCTTCAAAGAAAGAAGTTAGCTGTGGGTCGATTCCGTTTAGTGTATCAAACGTAGGTCCGACTCCTCCAAGTTCCATAAACGCAACAATTGGCACAAGAATAAGTGCTACAAACATGATGACACCCTGTACAAAGTCAGTAATACTAACTGCCAGGAAACCACCGAATAGTGTATAAGCAAGTACAACACCTGCTGTTACAAATAGACCAACTGTGTAATCCATTCCAAATGCACTTTCAAATAATACTCCACCAGAAACCATACCTGAAGATGTATAAACAGTGAAGAAAATAATGATGACAATTGCGGATACGAAACGCAAAATCTTTGTATCATCTACAAAGCGATTCTCAAAAAAGTCAGGGATTGTAATTGAATCGTTTGCCACTTCCGTATAAGTTCTTAAACGAGGTGCTACAAAAAGATAATTTAAATATGCCCCAATGGATAAACCAACCGCAATCCACATGCCCGAGAGTCCGGATACATAGATCGAGCCTGGTAGACCAAGCAGCATCCACCCACTCATGTCAGATGCGCCGGCTGATAATGCTGTTACACCTGGTCCGAGTGTTCTGCCACCCAGCATGTACTCTGATAAGTTACCGGTCGATTTTCTATAAGCATAATAGCCAATCGCCAGCATACCGATGAAATATAATGCGAGAGATATATAAACCTCAAAGCCAATCTCTACAGCTTCCACCAAATCTCCTCCTTGTAAAATGAATTTTTTGTGTCAAATGTTGCATGACGCTTACAGTTGACTAACCTAACAAAAATTTTACGACTGTTCAAGTGATATAAACTGCATCATATCAGCATAAAACGTCGTCACCCTATTAAGCACAAGGGTTAGGGGATGATTTCAAAAACATTAAAGTAAAATAATTCTGAAAATTAAATCATACTTTATTTTAATCTGTAACTTGAAAATTTGGCAAGTAAAATCCCCTGAATCGTTGATACATAAACGTTAAAGAATGGAATAATCATCCTGTAAAGGAAATGTAATATGTAAAAGAATGTGAATAGATACACAAATAGATGATTTGAAAAGCATAATTTTGTACAATAGAATCATGATAAACGAAAGGGTGAGAGTATGGCACAGGGTAAGAGTGTTGACGATTATATTCAGGAAGGAATATATGGTGCCAGAGAAACTTTGCCGGATGAAAGAAGGATGTTTTTAACTTCGATCAGAGAACGGATCGAATTTGCGCTCCTCCAAAATCAGGTGCGTGAATCTGATGTGTACCCGGAGATAGAGCAGGCACTGAAGAAACACCGCGATCTGAAAATGTTTTTAAACGGAAATATGAACTACAGATTCTTATCAAAATATATTCAGCTCGCTGACCGTTACAAAGCTTCCTATCAGGTGGTAACGAATAAAGAACACAACTCTGAATATGGACTCGTATTAGCGCATGCAGAAGCAGTGGATAAAGAAAAAATTACACTGCCTAAAAGACATGCAGATAACGGGGCAGCCCCGTCATTCTGGGACCGGTTATTCCGCTCTTAACCGCTTTCTTCTATTTTAATATGGGCGGGATGAACAGTTTAAGAAAAAAATGTGTTTGTTATTTAAATTAAAGGCTATGTTAATCCTGTTTTTGTTTTTGCACAGCTGGTGATTGGAGCGGAAGGGGGACGACTCCAGCAGGAGAAGCGTGACAGGTGAGACCCCGCAAGCGCCCCGCGCTGAGGAGGGCCGATTGAACCGGAGCCAAAAGACGGCTCATGCGGAAAGCGTTCCCCCTGGAGCGGAAATCATTAGCCAACCTTATCAGAGCTAAATTTAAAAGGCAGGGGATTCAGGTAAAGTTGCCTGAACTCCTGCCTTTTTGGTATGATAAACAGTATTGTGAGTGTTCGAACATACACGGAGGTGAGTCACAATGACGAAAATTACAAAAGATGAAGTAAAACACGTAGCTCATTTAGCAAGACTGAATATTGACGAACAGGAAGCTGAAAAGTTTGCTGAGCAGCTTGGCTCAATCATTACATTCGCTGAACAGCTGAATGAACTCGACACAGAGAATGTTGAACCGACAACGCATGTTCTTGATATGAAAAATATTTTACGCGACGATAAGCCGGTTGACGGTCTGCCGCGTGAACAAGTACTGAAAAACGCACCGGATCACCAGGATGGACAGGTGAAGGTGCCGACGATTCTAGAGTAGGAGGGCAAAAAGATGTCTTTATTCGATCACAAACTGGCGGATCTGCATGATCTTTTACATAAAAAAGAGATTACAATTGCTGATCTTGTCCGTGAATCATATAAACGTATTGAAGAAGTCGATGGTAAGGTACAAGCCTTTCTGACACTTGATGAAGAGCGTGCGCTTGCGCGTGCAGAAGAGCTTCAGCAAAAGCTTGGCAGCGACGAAGGTCTTCTATTTGGTATGCCAATCGGTGTGAAAGATAACATCGTTACAAAAGAACTCCGCACAACAGCTGCAAGTAAAATCCTTGGCAATTTTGATCCGATCTATAATGCAACAGTTGCAGATAAACTGCACTCAGCTGATGCCATTACAATCGGTAAGCTGAACATGGATGAATTCGCGATGGGATCTTCAACTGAGAACTCACATTTTGCAAAAACGAAAAATCCCTGGAATCTTGAAACTGTACCAGGTGGCTCTTCAGGTGGATCTGCTGCAGCGGTTGCAGCCGGGGAAGTACCATTCTCACTTGGTTCAGATACAGGTGGATCAATCCGTCAGCCTGCGTCATTCTGTGGTGTAGTCGGATTAAAACCGACTTATGGCCGCGTATCACGCTTTGGACTGATTGCATTCGCATCTTCACTGGATCAGATTGGACCAATCACAACAAACGTTGAAGATAATGCTTATCTGCTTGAAGCAATCGCAGGACTTGATCCAAACGATTCCACTTCAGCTAATGTGAACGTTCCAAACTACCGCAGCGCACTGACAGGTGATATTAAAGGCCTGAAGGTTGCTGTGCCAAAAGAATACCTTGGTGACGGTGTAAGTGAAGAAGTACGTCAGTCAGTCCGCGAAGCGCTTAAAGTGCTTGAAGGACTTGGTGCGACAATTGATGAAGTATCACTGCCGCATTCAAAATATGGTGTAGCAACATATTACCTGCTTTCTTCATCTGAAGCATCAGCGAACCTCGCACGCTTTGACGGCATCCGTTACGGTTACCGCGCTGACAACGCTGAAAACCTGATTGACCTTTATAAGAAAACACGTGCTGAAGGCTTCGGTGATGAAGTCAAGCGCCGTATCATGCTTGGCACATATGCACTAAGCTCAGGTTACTACGATGCATACTACAAAAAGGCGCAAAAAGTCCGTACATTGATTAAGCAGGACTTTGAAAAAGTGTTTGAGGACTATGACGTAATCGTTGGTCCTACTACGCCAACACCTGCCTTTAAGATTGGTGAGCAGATTGATGACCCGCTTACAATGTATGCAAATGATATCCTGACGATCCCAGTGAACCTTGCAGGCGTACCGGGTATCTCAGTACCTGCAGGCCTTTCAGAAATCGGTCTGCCGCTTGGTCTGCAGATTATCGGAAAGCACTTTGATGAAAGCACAGTTTACCGTGTTGCCCACGCTTATGAGCAGGCAGCAAATCATAATATGAAGCCGGAACTGTAGGAGGGAGAAGACATGACTAACTTTGAAACGATTATTGGACTTGAAGTACACGTAGAGCTGAAAACTGATTCAAAAATGTTCTCTCCTGCACCTGCTCATTTCGGTGCGGAGCCGAACACGAATACAAACGTCGTTGACCTTGGCTACCCAGGCGTTCTGCCGGTTATTAACCGCCGTGCTGTCGACTGGGGTATGAAGGCTGCAATGGCCCTTAACTGTGAAATTGCAGAACACACAAAATTTGACCGTAAAAACTATTTCTATCCGGATAACCCGAAAGCGTATCAGATCTCACAGTTTGATCAGCCGATCGGTGAACACGGATGGATTGAAATTGAAGTAGACGGCTATAAAAAGAGAATCGGAATTACACGTCTTCATTTAGAAGAAGATGCAGGTAAGCTGACGCACACTGATCAGGGGTATTCTCTTGTAGACTACAACCGTCAGGGAACACCGCTGATTGAGATCGTATCTGAGCCTGACTTAAGAACGCCGGCTGAAGCCTATGCGTATCTTGAGAAGATTAAGTCGATCATCCAGTATACGGGCGTCTCTGACTGTAAAATGGAAGAAGGATCTCTTCGCTGTGATGCAAACATCTCACTCCGTCCAGTCGGCCGTGAAGAGTTCGGTACAAAAACCGAGCTGAAAAACCTGAACTCATTTAACTTCGTTAAAAAGGGTCTTGAGTTTGAAGAAAAGCGTCAGGAAGAAGTCCTGCTTTCAGGCGGAGAGATTCAGCAGGAATCACGCCGCTTTGATGAGTCAACAGGTAAAACGCTTCTGATGCGTGTGAAAGAAGGGTCTGATGACTACCGCTACTTCCCTGAGCCTGACCTTGTGTCAATGGTGATTGATGAAGAGTGGAAAGAGCGCGTGCGCCAGACAATTCCTGAGCTTCCGGATGCGCGTAAAAAGCGTTATGTAGAAGACCTGGGACTGCCTGCATATGATGCAATGGTACTGACACTGACAAAAGAAATGTCTGATTTCTTTGAGTTAACACTGAAGCAGGGGGCAGATGCAAAACTTGCTTCTAACTGGCTCATGGGTGAAGTATCTGCCTACTTGAATGCAGAGCAAAAAGAACTGAGTGATACAGCACTGACATCTGAAGGCCTTGCAGGTATGATTAAGCTGATTGAAGATGGCACGATCTCATCTAAAATCGCGAAAAAAGTCTTCAAGGAACTGATTGAAAAAGGCGGAGATCCAAACAAGATTGTAAAAGAAAAAGGTCTTGTACAGATTTCTGATGAAGGTCAGCTGCTTGGCTTTGTAACAGAAGCACTTGATAACAACCCTCAGTCGATTGAGGACTTCAAGAATGGTAAAGACCGTGCGATCGGATTCCTTGTCGGCCAGATTATGAAGGCATCGAAGGGACAGGCAAATCCTCCGATGGTCAATAAGCTGCTGATGCAGGAGATTAAGAAGCGATAAAAAATGAGGCTTGTTTTTGGGGGAACGCACTTTTGTGGTGCGTTTCTTTTTTTTGTCTAGCTGATGTGGGGGGGTCAGTGGGGGGCTGATGGTGGTGCGCAGTCATGATTGCTTCATCTTTCCGGATATATCTATCAGCTTTCTGGTTAATTCTATGAGCAATCCGGGTTATTCGTTCTGCGGTTAGTTGGTACTGGATGATTCGATCACCTTTTGTAATAATTCTATCGGCTCCGGCATTTTATCTTACTCCTTTTAAACTATTCAGCCACCTTATCCGCCCCGTACCAGCATGTCTGAAACCGGCACATCCCATAAGCAACTCACTCGAATAAAAACCCCTACTATGAGATGCTTAAAAATGAGGTGATTAAAATGACGAACTTAAATGAATGGTTTGATAAAGGATTAACGGCTGAAGCTTACAAGGATCAGATGGAGTCTCATAAGGAAAATATGGTATCTGTCTATGAGCAGTTCACGTTACCGGAAGATGAGACATTTTTCGAAAAGCTGAAGGAGCAGAAGTTGCGTGCAATTGTGATTACTGAAGACTGGTGCGGGGATGCGATGATGAATAATCCGGTTCTGCTAAAACTCGCTGAACGTTCCGGGATCGATGTAAGGTTCATTCTGCGGGACAGCAACATTGAATTGATGGATCAGTATTTAACGAACGGGAAGTCGCGGGCGATTCCGATCTTTATTTTCATCGATCAAAACGGCAAAGAATTAGCTAAATGGGGACCGAGAGCCAAAAAAGTTCAGGCATTTGTGGATGAAGCAAGGTCTAATCTCCCGGCAAAAGAAGATCCGGCCTTTAAGGATGGTCAACAGTTGATGATTAAACAGCTGACGGCTGCTTATACTGAAAGAGAGGACTTCTGGAATGAAGTCTATCGCGAGTTAAAAGATCAGCTCACTATGGTAAAATCCGCTAATTAACGATATGATTAGGACAAGCCGATGGAAGGGCTTGTTCTTTTTTGTTTACATAAACTTAAAAGTGATTATAATCTTATAGTATGCTTAATTTATAAAAGGCAGGCTGAATAGAATGAAACGAGCTAGAATTATTTATAATCCGACTTCAGGACGTGAGATTTTCAGAAGGCACCTGCCTGAAGTATTAATGAAACTTGAGCAGGCGGGATATGAGACATCCTGTCATGCGACTACCTGCGCGGGTGATGCTTCTGTTGCTGCAGCGTCAGCAGCTGAGCGCGGCTTCGATCTGATTATCGCCTCAGGCGGGGACGGCACGTTGAATGAAGTCGTCAACGGTCTCGCAGAAAAACCGAACCGTCCGAGACTTGGCTTAATTCCGACTGGGACAACGAATGATTTCGCACGTGCACTTCATATCCCAAGAGACATTGAAGATGCGCTTGATATCATTATTAAAGGTGATACGATCCCGGTTGATGTCGGTAGAATGAATGATAAATATTTTATTAACATTGCCGGCGGCGGACGGATTACCGAGCTGACGTATGAAGTGCCAAGTAAGCTGAAAACAGTTCTTGGACAGCTGGCTTATTACTTAAAAGGGATTGAAATGCTGCCTTCCTTCAAGCCGACGAATGTCCGCATTGAGTATGATGGGAAGGTGTTTGAAGGGGAAGTGATGCTGTTTTTAATCGGTCTGACCAATTCGGTTGGCGGGTTTGAGAAGCTGGCACCGGACTCTTCTATTAACGACGGACTGTTTACGCTGATGTTCCTGAAAAAAACCAATATGGCGGAAACGATCCGGGTGATCTCACTGGCACTGCGCGGTGAACATCTCCACGATCCGCATCTTGAATATGTAAAAGCAAATCATATAAAAGTGACCTCGCAGGATACGGTTCAGCTGAATCTTGATGGGGAGTTCGGCGGGCTGCTTCCTGCTGAATTTCAGAACCTTTACAGGCATTTGAATGTCTGCGCTCCGCTTGATAAGCTTCGTAAAGAGGATCGGGTCGACGCAGATCATAACGTTGTATTGAAAAACAGTCTGATTGATGAAGAAGATGAGATCAGAAGCGATCAGTAAACAAAAAAAGCCTCGGCATGTGCCGGGCTTTTTTATACTTCGTTCAGCCACTCTACAGCATTGTCCATGTCAGCTGCAAGCTGCGAAGCTTCTTCAAGTGGACGCCATTCAAACTGGAACTTGAATCCATCATCTTTACCATTACTTTCTACTGTATATTCCCACTCATTTTCCACTGGACGTTTCAGAGCAAGGTGGAAGAAGTTGCGCTCATAATATCTGGAGCGGTCCTCAGAATAATACATATGCTTATGAAGCTTACCCTGAAGCTGAAGTTCATCTCTCTTCAATCCGGTTTCTTCCTCAATTTCACGATAAAGTGCATCAATCAGCAGTTCATCGTCTTCAACGCCGCCACCTGGTACCTGGAGGCCAGCCTGTGGACGTCCTTTTTGTGAAAAGACAAGCAGTTCAGTCTTTCCATCATTCTCCCGCGTGATATAAGCGAGTACTTTTTGTTTTACGATAGGTGATTGTCCCATTACGCTTCCTCCTTAGTTAGAATTTTAAGAATAGTTCCTCTATTCTACACACCATTAAATAAAAAATCAAGGTTATTTAGGTAATTATATATATACCCCTTGTAGGGTATGGATAAACATACTTAACACATTATAAATTATATGGAAACTTTTTAGTGTGAACCGCTGAACCTTTCCGTGGCGAACTGCGCTTTCCGCGGACGAACGCCCGAGCCTCCTCAGGCAGAAAACCACTGCCCTGCGGGGTCTCGAACGATCGTTTTTCCGCAGGAGTCTCCGTTCGCCACTACAAGTTTCAGCTGAGTGATCGGATTTTAAATAAAGATACTATTATTAAACTTTTGAGTAACGATGATTAAAATATGCTACAATAATGGGCAGCGATTCTAACGAAGAGGGCGATAAAAAGATGACGAAAAAGCAGGCATTACCTGTTAAGAAGAATGATACAGTAACAGTGACAATAGAGGATTTAACACATGAAGGGCACGGTGTCGGGAAGGTGGATGGTTATCCGCTGTTTATTCCGATGACGCTGCCTGATGAAGAAGTAAAAGTGAAGGTCTTGAAAACGACAAAGAACTTCGGTTTCGGAAAGCTTGAAGAGATGGTACAGGCAAGTGAAGACAGAACTGAACCGCCATGCCCTGTCTATGACCGCTGCGGAGGGTGTCAGCTTCAGCACTTCAGTTATGAAGGCCAGCTGAAGGCAAAGCAAAAGCAGGTGAAGGATGTGCTTGAGCGGATCGGGAAGATTAAAGATGTACCCGTTCATCCGACGCTTGGGATGGAAGACCCGTGGCGTTACCGTAATAAAAGTCAGATCCCTGTTGGCAGTGAAAGTGGCCGGATCATTGCGGGATTTTATGCAACGAGAAGTCACCGGATTGTGGATACGGATGTATGTCTGATCCAGGAGGAAATCAGTGACCGCGTCATGAACATAGTGAAGCAGGAAGCTGACCGTTTTGGTATTCAGCCCTATGATGAAGAGAGACACAAGGGTGTGCTGCGACACGTCGTTGTTCGCTACGGCCGTACGTCAGGGGAAGTAATGGTTGTCCTGGTGACGCGGACGAAGCACCTGCCGCATGCTGAAGATCTGATCGCTGTATTGCGTGAAAAAGTACCTGGATTAAAATCAGTCGTTCATAATATTAATGATCAGCGGACGAATGTCATTCTTGGCAATAAAGGACAGACAATCTGGGGCAGTGATGTGATTTATGATTCCATCGGCGAAGTAAAGTTTACCATCTCTGCACGAAGCTTTTACCAGATCAATCCTGTGCAAACAGAAGTGCTCTATCAAAAAGCACTTGAATACGCGCAGCTGACTGGAGAAGAATCAGTGATTGATGCATACTGCGGTATTGGTACGATCTCACTCTTTTTAGCACAAAAAGCGAAAAAGGTATTTGGCGTTGAGATCATCAGACAGGCCATTGAAGATGCAAAAGCAAATGCAGAGCTGAATGGATTTAACAATACTGAATTTGAAGCGGGACCGGCTGAAGAAGTTATTCCTGCATGGCATAAAAAAGGCAATCAGGCAGACGTCATCGTAGTCGATCCCCCGAGAAAGGGCTGTGATCAGGAGCTGCTTGATACAATGCTTGCGATGAAGCCGAAGCGGATTGTGTATGTATCGTGTAATCCGGCTACACTGGCAAGAGATTTGAGAATTCTTGAAGACGGCGGGTATCAGACGCAGGAAGTGCAGCCTGTGGATATGTTTCCGCAGACGAGTCATGTGGAGTGTGTGGCATGGCTGGAACTAGCTTAAAATAACTTATTTCTAAAGCATTCACTTCATATAGTGGATGCTTTTTTGAATTTCATGTAATCGTACATACAAGACCGTGAAGCACCATAAATTTTATAAGTGTGACTAAAAGAGTATCTTTCAGGAAGGTGATCTGTTGAAAAAGCTGAATCCGGAAAAGTTAACTGTTGAATTCAGCACTGGTGTAACAAAGACTGAACCGGTAATAGGGCGTAAGTATACATTAACGCATTCCGACATCACTGCAGACCTGTTTCTCACGATCGGTCTGCAGTTTGCATTTGAAAAAATTACTGCTTTGAGAGATGAAGTTCTTGCGGAATGGAAAATGTCTGAGGGATTTCCATTTCTATATGTATATGTTTATGTCGATGGAGTGTTTGGTCCGGCAGTTACTGCTGTGCGGGATACAATTTTCAGGCGGGAGCTGCCTTTAGCTTTAGAGGCAATCAGATATGGTGATCGAACATTCTTTGCAGCGCATCCAGCGTTAGAGAGTGCACCAATATGGATTCATTTTGATTCTACAAATCCACTGTACAACAGGTTTGAGAACTGGTGCACTCCTGGTGATTATAAATAACACGCAATCCAATGATTTTCCTTTAGGATCGTGCGAACTTTCACAATATATAATCTTTATGATTTTATATTGTGTAAAAGTTCTACCTCATGATAAAGTGTCAAAACTAACTTCATATGAATTCCTTATATAACTATGGTGATATGGACCATAAGTCTCTACCTGGCAGCCTTAAATTGCCGGACTATAAGGAAAGTCATTCTATGCATGAAAAGTGTATGGGGCTTTCTTTATATTGGGAGAAGGTCACATACGCTTTTTTATTTTTTTCTTAAAGTGGTCTGACATCGTATGACTAAATAGAGATATAAGCAATAATTGAAGTGAACATATCACTGGGAGGTATTTTGCTTTGAGTTTTATTTACGGCGTTTTTTCTTTAATGGGAGTCCTGTTTTTGGCCTGGCTATGGAGCAGTAAGCGCTCAGCGATTAATTGGCGTACGGTCGTAATAGGGATTGTGCTTGAATTTTTGCTTGTTATGTTTGTTTTGAAGGTTCCTTTTGGACAAGCCATGTTGAATAATGCGGCGCTCGGTGTTCAGAAGGTCATTGATTATAGCACGGAAGGAATCATGTTCGTCTTCGGAGGTTTTTATGAGGAAGGGACCAATATTACTTTCGTCTTTGCCATTAATGTTCTGGGTGCGATCGTTTTTATTTCGGCAATCATTTCTGCTCTCTATTATTTACGACTCATTCCCTTTTTTGTTAAATATATCGGAATTGGACTTGGCAGGATTTTAGGTACAACAAAGGTGGAATCGTTCAATGCGATCGGAAACTCTTTTCTGGGCTTGGTGGAAGCTCCGCTATTGATCAAACCTTATCTGATTAAGCTGACCCGCTCAGAGGTTTTTGCTGTGATGGTTGGAGGAACAGCGTCGGCAAGTGGCGACTGCTGCTATTCAGGATTTTCTTGCTGCTCACGATATAAAAGTAATGCTGGTTATATTTGATCAGGAGGCATTTAACATCAGTCAGGAACTGCTTGGATCTGTTGAAAGTTATATTGACGAGTATTATGTTGATAGGAGCGAATTCAATAGAAGAGACTTACTCCATGATGAACAGGAACTTTTATATAAGTCACTGCAGCGTCCGAGTGATCATCATGATACTGATTTTAAAGAATTACATATGCCAATTGAAGATTTTGTTGATCATCTTGATGAGCCGTTTTCGACTTCACTCATGCGGCTGATTGATCTAAAAGGAAAGACGGATGTTGAAGTGTATAAACGTGCAAACCTTGATAGAAGGCTGTTTTCGAAAATCAGAACAGCTAAAGGCTATGAACCGAGTAAGCGCACAGCTGTGGCTCTCGCGATTGCATTAGAGTTGTCAGTTGAAGAAACAGCTGACCTTTTAAAGCGGGCTGGCTATGCACTGTCACGCAGTCAAAAATTTGACGTGATTATCGAATATTTTATAGTGAATGGAAAATATGATATTTTCGAGATTAATGAGGTCCTTTTTAAGTATGAACAGCCTTTACTCGGAGGATAATTGAACCAGTCAGTATACAAACATCTTAATTTGTCGCTTCCAAAGCGACCATTGCTGTCACTTGACCCGCTATCCTTAAGTTAATACGAAACTTGAGGAGGACATCATGATGAAAAAGGGCTTAACAGAATTAGTATTTATACTGGATAAAAGCGGATCGATGAGCGGGTTGGAATCTGATACAATAGGCGGGTACAACTCAATGCTTGAGAAGCAGATAATGATTAAAGGAGATTGTAATATCACAACTATATTATTTGATCATACGTATGAGTTGCTTCATGACCGCATGGATATAAGAGAGGTCAGCCCACTGAAAGAAAAGGATTACCAGATCGGCGGATCAACGGCGCTTCTTGATGCAGTAGGCAGAACGCTGCACAAAATGATCAATGTGCAAAAGGTTGCTGAAACTGATGCCCGTACTGAGAAGGTGATGTTTGTTATGATTACTGATGGAGAGGAGAATTCAAGCCGCGAGTATTCAGCCGGAACGATCAAAGCGCTTATCGAACAACAAAAGACAGAGTACGGTTGGGAATTCGTTTTTCTTGGAGCAAACCTGGATGCAGTCAAAACTGCTGATAGATATGGAATCTCATCTGACAGAGCGATAGATTATCTTGCTGATCAGAGGGGCACGCAATTAAACTATAAAGTAATGGCACAGGCTGTCGCATCATTCCGGGAAGCAGGGGTGGTAGATGAGACCTGTTTTGAAGAAATCCGTAAAGATGTAAAACAGCGCAGGAAGAAAAAATCTTAAGACATTTCCCCGGCCGGAATTTGCAGAGCCAGGGAACTAAAGGGTTAAACAAGGAGATCTAAATGAACAACTACAAGCTAACGATTCAATATGACGGCGGCCGCTACAAGGGCTGGCAACGCCTTGGTAATAGTGACAATACGATTCAGGGGAAGATTGAAAACGTGTTGACAGAGCTCGCAGGAGAAAAGATTGAAATCATTGGATCCGGCAGAACGGATGCAGGGGTACATGCGCTTTCTCAGATTGCTAACTTTAAGATGCGTAAGGAAGCAACTGAAGATGAGGTAATGAAGTATTTGAACAGATATCTTCCGCATGATATCAGTGTTACTGATGTGAAGCTTATGCATGACCGCTTTCACTCACGCTATAATGCGAAAGATAAAACGTATTTGTATAAGATTTGGAATGAGCAGTATACACATCCCTTCATGCGCAAATACAGTATGCATGTGGATGAAAAACTTGATATTGAAAAGATGAAAGATGCATCTCAGCATTTTCTCGGTAAACATGATTTTACATCTTACTCGAACGCGAAGTCGAAGAAGAAGTCTATGGTACGTGAAATATACTCACTTGAGATGTCTGAAGATGCAGGATTTATTGAAATCAGCATTCGTGGTAACGGCTTCCTTTACAACATGGTGAGAAAAATAGTCGGAAGCCTTATTGAAGTCGGATTGGGAGAAATGGATGCAGCTGCAATCCCCGGCATTCTCGAATCCAAAGAAAGAATACAGACTGGCCGTATGGCTGATGGAGAAGGATTGTATTTGAAGAAGGTTGGTTTTTAGATATTTCCCTGCTGAAAGACATATAGAACAGAGGCAGCATTCACTTAAATAGGTGGATGCTGTTTTGTATATTATGGGACTTAATGCCGTTAAACCTTTAACAGATTAATTGACTAAACATTTTTAAGGATGTATATTTTGTTAAACGAATTATTTATTATGCAAATTGTCGTATAGATAAAAAGAACAATATCCTTAGAGGAAATGCACGATTCATGTAATAAATACTTTCGTTATCAGGTTAAAAAGTCAAAAGAGGTGATAGGTTGTTAAAGAACGTTATACCTGCTGTTCGTAATATGAAAGATTTTGAATACGCGTTAGGAAAAGATCATGAAACAATCATTTTACTGGAGACGCGTCTTTCGCAAATTGAGAGCGTTGTCAGGTATGCAAAGCAGCATAATAAAAAAGTGTTCATGCATGCCGACCTGATCCAGGGGCTGAAAGTAGACGAGTATGGACTTGAATACTTAATTCATAATGTTAAAGTTGATGGTATTATTTCAACAAAGTCATCGGTTATTGCTTTTGCGAAAAAATATAATGTGATGGGTATTCAGCGTTTATTTGCACTCGATAGTCATGCGCTTGATCATAACTTAAACGCGTGTAAAAAAATCCAGCCTGACTATATCGAAGTTTTACCCGGTATCATTCCGGATATTTTGAAAGAAATTAGCGAAGAGACTGGTATTCCGTTGATTGCTGGCGGACTTATTCGTACAAAAGAAGATGTTGAGAATTCGTTGAACAATGGTGCTACAGCTGTTACAACTTCAGACAGGAATCTGTGGTAGCAGAGAATTTGAATGTGATGTTTTATAAATTTATTTTGCAATCATTATAGAAAAATAACTAAACAATATTGACAACGCTTTCATAACTTTATATACTCTTATAAAGTTAATATTTTGTGACGAGATGAGGAGACACGTTATTTTGCCTGGACATCTGTTCCGGGCGATTTAATGTGTCTTTTTTATGCTCAAAATGTCAGAGAAGCTTCATGGGGGTGAGTTCTTATACATATTTTAATCAAACGGAAGTAATTGAATGCTGGGGGATTGGAGTTGGGTTTATATTTTTTAATAACATAAAGGGGATGGGATGATGAGAAAGAAGCCTATTATATTTTTAGTGCTTTCATTATTATTAATTTTTGCCGGGAGTTTTGTCGCGTCGTTATTTAACAGTTCGAGCGGAGATGTTGATGTTTCAAGAATTTATTTTGAGACCCCAAGAGGTGAATTGTCAGGACTTCTCTATAAACCGGATGATGCTGATCAGGAAGCAAAGCCAACCGTCATCGCCACACATGGATATCTTAACTCAGCCGAAATGCAGGATGCCCAGGCGATTGAAATGTCAAAAAGAGGGTATGTTGTGCTGGCGTTGGATCAATATGACCATGGCCATTCAACGAATACAACGGAAAAGCCGGTTCCTTTCTTTTCATTCTGGCCACATGCTATATACGATGCTGTTCAGTATATGTATGATCAGGAATATGTGTTAAAGGACGATGAAGGAAATGGTGTCATCGCAGTATCGGGGCATTCAATGGGAGGTTTCTCTTCTACCCATGCGGTGATGCTCGATGAAGTCGATTTTCAAGAAAGCGGTATTAGAAAAATCTTTGCATCCCTCACGATGGGATCAGATTATCAATGGATTAAGACACTAGGGTTTACAGATGAAGAAATCAATGGATCTTATGGACCAAGATTTTCAGGTAAAATTGCAGGTCAGTACGATGAATTTTTCTTTGATGCTGCAGCGACAGGCGCCGGTGAACCGGTTGTAAAGAAAAATTATGTGGCTACAGAAGAAGGAATGGGCTTTTTAGGTAACCCTGAGACGGCCTCAGCAGGTACTGTCTATGATGTGGATGGAGGAAAACGAATCATCTATCAGCCAAATGAAACTCATCCGTGGAATCATTTTTCTGAGACTTCTACAGCACATGCGATTGATTTTTATGACATGACATTTGCCGATTATGATGAACTTGTAACAGTCGGACAGGATGATCAGACATGGGTATGGAAAGAATGGTTTTCATTTGTAGCGTTAATCGGTTTCTTTTTATTCTTTATTCCGTTCATCAATTTATTAGGAAAGTTACCGTTTTTCAAAAACATTTATACAACCAGACCAGCTTCACTTCCTGAACCAAAGACAAATGGCGGTAAGCTTGCTGGGCTATTACTGATTGTTTTTGGCGCATTGTTCCCAGCCATATTCTTCTCTGCATATTACGGTGGAGACTTTTATGGAATGCGCCTGCTAAGACAGGTTAGTATGATCTTTATTGCATTATCAGCGATCGTTCTGATTGTCTCCTTCGTTAAGAATGCAGAAAAAAGTATTAAATCATGTTCGTTTATTGTGCTGGTATTAAGCGTCATTCAGTATTTCTTTTTAAGAAATCAGGCTGATTTAATTGCGACAACAGAATTCTTTGGTGCACCGACAGTGAATCCGGTTCTATACTGGGCACTTAACGTGGCACTTGTAACGCTTATTATCATGGTTTGTTATCATTTCGTTTCGAAAAAACCTGATGGGGCGACAGTTCAGAATTACGGTATAAAAGCAGGCTTTAAAACAATCAGTGCCTCACTATTGATTGCGATTTTAGCAGCAGTGGCTGGATATGGGCTGCTCTTTATTGTAGATAGCCTGTTTAAAACCGATTTCCGTCTGTGGACATTTGCGGTTAAAACATTTGAAGCTCAGCATTTAGTTGCTTTACTTAAATATGCACCACTATTCTTCATCTATTATTTTGTAGTGGGTCTGTCTGTAAATATGAATACAGCTACTGTAAAATACGATGGCTATAAAGGTTATGTTATATCAATATTTCACTTTGTGGGTGGTCTGGCTCTGTACCTCATTTATCATTACGGTCTGTTATTCTTAACTGGAACAGCAGGATACCCAAGTCAGTCACTATCTTCAATTATTGTCATTGGGCTCGTTCCGGTTCTAACAATTGCAGCTGTCTTTAATCGTTATTTGTATAGAAAAACAGGTAATGTTTATGTAGCAGCATTTCTTAACACACTATTAATGACCATGATCACGATTGCAAATACTGCGCTATATACAATTATCTAAAATGTTAGATACTGAAAAACAAAAGTAAAAAACCTTCAATTAAAAGTCCTCTGTAGAGTAGACAGTTTTACTGGTCTGCACTACAGGGGACTTTTTTATTTTTAGCTTTGTTAAAGACCAATGTTGTTTTAGCACAGCTGGTGATTGCAGCGGAAGGGGGACGACTCCAGCAGGAGAAGCGTGACAGGTGAGACCCCGCAGACGCGCAGCGTCGAGGAGGCTCACCGCGCGCCCTGCGGAAAGCGTTCCCCCTGCAGCGGAAATCAACCGCCAGATTTAACGGAGCCTTATTTTTAAAGAAGAGTATGAATTTAAATAGTAATATACTCCCAATAATTGATTGCTGCATAGAATTTTATTGATTATCAATAAAAATTTATTTATAATCATAATTAATTCAATTTAAATTGAAAGGTGAGAAATCATGAATCAATTAGCAGACATTTCACATATAGCAATTATTATGGATGGCAACGGACGCTGGGCAGAGAGAAGAGGTCTGTCGCGGACGGATGGTCATGTTGAGGGCGTGTCGACTGTAGTGAAAATCGTTAAAAGAGCGGCTGAAAGAGACGTGAAGTTCCTGACGCTTTATACATTCTCGAGTGAAAACTGGAAAAGGCCTCAGAAAGAAGTTGAGTTTATTTTACAGCTGCCTAAGAAATTTTTGTTTCAATATCTTCCGGAACTGATGAGGAACAATGTAAAAATTAATATACTCGGAGACATCCGGCAGCTTCCCTACAGTACACGTGAAGCCCTTAAGCACGCTGTAAGGAAAACTGCTAAGAACGATGGACTCCAGCTGAATTTTGCGCTGAATTATGGGGGAAGGCAGGAGCTTCTCAAAGCATTTGAGGAGATGAAAGCTGCAGGAGAGGACGTAACTGAAGATCACCTTGAGAAGTATCTTTATACTGCGGGTATGCCGGATCCGGATCTGCTGATCAGAACAGGCGGGGAGAAGCGGTTAAGTAATTTCCTGCTGTGGCAGATGGCATATACAGAGTTCAGTTTTTCAGATTCACTCTGGCCTGACTTTTCAGCAGAAGAGTTTGATGCTGCGATAGATGAGTTTGCCATACGTCACAGACGCTTTGGCGGGCTGTGAAATTATGATAAGCACTAATGTAATGACGAGCAAAGACTGAGACGCAATTGTCCCAGTCTTTTTTAGTTGGCTTTGTTAAAACCCAATGTTGTATTAGCACAGCTGGTGATTGTAGCGGAAGGGGAACGACTCCAGCAGGAGAAGCGTGACAGGTGAGACCCCACAGAAGCGTAGCTTCGAGGAGGGATGATTGAACCGGAGCCAAAAACCGGCTCATGCGGAAAGCGTTCCCCCTGAAGCGGAAATCAACAGCCGACTTTAACAGAGCTTTTTAGTTAAATTAATTATCGGAAAGTTCTCAATTGAGAAAATATTCCGTTGACAAAGATGAAAAAAGTAGGATAATAAAATGAAAAAGAGATATAAAGGGGTCTATTACTCACTACTTTTATAGAGGCGGGAGAGGGATATGGATTATCTGGTGCAGTTTCAGTTAAATGTTTTTGCCTTAGTCGCGCTGGTCATTCTCTATGCAATTATTAAGATGAGGTCAAAAATTGAAACCTTCAGTAAGAAGATGCTCAAAGCATTGATGCTTACGAGTGGAATTGCAATGATTCTGGAACCGCTGACGTGGATTTTTGATGGCATGCTATTTCCGGGCGCTTACTTCCTGGAATACAGCACAAACTTTTTTCTGTTTCTCATTGGACCTGTCCTTGGCGGATTGATGCTGTCTTATGTGGATTATCATATTTTTAAAGATCCAAAACGAATCTATAAAAAAGGCTTTTATCAGCATTTAAGTGTTCTGACGTTTGCAGTATTAATTGTCAATCTCGCTTATCCCGTTTATTTTCAGGTAGATCCACTCTCTAACAAATTCAGCAGTGGTGATTTTAAGGACATTCATTACGTTGTATTAGCTTCACTGTACCTATACATGATTTTCTTTTTGCTTAAAAACCATAAAAAAACACATACCTATATCATTAATATATTTATTGGATTTTTCACACTTCCGATTGTCGGAATGATTGTGCAGCTTTTCGATTCCAAGCTTTATTTTTCCTGGACTTCAGGTGTACTGGCTATACTGGTTGCTTATATCTTCTTAGAATCCACTACTGCAGAGGAAGATTTCCTCACAAAACTCTATAACCGTCACAGCTATGAAGTGTACCAGAAACACTTGATAGAAGCAGGCAAACCTTTTGGGATTATGCTGATTGATCTGAACTATTTTAAAGAAATTAATGATGAGCACGGTCACCAGCGCGGTGATCAGGTGTTAATCGGGTTTTCCCAGACGCTCAAGAAAAGCTTCGATCAAAAGGGATTGATTGCGAGACTTGGCGGCGATGAATTTATCATTGTTTTCGAAGGAGGTCAGAAAAACCCGGATGAGATTGCCGGGAAAATTGACCGGCTCTTAAGAAAGCATGAAGATCCACTGATTAAGCAGCTGAGTTTCAGTTACGGCTGTGAATTCTATCACCACCATCAGTCTGCCGATCAAATGTATACAACAGCTGATGAGAAAATGTATCAATATAAACGAACAAGTAAATCAATGCAGCAACAGAGTGAAATGATCTGATATAAAAGAGGCCCCGTCACCGGAGGCCTCTTTATATTGCACGTATTATCTGATTGCAGAAAATCCATCCATCAGCTCAGCAAGGTTTTTCTCATAATCATCGGTTTTTCTGACATTTTTGATCACAAGTCTGCTGTTCGGGAATGTCGGCATTCTTTCCATACTGAATGACAGGTCCTGCTCAGGTACATCATAGGTAAGGTTCTTAGCAAAGAAGTCAAAGAATGAGCTCATCACGATCACCGTCAGCCACTCGCCTGCGCATCGGTGTCCCGTATGATGATCTCCGCCGCCCTGTGGAATAAAAGAAAACGGACTGCCTTTCCAGCCGTCAAATCTTTCAGGGATAAATGTGTCAGCGTTTTCCCAGGAATCAGGGTGACGGTTCGTACCGAAAATATCGAGAACCACAAGCGTATCTTTCTTGAATTTATAACCTTTGAACGTAAAGTTTTTCTTCACTTTCGCAACCATAGCAGGTACAAAAGGATAATAACGCCGCGTTTCCTGTGCAAACATATGACTGTACTTAGCGTTGTTCTTCAATTTCTCAACAGTCTCCGGATGCTCATGCATCGCAAGTACGCCGAATGTCAGAAAATAAGCAGTTGCAAGGAGTGGTCTGAATGCGTTACTTAACTCCACAGCAGCAATCTCTTTATCAAATCTTTTCCCGTTATTTTCACGGTGGTGGGACATGATATAAGCTGCCGTATTAGGTTTTGGGCTCATCTTTCCTTTCCTTACACCTTTAATAATATCCTGAAGCCAGGCTTCATGACTGTTTCTCGCTTTTTTGCCATCTTTAAATCTTGAAAGCGATCCGCCAAATGAATCAATCATATCGATCATTTCGCGGGTGCGCTGCTTCACTTCCTCTTCTTCAAGCGGAACGCCTGCCCACTCGCATCCTGCTCTGGCTAAGATCTCCTGCATCTCATCAAAGATGACCACATCATCAGCATGTTCCCACTCACTTACTTTTTCATCTAAATGTTTAATTGCCATCCTTTTCAGGTCCTCAACTCTGTCTGGTGTGAACATAGAAAGTAATGTGCGCTTTCTGTTCAGATGCGCTTCGCCGTCCATTCCGTGAAGGCTGCCTTCACCAAATAGTGACATTTTAAATGGCTTTGGCATGGCACCTTCACGTTTGAACTTTTCAGTATCATAAAACATTTCAGAAGCTTCTACTCCGGCTATACAGACTGCTTTTTTGCCAAGCAGCCTTGTCTCAAAAATATCTGAACCGAGTTCCTGCCGCTGATTCGGTAAAAAGTGAAAGCCTTCTTTTATAAAATTAAGAGAATTGTCTATGCCTTTTGCACGGGGTACAGGCTTTTTCACATCCATTTATCGCAACTCCTTTATATGTATCGTGTTAATTACAACGTACCCTGAGCCCTTGTAAATAAACGCAGCTTTATAAGGAGTATGAAATTTTTGAAACCATCATGATAGCTGTCTGGTAGTATAGTTATAGAGATATATTGAAAGCAGGTGATCATTGATGTCATCCATACTCACAAAAATATATGAAGGCTTCATGATCATACTCGTAATTTTTACAATTACTACACTATGGAGCGACCAGCCTTACAGCTCAATCACTAACTGGATTGTCTGGCTGATCTTTTTTATCGATTTTGCTGTCAGATTATATAGAGCGGATTCCAAATGGGGATTCTTTAAGAAGCATCCATTTTTAACGATTGCCATTATTCCGTTTGACCAGTTTTTTCAGGCTGCCCGTATTGTAAGAATCATTTACCTGTTCAGGACAAAAACCATTACAAAACACTACGTCCAGCCATTTATTGATAAGCTCACGAACGCTTCAAAAGCAATTATTCTGCTGAGCATCCTGGGATTATTTTTCCTGGAGTCTCTTGTGATCTGGCAGCTGCCGAATGTCATTACAACTTATACTGAAGCCCTTACTTTTATCTTCAGTCAGCTATTATTTTTTGGGCGGAGGATCTATGAGATTGAATCAACATTGATGCATACATTCGTCATTGTGAACTCGATCATCGGTGTGATCCTTCACGGAATCGCACTGCAGTGGATTTTCAATAGGTTTGAAAATACATTTAGTTCTTTTATAAAGTTTGTAAAGAATAAGGTATCTTCTTCATGACGTTTAGATTTTGTTCAGTTGGGAAAAAGCGGGATATAACTTGATATTCAGGAGGAACCCGACATGACAAAGACAATCTTTATTACTGGAGCAGGAACAGGTCTTGGCCGCGGGGCGGCACTTGGACTTGCAAAAAAAGGACATCGCGTCATTGCAACAACGGAGCTGACAGCGCAAAAAACTGATCTCCTGAGAGAAGCAGATGAACAGGGGCTTGATATGGAAATCTTCAAGCTTGATATTACAAACCAGCGTGACCTGGCTGAAATTGCAAAGCACGATTTTGATATTTTTGTTGCAAATGCTGCAATTAATGAAGGCGGCCCGCTTGGTGAAGTGCCGATGGACAGATTCCGTGCATTATTTGAAGTGAATGTATTTGCCACACTCGAATCAGCACAGCTTGCTGCACAAAAGCTTGTGAAGAAAGGAAGCGGCAAAATCATTTTCATGAGCTCAATGGCTGGCATTTCAGCCACGCCATATGTTGGACCTTATACTGCAACAAAGCATGCGCTTGAAGGCATTGCCCAGACGATGAAAGCTGAACTTGAAGAATTCGGTGTAAAGGTCGCAACGATTAACCCCGGGCCATTTGCAACCGGATTCAACAAGCGGAGCGCTGAAGAAAAATGGAAATGGTATAATGAGAACCAGCACTTTACACGTAAAGAAGATATGATCGAACAGGAAGAAGGCTTACAGGAATTTGATCCTGAGGACATGATCAAAAAGATGATCGAAATCATTCCAGCGGATCATCACAAATTCCGTACAGTGTATCCGCAGGAAACAGAAGATCAGCTGAAAGAGACGCAGAAAGAACGATGGGATATGGAGATTTAACGATAAAATTTTTTAGCTTAAATTGAGTTTAATAGAATTGCATGTTTAGAAATATCTGAGGTGAGCGAAGCTGAAGACGGTGACTCCAACGGGATAAAACGGACAGGTGAGACCCCGCAGAGCGAAGCTCGAGGAGGCTCACCGCCGTTCCCGTGGAAAGCACCGTCTTCAGCGTAGTGAACCGGTTAAAAAGCTGGGATTCAGGATTCCAGCTTTTTCTGTGCGAAAAATCACAAAGTCAGGTACACTTATCGTATAAAACATTAAAAAGGTTGGATGAAACATGGAAAAGAGCATCATATTTTTTGATATAGACGGTACGCTGCTGAATCACGATAAAAAGCTGCCTGCCTCAACAAAAGAAGCAATCTCTAGGCTGCAACAGCTTGGCCATGAAGTCGCAATTGCAACAGGCCGCGCACCGTTCATGTATGAAAATCTCAGAAAAGAGCTTGGCATCCGCTCATTTATCAGCTATAACGGCCAATATGTCGTGCTGAATGACGAAGTGATCTACAAAAACCCTCTCACCGCAGAAGCACTGGAGAAACTGACTGCTGTCGCTGTTGAAAATGAGCATCCGGTCGTGTATATGGACCATGAAGACATGAAAGCAAATGTACGTCAGCACGCTTATATTGAAGAGAGTATCGGTACATTGAAGATCGGTATGGAGCCAACGCATGACCCGGACTATCATGTAGACCGCCCGTTGTATCAATCTCTATTATTCTGTGAAAAAGGAGAAGAGGAGCAGTACAGAGAAACATTTCCTGACTTTGATTTCATCAGGTGGCACACTTATTCTGTGGATATTCTGCCAAAAGGCGGTTCTAAAGCGCAGGGTATTGCTAAAATGATTGAAAAACTCGGCTACCCGGCTGAGCGCCAGTTTGCATTTGGTGACGGACTGAACGATATAGAAATGCTGACAGCTGTAGAAAACAGTTTTGCAATGGGAAATGCATTTGATAAAGTAAAAGCCTCAGCAAAGTTTGTAACCAAATCCGTTGAAGAAAACGGGATTTTGCACGGATTGCAGATGGCAGGATTGTTAGATTGAAAAAATCCCCCGACGCATTTACGCGTCAGAGGGATTTTTTAAGGATGAAAAATCCGGAAGCGTGTAGCAGGTCTTTTTACACAATTTTTGGAACGGACTGTGAAATTTCCTGAACATGCTGACATATTTCCTGAACACTGCATATCATCTTCTGAACCGCAGCTGAAATTTCCTGAACCACACCCCGCTGATGCTCAGTCAATCACCCTTCGACCAGTAAACCTTCACAGAGTCATTGAATTTCTTCAACAGCACACCAAACTGGGCACGTTCCTCTTCTGTCCAGCCATTCAGCAGCTCGTTGACTTTTTCTCTTCTGATCTGCTGGTATTCAGTCATTTCACGCTTTCCTTCTTCAGTAATCTCATATAAATATGAACGCTTATCCTGAGGAAGCGGCACTTTTTTGATATAGCCTTTTTGATCAAGTGAAGCTGCCTGCCTGCTGACGGTTGAAATATCGAGCTGTAATTCTTCGGCCAGACCCTTTACCCCGGCCGGTCCATGTGTAGATATTTGAAATAGAAGCAGGTAAGCTGCCCTGACCAGATTTTCTTCCCGTTTATTTCTTGATACAGAAGCAATCCTTCTGGATAAGACTGCCATCTCAAGTTCTATTTGTGATAAAGATTCTTCACTCATATTGATACCCCTTTTTATCTTTTTGGTTATGGTTTTGTTAAATTTGGGTGTTGATTTCCGCTGCAAGCACAGCTGTACTTAGACAACGATTAACATAAGCGTTAGCTATATTAAATTTCATCTATGTTTAATTCAGCCATCTTTTTAAAACAAGTTACTTGCCACTCAATAGTTGTATGATACAATCATATAGTTGTATAATGCAAATACTTAATTCGATTTACGAAATTTTGAATAGAAAGAAGGATGAATATGACTACACACGCAGAAAGCCAGCCGGCAGCTGGAGCTGGTATTAATAAGGTACCACTTCTGATTGTGCTGATTTCAGGTGCTTTTGCAGCAATCCTTAATCAGACATTGCTTGCGACAGCTATTCCTGTCATCATGCAGGATCTGCAGCTTAATGCTTCAACTGCACAGTGGCTCCAATCGATTTTTATGCTGGTAAACGGAATCATGATTCCAATCACAGCGTTTTTAATAGAAAGGTTTACAACAAGACGACTGTTTTTAACAGCGATGGGGTTATTCGCGTTTGGTACATTGGTTTGTGCCATTGCACCGAATTTCGGTCTGTTACTGACAGGGCGAGTTTTACAGGCATCAGGGGCAGGAATTATTATGCCGCTCATGCAGACAATTTTGTTTTTAATCTTTCCGATTGAAAAAAGAGGTCAGGCAATGGGAATGTTCGGATTAGTCATTGCCTTTGCACCGGCAATCGGGCCGACGCTATCAGGGTGGATGGTAGATCAGTTCCCATGGAGAAGCTTATTTTACATTATCCTTCCGGTTGTCCTGATTGATATTGTTGTTGCTTATTTCATATTAAAGAATGTAACGAAACAGACTTTCCCTAAAGTCGATCCTGCTTCAATTGCACTTTCAACCCTTGGATTTGGTGGACTGCTGTATGCATTCAGTACGGCTGGAAACAGCGGCTGGGGAAGTGCACAGGTACTAATTTCACTGATTGTCGGACTGATTGCTTTACCTGTCTTTATCACAAGGCAATCAAAGCTGAAGCAGCCGATGCTTGAATTTAAAGTGTTCCGTAATAAAGTATTTACCATTACAACGATTATCGGAATGGTTGTATTTATCGCCATGATCGGTGGAGCTGTCGTGCTGCCGCTTCTGATGCAGAATATGCTTGGGTTTACTGCATTTGAGTCAGGGCTTATGCTCCTTCCGGGTGCTGTACTGATGGGCTTGATGAATCCTGTGTCAGGAAAACTGTTTGATATGTTCGGCGCACGCTGGCTTGCGATTACAGGTATGACACTTTTAACGATCACAACGTTTATGTTTACGAACCTGACGACGGAAACGACATTTACTTATCTCGCAACTGTTAATGCTGTACGGATGTTCGGGCTCGCGCTTGTGATGATGCCTGTCACTACAGCCGGACTTAACCAGTTGCCGACAAGTCTGATTCCGCACGGGACTGCCATGAATAACACCATGAGACAGATTGCCGGCGCTGTTGGGACAGCACTTCTTGTTACGGTAATGTCAACTGCTGCTATTCCGTCTGAAGGAATGCAGGGAATGGTTCACGGCGTTAACGTATCGTTTATTGTAGCAGGGATCACAGCGTTAATTGGTCTGGTGCTGGCGTTCTTTGTCAAATCAAAAAAAGAAATAGACCGGGATATAGCTGAACAAAACCGCAGCTGATTATATTGACAGTACTCAATCATGGGTACTGTCTTTTTTAATCAGTTTTGGTGTTTTATCTGGGAATTAAGGGTAAATAAAAGCATCACGGACAAGATGGAGGCAATCAAATGGTATTAAAAAGTTCTGGATTATTAACAAAAGAAGATATGGAAAGACATGAAGACTTGCCGGAATGGCTTGTGAATGAATATAAAACATTTGAACAAACCGTACTTGACCCTACGTTTCCATGCTATTTCGGTATGAAGGGTCAGCGCAAGGGTGAATTACGTTATGCATACATATCGCAGGATGACTGGACAAACCTGCCACAGGCTGTGGGAGAGTTTCTAACACTATTTAATGAAGCAACAAAGATTAAGCACGGGCTGTTTATTTTTGTGGAGCCATTTGAAGAAGAGGGAAAGCTTGAAGCATACAGGGATCAATTCTGGGACATCATTCAGTACCTTCATGATAAGGACACTGTTGAGTGGCCGGAGGATCATCCGAGAGATCCTGAACATTTTTTATGGGATTTTCATTTTAAAGGTGAACCGATTTTTGTATTTGGTAATGCACCTGCTTACAAACAGAGAAAAACACGTGATCTTGGAAACAGTATGGTTCTCGGATTTCAGCCGCGGGCAATTTTCCAGGGCCTTGAAGGTACTGAAAAAGGCGGCATTATGTCGCGTGAAAAGGTACGTGAACGTGTAGAAGCATGGGATCAGCTGCCAAAGCACCCTGATATCAGCCATTACGGAGATCCTGATCATAATGAGTGGAAGCAGTCATTTATCGGGGACGATATCGAACCAATCACAGGCAAATGCCCATTTGTCCATAAAGAAATGAAAGTACATTCTTAAGGGAGTGAGCATCATGAAAAAATGGAGTAAAGAAAACGTTGTTGACACTTTACCAGTCAGAAAATCTGATGCTCACAAAGGTACATACGGAACAGCACTGATTGCTGCAGGAAGCAGGTTCATGCCGGGCGCTGCTGTCCTGTCGGCAATTGCATGTATGAGAAGTGGAGTTGGGAAGCTTGAGATGGGAACTGAAGAATCTGTCATTCCCTATGTGATTCAGCACTTGCCAGAAACAACATTCGTTCCGGGGTTTTATGAGCGCCTGAATGACCTTCCATTTAACCACTACACTGTACTCGCTGCAGGACCAGGAAGAGAGGAAAATGATGAGACTGAAAAAGTCGTACAGACTTTCCTCTCTACAGACCTGCCCGTTGTACTTGATGCAGGGGCACTCAGAGAAAGAACCTATCAAAAAAGGAAATCACCCGTTATCTTGACACCTCATCCGGGAGAATTTATTAGAATTTCATCATTTGATAAGGAGAAAGTTGAACAGGACAGACAGGCTGCTGCAGCAGAGTTCGCGGCTCAGACCGGCGTTACTGTTGTATTGAAAGGCAAGGAAACAATTACTGCCTTTCCGGATGGTGAAACCTATATGAATACGACCGGTAACAGCTCACTTTCTAAAGGGGGGACAGGGGATACACTGACCGGGATGATTACAGGTATGCTGTGCTGTCACGATGATTGGAAGCACGCTATATTAAATGCAGTCTACCTCCACGGCGCGTGCGCTGATCATTGGATAAAAACAAGATCTCCCCATACCATGCTTGCCAGTGAACTGTCAGAACTGCTTCCTGAAGTATGGAAAAAATATGAGCAGAAATAAGGAAATGAACAAATTGTGAAATGTTACACAAACTATTGCGCGCCTTGTTATTATGCTTTATTATAAAGGTATCAAATAAATGTGAAACATTTCACAATTGAACAAGAGAAACTGGCACTTATTTTTTTAGAATTAAATGTGAAAAGTTTCACAAAAAAAGGAGAGAAATAAGATGGGTGAAAAATGGTGGAACGGCAGAGTAGCAGCAGGAATTTGGACAGTGTTAAGAATCTGGCTCGGGGTACAGTGGCTTCAGGCAGGATGGGGTAAAGTGACAGGAGAATTTGATGCAACAGGATATCTGCAGGGGGCAATTGCAAAAGCAGGAGGAGAAGCACCGGTAGTAGCGGGCTGGTACGGTACATTCCTTGAAACAGTCGCACTGCCAAACGCAGAGATCTTTAATATTCTGATTCCTTGGGGAGAGTTATTCGTAGGACTTGGCTTAATCGCAGGACTTTTGACAATGCCAGCATTAGCAGCAGGTGCATTCATGAACCTGAACTTCCTGTTAGCTGGCACAATTAGCACGAACCCGGTATTACTCGCAGCGGCAGTGATCCTGATGTTTGCCGGACACGCTGCAATCAGATACGGTCTGGACAGATGGGCAGTGCCAATGGCAAAAGAAAAAGTAACAAAGCGTACGCTGAGAGAGGCTCACGCTTAATAAAGGAAAGAGGCTGGGACATTATAAAATTGTCTCAGCCTCTAATCGTTTCACTGCGCTTCAGGCGGAAGCTTTCCGGACGGCGGTCGCTGAGCCTCCTCGCCTTCGGCTGTGGGGTCTCAGCTGTCCCGTAATCGTCCCGGAGTCACCGCCTTACACTCCGTTCCACTAAGATTTATTTCAATAAAAAGTAATTCAAACTACAAATATCATCGTTTTGTCTCAGGCTCTTTTTTGGTGTGTGCGGATAGGAGTCGGTGTGCCGGATTAGGGCTGGACGACTTTTTCCATCAGTGTGGGGAACAATTCCATCAGGTTTTATCATATTTCCATCATTTCTGAAATGGATTCCATCAGAATTAGTGTTTATTCCATCAGCAAACTATAATTCCATTAATGACAGAGTTTATTCCATCACTTTTGTTGTAATTCCATCAGGTTCTATCATAATTCCATCACCCTAACGCGAGCTCCGCGTCTTATGCCTGTCGGAGCTGAACGAGCGCCTTCCGCTTTTCCTGAGATCCAGCTCCAGGCGCTAGCTCCTCGGGTCATAAGCCACGCATCGGTAAACGGGAAAGTTCACCCGTTTTCCGCTCCGCGTCTTATGCCTGTCGGAGCTGAACGAGCGCCTTCCGCTTTTCCTGAGATCCAGCTCCAGGCGCTAGCTCCTCGGGTCATAAGACACGCATCGGTAAACGGGAAAGTTCACCCGTTTTCCGCTCCGCGTCTTATGCCTGTCGGAGCTGAACGAGCGCCTTCCGCTTTTCATTATTGAGCTGTATATCCGCCATCGACTAGCAAGTTAATTCCTGTAACAAATTCGTTCTCACACAGGAAGACGATTGCGTGTGCGATTTCTTCCGGGACGCCGAGGCGGCCGACTGGGTGTTTTGCGACCAGTCCATCATAGTAATCGCCGAGGGCTTCTTTATTCACCATACCTGACTCTACATAGCCCGGGTTAACTGAATTGACGCGAATTTTTTTATCGGCATATTCAAGTGCGAGTGATTTTGTCAGTGTATTCACTGCTCCCTTACTTGCATTATAAGCAAATGCACCGGGCTGACCGACAAAGCCGAGGATTGAAGAAGTGTTCACAATTGAACCGCCACCAGTTTTCATCATTTCCCTGATCGCATATTTCGACCCGTAAAATACACCGTCCTGATTAACAGAGATTACTTTATGGTAATCTTCAGCAGTTAACTCATGTGTTTCTGCAAGCGCACCGATTCCTGCATTGTTCACCAGGACATCAACCTGACCGAAGTGTTTAACTGTATACTCGATCATACTTTTTACAGAATCTTCATTTCCTGTGTCCACATGAATAAAAGTTACTTTTTCAGAGCCGAGTCTTTCGGCTGCTGCACTGCCGCCTTCTTCATTGAAGTCTGCAAGTACAACATTCATTCTTTTTTTCAAAAATGCTTCTACTGTTGCAAGTCCAATTCCTGAGGCGCCACCTGTTACAATTGCGGTCTTACCGTTTAATTCAATCATATCTGATCCTCCTTAAAATTGACTTTCACTTTCATGTATTCGTTTTTTTTCGTGAAACTCCTTTTAATCTGGATGCAATCAGCGACTTTTCTATCTTTACAACGATAATGTTAATGAATAGTATGACATTAGATTAGAATGATATGTCAGGGGGACGGGTTCATGAGAAGTGAGCATCTTCTTCACAGGGCAATGATGAGTGGAATTAAAGAGATGGTTTTTATTGTGAAAGTAGAACCTGATGGAGAGTTCACTTATGCATTTATTAATGAAGAAGCTAAAATCAGATCCGGCCTGAGTGAAGAAGACTATGGGAAGCCGATCAGATTCATACAAGATAACGAAGTAACGAATACTCTATATAGACAGTATCATGAAGTGTTGAGCAGTGGAGAAGACGTGATCTATAAAGATTCCTACCGCTCACTGTCAGGAGAAACTTATTATTCAAAAACAAGACTGTCACCTTTATGTGATGAACTGGGGCAGTGTGAATATATTACAGCACTTGTGACTGATATTACAGAATCGACCTGGGCTGAAAGAAGCGCAATCGAATCAAAAAAACGTGCTGTAGAGAGCCGTGAACGTTTCAGGTCATTATTTGAACATAATCTGGATGCCATTATGTATCTGAACCTGGATGGGAAAATAGAATCTCTTAATCACGCAGCGGAAGATTTGTTTTCCGGAGAAAATATCATGGGATTTCATTATACAGAATGGATATCGTCTACTGATCATCTCCAGACAACTGATACGTTTCGCTCCGCAATGAACGGTAAAGCAGAATCACTGCGTTTATCTGTCAAGATATCAAAAGAAGAAAAAATAGAAGGGCTTTCAATTTTCGTGCCGGTTTTATTTAATCATAAAGTGACAGGTATCTACTGGATTTTAAAAGATATGACAGGAGAGATGAATGCGCTCAGAAGCTTTCAGGACAGTGAGAAGAAATTTCGAATCATTGCTGAGAATGCGCAGGATCTGATTACCCTTGTAGATCACCGGGGACTGATTATTTATACTTCTCCATCTTACAAGAGACTGCTTGGTTATGATGAGACAGACTTTGAAGGAAAGCCATTTTCATTTGGCGTTGAGGACAAGTATTTAAACGAGATGGATGCATCTTTTTTAACAGCAATCAGGGAAGACAGGCCTTTTAAGCTTCAGGTAAGACAGTTGAAAGGAAACGGCACTCCGATCTGGACTGAAGTACAGGGGACCCCTGTTTTTGATGAGGGGGATGTGTTCAGTTATATGGTCGTGATCTCAAGGGATATCACGCTGACAAAGCAATATGAATCCAAGCTGAAACACTTTGCTTATCACGACTCACTGACCGGACTGCCGAACAGACGGATGCTTGAAGAAGAAATGAAAAAAGAATTAGTAAAAGAAGATACAGTATTTTCAGTGCTGATCCTTGATATTGATCATTTCAAAACGATTAATGATACGATGGGGCACGATACGGGGGATGCAGTAATTGAGGAGTTTGCGAACCGTCTTTCAGCGAGTGTGAGACGGTCAGATCTGGAAGTCAGACACGGCGGGGACGAGTTTGTGATCCTGCTGTATGATGTGGGTGATAAAGGGGTACTTTCACAGATTGCAAAAAAGATTCTCCTGTCAGTCAGAAAGCCGTGGACCTTACAGGGAGAACTTTTTGAGGTGACAACCAGTATTGGTATGACGGTTGTAAATGAGAAAAATTATTCGTCGGAAGAAATTTTGAAAGCTGCAGACGATGCGCTGTACAAAGCAAAAGAACAAGGCAAGAACACCTATTCAATCACTCTGCTTAACTGATGTTCAATTTGCCTTCTTTTGCTAAAATAAGTATAGTGAAAAGGCAGAGAGTAATGAAGGAAAGAGAGTGAAAGTGATGGGACGTAAGTGGAATAACATTAAAGAAAAAAAAGCAGCAAAAGATGCGAATACGAGTCAGGTATATAATAAGTTTGCCAGAGAGATCTATGTAACGGCAAAGCAGGGAGAGCCTGATCCCGAAGCAAATACTGCGCTTCGCATGGTGTTAGACCGTGCAAAGACGTATAATGTGCCAAAAGCCATTATTGAAAGAGCGATCGAAAAAGCAAAAGGCGGGGGCGAAGAGAATTATGACAGCCTGCGCTATGAAGGGTTTGGCCCGGCAGGATCAATGATTATTGTTGATGCGCTGACAAACAACGTTAACCGTACAGCCTCTGAAGTACGTGCTGCATTTGGTAAGAACGGCGGCAACATGGGAGTGAGCGGTTCAGTGTCATACATGTTCGATTCTACAGCGGTATTTGGTGTTGAGGATAAATCGGCTGATGATATTCTTGAACTGCTGATGGAGCACGACATTGATGTGCGTGATGTACTTGAAGAGGATCATACTGTTATTATCTACGCAGAGCCGGATCAGTATAATGCTGTTCAGCAGGCATTGAAGGAAAATGGAATCACTGAATTTACAGTCGCTGAACTGACAATGCTCGCACAAAATGACGTAGCTGTATCTGAAGAAGACCAGGAGCAGTTAGAAAAATTACTTGGTGCGCTTGAAGAACTTGAAGATGTTCAGCAGGTATATCATAACGTAGAATTTATTGAATAGAACAGTCAAAAGGGTGCCTGATGAGGGCACCCTTTTTGCGTCCGGAAATTAGTTGTCTTTTTCAACTTCATACGTGATCTGGTACTTAAACGACCCTGTATAAGCCTGGCCGAATGAGTTGACCGTGATGCGTACGACTTCATCGTGGACAAATGTCAGCGATGAGCCTGCCTGAACAGCAATTGTTTCCTGGTTGTTCTGGCGGAAGATCGTGACGTTAAGGCCATTATTACTGAAGTTTTCAATCGTTGCAGCCATTGTGACCGGAAGAGAGTTTAGTTCTGTGTCGAAGATAATGTTGTTTGGTGTGTTTTGATTACCGGCAATTGGAGAGCAATTTTCAAAGAGCATCAGTACCCGCTTGTCAGGACGCGGACGCTTAGGACAGTCACAGTCGCATTTCCCGATGGAACCAAGGGGCAGTTTGTAGTGGTTTTTGCAAGTCATATTTTTTCACCTCCTGATAATAGAATATGAAATTAATAGAGTTTGGACAGGGCATTCTGTAAAAAAGGCTATACACCAATGTTATTCATCCTGATATCTCGGAAAACGAACTATTTATCTATACGGTAGCAGGGTATTTCAATACATATGCACTATATAAGATAAAAGACATGTGTCATATATCACAAAAAACTTATTGGAAAAATAAGAAAATCAACTCTATGAAAATATACTGAAATGACTGAATATTGTATATGTTCATTATTTTTAATAATTGGAAGGAGTGAATGAGAAAAGGTTCACAAAAAAGAGATTGGAAGGGGAAAAAGGATGAAAAAGAGATCGGCTAAATCACTCATTTCAACACTGGTACTTCTTTTGCTGCTGTCAGCATTCGGCATGGGGGCCGGAGCGAATACAGCACCAAAAGATGCAGACTCACTGGCACAGCTGAAAGGTGATTTCAACTTTCAGTCAGGAAAAGAAACTACCGTTATCATTGAATTAGAAGAGCCTTCAATTGCTGAAGCGAAATCACGCGGTGTGTCCCAGTCTAAAGGGAACCTGAAAAACAAGCGTGGAGAAGTTAAATCATCTGTTATGAGTAAGATCGAAGGAGCAGAAGTTCATAAAGAATATGACACTGTGTTCTCAGGTTTTTCTTTAGAGCTTGCTGAAAAAGATGTACCTGAACTTCTTGCAGTAGAAGGAATTAAAGCAGTATACCCAAACGTTACATATACCGCTTCAGTAGTGGATGAAGCAATTCCTGTATCCCAGGATAACCTGAAAGCTGAAATGTTCGACAGCGCTCCTTTTATCGGATCTGATGAGGCATGGGCTGAAGGATTCACGGGTGAAGGGGTAACTGTTGCAGTCATTGATACAGGCGTAGATTATACACACCCTGACCTTGCGCATGCATTCGGGGAGTACAAAGGATATGACTTTGTCGATAACGATGAAGATCCGCAGGAAACACCTGCAGGCGATCCGCGTGGTGAATCAACACTTCACGGTTCTCACGTAGCAGGTACAGTTGCAGCTAACGGTGCAATCAAAGGTGTAGCACCGGATGCAACACTGCTTGCATACCGTGTTCTTGGACCTGGCGGCAGCGGTTCAACTGAAAATGTAGTAGCAGGAATCGAAAGAGCAGTACAAGACGGGGCAGATGTATTGAACCTGTCACTTGGAAATTCACTAAACGCTCCGGACTGGGCAACATCTATTGCACTTGACTGGGCAATGGAAGAAGGAGTAGTAGCAGTTACTTCAAATGGTAACAGTGGCCCGGTGAACTGGACAGTCGGCTCGCCTGGAACGTCACGTGAAGCAATCTCAGTTGGTGCAACGCAGCTTCCATACAACGTATTTTCTGCAGCAGTTGAGACGGCTGACGCTGAGTATCCATCTGCTAAAGTAATGGGCTTCCCATCAGATGAAGCGATCCTTGGTCTGAATGATCAGGAATTTGAATTTGAATACGTTGGACTTGGTGGTCCGGCTGATTTTGAAGGAAAAGATCTTGAAGGAAAGATTGCACTGATTCAGCGTGGGGACTACCCATTCGTTGAAAAGTCAGACAATGCAAAAGCTGCAGGCGCAGCTGGAGCAATTATCTTTAACAATGTAGAAGGAGAGCAGCCTGATATTCCGGGTATCTCACTGCCTACAATCAAAATGAGCAATGCAGATGGTCAAAAGCTGCTTGCTGAACTTGAAGCAGGTAACAATACAGTATCATTCAACGTTGAGTTTGACCGTGAAGTAGGAGAGTCAATGGCTGATTTCTCTTCACGCGGACCTGTTGTTGATACATGGATGATCAAGCCAGATGTATCAGCACCTGGTGTAAACATTGTCAGCACAATTCCTACTCATAATCCTGCTGAACCGCATGGCTATGCAGCTCTTCAGGGAACAAGTATGGCAGCACCACACGTAGCAGGTGCAGCAGCACTAGTGCTTGAGGCGAATCCGGAGTGGTCAGTAGATGATGTCAAAGCAGCACTAATGAACACAGCCGCTGCAATTATTGATCCTACAACTGGTGAAGAATACGCTCACAACACGCAGGGTGCAGGAAGCATCCGGGTACTTGATGCGATTGAAACAGAAATCCTTGTCGGAAGCGGAAGCCATTCATTCGGTAAATTCGTTAAGGCAAACGGCAAACAGGTTGAACGCAATCACTTTGAAGTGAAAAACCTGTCTGATAAAAAAGTAGATTATTCATTTGATGTTGACTTTGGAGAAAACAATAAAGCAATCAAAGTAAGCACAAGCGGTAACACAAAAGTAAATGCTAACAGCTCTAAAAAGATTAATATGAATGTACAGGTTGATGCATCAAAACTTGAGCCTGGCTATTATGAAGGCAGCATTACAGTTTCTAATGGTGAGCAGACAGTAGACGTACCAACAATTCTGTTTGTCGGCGAACCGGACTACCCGCGCGTGACAAGCATGGGTGTCTATCAGGACGGAGATGCGTTCACAATTGAAGGGTATTTCCCTGGTGGTGCAGAAGAGGTTGACCTGTTTGTTTATCTTTCAGATGAAAATGGTACACCGGTTGGCTACCTAGGCGATATTGCACTCGTTGAAGATGTAGAATTCGGATTCCAGACATTTGCCTGGGATGGAACAATTGATGGACAGAAACTTCCGGCAGGTTACTATTATAACGTCTATGCCTACGCAACACTAAAAGGCCAGACTGACCTTGCAGGCGTTAACTTCCTGATGGAATAATTGTAATTGCACATCAAAAAAGCGCGTCAGAGAAATTTTTCTCTGACGCGCTTTTTAATAATCGGTTTAACTAAAGGTAAATATTGTATTGGCACAGCTGGTGATTGTAGCGGAAATCATCAGCCAAACGTAAGAAAGTCTTAATAGTTTGCCCATGCTTTATCATACATCTCAAGCAGGATTGGATCGATCAACGTATTCGGTTTAAGCTCAAACTCATTACCACGGCTGTCCGTTATATCACGATCAATATCCTTACCAAACGTTCTCAGACTCTGTAATGTTTCTTCATTTAAAAACTTTGTATCCACATTAAAGGTCATCTCATCCAATGCGCCGGACTCTTCTCGCTCAGCAAAGATAAAGCCCCAGTCGCCAAAGCTTGGTACATCTACATGAAGGTTTTCCACATGCATACCAGTCTCGCGGACAGTATGATCAATTGTCCAGTAGACTTCTGTAGCAAAAGTCGGACTCGTTGCCTGTACCATCATGGCGCCGCCCGGTTCAAGTGAATTCCGCAACAGCTGATAGAATTGGAGTGTGTAGAGCTTATTCAATGACTCATTGTTGGGATCAGGAAGGTCAACAATGATCACGTCATAAAATGTATCTGACTGTTCCATAAATGAAAATGCATCCTGATGGTGAACAGTTACCCGCGGATCTTCAAAAGAATCCTGATTCAACTGAAGGAGATCATAATTTGTCTCCGCAAGTTCAACAACTGCAGGATCCAGATCAACTAAATCGACTTTTTTGACTTCATCGTATTTCCAAAGTTCCCGTAATACGAGACCGTCACCTCCCCCAAGCACCAATACCCGCTCAGGTGATTCAGCTGCTTCAACTGCAGGGTGGACCAGCGTTTCGTGATAACGGTACTCATCAGTTGAACTCATCTGAAGCTGTCCGTCAAGAAACAGTCTGACGTCTCCTCGCTCTTTGGTGAGAATAATCTGCTGGTAATCTGTCTGCTCTTCATAAATAATCGGATCCCGGTAAAGCTTCTGTTCAAAGGAAAAAGCCATTTCCTCTCCCCAGAACACACCTGAAAACAGAATAAGAAAGAAGGTCATTCCTGACACGAGGTGAAGCCTGAACCTTTTAATTTCTTTTCTGAAATAGTACAGCACCCAGAGTGCGACTGCTACATTAATTAATCCGACAATAAAAGCTGACTTCACAAGCCCAAATTCAGGACGGAGAAAAAATACAAACAGCAGTCCGCCGATCAGTCCGCCGGCATAGTCGGAAAAAAGAACGCGCGCGGTACTTTTTCTGAGCGTGACACCAATATCATTTGCTTTTCTGATCAATATCGGGAGCTCTAGTCCTGTCAGACCGCCTACGATCAGAGTGATGCCGTATAGAAAAATAGCATCTGTTCCATCAGGCAGAAAGGCTGTCACACCAAAGAATAAAAAGGTGGACAATCCCCCGATGATACCAATTGCATATTCAATCCAGATGAAAGAAGGGATCAGGTTTTTTGTTACGCGCTCACTGATTGAAGCACCAATTCCCATTCCAGTTAAAAAAAGCGAGATGGTGAGCGTATATTGCTTCACACCATCTCCCAGAATATAAGAGCCCGCAGCTCCGAATAATACTTCAAATATAATGCCGCAAATTGAAACGATTCCTGAAGCCCAGTAGATTGTTTTACTCTGTCTCATGCCAAGTTCATTAACTGTCTTCATGGTGAAGCTCCTAACCGTTTATATTATGTAATGGACGCGCCGATTACAAAAGCCAGGCCTACTGACACGCCAAAGCTGATAATACCTACTGCAAGATTTCCTTTATGAAGCTGCTCCTCAACTGAGAACTTTCTTGTGAAGAGTTCAAACAACAGGTAACCGATCATCTGTAAAACAACACCAAGGCCGCCCCAGATCAACGTTTCCCACACAGCAAAACTGTGATAGATCGCGAAAGCAAGAATGATACTGATACCGGTAATTTTTCCGCTGATCGACAGGGCTACAGCTTTGTTACCGGCAAGGATCTCATCCCAGTCTTTATATTTTGTTGTAATAAGTTCAAAAACTGCCAATCCAACCAGGATCACAACAATTGCAATTGCAAAGTACATAATAGTAAGCAAAAATGGTTCCATTTCAGTTGCTCCTCTCAAAATAAGTTTTTACTTTCCGAATCCGACTCCGCCGCCGCGATTACTTGAACCGCGAATCGTAGGCGTCGAGTTTTTACCAACGTATGAACCGGCAGAATTGTATCCGCCGTAACAGCGCTCAGGATTAATGCTGCATTGTCTGCTTCTTGAATCGTACCAGTTGTTGCCGAAAATATTTGAGATCAGACTCGCTAGCAGATAACCTTCAAAAAAGCTTGGACCGTAATTGTTACGGGCAAATTCCTGCTCAGCTACTTCGATCATAATATTATCAGCGTCCTCTTCAGACTCAGTCAGTGTGACAAAGACATTATCATAGATGAAAATCTGTTTTCCGTTATTGATTTCGCTCATTTCATCAGGGGTTTCATGACTTTGCAATGAATCAGATACCGCGGATAGACCTGTGTTTTCTGCCTGATAGATTCTTGCATAGCGATCGCTGTTTTCTGCGCTTTCAACTGTATCGTATAACGTATATGTAGTGCTGATATAATCTTCAATTCCATCCTTGAATATGGACCCTTCGCTGTTCCCACAGGCTGCTGTAAACATCATTACCGCAACAATCAAAACTGACATGATCGACCGTTTCATATTTTCACCGTCCTTTCAATAAAGCTGTACGCTCTGTGCAATTACAGTGCCCGATTTGTGGTGACAGTTCACCGGTCAAAATCGTACGCTGCACATTACACCAAAAGAAGGGCACAGGTGACATCATGTCACGCTGGCCCTGCTATCATTACTCTTTACCCATTTTTTTCTTCAGTGCTGCAAGTTCATCATCTACACTATTATCGAGTGAGTCGAACTCGTCATCAAGACTGCGGTTTGACTGGCGGAGGTCTTCACTTGTTTCAGCCTCAGCTTCAAACTGCATGACTTTCTCTTCCATTCTTTCAAAACCACCGCGTGATGCATCATTGTTGATTCCTGACAGTGTGCGGTTCATCTTCGTGCGGGTTTTAGCTGATTCAGCACGTGCTTTCAGAGAATCCTTTTTCATTTTCATTTCATTGTATTCTTTCTTCATTTCATCAAGCTTTGTTCTGAGTCCTGCAACATCTTCTTTGGCTCTTGCATAAGACTCCTGCAGTGAAGATGCCTGGTCTGCATGATTCTTTTTATCTTCAAGCGCGCGGCGTGCAAGATCTTCATTACCTGCTTCGATCGCTTTCATCGCCTGATCTTCACGCTTTTTCATCATGCTCTCTGCGTCTTCAACTTTTTTCTGAAGCATTTTTTCGCTTGCGATCTGTTTTGCGACTGCTGTTTCCACTTCACGGATATCAGCTTCCATTTCACGCATGAACTGATCAAGCATCTTTACCGGATCTTCCGCCTTATCAAGCATTGAATTTAATTCTGATCCTACTACGGTTTTTACTCTTTTGAAAAATTGAAACATTTGTCATTCCTCCAATATTTTAATGTGAACCTGCAATGATTTTTAATTCATATTCTTCAATACTGTATCCTGTGCTTGCTTCAACGTCACCGCCCCAGATTTCAACGGATAAAGCTTTCTCATCATCTTCATCATAGTATTCAGCGTATTTACACTTAACACCATCAACATTTTGACTTCTGCCTTCACCTTTGACAATCGCTGAACCTGTTTCATCAAGATAATATGTCGTGCCTTCATACTCAATTTCCTTTGGCAGAGGCTCCTGGAGTTTCAGCGTTGATTTTTTGTAAATGCCAAGTTCCAGTTCGTCATCCATTTCGACGCCAAGCCAGATTACTTCCTGTACACCCTGAAGCTGATAGGCTGACCATTTAAAACCATGGTCATTGTAAGACAGCTTGCCGACCACTTCATAATCCTGAAGGTCATAAGTGACAATGTCACCGATTTTCAGATTGTGAACGGTTCTATCTTTTACTTCAGGCCGTGTATCCTGTTTTCCGCCAAACAGCCGCTTAAAAAAGCTCATCTGTTCATCATCCTTTTTTCTATGTCTTTCCTGTTACAATACCTTATACGCATCAAAAAATAAAAGGTTTCATCTTTATAAAAAATATCAAACTTTTTTGTGATGTGAGTGATCTAATAGATAGAAGGTAAGTGAGGAGGAAGCATATGGAGCTTGAAGAATTGGCGTCAGACGCTATTAAAGGAGATGACGGGGCGTTTGTGCGTTTAATGCAGGCATGTAAAGCGGACTTGTATAAAACGGCATATGCTTATTTGAAGAATGAAGCTGATGCAATCGAAGCGGTTCAAGAAACAACCTGTCGTGCCTATCAATCGATTCATTCATTGAAGCAACCCGAATACGCAAAAACCTGGCTGATCAGGATCATGATAAATGTTTGTCAGACGGAACTTCAAAAGAGAAAGAAAGTGACAGGGCACCCGTTTTTTGAAGATGAGCGTTCAGCTGACCATCAGTATTCCAACATAGAAACCGCAGAAGCGCTTGAAAGTCTCAGTCCAAAAGAAAGAGAACTGATCAATCTTAAATTTATTCAGGACTTAACAATCAGACAGGTGGCTGAAGTGCTCGAAATGCCCGAAGGAACAGTGAAGACTAAGCTCTATCAATCATTGTCACAATTAAAGCGCTGGTTTGAGAAGGGAGATGATCGACGTGTATCAAAATGAAGAAAACCGGTTAAAGGAATACAAAAGATCACTTGAACAGCAGTCGGTGCCTGATGAGCTTCTTGATGATGCGATTCTGAGCGGAATGAAAAATGCGAAGCAAAAGAAACAGCCCGCTCTGAAAAAGTGGCTGATTCCTATTGCTGCTGCCGCAGTCCTGGTATTTGCTTTTGTAATGACAGTAAAAGTGTCACCTGTCATGGCAGGACATATTTCTTCCATTCCGGGTATGGACCGGATTGTTGAACTGATCCGTCATGACAGAGGGCTTCAAACTGCACTGGAGAATGAATACTTTGAACAGCTGGACGTCAGCCGTTCCAGAGACGGCGTGATCATCACGATTGATTCTGTCATACAGGATGAGCAGGGGCTTGTCATATTCTATACTGTGGAAATTCCGGAACCGGTAAGAGATCCGTTTTTTGCAGTGAGTGAGCTTCTTGATGAAAATGGTGATAGAGTGGATGCATCTTCTACATCAGGAACAGACCTGAATGCAGACCATGAAAGTACCGTGCTTACAGGTTCAGCTAATTTCTTCTTTGAAGATGACTATTCTCCGGGAAGAGAGCTGACAGTGGTGTTCGGTGACAGGCAGAATCAGCATGTATTCGACGGTGAAATCGAAATACCGATCACGTTATCTTCTGAAAAAGCTGAAACTGAAACGTATGAACTGAATAAAACGGTCAGTATCGAAGGACAGGAACTGATGATTAAAGAAGTCAATATTTCTCCAATCAGAGCCAGCGTGGAGTTAGTGCCTGATCCTGATAATGAAAAAAAGATTCTTGCCTATGAAGCGATGAAGATGACAGATGAGAATGGTGAAGAGTGGAAGCAGTCAACGGATGGCCTGACATCCACAGGAGATGCAGAAGCAAGAACCGTTTACTTTGAAAGCAGCTATTTTGATATGCCGGAGGAGCTTTCATTGATTATTGGAAAAGTGCAGGCAGTTGATCGTGAACACGAGGCGGTTATAGTTGATACAGATACTGGGGAAGTGATCTCGGCACCGGATGATTCAGGTATTACCTTTACATCCATTGACCGGCTTGGGATTGAGCTTGAAATAAACAGGGCTGAGTTTGGATACAGCCTTTTCAGTGAGGCGACTGATGCTGATGGCGAAACCGTTAACATCCCGTCAGCCGGTTACCGCTCATACGATGGTAAATCAATGATGGACTTCAGATTTGAAAACAGCAGTTATCAAAACCCGCTGACAATTGACTTTGCATTTTACCCGGGATGGATTGAATCAGATGAAGTAATTAGTATTTATAAGTAGTTTAGATAGGTACGAATTGTAGGTGCTCAATTGCTGAATAAGTACGTAAGTGTTCGGGCGGCAGAATGGGTGAAGGAAATAGGGGACTGTCTGATGGAATTCGCCGCCCGATCCCTGCCTTCAACTATCGCCATTCCCACCCAGCCACTACCGCAAAACCTAAGGCCGGAGCTGTTCGCTCCGGCCTTCATCTATTCACTATGATATTTTTGACTGCTCGTGCTCTGAATCGTACAATTCGTTATATTCTTCCTCAGAAAGTTCCTGCTCTTCATATTCAGACTCTTCCTCATGCATTTCTTCAACATCAGAGTGATCATCTTCATAAAAAACATCATCTTCAGAAGCCATGTTTTCGTCAGGAAGTTCAAATGTTGCGATCAGTGCCTGAAGCTCCTCAGCCATGCCTGTCAGTGCTGCTGATGAAGAGGTGACTTCTTCCATTGAAGCAAGTGTCTGCTGGGCAGCGGCACTGACGCTTGCAGAGTGATCATTTGTATCTTTTGCAATACCTGTCATGCTGCCAACAGTTTCAGTCACTTCATCTGATTTTGCAGCAATTGATTGAGCTGTTTCGTTCATCTGCTCAATTTGTGAAGTCATCTGCTGGATAGAGCCGACGATCAGCTGGAATTTTTCACGCGTATCCTGGGCTGATGTGATGCCGCGTTCTACTTCCGCTTTTACAACATTCATTGTATCAACAGAGTGAGATGAGTCTTTTTGCATTTCAGAGATGAGATCATTAATTTTATGTGTGGATCCGGCTGACTGTTCTGCAAGCTTTCTGACTTCATCAGCTACTACTGCGAATCCTTTACCGTGTTCTCCTGCCCGGGCAGCTTCAATCGCTGCATTCAGTGCAAGGAGATTTGTCTGGTCAGCAATTCCCCGGATGACTTCAAGAATTGAACCAATTTCATCTGTACGTGCTGACAGGTTTTGAATCGCCTGATCAGACTCACCTACACGCTGGTTAATCGATTCCATATTATTGACTGTATTCTCTACAAGTGATCCGCCTTCATTCGCATGACTCAGAGATTCATTTGAATAACGTTCAATCACATTCGCATTTTCTGCGATCGTCTGAATGCCGGCAGTAACGTTTTTAAGAGACTCAACACTGCGGTCTGCAGCTGTTACCTGATCTTCAGAGCCGCGTGAGATCTGTTCAATTGACCCTGCTGTCTGTTCAGTTGCTTTGGATGTCTGCTCCGCATTAGCTGACAGTTCTTCTGATGAAGCAGCAACCTGGGCGGAGTTGAGAGAAATCTTTTGAATCAGATTTTTTAAGTTGTCCTGCATCGCAATAAATGAATGCTGCAGCTTAGCAATTTCATCTTTCCCTTTCATAGGGACAGTATGTTCTGTTAAATCACCATTCGCAACTCTTTCTGCCATCGCAGTCATTGATTTCAGCGGCTTTGTAATCCGTGAAGTCAATACCACGCCAAGCAGAATCGCAATCAGGAATGCTGCACTCATCATAATAGTAGAAAGCGTTCGTGCCTGGGCAATCGAAGCGTTTGATTCGTCCAGAGTAGATGCAATATCTTCATTGATGAGGGTAATCATATCATTTGATTCACCTGCAAGCTGATTCGCAAGCCTTGTCATAGATCCGGTTGCTGTTGTACGGGCAATTTCAGGACTTGACTCAAAAACGGGCAAAAGCTCTTCACCAATTGCAAGCATTTCTGCATTCTTATCAGTAATAGATGCCAGCAGCTGTAAGGATGCATCATCACTGATAAGTGTTTCAACCTTTTCACCAAGCGCTGCAGTTTCAGCATTCAATTTGTAAAAACTGTCCAAATAGATTGACTGCGAAGATAATAAAAATCCTCTGTATGTACTGTTTTGTTCGTGAACCGTGCTTTCGAGTTCAAGTATGGCTGCGCGAGCCTCGAATAAAGATTCAGTGACATTTTCAAATGTCTGACTCATAGAGCGCATGTTTATATAGGAGAAAACACCTGATGCTGCAAAAATTAATGCAACAACAAGAAATGCTGATACCAGCTTTTGACCTACAGATCCCTTCATCGTGTCATCCTTCCTTCTTGTATATATGGGTAAATAGTAGTGATCTTTCTCCATAATATTATGGGAATAAGTATTTCGAGTCAAGAAAAGATTTAGATGATTCTTAAATTTCTAACAGGTGAATTTGTAAGTTCTTACTCCGCTGCCGGGATCGTGAGGCCGGGAAATAAAAAAAGGCACCTGTAAAAAAGTGCCTGTAACAATTATTATTCGTTATCTAATGCTTCCTGACAATGTTTGCTGCAGAATGCACGGACAGTTTCGATTTCTTCATCCTCAAGCTCAAAGTCAAGTACTGCTCCATCACTTGTCTTAATCAGATCATATTTGACCAGCTGTTCTTCGCCGTCTTCGATCTTGTAAAGTGCTTTAATCTGAACGTCTCCGTCCTCAAATAGCTCATCTTCCTCGTCATTTTCAAGTTCCAATAGCAATTCATAACGGTCACCGGTCAGGATACCGAATGGATCATTTATTTTCTCAACAGTATAAGCTGTAATATTCATTAATATGTTGCCACCTTTCATGTATGATTGTTTCAGTATACATCAAAGCGGCTATTGTATGTACGAAAGGACGAAAAGGAGGCATTGTATATGAAATTAAAAGATAAGAAAGTGATTGCGTTAGTAAGTGATGATTTTGAAGACCTGGAACTCTGGGTGCCGGTTATGCGTCTGAGAGGGGAAGGGGCAATTGTCCATATTGTTGGTGAGAAAAATGGAGAAGTCTATAAAGGTAAATACGGTGTGCCTGCTCAAAGCGATTATGCTTTCAGTGAGATTCATGTGAATGAATATGACGGTATTCTTGTGCCCGGTGGCTGGTCGCCGGATAAGCTCAGAAGATATAGCGAAGTACTCGATATGGTGAAATATATGGATCAGCATAAAAAAGTAATAGGTCAGATCTGTCATGCAGGATGGGTCCTGATATCAGCAGGTATTCTTGAAGGCCGCAATGTAACGAGTACGCCTGGTATTAAAGATGACATGACAAATGCCGGAGCGATCTGGCATGATGAAGCGGTTGTCACTGATGGGCATATTATTTCGAGCAGAAGACCCCCTGACCTGCCTGCATATGGTAATGCGCTGGTGGAAGCATTTGTGAAGTAAAACAGTTAAGGCCGGAAAATGTCCGGTCTTTTTCTTATGTTTAAAGCTTCACAAACGTAAAGTGAAATGTTTTTTGATATAATACAATTATTGCAATATTTAAAGGAGTGAGTTCGTGGATTTTACGGTTGACGGTTTGATTTTTCTTATGGCTGCCATGCTGATTATAGGGGTAGCTGCTACAAAGTTCTCTTCGCGTTTAGGTATGCCCTCCCTCGTACTTTTCTTAATTGCCGGAATGCTTCTCAGTGAATTTATTTATTTTGAGAATACTGAATTTGTTCAGCTGGTAGGAATCCTGGCACTGATTATTATTCTTTTTGAAGGTGGAACACAGACCAGCTGGCAAAGTATCAAACCGGTTCTTGGTGCATCAACCTCTCTTGCTACAGTGGGTGTTTTGATCACTTCAGGAATCGTCGGTCTTGCTTCAGTATGGATCCTTGATCTGACCTGGCTGGAAGGCTTTCTGCTTGGTGCGATTGTAGGTTCAACAGATGCTGCAGCAGTATTCTCTGTGCTGGGCACAAAAAACATTAAAGAAAAACTGACTTCTACTCTTGAGGCGGAATCAGGGACCAATGATCCGATGGCAGTTTTTTTAACGGTTATGTTTATTGAACTGATTCAGATCCCGGATTCAGGATTCTGGTCAATGCTTGCCGGTTTTCTGATACAGATGTCTGTTGGATTGGTGGCAGGATTAGTACTTGGAAGGATAACCGTTGCTACTATCACAAAAATCAATCTGGATGCATCCGGACTTTATCCGGTGCTGGCATTGTCTTTCGCAATATTTACATATGCAGGAACAACCTTTATCAACGGAAGCGGCCTGTTGGCAGTTTATGTAATGGCAGTTGTAGTGGGTAATAAAGAAATCCCGTACCGGCATTCGATATTACGTTTTAATGAAGGCTTTGCCTGGATGATGCAAATTGTCATGTTTATCATGCTCGGGCTGCTGGTATTTCCTAATCAGCTGTTTGATGTAGTATGGCAGGGAATGCTGCTATCAATTATTCTGATGCTGATTGCACGTCCTGTTGGCGTATTTCTCAGTATGCTTGGCATGAAGTACAACAGTAAAGAAAAGCTCTTTATTTCATGGGCCGGATTAAAGGGGGCTGTACCAATCGTACTGGCAACTTATCCGATTGTTGCTGGGCTTGAAAATGCGATGCTGATTTTCAATACTGTCTTTTTCGTAGTATTGACCTCAGCGCTGATCCAGGGTGGTACACTTTCGTGGCTCGGTAATAAACTTGGACTCGCCGGGGAAGAAAAGCTTCAGAGTCCATACAGTCTTGAACTGATCGCTCTTGGGAAAACCGAGTCTGAGATGGTGGAGCTCACGATTCCTGAGAATGCGGCTGTAGCAGGTATGAAGCTTGCAGATATTACACTCCCCAAATATACACTGATTACGGCTGTCATCAGAAAAGAAAAAATATTGACGCCAACTGGTGTGACAAGGTTAAAAGAAGGGGACACACTGTATGTCCTGACAAAAAAGAAAACGCGCGACCTTGTAAAAGTCCGGTTTTATCAGAAAAAATGGGAGCCGGTTCAAACTGATGAAGAGAATCAACAGGAACAGGAAAATCCAGAAAAGTCAGGCTCATAAGCCTGGCTTTTTCTTATGAAAAAAACTTTATATACAGCGGGAAAAGTTCTGTCTGCTCAAATCTCTCTGAAAAGTGGCAAAATTATGGTACAGTACGAGTAAGTATTTCGAGTCTCAAATGGTCTGGAAGGAAGAATGCTCATGACAAAAATCACCTCCTATTTAACACCATATAAAATTGCAATTATCATTGCACTGCTTTTGATGCTGACTGAACTCGCAGTGGAACTCGTTCAGCCGCTTATTATTTCATACATTATTGACCAGGGGATTCAGCAGAATAACCTGTCTGCTGTCATGATGTGGGGCGCTGTGCTGATTGGGTGTTCACTCGCTGCATTTGCTGCAGGGGTAACAAACTCTTTTTATTCTTCTCACGTGAGTCAGAGCTTCGGCTTTGATATTAGAGAAGCCCTGTATAAAAAAGTACAGGATTTCTCATTTTCAAATTTCAGCGTGTTTCCAACATCATCTCTGATTACGCGTCTGACAAACGATGTAACAATGCTCCAGAATACTGTATTTATGAGTCTGAGAATCATGATGCGTGCACCGCTTCTTGTGATCGGAAGTGTTATTATGGCGCTGCTTGTGAATCCGATGCTCGCACTCGTTTTGGTGATTTCAGTTCCGGTTCTGGTGCTGTTCTTAATTGTCATTATGAGTAAAGCAGGCAGCCTTTTTAAATCAGTTCAGGAACGGCTCGATCATGTAAATAATGTCATGCAGGAAAACCTGATCGGAATCAGACTGATCAGAGCGTTTTTGCGCGGCAGGCATGAAATGAAAAGGTTCCGTCAGTCGAGTGAGCAGCTGATGGATAAAACAGTGGCAGCACTGCGATTGATCGAAGTGACAATGCCGGTCATTTTATTATTAATGAACCTGAGTATTCTTGTGATTCTCTGGTATGGAACCGTTGAAGTAAATACAGGGGGAGCAAGCGTCGGTGAAGTCGTTGCGATTGTGAACTATGCGACGAGAATGACTGGAGCACTTTCAATTGTCACGATGATTATTATGGTATTTTCCCGTGCAAAAGCGTCAGGTGCACGGATCAGTGAAGTGATTAATACGGATGTGGACCTGTATGACAGCGAATCAAGTGAAAGCTTTATGATTAAAAGAGGAGAGGTCACTTTTGAGCGTGTAAGCTTTACATACCCTGAGACCTCTGTAAAAGTACTTGACCAGCTTTCATTTACCGTGAATCCGGGAGAGAGGGTGTCAGTGCTCGGGGGAACCGGTTCGGGTAAATCAACAATTTTTCAGCTCATTCCGAGACTTTATGATGTCACTGAAGGTGCGGTAAAAATCGACGGACAGTCAGTTCATGAGATGACCCTGAAAAACCTGCGCAGCCAGATTGGCTTTGTGCCACAGGAAGCCATGCTGTTCACAGGGACTATTCAGGAAAATATCCGCTGGGGTAATGAGTATGCGACTTTTGAAGAAGTGCAGGAGGCTGCAAAGCGTGCACAGATTCATGACACCATTATGAGTCTCCCAAAACAATATGATACGGTGCTTGGACAAAAAGGTGTGAACCTCTCAGGTGGTCAAAAACAGCGTCTGTCAATTGCAAGAGCACTCGTTAAGAAGCCAGTTATCTTATTACTCGATGACAGTACAAGCGCACTTGATATGAAGACAGAAGCAAAATTGCTGGCAGCGCTTGAAGACCTGTCATGCACAACAATTATGATTACACAGAAAATCAGCACTACAATGGCTTCAGACCGCATCCTGTTAATTGATGAAGGCAGGCTGCTTGATGAGGGCAGTCATGATGAGCTGATCAGACAATCAACGCTTTACCGGAAAATCGTTGAATCTCAGGCCGGGAAGGAGGCTTTGCCATATGCTGAATGACATCAGACGCCCGTTCCAATACAAAAAGCGTTCACTCAAAGAGATAGAGGAGTCTGCTGCAGGATCAAAAAAACGTAAAGCAGATGACTTCACAGGAACCGTTAAAAAGATCTGGCACTATCTTTCAATGAATAAGCTGAAGCTCTACCTTGTACTTTTTATGGTCCTGATCAGTTCAGCCATGGCACTGCTTGGCCCTTTCCTTGTCGGGATGGCGATTGATGATTATATTGTTTCTGGAGATGCAGACGGCCTTATCCAACTGATCTGGGCGCTTGCTGCTGTATATGTTGTTTATTCGCTGTCTATGTGGTTTCAGGCAATGTGGATGGTAAGGATTGCACAGGAAACCGTTTTTACAATGCGGACGCAGCTTTTTAATCATCTGCAGAAGCTGCCGATTCCTTTTTTTGATAAAAGGCAGCACGGTGAGTTAATGAGCCGTGTAACAAATGATATGGAAAACGTAAGTTCCACACTGAACAGTTCAGTGATTCAAATCGTTTCAAGTGTTCTGACACTCGTTGGGACAGTGGGCGTGATGCTCTACTTAAGTCCGCTTCTGACGCTTATTACAGTCCTTGTGATTCCTGCTATGGTGCTCGGGTTAAAATGGATTACAAAACGTACCGGCAGACTGTTCAAGGAGCAGCAGAAGAATCTTGGGGAGCTGAACGGCTACATTCAGGAAACACTGTCAGGTCAGAGAATCATTAAAACTTTCTCCCAGGAAGAACGGGTCATCCATCAGTTTGAGGAAAAGAATGAAAAGCTGAGACTTGCCGGATTCTGGGCGCAGACATTCTCAGGCTTTATCCCTAAGTTGATGAACTTTTTGAATAACCTGAGCTTTGCTGTCATCGCACTGATCGGGGGCGTTCTAGCGCTGAATGGTTATATTACCATTGGAGTCATTGTCATTTTTGTTGAGTATTCACGTCAGTTCACACGTCCGCTGAATGATCTGGCAAACCAGTTTAATACGCTATTATCAGCTGTTGCCGGAGCTGAGCGGGTCTTTGATATTATGAGTGAGGATGAGGAAAGAAAAGACGAAAAACATGCGAAGTCGCTTGATCGTCTGGAAGGAGGCGTTATTTTTGACCGCGTATCTTTTTCATATGAAGAGGATGAAGTGATTCTAAGCGATCTGTCCTTTGAGGCGTCACCTGGTGAGACGATTGCATTAGTTGGACCAACCGGGGCAGGAAAGACGACAATTATCAATCTGCTGTCACGCTTTTATAATCCGACAGGTGGAAGAGTACTGGTCGATGGAACTGATCTGATGGATATTAAGCGCTCAAGTCTAAGAAGTCATATGGCTTTTGTGCTGCAGGACTCTATCCTTTTTCAGGGAACGATCCGTGAAAATATCCGCTATGGGAGGCTGACTGCCTCAGACAGTGAAGTGGAGGAAGCTGCCCGTATGGCCAATGCAGATAGTTTCATCAGAAAGATGCCTGATGGATATGATACAGTGCTGAAAGCTGACGGGGAAGGCATCAGTCAGGGACAAAGACAGCTGCTCGCCATTGCAAGAGCGATGCTTGCTGATCCTGATCTGCTGATCCTTGATGAAGCCACATCAAGTATTGATACCGTCACAGAAATCAAGATCCAGGAAGCACTCGAAGTTCTCATGAAGGGGAGAACAAGCTTTGTGATCGCCCACAGACTGAACACCATTCAAAATGCAGATCAGATTCTTGTCCTGAATAACGGCCGTCTGATTGAAAGAGGGAATCATGACCAGTTGATTGAGAGAAACGGCTTCTATGCAGACTTGCAAAAAAGCCAGTTGAAAGAACAGCTGTCCAGTTGAGTTAACATTAGAAAAGTCCGCAGTTCACTTAGAACTGCGGATCCTTTTATTGTTTTTGCTTAGTTAAAGTTGCCTGTTGTTTTACCTCAGCGGAAATTACCAGCCGACTTCAACAAAACTTTCATTTTAAAGCTGTTATAGAGGTTGCCAATCGGTTTTTAAATTATCCTCATCAAAGGATATGAGTACGTCGGATACACCTTTTTGCGCATAAATTAACAGTTTCAGGCGATCCCTGATATCATCTGCTTCAGCAATAGAGATTGTCTGATCAACTTCAATTTTAGCATCTACGTGGAGGCTTTCTCCTTCTTTGACTACATGCAGCATTTTAATGTCTCTGACGTGCTCATCTTTCATGATGATTCTGCTGATATGAACACGCATTTCATCATCAGTTTCTCCAATCGCACCACGTGCATTTTCAAGAAATACCCGTCCAACAACATAGAACATCATGAGCCCGATGATAATTGAAGCGATTCCCTCAGCCTGTACAAAGCTTGTGAAGTGGGCAATCAGCACTGCAATCATTGCAAGAACCCCACCGCTCGTTGCAACAAAATCCTCCATGAAGACAAGCTTTGTTGCGGGCTTTGCCTGCTTAAGGTGTGTGACGCTTTTTGTGAAAACACCCAGCCCTTTTCCTTCAACACCTGCTTCGTGAAGAACTTCTTTAGCGGCTTTATAAAATACAAACAGTTCGAGGACAACACCGATACCTAAAACACTAAGAATAATTGCAAGACCGGTTGTCTCTGCTGGATGAAACAGATGATGAATCCCTTCTTTAATAGCTTCATAAGAAAGTATACCGACGATGATCACTGCGCCGAGACAAACGAGATTGACAACTCTTCCAAATCCGTTTGGAAACCGGGATGTCGGCGCTTTCTTGGATAGGGCTGATCCAATAAAGACAAAAAGCTGATTTGCTGCATCACCGAATGAGTGCATCATCTCTGCAAACATTGCAATATTACCTGTGAGCAGATAGGCCACCATTTTTAATAATCCGATAAATGAATTGACGATTGCTGCAAGGAGGGAAGGTTTATTCCCCCCTTTTAATAATCCGAAAAATTCTTTCATATGTAAGCTCCTCTCTTTCTGGTATACTCATCTATTCCCCATTTACCAGTTATTTTCTCCATTATGCGTAAATTAAATGAAAATGGTACAATAATAAGCAATGAGATGAACGGAGAGTGGATAAGATGCTTGAAAAAACACTAAATAAATGGAATGAATCAGGATTTGAGAATATGACAGCTGTACAGGAAAAAGTCATTCCGCTATTAACAGAAGGAAAAGACGTGATTGCGGAATCACCTACAGGAACAGGTAAAACGTTGTCCTATGTCCTGCCTCTGATTGAAAACCTGAACGCAGACCAGAAACTTCCTCAGGCATTGATTCTGGCACCATCAAAAGAGTTGTCGATGCAGATCCTTGATGTTCTTCAGCAATGGGGAAAAGAAGCAGGACTGAAATCCGCTTCTATTATTGGGGGCGCTAACCCGAAAAGGCAGCTTGAGAAACTGAAAAAGCAGCCGCACGTCATTGTCGGGACGCCTGGACGGATCCTTGAACTGATTAAACAAAAGAAATTAAAAACACATGAAATCAGGACAGTGATTCTTGATGAAGCCGATCAGCTGCTTTTACCGGAGCATAAAGAATCGATCGGTCAGATCATTAAAAGTACACTTGCGGACCAGAGACAGCTGGCAATGTTTTCGGCGACACTTCCTGAAGAAGTAATTGAAGATGGAAAAGGCATCATGAAATCACCGGAAGTCATAAAAGTCGGGCGTGAAGACATTAAGCAGGGTGACGTACGTCATCAATATATGATTTGTGAGAATCGTGAAAAAGTCGATATGATCAGACGTTTGGTGAGAATGGATGCTATGAAGCAGGAAAAGTCACTTGCTTTTATGCAGGAAGTACTTGATGTGATGACAGCAGCAGAAAAACTGAACTATAAAAACCTTGAGATTGCTGCGCTGCATAGTGACCTGACAAAGGAACAGAGAGCAGCGGCAATGAGAAAGTTCAGAAAAGGTGAGCTGCCATTGCTTCTCGCAACAGATCTTGCCACGCGCGGCCTCGATATAGAAGAAGTAACGTATGTCATTCATATGGATGCTGCTGAATCACTTGATCAATATATTCACCGGTCAGGCAGAACCGGCCGGGCAGGTGCAAAAGGAACAGTGCTGTCTTTTGTCACGCCCGGAGAGGTAAAGAAAATCAGACGCTACACGAAAGAACTTGGCGTAGAACTGCAGGAAGTAACGATGTACAGAGGTGAATGGCAGACTGTTTCCTCCCAATCCTGAATGTGGAATAGTTGACTTTCCTATTTAGAACAACGAGAATTTGTATAGACGTCAGACACTCGAATAAATAAGGAGTGATCAATAAATGGAAACAGTTAAGAACTTTACAGATGTGCTTCTTGATGGAGATCAGGATAAAGCATGGGAAGTTGTAATGAATGAAGTGGATAAGGGAACTTCCACTGAAGATATTTTTTATGGTCTATTAACACCGGCAATGGTGGAGATCGGACAAAAGTGGCAGGAGAATGAAATTTCAGTTGCAGACGAGCACCTCGCTACGACAACATGTGATTTCACACTTGCCCGCTATAAACATGAAGTACTTCTGCCGAGGATTCAAAAAAAACCTCAGGATCAGGGGCGTGCATTGTTTTTCTGCGTTGAAAAAGAAGAGCATGATCTGGGTATCCGGATGATTGCACAGATTTTTGAAGAGAACGGCTATAAGGTCCGCCTGATGGGGGCTAACCTGCCTGTAGAATTTGTGCTTACGATGGCAGTTAACTGGGAACCTGATGTAATCGGAATGTCGGCCAGTATGCTGAAACAGGGTGAAAGAGTACCCTCGTATATTCAAAGGCTGATGGAACGATTTGAACAGACTGAACTGTTAATCGGCGGCCGTTTCCTTTCACTCCCGGATCAGCTGTTAGATAAAGCAGATGACTCAAAAATGACGATTATTCAGGAAGGAAGCGAACTGTCTGCATGGATGGCTGCTCGCGTTGAAGGAGGAAAATAAACATTGATCCACCTTGATGCCATGCCTATGCCTGTGGTAATCATTGACCATGCTTTAAACATCATAGAATCTTCAAAGAAAACTGAGAAGCTTCTTGGACATGCAGCTTCATTTCTCGATTGGGTAGATGATGAAAGCCGTGAAAAAGCTGTCAGGTTTATGCAGGATAAGCATTCTGAAAAAATTGAGCTGAATTTAGTGACGATAGATGGTGCTATTTCACTCTTTTCTGTTTTGATGACCTGGGATGATACCTTCGCCACCGTAGCGCTTCAGAAGGAGGATCACCGGCTCATGCAGCTGATGGGGAAAGTAACAGAACATAAGCGCCGCCTTGAAGAAAGCGATATGGAGCTGATTTTGAAAAAGAATGAGCTTGAGCAATCTTTGAAAAGAATTGGGGAATTGAGTACCGCTGCAATTGAATTAACAGATGAAATTGTTCTCATTCCATTGTTCGGGGATTTAACTGTCGCACTCATCCATCAGAATCAGCAGCGTATTTTAGATAACATTTATGTGAAGAATATCGATGAGGTCATCATCGACTTGCAATCTGTCGGAGTGATGGATGCTGCAGGTGTTGAAGAGATGATAAAAATGATAAAAAGCTTTTCACTGTTTGGAACAGCGTGTACAATCACGGGTGTGAAGCCGGAGCATGCTCCTTTCCTTCACCAGGTTCATATGATACAAAAGCTTACCTTTATTAATAATCTTGAAGATAAACTTTCCCGTATTGTGTATTAGAAGCGCTTAGACAGAAAGAAGGATTGACATGAACAAACAATTTGCAGTACTCGGACTGGGCAGTTTCGGAGGACATCTGGTCGAAGAGTTCCATGAAATCGGTGCAGAAGTGTTTGCGATGGACCGCAATGCAGAGTTAGTAGATAAATACTTTGATATTGCCACACATGTCATCCACGGTGATGCGCAGGATGAACAGCTCCTTGTTCAGGCTGGAATCAGAAACTTTGACCTGGTGGTTGTTTCTTTCGGTGAAAACATTGAAGCCAGTATCCTGACTACGATTATTTTAACGGACCTGGGCGTAAAAGAGATTTGGGTAAAAGCTTCAAGTCTGTATCATCAGAAGGTGCTTGAAAAGATTGGTGCTACACGTGTCATCCGTCCGGAAAAAGATATGGCGCGACGGATTGCGCACAGACTGGCCTCAAAGCACTTTATTGATTATGTGGAACTCTCAGAAGAACACTCAATGGTTGAGATGAAAGCGACCCAGAAGATCACAGGTAAAACGATTGCTGCATTGAATGTCAGAAACCGGTTCGGCTGTAATATTGTCGGTATATATAGAAATCATGATTTAATTGTGGCAGTAAGCGGTGAAGACCGTATTGAGAAAGATGATGTCCTGATTGTCATCGGAGAAAACAGAAAACTGCACCGCTTTGAAAAGCAGGGTGTGTAACAAGAAAGAATCCGCGGGCTTAAGAGCCTGCGGATTTTTTGAATCGTTCTCGCGAAATAGGCTCTGCAGTAAGCAGATCACCTGCACATGGTTTCAGCAATTGATGCAGAGATGACGACTCTGCATCAGGGTTCAGCCATGTGTCAAAGTCAGTACGCTCAAGAATGACAGGCATCCGATTATGAATATCAGCCATCAGGTCATTTGGTTCAGTTGTCAAAATGGTGCAGCTTCTGACCAGTTCATCTCCGCTGCGCCAGGATTCCCAAAGCCCGGCAAATGTAATCGGATCTCCATCCCGCCTTTTGATCTCAAAGGGCTGTTTTTCTTTCCCTGATTTTTTCCATTCATAAAAAGAAGTCGCAGGAATCAGACACCGCTTAGACTCAAACGCTTTTTTAAAGCTTGGCTTCTCAGAGACAGTTTCAGACCGTGCATTGAAAGTCTTAAATCCGATTTTCTGGTCTTTTGCAAAAGGAGGAATCAATCCCCATCTGAAACTAGCAGGATACCGTTTTCCATTCAGCTCGACAACAGCTGCAGCGGACTGGCTTGGTGCAAGATTCCGGTTTGGTGTATAAAGAAAATCATCCCGCATTTCAAATTGGTAATAAGCCTGCAGGTCATGCATCGCTTCAACTAATGAAAACCTTCCGCACATAACAATCACCTCATAAAAAATTGTAACAAAATATTGCAAAGATAGAGAAGATTTAAACTTATTTCCTTTTAAAGGGTATCGCTTGATTTGTTTCGGTTTACGAATCATACTGGCCATAGACATACATATTCAGGAGGGTATTCCATATGAAGAAATTTTGGTTAGTATCTGCCATGGCAGCTGCACTTATGCTTGCAGCGTGTTCAGATGATTCATCTGAACCTGCAGAAACAGAAGAAGAAGCAACAACAGAAGAAACAACTGAGGAAGAGGCTGCAACAGAAGAATCTGCTGACAGCGAAGAAACAGCTGAAGAGCCAACACTTTACCTTGTGGATGACGAAGTAACAGCTGGTGATCTTACAATGACAGTGACAGACGCAGGTGTATCTGAACAGATCGATGATACGAACCGCGTATATGAAATCAACATGACAGTCATGAATAATGGAGAAGAAGATCTCACTTTATCATACGAAGATTTCATGCTGACTGACCTTGCAGATGAAGAAAAAACGGCGTACGGTGAAACGTCAGAATGGACAGTCGCGGCAGGAGAATCAGTTGAAGTACCACTTCAGTACGAATCAGCAGCAGCAACAGCATTCAAGCTCTTCGGCACATTCAATGAAGAAGAAATCGAATGGAGACTTCCGGGGATTACATCACTGGATTAATGAATGATGAGAGAAATGACACTGATTGAAAGTGTCATTTCTTTTTTATATTACGCTTTGAAGAAGTTACATGTGGTTTATGCAAAGCTGGTGGCTGGAGCGGAAAGTCACCAGCCAGCTCAAATGGAGCTTCAGTTAAAAGTAACCTCCCTATTGACATGACAGCCATCTTTCTTGTAAAGTTGTCATAATTAATTGAATAGCGTGGATTCTTATCAAGAGAGGCGGAGGGAAAAGGCCCGTTGAAACCTCAGCAACCTTCACGAACAGTGAAAAGGTGCTAAATCCATCCTGTCAGCAGACAGGGAAGATAAGAAGCTTAGAACTCTAAAGCCTTCTTATCTATGAAATAAGAAGGCTTTTTTTATTGTCTAGCTTCAGGTGCTAGCTCTTCGGGTCATAAGCCACGCATCGATAAACGGGAAAGGTCACCCGTTTTCCGATGCGCGTCTTATGCCTGTCAGAGCTGAACGAGCACCTTCCGCTTTTCATATATACACGTATCAGGAAGGGTGAAAGAATGAATTTACTTGATGAAATGAAGCAAAGAATTTTAATCGGTGACGGCGCAATGGGAACCCTCCTGTATTCATACGGTTCTGACCAGTGTTTTGAAGAATTAAATCTGTCACAGGCAGCCCACATTCAGCAGATTCATCAAGCGTATATTGACGCGGGTGCAGATGTCATTCAGACCAATACCTATGGAGCCAATTATCATAAGCTTGAAAGGTATGGACTTGAAGAGAAAGTAAAAGAGATTAATACTGCTGCAGTTAAAAATGCAAAGGCTGCTGCAGCAGAAGATACATTTATCCTTGGCACGATAGGCGGGATCAGAAGTTTCCGTCCGCAATCTATTGAAATTAATGAAATCAAGCGGACATTCAGAGAACAGCTTTACTGTTTACTTTTGGAAGGAGTAGACGGACTGTTGTTTGAAACGTATTACGATTTTGAGGAACTGGCGACTGTTGTGGAGATTTCGAGAAATGAAACAGATATCCCGATTATTGCTCATATTTCCGTGCAAGAGCCGGATGTAATGCAAAACGGAAAGCCTGTTGCTGAAGCATTGCTCGAGCTTGAATCCCTTGGTGCAGATGTTGTCGGATTGAACTGCAGGCAGGGGCCGTTTCATATGATTAAGTCCCTTGAACAGGTACCGCTTCCCGAAAAAGCATATCTGTCGTGTTATCCGAATGCTAGCCTGCCTTCCTATTCAGAGGGCTCTCTTCAATACAGTAATAATGCAACGTATTTTGGAGAAGTGGCACCAGCTTTTAGAGAGCAGGGTATCAGGCTGCTTGGCGGATGCTGCGGTACAACGCCAGATCACGTCAGAGCTTTCAGTCAGGCACTTAAAGGACTCACGCCGGTTACAGAGAAAAAAGTGGAGAAGGCTGAGAAGATTATCCTGCATGCCCGCGAAAAAGATTTGCCGGAGCCCCTTCCTGAGATTGTTGACAGAAGAAAATCAGTGATCGTTGAACTCGACCCGCCAAAAAAACTTCAGACGGACAAGTTTATTGAAGGCGCAAAAGCACTTGGAGCAGCTGGAGCTGATGCGGTGACGCTTGCCGATAATTCACTGGCAAGCCCGAGGGTATCAAATGAATCACTTGGCTATTTGATTAAAGAGCAGGGTGTTCGGCCACTCGTTCACCTGACATGCAGAGACCGGAATCTGATCGGTCTTCAAAGTCATCTGATGGGGCTTCATACACTTGGCCTGCATGACATTTTAGCAGTTACAGGTGATCCCACAAAGGTAGGAGACTTTCCTGGCGCCGCTTCTGTGTATGACGTTTCTTCATTTGAGCTGATCGAAATGATTCAGCAGCTGAATAACGGCATGTCAATGTCAGGAAAAGACCTCGGTGAGAAAGCGTCATTTACAATTGGCGCTGCTTTTAACCCGAATGTCAGAAGTGTAGAGAGAGCAGTGCAGCGTCTTGAGAAAAAAATCACAGCAGGTGCGGATTATTTTATGAGTCAGCCGGTATTTTCAGAAGAAAAGCTGATTGAAACAGCAGAAGCAGTCAAGGACCTTGGCAAACCTGTCTATATCGGTCTGATGCCGCTGACCAGCAGTAAAAATGCTGATTTCCTTCATAATGAAGTACCGGGTATTAAGTTGACTGAACAGGTGAGAGACCGAATGGCTGCTGTATCAGGGGACCGTGAGAAATCATACCTGGAAGGACTTGCAATTACGAAGTCACTGATTGATACTGCACTTGATTTATTCAACGGAATCTATCTCATTACACCATTTATGCGTTATGAAATGACAGCCGAATTAACACGCTATGCCAATGAGCAGGCGGCAAAGCGAGGGGGACAAGAACGTGCGATTTACTGAACAGCTTGAAAAAAGAATTCTGATTATGGATGGTGCGATGGGCACAATGCTGCAGGACGCCAATCTGACAGCAGAGGATTTTGGAGGGGAAGACCTTGAAGGATGTAACGAAAACCTGAATAGAACCCGTCCGGATGTACTTGAGAAAATCCATGACGCCTATTTTGAAGCAGGCGCAGATATCGTAGAAACGAACACATTTGGCAGTATGAGCGTTGTCCTTGAGGAGTATGACATCGCAAAGGATGCATATGAACTGTCAAGACTTGGCGCAGAAATTGCCAAAAAGTCAGCGCAGAAATGGTCTACTGAAGACCGCCCGCGTTTTGTGGCAGGCTCAATGGGGCCAACGACTAAAACGCTGAGTGTAACTGGCGGTGCTACATTTGATCAGCTGAAGGAGTCCTATGCTGAACAGGCGAGAGGCCTGATTGACGGCGGTTCAGACCTGCTGCTGGTCGAGACGAGTCAGGATTTACTAAATGTAAAAAGTGCATTCCTCGGCATTCAGGATGCGTTCAGGAAGACTGGGAAAGAACTGCCGCTCATGATATCAGGGACAATCGAGCCGATGGGTACGACACTTGCAGGACAGACGATTGACTCTTTCTATATCAGCGTAGAGCATATGAATCCTGTATCAGTCGGCCTGAACTGTGCGACAGGCCCTGAATTCATGCAGGATCATATCCGTTCACTGGCTGACATTAATCAGTCTTATGTGAGCTGTTATCCAAACGCAGGGCTGCCGGATGAAGAGGGTATCTATCATGAAACACCTGAAACACTGGCGAAGAAGCTCGCAGGGTTCGCTGAAAAGGGCTGGCTGAATATCGTAGGCGGCTGCTGCGGAACGACACCTGACCATATCCGTGCGATCGCTGAAGTCATGAAAAACTATGAGCCAAGAAAATATAAGCCGAAAAAAGAACATACCGTGTCAGGAATTGAACCGCTGATCTATGACGATCCGTCTATGCGTCCACTTATGATCGGTGAACGTACAAACGTGATTGGATCAAGAAAGTTTAAGAGGCTGATTGCAGAAGGGAAAATTGAAGAAGCTTCTGAAATTGCACGTGCCCAGGTTAAAAAAGGCGCACATGTGATTGATATCTGTCTCGCTGACCCTGACAGAGAAGAAGAAGCTGATATGGAAGTCTTCATGCAGGAAGTTGTCAAGAAAGTGAAAGTGCCGCTTGTCATTGATTCAACGGATGAAATCGTCATTGAAAAAGCGCTCCGCTACTCGCAGGGGAAATCGATTATCAACTCGATCAACCTTGAAGATGGACTTGAGCGCTTTGATGCAGTAGTGCCGCTTGTCAAACAATACGGCGCTGCACTCGTAGTCGGAACGATTGATGAAAAAGGAATGGGCGTGTCAGCTGAAAGAAAGCTCGAGATTGCCGCGCGCTCTTATCAGATCCTGACTGAGGATTACGGTGTTGACCCGACTGATATCATTTTCGATCCGCTCGTCTTCCCGGTTGGAACAGGGGATGAACAATATATCGGATCTGCCAATGCCACGGTTGAAGGGATTCGTTTAATAAAAGAAGCCTTTCCTGACACACAAACTGTGCTGGGCGTGAGTAATGTGTCATTTGGTCTTCCGCCGGTTGGCCGTGAAGTGTTAAATGCAGTATACCTGTATCACTGTACGCTTGCCGGCCTGGACTATGCGATTGTCAATACTGAGAAATTGGAACGCTTTGCTTCGATTGATCCTGAAGAGGTCAAAATGGCTGAAAAGCTGTTATTTGAAACAACAGATGAAACGTTAGCTGAATTTACAGCCTTTTATCGCGGTAAGAAAAAAGAGACAATTTCTGATTTACCGGATATGACACTTGATGAAAGACTCGCTTATTACGTCGTGGAAGGGACAAAGGAAGGGCTGCTGCCTGACCTTGAACAGGCTCTTGAAGCGTTTGATGAGCCTTTATCAATCATTAACGGGCCGCTTATGACAGGGATGAAGGAAGTCGGCCGGCTCTTTAATGATAATCAGCTGATCGTTGCTGAAGTACTGCAGAGCGCCGAAGTGATGAAAGCAGCAGTTGCGTACCTTGAGCCGCACATGGAAGCGTCAGATGAATCCTCTTCTAAAGGGAAAGTCATTCTCGCTACAGTTAAAGGGGACGTACATGACATCGGCAAAAACTTAGTAGAGATTATTCTCAGCAACAATGGTTACGAAGTTGTTGACCTTGGAATTAAGGTAACACCTCCTGAATTAATTGAAGCAATCGAGCGGGAAAAGCCGGATATTGTAGGATTGTCAGGACTGCTAGTGAAATCCGCTCAGCAAATGGTCATTACAGCTGGTGATATGCGGGAAAAAGGGCTGGATGTACCGATCCTCGTTGGCGGGGCAGCACTGTCGAGAAAGTTTGTGGATACGAAAATTTCCAACCACTATGACGGACTTGTGCTTTATGCAAAAGATGCGATGAACGGACTGAGCCTGGCCAATCAGCTTCAGGATGAGCTGGAGCGGGCGAAGCTCAGTGAAGAAATCTTTGCTAAGCAGGAAAAACTTCAATCCCAGGAGCCCCGACCTGCAAGAGAAGCACCGGTTGGCGTGATGGACAAACCGGCTGTAGCACAAGCGCCTGTATTTGTACCAAATGATACGAAGCGCCATGTCATCAGTTCTTATTCTGTCGCCCATGTGGAAGCCTATATCAATATGCAGATGCTGCTCGGTCACCACCTTGGTGTAAAAGGCAAGATCTCAAGGCTTCTTGAGGAAAAAGATGAAAAGACGCTTAAGGTAAAAGAAACAGTGGATCATCTGATTCAGGATGTGAAGCGTGAAGGACTGATCACACCTGCAGCAGTCTATCAGTTCTTTCCGGCACAAAGTGAAGGGGATGATGTCATTATCTATCACCCTGACACAGACGTTGAAATTGAACGCTTTACTTTCCCCCGTCAGCCGAGAGCACCATACCTTTGCCTGGCTGATTATCTCCATTCAAAAGATAGTGGAGAAATGGATTACGTCGGATTTTTTACCGTCACTGCCGGCAGAGGCATCCGTGAAAAAGCACAGCAGTATAAAGAGGAAGGACGTTTCCTTGAAAGTCATGCACTTCAGGCACTTGCACTGGAAACAGCTGAAGGTTTCGCAGAACTGCTGCATCAGCAGATGAGAGACCGCTGGGGCTTCCCGGATCCTGTGGACTTCACCATGCAGGAGCGATTCAGTGCAAAATACCAGGGCCAGCGCTTTTCATTTGGCTACCCTGCGTGCCCTGAACTTGAGGATCAGGAAAAATTATTTAAGCTGATCCGCCCCGAGGAAATCGGCGTTCAGCTGACAGACGGATTTATGATGGAGCCTGAGGCAAGCGTATCAGCGATTGTTTTTGCGCATCCGGATGCGAGATATTTTAATGTGATGTAGGGGTGCTGAGTGTGTGTGGTGAGATGCTCGATCGTGGGTTCGGCGTTCGGTGGCTGATGTTCGAGTGTAAAAGTTGATTGTTCGCCGCTCGACGTCCTGTGTTCGCCGCTTACAGCCGCATGTTCAACGCTAATTTGCTAATCTTCAACACTTCGGGACTATCGACTTGCGTGAACAATCACTCCTAATCAGTAAAAAATTAATACAAAAAAAAGCCGGGGCTCCCCGGCTTTTTTCTACTTCACAACAATTAAAGTTCTTCCGGCTTGGCGCTCGGCACTTTCACAAACGATCTACGCTTCTTCAGTAAAGCGTGAATTGTCAACAGTTCAAAATAAATATAACTCTTGTCAGGCAGTTCGTCTTCATCGGTTTCACCTTTCAGCTCGTGCCGGAGCAGAGCGAGTGCTTCCGCATCAACCGGCTCCTGTTCACCGCTTCTGATAATCCGGTTATTCAACTGTGACACGAGCGTTCTGACTGCCTGCTTTTCTTCCATACACCAATCCGGTGCATCATCTGAAGGCAGTGAGATCAGGTTGGCTAAATGGAATGACAGCTGTCTGAGGAGATAGATTTTTTTCTGATAACTCTGCAGTTCATTCATTTCTTCACGTTTATATGAATGGTAGTGCCACTCCTGAAGCTGGAATCTGCAAAACATTTCAGCGCGGTCAAGCTTTGTGCGAAGCTGATTGGATGCAGCTTCAAGGCTGATCGCAGACTGCTTTTGATCAAGCAATTCATTCATTCTTTCAGCAAGCAGCTGTGTCAGCTTTGACTCTGCTTCAGTAATAAGCGCGATAATCTGATCTTTATATTTAGGCGGCATCAGCAGGAAGTTTACTAATGTAGAAGTTAATATCCCGATGCCGGTTGTACCAAGTCTTTTGACAAATTCAAGCAGGAAATGATCCTCTGTTCCGGGGATCATAGCTACTGCAGTCAGTGTTGCGACAAGCATACCCGCATCAAGCTTGAGCTTGTAACAGATATAGATCGTCAGGACCGCTGAGATTGTATATGTAATCGCTGTATCGCCGAGCAGAAATGTAGCAACCATCGCGATAGAGGCCCCGATTGCTGAAGCGGGAAAACGGATCAGCCCTTTTTTGATCGAGTCTGCGGCTGTCGGCTCGATGGTGACGATCGCTGTAATGACAGCAAATACCACTGGTAGGTTGAACAGCTGGCAAATGAGTGCAGTTAAAAAAACGGCCACACCTGTTTTTAAAATTCTTCCGCCAATAAATCTTTTTTTAAGCCACTTCATGCAGTCAGAACCTCCTTTCAGCTGATTAATTCGACGTGTTATAGTATAGCATACAAAAAGTGGGGGACATGACAAGTTTCTGAATTTGCGTTACAATGAGTGAAGATGCAATTTCCACAAGGGGAGCCATATTGGCTGAGAGTGAACAATTTGTTCAGACCCTTCGAACCTGTAAGTTAATGCTTACGCAGGAATGTGGATGGAAACGGACTGATTCAAGGTCCCGGGTTTCTATCCCCGGGGCCTTTTTTATATTTTTTGGGCCCGTTGAATTCCCCTCTGTGCGAGCTGCATCAATTTCGCTTAAGGAGGAAAAAGGAATGGAACGCAAGAAGTTATTATTTTTAACAGAGGTTGCCATCTTTTCAGCAATCGGCATTATCCTGGACCAGTTTTCATTTAGTCTCTGGCCACAGGGTGGATCGATTAGCTTTGTCATGGTACCAATCGTACTCATGGCATTTCGATGGGGGTTAAAGGGAGGTCTTCTAACAGGCTTTCTAGTCGGACTGCTTCAGACAATGTTCGGGGCGTATATTATTGATCCTGTTCAGGGGATTCTTGATTACCCGCTGGCGTTTACAGTCATTGGGTTCGCCGGAATTTTTGCAGCGACAGTGAAGCGTTCACTTGAAGAAGGCTCCATGAAAAAAGCAGCAGTCTATATTACGCTTGGCGTATTCATCGGTGCGCTGCTGAGATTTACATGTCATTTTCTTGCGGGCGTTATCTTCTTCGGATCAGGAAGTGAAGGCGTGCCTGCATGGCTATTCTCACTAGGCTATAACGGTTCCTACATGGGCCCTGCATTCATCCTGACATCAATCGTACTCGCAACACTGCTTATCTCAGTGCCAAGAGTCGCGACCAACCGTCAGATGACAGGTGCTTAACCAAAGATGACAGGCTTTAATATAATAGTAGTATGATTAGATATGCATGATTTAGTAATTTCCGAGGTAACGGAGCGGAGGGTGGTGACTCCGGAACGATTAGCGGGATAGCTGAGACCCCGCAGAGCGAAGCTCGAGGAGGCTTGGGATGGGGCCAAAAAACGGCCCACGTCCGGAAAGCACCGCCTGCAGCGCAGTGAACCGGTTACGGAGGCTGAGACACTTTTGTCTCAGCCTTTTCGGTATATTAAAAGAAAAATATTCAAACATTAATAATGTCAGCATTGTTCATGCATTCCCCACCCTACATATGATATAGTGGACCATTATAAAGCAAGGAGAGAATCGAATGATCGTACAGAATAACGAAGAATTAGAAGCATTGAAGAAAATCGGTTCCATCGTTGCAGAGATTCGCGATGAAATGCGTGCTGCAACTAAACCAGGTGTGACAACAGCTGAACTTGATGAGATCGGAAAGCAGAAATTTGAGCACTACGGTGCGATTTCCGGACCTAAAGGAGAATATAACTTTCCAGGCTATACATGCATCAGTGTGAACGACGAGGTCGCACATGGTATTCCAGGCAGCCGTGTGATCAATGAAGGAGACCTTGTTAATATTGATGTGTCAGGATCACTTGACGGTTATTTTGCTGATACAGGTATTTCTTTTGTAGTCGGTGAGAATGCAGCACTGGAAAAACTGTGCGCGACTGCTGAGGAAGCTTTTACACTTGCACTGAAAAAAGCAAAAGCCGGATCTAAAAAGAGCCAGCTTGGAAAAACCGTATCACGTGTTGCCAGACAGAATGGTTATCAGGTTATCACAAACCTGACAGGTCATGGGGTTGGTAAATCACTTCATGAAGCACCAGACCACATCCTGAACTATCATGATCCGTGGGACAATGAATTACTGAAAGAAGGAACAGTCCTTGCATTTGAACCGTTTATTTCTTCAGGTGCGGATTTTGTGGAAGAGCAAAATGATGGCTGGACATATAAGACGCCGGACGGCAGCCTTGTGGCACAAATTGAACACACAATCGTTATTACAAAAGGTGAGCCGATTATTTTAACGGAAACAAAACAAGCATAACAAAAAGGACTTGTGTCATCACAAGTCCTTTTGTTATGCCTGAATTTCTTTTGCTTTCTTTCGCTGTTCCATAAAAATTGCACCTGCAAGAAGGAAGAATGAAATCGCAGTCGGAACTGACACCCATGATGAAATAAGCAGCATCACAAGCACACCTGTTCCGCCCGGCGTCGGATTTTGTGCAGCGATTTGATCTATCTGCAGCAGGTAATAAGCAGCGATGGCGATGGTCAGAATAAGAAATCCGGCGTTCGTAATCCATAGCCATTTTCTGTTCTTCTTTAAACCGAAAACGATTGAGATAATCATCAAAACCGGCCCCACAAGAAGTGTAGCCAAAAACATAGAGAATAGTAATTGCCCGTCCAACATAAAACCTCTTTTCAAAAAAACTTCAATCCCTATTTTACATGATCAGCGCGATAAATGCCCGGCTATTTAAAAGAAAGCTTTCTGTTGCTGAAGCTGCTTTTGTTCTTTTGGCGTAAAGTGAACAGACCGATCAATATGACAACACTCAACCCGTAAGCAGTGAAAACAACAGCTGATTGTTCGCCTTCATTCTGTACGCCTATCCCGATAAATGCCCAGATAAAGACTAGGGGGTAGACCCAGTCGCTTTCCTTATAACGGATACCCAGTGCCAGTGCAGCCGCGATGATCAGCAGTGCGACCGTCCAGACGGATGATGCAATGCCAAGTCCGTCCCATCCGGCTTCGTTCACTGTGTAAGCCGTATTGGCGACTGTTGCAACGCTGACCCAGCCCATATACACAGAAAACGGAAGCAGGTCCCAAAAGCTGTATTTTGCCTGCTTAATTTTTGAGTAAATAATAATGATTGAGATTAATAGTCCGGCAATGACTGCTACTGATACCGGGAAGAATTCATAGTGCCACAGCAGGATCCATGAAATATTCAATAGACAGCTGATCACAAACATAAAAGAAGTATTCTGAAACACTTCTTTTTTGCGCTGGGATTTCAAGGCACCTTTTAATACCCACAGTGTTAATAGTAAGTAAATAAGCCCCCAGATTGAAAATACATATCCAGCCGGGGTGAATAAAACATTCAGCCGGTTTGAAATTTCTCCTGTCGTCTGGCCGTTAATTGGAATAATATTTGCGAGTGCATTAACGGTAATGACGGCAGCCAATGCGATAAAATTTGCCCAAAACTGTTTCATCAAAAAACCTCCTGTCACTCACTCTATTCCCTTCAGGAGGAAAAAAATCCTTCAGACGAGCTGGTTTTTTACAAGTGCCATCTTGATCTGTGTATAGCTGATTTCTTCAGGCAGTGATTCTTTGAGCGGTTTCAGTCCCGGGATCTCCATCTGATCTCTTGTAGTCAATATCAGCCGCTCTGTTTCCTCTGTGAACCAGTTGCTGAAATCAAGCGAATGGCCTTCTTCATAAGCTTTTTGAAGGTGACGTTCGATTGTCTGGCCTGTTAATTGTCTCAACTTTGCGATTTCAGTAATAGACTTGCCTTCCTGATACAGTTCATAACTGAACAGGTGACTTGGAAGATCGGGGTCACCGGTGACCTGCGGCTTTTTCGGTTCTGCCGGACCCGGTACAGGTACCATGTGATTATTTTTACCATGCTCTTTGATATAGGCGGCAACGACTTCAGTGAATGGACTGCCGTAGGATTGCAGCTTTCTCTCACCGACACCTTTAATCGCACGCATATCTTCCTCAGTTTCAGGATAGTGCTGCGCCATTTCCCGGAGTGTAGCATCTGAAAATATGACATAAGGCGGTACCGCGTGTTCTTTTGCAAGACTCGAACGGACCTGTCTGAGCTGTTCAAATAGCGGTTCATCATAATCTGCCTGCTGCTGGTGCAGCTGGAACCCTGATTTCAGCCAGACTTCCTGCTCACCTTTTAAAACTGGCAGAGCATCCTGCGTCAGCTTAAGCGTCGGATACTGACCGCCCTCTAACGCAATAAAACCTTCTGCAATCAGCAGCTGAATCAATTCTGTGATCTGCTTTTCAGATTTCTGATTCATCAGACCATAAGTTGTGACGCGGTCAAGTCCCGCTTCAATCAGTTTTTTGTTGCGGGAGCCTTTTAACACTTTGGCAGTCAGTCCAGTCCCGAAACGTTCGCCCATTCTTTTGACAGTCGATAAGATCATCTGAACCTCTCTGGTGCGATCCGTTTTTTCACGGCTGTCGAGACAGCTGCTGCAGTGACCGCAGTCAGCCGTCATCTGATGGTCTTCAAAGTACTCGAGAATAAAGCGCGGCAGACAGCTGTGACTGTGACAGTAATTAATCATCTGCTGAAGCTTTGCATATTCTTCATTGCGTTTTCTTTCATTCGCGATCGACTGCTCAATTAAAAACTTCTGCAGCATGGAATCCTGAGGGCTGTAGAGCAGGTAACAGTCAGCAGGTTCTCCATCTCGACCTGCACGTCCGGCTTCCTGATAGTACGATTCCATATTCATCGGCAGCTGATAATGAATGACAAATCGGACGTTACTTTTATCGATCCCCATACCAAATGCATTGGTTGCGACGATCAGCTTTGCCTCATCATAGATAAATTTACGCTGCGCTTCATTACGCTCTTCTTCAGGGAGTCCGGCGTGATAGCAGACGGCACTGCGGTTCTGCTGATTCAGCCAGCCTGTCAGCTGATCCGCTTCTTTTCTTGTAGCAGTATAAATAATGCCTGTCTCATCTTTTTTCTCTTTTAAAAAGCTTGTTAAAAAGGAATGCTTATCGGCTCCTTTTACAACGTGAAAAGACAGGTTATCACGTGCGAATCCTGTATTGACAATATGATGGGGGTCAATGGACAGAAGCGAGGTGATATCCTGGATGACTTTATCAGTTGCTGTTGCAGTCAGTGCGGTAAGAACAGGCAGGTTTGGCAGCAGTCTGATGGTGTCCACAATCGTCCGGTAACTCGGTCTGAAATCATGCCCCCATTGCGAGATACAGTGCGCTTCATCAAAAGCGATCAGTGAGAGTTCTATATCTGAAACTGCATTGAAGAAGGAAGCAGAATCAAAGCGTTCAGGCGCTGCATAGACGAACTTATAGCGTCCTTCACGAAGGTTCTGAAGTCTTTCTCTCGTTTCAGCTGCAGTCAGTGTACTGTTAATGTATGTTGCGGAAATGCCATTTTCATTTAATGCATCCACCTGGTCTCTCATCAGGGAGATAAGCGGAGAGATGACAAGTGCAGTACCTTCCATGACGAGTCCGGGGATCTGATAGCAGAGTGATTTTCCTCCGCCGGTTGGCATGATGCCGAGTGCATTTTTCCGGTCGAGTATGGATTCGATCATCCGGTCCTGGCCGGGTCTGAACGAATCGTATCCGAAGTATGTATGAAGGGCATGCTGGGCCTGGTTAATCATGGTGAATCATTCCTTCCTTGTATGGTCTTTTGTATGTTAAAGGTAATAGCTCTGTTAAAATGGCTGGTGATTTCCGCTCCAGGGGGAACGCTTTCCGCATGAGCCGGTTTTTGGCTCCGGTTCAATCATCCCTCCTCGAAGCTACGCTTCTGCGGGGTCTCACCTGTCACGCTGCTCCTGCTGGAGTCGTCCCCCTTCCGCTCCAATCACCAGCTGTGCTAGAACGGCAATGGTCTTTAACATAGCACAAGTAATAAAGTGGTTAGATAAACCATACATTTGTTATTTTATCACGAATTCAAGTGAGTTTTTAGAGGATTAAGTCAGTGTTTCGAATGTCGAAGTATTGTGTTAAGATAGGTGTTGCAGTGTTCAGAATTTTTAAAAATAGGGAGGAATTAAGATGTCAACAGCGACATATCCGGAAACATGGGATTTAGATGTATTTTTTAAGGGTGGAAGTGAGTCTGATGAGTTACAGCAGCACTTGCGTACATATGAAGGAAAAATTGACGTGTTTGCTAAGAAAGTAGAGCAGTTCAACACACCTGAGTCTTCTGACAGCAGTTACCTTGTGTATCAGCACATTCAGGAAGCTAAAGGGATTATGATGGGGATCAGTCAGGCAGGTGCATTTGCGAGCTGTCTTGAAGCGCAGGATATGAATGATACCGGTGCTGGCGTTGTAAGAGGAAAAGTCACTTCAATGGCTGCTGAGTTTGGTGCAGCATTCCAGGCATTTCAGCAGAAGCTTGCAAAAACTGAAGATCAAGTATGGGATAGCCTGCTTGAAGATGATGGCTTGAAGGAATATACATTTATTATGACAGAATGGCGTGAAGCTGCAAAGGACAAACTGTCTGAAGCTGAAGAAGGGCTGATCAGTGCACTGAGCGTTGATGGTTATCACGGCTGGGGTCAGATGTATAATGCGCTTGTGTCTGAAATGTCTATTGAAATTGAAGTCGATGGAGAAGTGAAGAAGCTGTCAGTCGGACAGGCGAACAACCTTCGTTCACACGAGAATCCACACGTCAGGGAAGAGGTTCATCAAAAGCTTGAAGAAGCGTGGTCAAAAAATGAAAATCTTTTCGCACAAACGCTGAATCACCTTGGCGGCTATCGTCTTGCGAAATACAAAAAGCGCGGCTGGGACGACTTTATGAAAGAGCCGCTTGAGTATAACAGAATGAAGCCTGAAACACTTGATGCCATGTGGGGAGCGATCAGTAAAAGTAAGGATGTGTTTGTGAAGTATCTTGATCACAAAGCAAAGCTGCTTGGACTTGAGAAGATGTCATGGGCGCATATTGGGGCACCGATTTCTGAAAGTGTGAAGAAGCTGTCATATGATGAGGGTGCTGCATTTATTTTAAAACACTTTAAAAAGTTCGGTCCTGAAATGGCTGCTTTTGCAGAAAAAGCATTTGAAGAAGGCTGGATTGAAGCAGAAGACCGTTCAGGCAAAAGACCAGGTGGATTCTGTACAGGGTTCCCGCTCAGTGAACAGTCACGTATTTTCATGACTTACAGTGGATCTATGTCTAACGTTGCCACACTTGCGCACGAGCTTGGGCACGCGTTCCATACGTATGCACTGCGTCCGATGGATCCGTTAAATCGCCGCTATGCCATGAATGTAGCTGAAACAGCTTCAACCTTTGCAGAAATGATCGTATCAGATGCTGCTGTAAAAGAGGCAGATTCTAAAGATGAGCAGGCAGCACTTTTAGAGGATAAAGTATCAAGAAGCATTGCATTCTTTATGAATATCCACTCAAGGTTTATTTTCGAACAGCGTTTTTATGAAGAGCGCAAAGAAGGATTTGTTACGGCGAAGCGTCTGAATGAGCTGACGACCCAGGCGCAGAATGAAGCTTACGGCGGAGCAGTGACTGATAATGAGCCGCACTTCTGGGCTTCTAAGCTGCATTTCCATATTACAGGCGTGCCGTTCTATAACTTCCCATACACATTCGGATATCTGTTCTCATTAAGCGTATACGCAAGAGCGCTTGAAGAAGGCACAGCTTATGAGGAAAAATATATGGCACTGCTGCGTGATACAGCTGTGATGACAACAGAAGAGCTTGCGATGAAGCACCTTGGTGAGGACATCACGACTGAAGCATTCTGGATGAAGGGGATTGAACTTTGTATTCAGGACGCAGAAGAATTTATCCGATTGACTTCTGAGTGATAAATGCGAAAAGCGCCCCACTTCAGAGGAAATCACCAGGAACCTTTAATAGAGATATTTGCAAAAAACAATTTTAGTTTTTTGCATGTCAATAGTCGATCTTTTCGAAGCTTGGGTATACACTAAGTATAGAATCTTGAAATGGAGAGAACATACATGGTGCTACTAAAAAGCAGTCGGCTTTACTTTCGTCCGCTTTCAGAACAAGATATTGATGAATTTGTACAACTGCTGATCCGCAATAAGCAGTTCTGGACGATTTTTGAACCGAAGCATCCTGAACCATTTTATACGCGTGAAGCCCAGCTTGAAAAACTGGCAGAGGCAAAACAGGCCCAGCGGCTCGGAAAAGAATACAGCTGGGGCATCTATCATACAGATACAAACCGTCTGATCGGCAGCGTATCAATCTATTCAATCAGAAGACTGCCATTTGCCTCTGCCTATATCGGCTATTCACTTGATGAAGATCACACGAAGCAGGGGTACGGCACTGAAGCAGTGGAAGCTGCCCTGAGATTTGCTTTTCGTGAATTCGGGCTTCACCGTGTGGAAGCAATGGTGTCACCAAAAAACGAAGCTTCCCAGAAAGTGCTTGAAAAAGTCGGCATGTTCAGGGAAGGAACGCTAAGAAAAAATCTTTTTATCAACGGGGTATGGGAAGACCACTATCTCTATAGCATGCTTGAGGAGGATTTCTGAAAGGGTAAGCCCTTTTGGGACCGGTTAACCGGCAGGCTGCTGAATATGCTGAATCGTTAGAGACCGCAGATGCGGTCTCTTTTTTTGGGGACGGAGTTAACACTACGAGGTCAGACTTCGTAGTGTTAACTCCGTCCCCGCTTTCTCCCTCGGTCCTCCGTCCCCGCCTGCGTCCCTGTCTCCTTCTACGCCTCAGGTCCTACTTCAAAATCAAGCCAGGGCTCCTGTCGGCGGATCTGAAACCCGTGTACACTTAAGTTACAAATAACAAAGGAGGCAACAACATGAACAAATTCTGGTTAACAGTCATTGGTATTGTCGCAGCGATCGTCGCGCTGTCAAATCTCGGATCAATCGCAGGTCTTGCAGTCAGTCTGCTGATTACTTATGTCGGAGTAAAAATGTACTTCTCATCTGAAAAGACGTGGGTGAAAGTAACAGGTGCGATCGTAGCAGTCATCGCTGGTCTTTCAGCAGTATTTAACGTCCCGGCTATTCTTGGCGTCCTTGCTGTATACGTACTATATGTGGTCTGGAAGAAATGGAATAACGAAGAACCGGCAGGCGACTTTTCAATTTTTGAAAAGCAGTGGCAGGAACTGAAGAAAAAATCTTAATCATTCAACTAACATAAAAGGAGACGATATAATATGAGTAATCTACTTACGAAAATTACTGAAGTCATCAAGCAGGATATCCAGGAGTCAAAGTGGAAACAAACACAGTCAAATCCGGTCAATGAGATTCAGCGTGAACTAAAGGAAGTTCAGGCTTCTGTTAAAAAAGCAAAGCAGCTGACGGAGAGACAGGAACTGTTAAAAAGAGAATTTGAAAAAGAATATAATCACGCCAAATCAATGGCCGAGAAACGTAAAGAACACGTTCAGCTTGCAGAAGAAGCAGGAGAGGAAGCGCTTGCAGCAGCTGCTTTAAGAGAGTTCAATTATTACAGCAGCCGTGCTGAAAGACTTGAAAAAACATGTACAGAAGCTGAATCACAGCTTGAAGCGCTGGAGCTTCAGTTAGAGCAGCTGACATTTGAGCTGAAGGACCTTGAATTAAAAAGGCTTGAATACATGGCTAAAGAAAATGCAGTCATTGGGGAGAAGCAGTCAGCTAAGCTGAAAATACCTGAGAAAGCAACAGATGAGGACCGCCGTTATGAACAGATTGAACAGCATTTAAAACAGTCTGCAAAGAAAAAAGAAGAGCTTTCAATTGATGAGCAGATCGAGCAGTTAAAATAACAGGTTTTCGGGAGCGGACTTCATGTCTTCTCCCGAATTCGGTCTTTCTAAAACATGTGTATGACAGATAGAATAGAGAGTAGGGAGGTGGGCTGAATGGAAAAGCTGCGTAACATGACTTTATCAAACTGGCTGACAGCCGGACTGATCATTGTCTTAATCGAAATTGTACTATTTAACAGTGGGATGATCTTCACTTTAGCGCTGTCAGCAGGTCTGCTGTATTTCGGGAAGCAGGGGTGGCAGCAGATGTATGGGAAAATCCTTGTTGGTGTAGGGGCTCTGATGCTGCTGTCAGCGGTTTTATCCATGGTCACGCTCCGGATTATAGTTGTCGGTCTTATTATTTATCTTGTCATTAAATATCTGGATACGAAAAAAAATCCGCTGACATTTGAACCTGTTGTAAAAATGGAGGAAAGGCCGGCCCGGGAACAATTGTTAACTGCGAAACGGCCATTCTTTCAAAATAAATGGGTAGGTTCTCATGAAACGCCGGATTACTCATATGAATGGGATGATATTCATCTCCAGAATGGAATCGGTGATGTCAGAATTGATCTGAGTCATACAGTTCTCCCTGAGAAAGAGGTAATGATCTCTCTAAGAAACGTTGCGGGTAAGATCACGATACTTGTTCCTTATGAACTTGAACTGTCTGTACAGCATTCGGCTCTTGCAGGGGAAGCTGTGATTCTGCAACATCAGTCAAAAAGACTCTGGAATGAAAATATCATTTATCAATCAGAAGGATACAGTGAAGCACAGCAGAAGTGTACGATTTTTTCTTCTGTATGGATTGGAGATCTTGAGGTGAGGCGCATATGACAGCTAAAATGATTCTCCACGCTGTCAGTATCAGCCTCTTTAGTGCGTTAATGACCCTTGGCTTGTATGTGATGTTTTTTCCTCCTGATGACTGGACGTTTTTATGGAGTGTATCTGTACTTGATGTCCCGTTTATATTCTTCTTGCTCATGCAGCTGCTATTGATCGGTTTCTTATGGGGAGCAATTCAAAGCAGCGGGTTGAAAAAGCAGGTCTATACCATCGAGCAGCAGGTGGACGGGGTTATGCAGGGGCAAAATACAGTCAGAGAACTTCAGCCGCAGACGCAGGAGTTTGTGAAGCTCTCAGAAAAAGTAGCAGGCCTTCAGCGTATGTGGAACGAACAGATTAAGATGAATCAGCGTCTTGCGAGTGAGAAAGTGGAACAGCAGGAGCAGAAAATTCAGGAGATGGTGTCACTCGAGAGACAGCGGCTTGCGCGTGATCTTCATGACTCAGTCAGCCAGCAGCTGTTTGCAGCTTCCATGCTCATGTCAGCGATCAACGAAACCCAGGAGGAGAACCGTCAGTTGCAAATGGTGGAAAAAATGATTCACCAGTCCCAGGTGGAGATGAGAGCACTCCTGCTTCATTTAAGACCTGCTGCATTAAAAGGTAAAACACTTGCAGAAGGTATTGAGGAACTGCTGATTGAGTTGAAACAGAAAGTGCCGCTTACCATCACCTGGAAGGCAGAACCGCTTGAGCTTGAAAGAGGCGTTGAAGATCATCTCTTCAGAATTTTGCAGGAGTCCATTTCAAATACATTGAGACATGCGGAAGCCACTATGCTGAACGTGTTATGCATTTTAAGAGACGGGTCCGTCATCATGAGAGTATCAGATGATGGAAAAGGGTTTGAGGTTTCCGGTGATAAAGCGGGTTCGTACGGTTTGAATAATATGAGAGAGCGTGCAGCTGAAATCGGAGGGACGTTAAAAATCGTTTCACTTCCGAATCAGGGAACACGTCTTGAGATAAAAGTACCTTTTGAAAGGAAGGAGGAGCTGAAATGATCCGCGTATTATTTGTTGATGATCATGAAATGGTCAGAATTGGTGTTGGTTCTTATCTGTCTGCACAAAAAGATATTGAGGTCGTCGGGGAATGTGATGATGGCGGTCCCGCGGTAGAGATGGCACTTTCCTTGAAGCCGGATATCATACTGATGGATCTAGTGATGAAAAACATGGATGGAATTGAAGCCACATCAAAAATTATCGAGCAGTGGCCGGAAGCGAAAATCATGATTGTCACGAGCTTTCTTGATGACGATAAGGTATATCCGGCACTTGAAGCCGGTGCGGTCAGCTACCTTTTAAAAACGTCAAAAGCCAGTGAGATTGCTGAAGCGATCCGGAAAACGCACTACGGGGAAACGGTGCTTGAGCCTGAAGTAACAGGTAAGGTCATGCAGAGAATGAGAACGCGTGATGTAAAACCCGCACATGATGATCTGACAGAACGTGAGCGCGAGATTCTAATGCTGATTGCAGAAGGCAAAACGAATCAGGAGATTGCAGATGAGCTCTACATAGCATTAAAAACAGTCAAAACACATGTCAGTAATATTCTCGGGAAACTTGATGTACAGGACCGCACACAGGCTGTGATCTATGCGTTTAAGCATGATCTTGTAAAATAGTTCCTCCCTGGTGTTATGGAACTGACTTTGTGGGTAAACATGAGGTTAGAACCACATCGAAAGGAGTCCTTACTATGCTTTCATTACTGGATGATCAGTCAAGGGACTGCTGCTGGCTGAATGAACCCGAAAATTGGACTCTTCACCAGAAAGAGCTCAGTCTGACTACTCACCCGAAAACTGATTTTTGGAGAAAAACTTTTTATGGCTTTGATCAGATGAATGGTCATGCATTTTATAAAGAGCTTCTCGGTGCTTTTGAAACAGAAGTGACATTTACCATGAAGGATCCGTCTAAACGGTATGATCAGGCTGGTCTGATTATGCTGATTTCAGATGATTGCTGGATGAAGGTGTCACTTGAGTATATACCTGAGAAGTATTCATATCTCGGTTCGGTGGTGACGAATAGTGGATACTCGGACTGGTCATCCAAAAACTTTCCCACACCAGATCAGGGGGTAACGCTTACTTTTAAAGTGACCCGTGCAGGGGGAGATTACCGCGTCTGGGCAAAGACGTCAGAAAATGAGGACTTTGAACAGATCCGTATTACAAGGCTTCACGATGAGCCCAATGGACCTGTAAAGCTTGGATTATATGCATGCAGTCCCTCTACAGAAGGCAGTTTCACAACCGTATTTCATAAATGGACGGTTCAAAAAGAAGTGAAATAAAAAAAGTTGTGCGGAAACCCGCACAACTTTTTTAGTATCCTTCATCAACCAGATCAAGTTTTCCGTTGCTTGGATCAACAACCAGACCATGTACGGGTACATTTTTGTCCATCAGCGGGTGATTGCGTACCATCTCAACGCTATTTTTAACGCTTTCCTGTACGTCATCAAAACCTTTCAGCCAGCCATGAAGATCAATACCTGAATAGGAAAGGGTGTTAAATGTATCATCTGAGATGCCGCGTTCTTTCATTTTTTCTACTGTAGCGTGGCTGTCAACAGCACTCATGCCGCAATCATAGTGGCCGATGATTAAGACTTCTTCAGCCTGCAGTTCATAGATGGCAACAAGAAGGCTTCGCATGATACTGCCAAAAGGGTGTGTAATCACAGCGCCGGCATTACGTACCATTTTTACATCACCATTTTTTACGTTCATTGATTTTGGCAGGAGCTCTACCAGTCTTGTATCCATGCAAGTCAGGATGACAAGTTTTTTGTTGGGAATTTTTGTTGTTACGTAAGGTTCGTACTGTTTTTCCTCTACGAATGTCTCATTAAATGTAAGAATATCCGATAATAGTGTCATATGTATCCTCCTTAGCGTTACATACATTGGATTTGCAGAAGCGGCTGGTGATAACAGCGGTGCGGAAACATCAGCTGACTTCGCATAACTTTATTTTAAAAAAAGAAAGGCGATCTGTCTAATTTGAATGAGACAGATCGCGCGGATACCTATGATTCGAACAGATAAGTGAATTCTCCGTAGCCTTCTTCTTCAAGGTCTTCAGCAGGAATAAAGCGCATGGCTGCTGAGTTCATGCAGTAACGGAGTCCGGTTGGCTCAGGGCCGTCTTCAAATACGTGTCCCAGGTGGGAATCTGCGTATTTACTGCGGACTTCAATTCTCATTCCGAAGATACCGGGATCCTCAACTTCCACAATGTTTTCAGGAACAAGCGGCTTTGTGAATGATGGCCAGCCCGATCTTGAGTCATACTTATCTTTTGAACTGAACAATGGTTCTCCTGAGACGATATCTACATAGATCCCATCTTCATAAAAACCGTCATACTCATTATCAAAAGCTTTTTCAGTTCCATCTTCCTGCGTGACTTCGTATTGAATATCTGTCAGCATCTCACGCAGTTCTTCATCTGTGTAATTAACGGCGTAAGGGCTCTCTTCTTCAACTTCTTCTTTGGTCGGGAGATCGACTTCACGTTCATCTTCAGCCCAATATTCATTTAAAAAGCGATCTCTACCGGAACTTGTGCGGTAGAAGTAATAGCGGTCACCATTTTTCAAGTAATAATCCTGATGGTATTCTTCAGCAATATAGAATGTCGTTGCTTCAGTAACCGGTACAATGATTTCACCATCAAAACGGCCGGAATCAATAATCTCCTGTTTCGATGCTTCTGCAGCTTCACGTTCTTCATCATTCTTCACAAAAATCTCAGGCCGGTACTGTCTGCCCCGGTCAACGAATTGTCCTTCAGCGTCTGTCGGGTCAATCTGACGCCAGAATACATCAAGCAAATCTTCATAGCTGATGACATCCGGATCATAAATTACCTGTACAGCTTCTGTATGCCCGGTTTCTCCATTCGCCACTTCTCTATATTCAGGGTTTTCTTCGTTTCCACCTGTATAGCCGGAGACTGCGTCTCTGACCCCTGCAAGCTTTTCAAAAGGCGGTTCCATACACCAGAAGCAGCCGCCTGCAAAAATCGCGACTTCCTCATTTGCCGCAAGGTCGGCAGGTGTGCTCGCCTCACTGCCGTAGGAACGGTTGAGCAGCTGGTCTGAGAATACAAAAAAGACGATTGCACCAATCAGTACAACGCCTGGAATCAGCATCACCCAGCTCTTTTTTTTCATATTTACACCCCATTTGTAAATTTGAATCGCGTATCTTAACTCAAAAGTAACATATTTGACCGATAATTAATAAAAATAATGTGTTCAGCATACCGCAAGTATTCAGAATTTGCTAAAATATAAGAATAATCGCTTCCGTTTGAATGAAAGGAGTGCAAAAATGGCTGACTTTGAAATCGTAAGGAAATCCAGCTTTTATTTTATTGGCATGAAATGGACAGGTACTTATGAAGCAGCTGCGCATGGAGATATTTTTCCTGTAATCGAAGAAGCACGTGACAGGCTTTTAAGTATGGGGATTGCTCAGCCTAACTCGGATTTCATCGGATTGTCGTATCAGGACAGGCCGGGAGGATTCACTTATTATTTTGGAACAGAGGCACTTGGTAATACAGTATTCCCTTCTGATATGTACAGAATTATCGTTCCTTCACATGATTATGCCGTAACAGAGCACAAAGGACAGCACGCATGGAAAAGCTATGAGAAATTGATGAAGTGGGCTGTAGAACAGGGGCTGCACGTCCAGCAAAACGGCCTGGATCATATTGAAGTTTATGATGCAGATTACCGTCCATACAAAATGTCCCCCTCATTAAAGATCGGAATCCCGGTAAAAAAACGCTGACCTTGCATTTAAAATCCACTGAAAGTAAAATAGCTTTACAGTGTAAAAAGCATCTGACACAGGTGCTTTTTAAAAGTGTTTATTTTTAATGCTTTGTTAAAGTCCAATGTTGTTTTAGCACAGCTGGTGATTGGAGCGGAAGGGGGACGACTCCAGCAGGAGAAGCGTGACAGGTGAGACCCCGCAAGCGCCCCGCGCTGAGGAGGGATGATTGAACCGGAGCCAAAAACCGGCTCATGCGGAAAGCGTTCCCCCTGAAGCGGAAATCAACAGCCCCCCTTTAACAGAGCTATATTTTAAAAAGCTAAGTTCATATAGCCTGAACTTTTCATATCTGGAGGTATGACCAATGAGTGGACGCAATGAAAAAGAACTTGAAGGTGTAAATCTGCTTGGTGAAATGAATGTTGAATATTCATTTGACTACAATCCCGGCGTGCTTGAGGCATTCGATAATAAGCATGTAAACAGAGACTATTTCGTAAAGTTCAACTGTCCGGAATTCACATCACTTTGCCCGAAGACGAACCAGCCGGATTTTGCCACGATCTATATCAGCTATATCCCTGATCAGAAAATGGTAGAGAGTAAGTCATTGAAACTGTATCTTTTCAGCTTCAGAAACCACGGAGACTTTCATGAAGACTGCATGAACATCATCATGAATGACCTGATTGAACTGATGGACCCGCGTTATATTGAAGTATGGGGGAAATTCACACCGCGTGGCGGCATTTCAATTGACCCTTACACGAACTACGGTAAACCGGGTACGAAATATGAAGAGATGGCATATCATAGACTGATGAATCATGATATGTATCCTGAAAAAATTGACAACAGATAACCTGCAGCCGGCTGAAGCGTTCAGCCGGTTTTTTGTATGCTTAAAATCGAAAATGGAGATGATAAATAGAAAAGGAAGTGATGCAAATGTATGAAGACATTGAAAGTCTGAGACAAAAGCTGATGACCGTGCAGCGCTGGATCGAAGAAAAGGACCAGGCGCTTGAGTACACGGAGATGTATGATGAAATGATCAAAATGATAAATGAACTTGAGCAGTTCCGGGTGAAAGTAAAATGAGTGATTGGCTGTTGGTCATTATACGGGGACTATTGATGGTTCTTGTGTTATTTATTTGTACTAAACTCCTTGGCAAGAAGCAGATTTCTCAGCTGTCTTTTTTTGAATATGTAACAGGGATTACGATCGGCAGTATCGGCGCTGAGGTGATTACCGGTCTCGACAGGCAATTTTTGCACGGGGTGCTCGGTATTGTCTCTTTTATCTCAATTCCTTTGCTGATGGACTATCTTTCTTTAAAAAGCAAGAAAGTCAGAGATCTTGTGGAAGGAGAGGGTACCGTATTTATTCAGCAGGGAAAAGTGATTGAAGAGAATCTAAGAAAAGAAAGGTATTCAACAGATGAACTGATGGAGCTGCTGAGAAGAAAAGATGTCTTTGCAGTGTCGGATGTGAATTTTGCCATCTTGGAGCCTTCAGGAGAGCTGAATGTTCTTTTGAAAAAATCCAGAATGCCTGTTGTGCAGGAGGATATCAAAAAAAGGGTTCAGGATGAAAAGCCGCCTGAAACGATTATTATGGATGGTGAGCCGGTAGAAAAGGCGCTTCAGTCAATCGGAAGAGATATCGAATGGCTGCGGGAGCAAATGAGGAAAAAAGGGGTCAGCATGTCAGATGTTTTTTTAGCTCAGATCAGTCAGGACGGAAAGATATTTCTCGATCTCTATGATCGTACTGAAAACCAGAGGGAGCTGATCTCCCTGCTTAAGGAATGCAGAGAGGACTTTATAAAAATTAGCAGAAAACTTCCTGAAAAAGAAGGGCTGTTATTTTATAAAAATGCTGAAATGATTGAGGGCTTTGCGAGAATTGTACGCTAAAATGTATGAATATTCACATGCAGGAATCATTAAAAATATCTGAAAACGTGCACGATTCTGTATGCTGGTTTCCTCCTTTACATGCCTGCTAAGAGCGCGTATAATGCGTTTTTGTGATTGAAAAAACGCTAATGGCGCAGCTGGATTGGCCCTGCACTTTTAATATAGGCTTTATTAAAGTCCAACATTGTCTTAGCACAGCTGGTGATTGCAGCGGAAGGGGACGACTCCAGCAGGAGAAGTCGGACAGGTGAGACCCCCGCAAGGCGAAGTCTGAGGAGGCTCACCGCCGGCCCTGCGGAAAGCGTTCCCCTGAAGCGGAAATCAACAGCCGACTTTAACAGAGTTTTAATAAAAGGAGGCATTTCGTATGACTAAGAAGCTTTTTACGTTTTTGATGATGAATCTTGGTGCGTTTTTTGTTGCTGTGAATGTTCATTTTTTCTTATCTCCAAATAGCCTGGCAACCGGTGGCGTCAGCGGGATGTCTATTGTGCTGAATTCATTGTTCCAGGGAATATCAATTGGACTATTTATGATTCTTGTTAATATTGTATTATTTATTTTAGGTGTAATTTTCCTTGGCTTTCAATTCGGTACTAAAACGATCTATACAAGTTTTGCGCTGTCAGGTTATGTATGGCTTCTTGAGCTGGTTGCGCCAATTAGTGCGCCGCTCAGTGATGATATTTTAATCCAGCTGATCATTGGTCAGTGTATTGCTGCGATCGGTATGGGGATTGTATTTCATCAGCGCGCATCAACCGGCGGCACTGACATTATTGCTATGATACTGAATAAATATATTAAAATTGAGATTGGCAGAGCTGTGTTATTTTCCGATCTTGCAGTAGCATTGTCATCTTCACTGCTATTTGGACCGCAGGCAGGTATGTATGCATTCTTCGGTGTGATCTTGAATGGTCTGATGATTGACTACACACTTCAGCAGTTCAATGCGAACAAAGAAGTGGTGATCATCAGTCAGAAGAGTGCACTGATTCGTATGTTCATTGTAGGGGAGCTTGGCAGAGGCGCAACGATCCACACGGCAAAAGGTGCCTTCAATTATGAACAAAAAGAAGTAATTACAACAATTCTAGGACGTAAGGATTTATCGCGTCTGAAGAATTTTGTTGGTAAGCAGGATGAAAAAGCATTTATTACTGTTCACAATATGAATGAAATACTCGGGCAGAACTTTAAGAGGCTCGCCTAATACAACCCCGCAGCGATGGCTGCGGGATTTTTTGTTCAACAAAACGTGCATATTCATTTCATCATCATTTGATTATTGTGTGTTAAGATGAGCCATATATCAATACAGGGTTGTGATGAGAATGGCTGAAAATCCATTGTATATAAAAGCGAAATCTTTTATTGAACAGTTTTATCAGGAGAATAAACTTGATGATCAGGCCTGTCTCAGAAGGTTGTCTGAAGTCAGTGGATCAATTGAGGAGTGCGGAACATATGAGCATACATATGAAGAGCTTTCATATGGAGCTAAGCTTGCATGGCGGAACAGCAACCGGTGTATCGGGCGTTTGTTCTGGAACAGTCTGAATGTTTTTGACAGGAGACATGACGTTACAGAAGAGCAGGTAAAGAAATCATTGCTTGAGCATATTGAAAGTGCTACAAACGGCGGTAAAATCCGTTCATCAATTACGATATTCGCCCCTTCTCAAGGAGGCTCAGATCCAGTCAGAATCTTTAATCACCAGTTAATCAGGTATGCTGGATACAAACAGGAAGATGGAACAGTCGTTGGAGATCCTCATTCTGTAGACATGACAGTTTTTTGTCATAATCTTGGATGGAAAGGTGAGGGGACGGCATTTGATGTTTTACCAATTGTGATTCAGATAAAGGGTCATGATCCATATTATTTTGACATTCCAAAAGAGCTGGTGAAGGAAGTTGAGATTACACATCCTGATTCCGAAAGCTTTAACGAACTGGGGTTAAAATGGTATGCAGTGCCGATTATATCTGAAATGAAGCTTGAAATCGGAGGCCTGGAGTATAAGGCAGCGCCATTTAACGGGTGGTATATGGAAACTGAAATTGCTGCCCGCAACTTTGCAGATGAAGCACGTTACAATGTGTTGAAAGATACTGCCAGAGCATTTGACATCGATACCAGCATGAATGCATCAATGTGGAAAGATCGTGCCATTATTAAACTTTGCACAGCTGTTATGCACGCTTTCAAAAAAGCAGGTGTCAGCATCACGGATCATCATACAGCGAGCCAGCAGTTTGAGCTGTTTGAACGTATGGAGCAGGAACAAAACAGAGAAGTAACAGGGGACTGGACATGGCTGATCCCGCCTGTCTCACCTGCTTCGAGCCATATCTTCCATAAACAGTACAACAACACCTGGAAGTCACCAAACTTCTTCTATCAGCCGTCTATGCTGGACGAAAAAAAGAAATTGAAGCATGGATGTCCGTTCTCTTATCATCAGCAGTGAACCGTCTTACTAAGATATTTAAAATGGACTAATTTGTCTGAAAGATCAATTGTTCTTTATTAAATCAGAGGTGAACGAAGCGGAAGGCGGTGACTCCGGAGCGATAAGCGGGACAGCTGAGACCCCGCAAGCGAAGCTGAGGAGGCCATATCGGACCACAAAACGGTCCACCGCTCGGAAAGCACCGCCTGCAGCGCAGTGAACCGGTTGTAAAAAAGAGACTGAGGGATAATCTCAGTCTCTTTTATTCATCCATTATTTAGCTGCTTTTTGAAGTTTATCAATCACCGATAACGACTTTCCTGTACCAATAGCAACTGATTCAAGCGGGTTAGGTGCGATATGCACAGGAACCACGATTTCTTCACTCAGCCATTGCTGAAGGCCATTCAACAGGGCGCCGCCGCCAGTTAGAATGACACCGCGATCAACGATATCACCGCTGAGTTCAGGAGGACAGTTCTCAAGTGTGGAGCGGATTGCTTCTAAGACACTTAATAGAGATTCCTGAATAGCAGATTGAACTTCAGTTGATTGCAATGTAATGGTTTTTGGCAGACCTGTTACAAGATCACGTCCGCGGATTTCCATTTCTCTTGCTTCGTGAGCAATTGGTGCGTGGCCCACTTCCATTTTGATCTGTTCAGCAGTGCGCTCACCAATTAACAGGTTGTACGCTTTTCTGACATGCTGAACGATATCCTCATCCATTTTATCTCCTGCAACGCGGATTGTATTACAGGATACAACGCCGCCATAAGAGATAATCGCGACTTCAGTCGTTCCGCCGCCGATATCCACGACAACGTTTGCGACAGGCTCACCTACAGGAAGGTCTGCACCAATTGCAGCTGCTACAGGTTCTTCAATTAAGTGAACGTGCTTTGCACCGCTGTGCTTCACAGCATCCTGGATTGCTCTGCGCTCAACAGAAGTAGCGCCGGATGGTGTACACACGACTACGCTTGGCTTACGCAGTGAAAAGCCCATTTTTTTACCGATTGAAGCCATAATGTGCTTCAGCATTTCAGTCGTCACATCAAAGTCAGCAATTACGCCGTCTTTTAACGGGCGGACTGCCACAATGTTTCCAGGTGTTTTACCGATCATACTTTTAGCGTCTGTACCGACAGCTAACACTTTTTTCGTATTCACATCGATCGCAACAACCGATGGCTCATTCATAATGATTCCTTTACTTTTACTATAGACAAGTATATTAGCGGTACCTAAGTCGATACCGATTTCAGCGTTTGAAAGCATTTTTCATTCCTCCGTTATCATCGTCATCCGTCATATAACTGGTTTCTCAGAGTAGTATAGACTAAATCAGGTGTCACGTAGAGTGACAAAGGTAGGGAAGGGAGAATGTTACATCTTAAGAGCTCGAGATTTAATGATAAAAACAAAGGCAAAATCCCTTCAAATCAGTCATTAATAATAAGAGATTTTCATTGGTCAGGTGTTTTGTAATAAAACAATAATAAGTTTGTAACGAAAAAAACCCTTTCAGAACTGTTTCTGAAAGGGTTTTGAAAGGATATTCCTAACTTTTATCACCGTCAGTGGGTAATTTGAATCTGCTCATTTCCTGCTGCATGTTATGACTCATGTCCTGTAATCTCATAATAGATTCTCTCACTCTTCCAAATGATACCTGCTGCTCATCTGCTGAAGCTGAGATTTCTTCAGTGCCGGCAGCCGTTTCTTCTGTCACTGCTGAGACATTTTCCATCGCGGCAGTGACTTCGGACGTATAGGAAGCGGATTGCTGCATACTTGAAGTCAGAGAGTGAAGTTCGCGGTCAATTTCCTGAACGCTCTGAGCAATTTCCTCAAATGCCTGTTCAGTCAGTCCCATCGAATGCAGCTGGTCTGAAGACAGCGTCTGTCCTTTATCTGCCGCCTCTGTCATACCGGACATTCCACTCTGAATATTACTTACCATGATATTGATCTTTTCAGTTGCTTCAGCAGATTGCATGGCAAGTTTTTTCACTTCATCTGCAACTACTGCGAATCCTTTACCCTGTTCACCTGCTCTGGCAGCTTCAATCGCAGCATTCAATGCTAGAAGATTCGTTTGATCTGCAATATCTTTCACAAAACCTGCAGCTTCCTGAATTTCGGATGTGAAAGATGAAAAGGCTGCAAGCTCTTTTGAAATAAGCTGTGAAGCCTGTGAGCTTTCAAGTGTAAAACTTTTTTGACGCTCCAGTGATTCCCGACCCGCCTTTACAGCAGTCAAAGCCTGACTTCCTTTTTCAGCAGATCTTCCTGCCAGAGATTCACTTTCAGTAAATGTCTGATTTAATTCAGACATTTTTTCTGAAGTTGATTGGATGTCCTCAGAAATTGCCTGACTACCTTTAGCAAGATCATCAGTAGATGCAGCAATCTGGTTTCCGCTTTCTTCAAGCTCACTGATTTTCCCGGATACGTCTTTAGCGAACGCTGCAACATTCGTACTTGTATGATCAACGGATTGAACCGTTGTTCTCAGACTGATAATCATTTCTCTAAATGAATGTGATAAGCGGCTGATTTCAAACTTTGACTGATCGGAATCCTCAGCAATATCAACCGTCAAGTCACCCTCAGCAACTCTTGATGCCTGAGAGAGCATTGTGTGTAACGGACGGGTGATCCGGTTGGATATAATCGTGGCTGCAGCAATAGAAATGCCGATGATGAGCACAATCGCACTTAAAGAGATCGTTACAATCAAAGAAATTTGACCTGCTGTTTCCGCTAACTTATTACTGTACCAATCATCTGCAAGCACCTTAAGATACCAGATATCATTAATGATGCCGCCTACGCGTGCAGACTGGCGGCTGGCTTCAGCCACATCACCCTGATCAAGAGCAGTACCAGCAGCATACTCAAGTTCTTCAAATTTATTCCGAACCTTCATGATCTGACTGTTCAGGGCTTGCGAGGGAAGGGAATCAGTCAGTTCATCAATCAGAATGAATGTCTGATCCATCTGATTCTGTGTAGTGAGCCGGTTATTTTCAGTAGGACTCAGGCTGAAATTGGCCAGAGACTGCTGAATGATCAATAGCTCACTATTCAACTGTTCGAGGTCAGTCAGTACTTTTGCATCTTCTTCGCCTGAAGAGTTCAGGCTGACCATTTGCCAGACAATAAATAAGATGATCGCTGTTGAGAGGATCAGCGGGATTAAAGATAATAAATATAATCGTTTTTTCAGTGTCATGATAGCTCCTTTACTGAACAGTTTCAGGGACGTCGATCTCACCTGAAATAATTTTCTTGCGGGTATCCATCATCAGTGCCTGGCCGGTAGCATCAAGCTGTATCAGCCTTATCTCAGCGAGTCCGACGCCGTCTTCTGCGAGCCCAAGATTATAAAGATCAGCAGAAAGTTTTTCTTCAGTTAATTCCTGAACCATATTAAAAACAGAAGTGTTAATATTTTTCACCATGGATGTGACAACAGATTGTTCAGCTGTATAAAACTGATCAGTATCAACCCCGGCTGTATAAATGCCATTTTCCTGTGCTTCAAGGATCGCACCTGTACCTGTATAGCCTGCTGCCGGGTAGATGAAGTCCGCGCCTTGTTCAATCTGCCTGCTGGCAATTGTCCGGCCAAGATCTGCATCACCAAAGTCACCTGCGTAATCTGAAATGATCTGAATATCCGGGTTAGCCATCTCAGCACCTGCACGGAATCCGGCTTCAAACCGTTCAATCGTCGGAGCCTCAACACCCCCGATAAATCCTATAACCCCTGATTCAGAAGTAAGTGCAGCAAGCGTGCCGATGAGATAACTGCCTTCATGATCTTTGAATGTCATTGAAATAATATTGTCTGCTTCAGACACGCCATCGATCAGTACATATTGCTGATCAGGAAAATCGGCTGCCGTCTGTTCAAGTGCTTCCTGGACTGAAAAACCCAGTCCGATAATCAGGTCATAATCCTGAGCGGATAATTCCTGAAGATGCTCCTCATAATTTCCTTCAGGGGCTTCACGATAATCAAACAGGATATTTAATTCATCCCGTGCACGGACTAGCCCTTCAAAGGCACCATCATTAAAAGAACCGTCTCCAAGACCGGTATCTGATAATAAAATGCCGACTTTAGCGGCAAACGCTGTTTCACTTTGCTCCTGTCCTGAACAGCCTGATATGAGAGCAGTCAGCATCAGAACAGCAATACATAACATTTTTTTCATATAAATCCTCCACTCGATAGAATAAATCATGCAGTCTGAAGCATTGATGTCAGACCTCTTATGAACACACTATTACTATCGACAAAAAACCCCTCACTTTAAATAAAAGTAAGGGGTTTTAATAAGAAAACTTTGAATAAATTTGTCAGATTATTCAATCGGTTTCGGTGTGAAAAATTGAGCGAGCTCCTGGCTGTGTTTCTTTCTTGCCTTACGGTGTTCAGCTCGATTTTCCGCTGTTTCGTTCAGCCATTTTTCTTCTTCTGTTTCAGGGATAACATCCTGAACAGGAATTGGCTTGCCATTATTGTCGATTGCCACAAACGTTAAGAAAGAAATGGCTGCTACTGACTGATCACCGGACAGCAAATTTTCGGTTGTGACTCTAACAAAAACTTCCATTGAACTCTTGCCCGTGTAGGACACAAACGATTCAAGTGTCACTGCGTCACCAACCCGGATCGGTTTCAAAAAGTCTACTGAATCAGTAGAAGCTGTAACAACTAATGACCGTGAATGCTTTGTAGCCGCAATTGAAGCTACATTATCAATATAGGCCATCAGCTGGCCGCCAAACAATGTTCCGTGATGATTTGTATCAGGCGGAAGGACGTGACTTGTCTGAATGGTTCTGCTTTCTTTCATTGTTTTTCCCATGTGATCAGCTCCTCTAAAAAACCAGACCTCCCGGCTGCATTGCGCAGCAAAGAAGTCTGGTGGTTATTAATATTCGTTATTTTCAGGTCTCGGGTCAATTCTTTCTGCATCCTTTGAATTTAGAGGAATACGCAAAAAGTACATTAACGCTGCACCTACCAGTCCGATCAGAGCACTGAAACCAAGCAGTACTGAAGTCATATAAGCCATCAGCTGGAGCCTCCTTTCACCGTACAAATAATTGTATCAACAATATTATAAATGAAATCCGGTGATTAGGGAATGTTTTTTAAAATGCCCAGTCGCCATTTCTGAATACAGGTTCTGAAGAGCCGTCTTCTGAGATACCATCAATATCCATTTTGTCTGATCCAATCATGAAATCCACGTGAGTAATACTTGAATTCAGACCTTTATTTGCGAGTTCTTCCTGTGAAGCCGTTTTCCCGCCTTCAACACAGAATGCATATGCGCTTCCGATTGCAAGATGGTTTGAAGCATTTTCATCAAACAGTGTATTGAAGAACAGTACATTAGATTGAGAAATTGGAGATTGATGTGGAACAAGTGCCACTTCTCCAAGACGGTGTGACCCTTCATCCGTCTCGATCAATTTCTTCAGAATGTCTTCTCCTTCTTCAGCCTGCACATCCGTGATACGGCCATTTTCAAATGTAATCTTGAAGCCGTCAATAATATTTCCGCCATAGCTTAAAGGCTTCGTATTCGTGACATATCCTGATACACCGTCTTTATGCGGAACGGTGAATACTTCCTCCGTCGGCATATTTGCCATAAATGTGTGACCTTTTTCATTCACACTTCCTGCACCCGCCCAGATATGGCCTTCAGGCAATTCGATCGTCAGGTCAGTTCCAGGAGCTGTGTAGTGAAGTTTTTTATACTTCTTAGCATTCAGATAATCTGCTTTTTCATGCAGCGTTTCGTCATGTTCTTTCCATGCTGCAACTGGGTCCTGCTGATCAACTCTGACCGCTTTGAAAATCGCATTCCACAGCTGATCAACCGCTTCGCTTTCTTCAGCGTCAGGGAATACCTTCTTCGCCCAGCCCGTTGAAGGAGCAGCAATGACTGTCCAGCTGACTTTATCTGACTGAATATACTGGCGGTACTTTTCAAGTGCCTGTCCGGCAGCTTTCTGGAAGTCAGAAATACGCTCGGAATCCACACCTTTCATCAAGTCAGGGCTTGCAGATACGATATTCATAAATGCTGCACCTTTTTCAGCTAATGCTTCACGCTCAAGCTTTTTCCATTCAGGAAATTCGCTGAAGGAGTCAGCAGGTGCCAGTTCATAGCGCATACGGGATACTTCATCGTCAGCCCAGTCTACAAAAACCTGACGCGCGCCGGCTTCATAGGCCTTTTTTGTTACAAGGCGGACAAACGGTGCATTCTCAATTGATGCACCTATGTAAAGCAGCTGATCTTTTTGAATATTGACTCCGACTCTGACAGCAAGGTCGGCATACTTTTCAAACATTTCTGAGTGACTCATATCAAAAACCCCTTTATAAGTAATTAGTTCCACTAAACATTTTAACAGTCAATGAACAAAAATCAAAAAATAACGACAATTACATTCTTTTTTCATGATATGTATAAGGAGAAAGTTCTAAAGTCGACAGTATTTTTACCGATATAGACTATGTAGAGATAGAAATCTAGTGATTGTGGGTGAATGTATTGGATCGATCCTCGCTTATTGGCGTCATCTTGGGACTGATTGCAGTTGGTGTTGGTATGGTATTAAAAGGTGTACCTGCTACAGCTCTGTTAAACGGCCCTGCTTTTATGATTATTATTTTAGGGACAGTGGCAGCAGTAATGATTGCTTTTCCGATGTCGGAATTAAAAAGAGTTCCTAAATTGTTTGGCGTAATTTTCAAAGAACCAAAAGGCACTGAAGTCCGTGACGTAATCCAGATGTTTGGTGAGTGGGCGGAACTTGCAAGAAAAGAAGGACTGCTTGCATTGGAATCAAAAACATCTGAAATTGAAGAACCGTTTTTAAGAAACGGACTTGGACTTGCAATCGATGGTCAGAATGCAGACTATATCAGAGATGTTCTGACAGAAGAAATCGATGCAATGGAAGAGCGTCACCTTTCAGGCGCTGCAATTTTTTCTCAGGCTGGTACTTATGCGCCGACGCTTGGTGTTCTGGGTGCTGTAGTAGGTCTGATTGCTGCGCTTGGTAAAATGAATGACACGACTGCACTTGGAGAAGCCATTGCAGCAGCATTTATCGCAACCCTGCTTGGTATTTTCACCGGGTATGTATTATGGCATCCATTTGCCAACAAATTGAAGCGTAAATCAACTAAAGAAGTCATGATCAAACAAATGATGATTGAAGGAATTCTATCCGTTCTCGAAGGTGAGGCGCCACGGGTAATCGAACAGAAGCTTGCCTCTTATCTGCCTGCGAAAGAGCGAGAGCAGCTGATGTCTGAAGGCGGTGGAAAAGCTGATGAAGAAGCGTAGAAAGAAAAAACATGATGAGCATATGGATGAAAGCTGGCTGATTCCCTATGCTGACATACTGACACTGCTGCTTGCTCTTTTTATTGTAATGTTTGCAAGCAGTACAGTGGATCAGGCAAAGTTTAACCAGATGTCACAGGTATTTAATGAAATTTTTGGCGGCGGGGAAAATGTCCTCGATTACGCAAGTCTTGTAGAAACTGATGATACAGAAGATGATATTGATTCTGAAGCCGGTGCTGAAGCAGAAGAAATGACCGAGGAGGAAAGACAGATTCAGGAATTCCTTCAGGAACAGTCAGAACGTGAAACGGCAGCTGCCGCTGATATGGAAGAGCTTGAAGAAATCCAGGATCAGATCGAAGAATATATCGGGACAAACAGTCTCGGTGAAACGTTTGAAACTGAGCTGACTGACGAAGGCTTGCTGCTAACGATCAGGGATAATGTTCTATTCGCGTCAGGTTCTGCTGATGTGAGATCTGAATACAGCAACGTTGCTCAGGACGTGGCAGGGCTGCTTGAATTCGACCCGCCAAGGAATGTGATTATTACCGGTCATACAGACAATGTTCCAATCAGTACTGCATCCTTCGGTTCGAACTGGGAGCTGAGCGTCATGCGTGCAGTCAACTTTATGAAACTCATTATTGAAAACCCTGACCTGGACCCACGCTGGTTCAGTGCAAAAGGCTTCGGTGAATTCCAGCCGATTGCATCAAATGATACTGAAGCAGGCCGCTCACAAAACAGACGTGTTGAAGTATTAATTTTACCGCGTGTAACAAGTGACGGAACTGTAACGAATACACCTTAACTGCCGCTGATTGCGGCAGTTTTTTTGTGCTTATTTTGAGGGGGATTGTTCTAAATCATGTGTAGATTTCTTTTTCTTCCGTTTAACTTCTTATATGTAGGGAAAAGGACTACAGCTTCCGTATTATACTAATTTTAGGAGGAGATTCTATTGGAGGGATTTATTAATGTCGTTACAACGTTTTCTGCCTGGCTTTGGGGAATACCGTTAATAGCTGTTTTACTTTTTTCAGGACTTTATATGACTTTTAAACTCGGTTTTTTTCAATTCAGACATCCGCTATACATATTTAAACAAACCTTTGGCAGTGTAACGAAGAAACCAAAGGGCAAAGGAACGGTTACACCATTTCAGGCGTTAACGTCCGCTTTATCATCCACAATCGGGGCTGCAAACATTGTCGGGGTTCCGGCAGCGATCATGTTTGGTGGGCCGGGTGCAGTTTTCTGGATGTGGGTGATTGCACTTGTCGGTATGTCACTGAAATTCTCAGAAAGTGCACTGGCAGTACATTACCGTGAAAAGAATGAAAAAGGCGAGTACGTAGGCGGACCAATGTATTACATGACAAAAGGTCTCGGTATGAAGTGGCTTGGCATATGGTTTTCATTTGCACTGATGCTAGAATTAATTCCAAGTGTAATGGTGCAGGGGAACTCAGTAGCCAATACAGTGAATGAGTCCTTTGGTGTTCCTGTACTATGGACAGGAATCATCATCGCCGTTTTAATCGGTATTATTGTTTTTGGCGGTATCAAGAGAATCGGTCAGGTGACGCAGGTTGTCGTACCGTTTATGGCTTTAATCTACATTGGCGGTGCCCTTGTTATTTTATTTATGAACCTTGGTGCATTACCTGAATTCTTCACGTTAATTTTCTCGAATGCTTTTTCACCGGCTCCTGTCATTGGCGGCTTTGCCGGGGCAGCACTGGTTGATGTCATCCGATGGGGCTTTGCGAGAGGGCTGTATTCAAATGAAGCAGGTCTTGGTACAGCACCAATGGCTCACTCAGCTGCTACTACTGATCACCCCGTCAGACAGGCATTCTGGGCTGTATCAGGTATCGTAGTGGACACGCTGATCATTTGTACAGCTACAGCATTTGTCGTGCTGTCATCAGGTGTATGGACAGATGAAGGCGCAATGGAAAACAGTAGTGCATTAACAACGATTGCATTTGCTGAATACTTTGGTGAATTCGGCAGTATTCTCGTCACAGTCTCGCTTGTATTCTTTGTATTTTCAACTATTCTTGTGGTCATATTCTATGGTGCAAAGCAGGCAGAGTTCCTGTTCGGTCTGAAAGCGTCATATGCCATTCAGGCAGTGTATCTGATTGCGATTGTATTCGGTGCAGTCGGTGCTGCAGAATTGATCTGGAACTTCCTTGATATTATGCTTGCAGCTATTCTTTTACCGAATATCCTGGCGATCTTATTACTCAGCAATAAAGTGAAAGAACTAAAAACAGAGTTTTTCACTTCAGATAAATATTATTTGAAGGATATTGGTAAAACAAAAGGAAAGTAACGTGCGCACATCCGTCTATCCGGCGGATGTGTTCTTTTTTATAAACATAAGTTTCTAAACAGTGAATTAAGGATACACAATAGAGTAAGAATGAAAAATGATGTCATAAATAGTTACGAATAGAAGTGAGCGCGGGAAGAGGAGGGGTTTTGGATGATTAAAGACCTTAATAATATGTGGAAAGCACGAACGTGGATGAAAACGAATGTACCATTTTTATATAGCTGGCATGCCTATGTGGGATATGAGCTTGATTTATTCGAAGCGTTCAGACGGCCAGTCAGGGTTGAAGATGTTGCAGATGCTTATGACCTCGAAGAAGAACTGCTTACTCAGTGGGTGGAAGTCGGAATTGCGTTAAAGCATCTGAAAAAAGATGATAAAAACAGGGTGAAAATCTCAAAAGCCTGGAAGTTACCGGGTTCAAAGAAAGATAGCCCTTCTTCAGGGGACCTGTTAAAAGAAATGATGGAACTACATATTCCTTCCCTTTTACACTATCCCGAACTGATGAAAGAAAAGAAGAGACAACATTTTGATAATGAAAAACACGGCTCAACAGTGGCAAAGACGTCCACGCTTCTTGAGATGCTTGCATTCCGGCTGATTAATCAGAATGTGAAAAAGCATCAGACAGACTCGATTCTCGATATTGGATGCGGTGAAGGCGGGTACCTGCTGAAGCTTGCGAAAAAGCACCCAGATATGAACCTGACAGGTATTGAAATCAATGAAGAAGTAGCAGATTCAGCGAAAAAAGCAACAAGTGACTTTGACCGGATTCATATCGTACAGGGAGATATTCATGAATATGAACCTGACCGGAGATTTGATTATGTCATGGTCAATAATCTATTACACTATATTCAGCCTGAGGAGCGGAAAGACTTCTTCAGTAAGATCAAAAATATTACTGAGAAGGATGGGATCATCACCATTATTTCCCCTCTGCAAAAAGCTAAATATGGAAAACAGTTTTCAAGTGCATTTAATAGTTTCTTTATGACATTTGATAATTTATACCCGATTCCTTCAGAAGAAGAACTCCGAAAGATCGCGGAAGAGTGCGGTTTTGAACAGCAAAGTCCTTTCCCCGTTATTCGCGAGGGAGGCTGGTTCTTCATCAAGTGGATTAAGAAGTAAAAGGTTTAATGAGGTAAATATGTGGAATATATACATTATAGATAAATAAAAGGAGATGTTATAAATGGCTAAAATTGCAGCACTATTAACTGATCAATTTGAAGATGTAGAATATACAGATCCGGCGGAAGCGTTCAAAAAAGAAGGACACGAGGTCGTGACCATTGAAAAAGAATCAGGAAATACCGTCAAAGGAAAACAGGGAGAAGCTACAGTAACAATTGACAAGTCTATTGATGACGTGAACCCTTCTGACTTTGATGCGCTATTTATACCAGGCGGTTTCTCACCTGACCTGTTAAGAGGCGACGAGCGCTTTGTAAAATTCGCTAAGGCGTTCATGGATGGTAACAAGCCGGTACTGACGATTTGTCACGGCCCGCAGTTACTGATTACAGCTAAGACACTTGAGGGACGTAAAGCTACAGGCTTTAAATCAATCAAAGTGGATATGGAATATGCAGGTGCAGAATATCATGATGAAGAAGTCGTTGTCTGCGGCAACCAGCTGGTAACAAGCAGAGACCCTGACGATATTCCAGCGTTCATCAGAGAATCATTAAAATTAATTTCATAAAACAATTTAACTGAGTCCTTAACAGGGACTCAGTTTTTTTGCGAAAAAATTTCGGAGGATTCTAAAAACTATGTTCATTAGGTCGATATACATATATAATAGATGTAGTTCTTTGAGATTACATAATGAAGGGGGATCGTTTTGTGAAAAAGTTAAAATGGAAGCTGATGTCGGCATTTTTTATTCTTGTATTATTCATAGGTGGATTGGCTGCTTTTAATGTTTACTCAATCACAAATATCAATGAAGAAACTGAAAACCTGATTGAAGAAGAGCTGATGCTTTTATCAATCGATCAGGAAATGAAATTCAATGTGTCACAGCAGATTGCTCTGACACGGGGATATGTATTATATGGGGAACCCGATTACAGCGAAGGTTTTGATGAACTTGCGGCCGTGAATGATGAATTAGCTGAGACGCTGCAGGGTTATGACGTCAGTAAAGAAATGAAATCAGTGCTGACAATTACAAGAGTCTGGCAGGAGGGTGTCAGAGAACGCGTATTTTCAATGTATGACAATGGCAGAGAAGAGGACGCAAGAGTTCTTTTCAGAGCTAATTTTGAGCCGACTGCCAGAGGGATCATGGATAGTCTTGAAAAAATTTCAACAGCCCGTGAAGCAGAGATGGATCAGGCCGGACAGGCAATTATACAAAATGGTCAGCAGACAATTACAACGATTCTGGTGATCAGTGGGGTTGTGATGCTGTTAGCGATTTTAATGAGCGTAATCGTAGCCGGACAGATTACAAAACCGATCAGTATGGTGACGAAAAGAATGAAAGCGATTGCGCGCGGGTCTCTTCCTGCTGAATCTTTACATACTAAAAGCAAAGATGAAGTTGGACAGCTGGTTCATGCCGTCAATGATATGAATCAGCAGTTAAGAGATCTTGTCAGCGGCGTATCAGGCGTTTCCACATCTGTCCTCGAAAAAGGTAATCACCTTTCAGAGAGTGCTGAAGAAGTCAGAGAGGGAAGCCGTCAGATCGCAGTGACAATGAGTGAATTAGCAGACGGGGCCGGTGTGCAGGCGGAGTCATCGTCATCTCTCAGCGAAAAGATGAATGGATTCATTTCAGTGATTAAGTCATCTGCTGAAAAAGGAACCGAGGCTCAGGAAAAGACTGATGATATGCTGGAGCTTTCCAGAGACGGCGGCGTAAAAATGAATGAGACGATTCGCACTGTCAACGGAATTAACACGAGCTTTAAAGAAGCAATGGAAAAAGTGAACGGTCTTGATACACAGGCACAGAGTATCTCTAAGCTCGTACAGGTAATCCAGGACATTGCAGATCAGACAAACCTGCTTGCATTGAATGCGGCGATTGAAGCTGCGCGTGCAGGTGAACATGGAAAAGGTTTTGCGGTTGTAGCAGATGAAGTGAGAAAACTCGCGGTTCAGGTATCCGCATCCATTTCAGATATTACAAGTATTATCGGTTCTATTCAGAAAGAATCAAAAGATACAGTTGCTGTCCTTCAGGATGGATACGGAAAAGTAAGTGCCGGAGCTGAACAGATGGAAGAAACATCTGAGTCATTCACTAAGATTGACGATCAGGTGAAAGCGGTATCTGAGCAGATGAAAATGATTGCTGCTTCACTATATGAAATTGTTAATGGCTCTGAAGAAATGCATCAGGAAATTGAACAGATTGCATCAGTATCTGAAGAATCAGCAGCGGGTATTGAACAGACAAGCGCGAGTGCCGAGGAATCAAGCACGACAATGGAGATGGTCTATGATTCTTCAAGAGCGCTGATTCATGATGCAAGAGACCTCAGAGATCGAATTGGCATGTTCAGAGTTGAAGAGTCAACTGTTGCAGAAGAGACGCCTGATGAAAGTACAGAAACAGACAGCTATGAAGAAAGTGATGAGGTTGCAGAAAACGAAGAGCAGGAGAATAAAGATCAGGCATCATAAAAAGAAGAGGACACCACTTAAGGTGTCCTCTTCTTTTACAGCTGATTAAGCTTTTCTCAGATTGCCGAGTTCTTCAGCAATTGCCTGCATTTCACTTGGGCTGAAAGTTTCTCTTTTCATCACCATTGTATACAGTGAATGGAGTTCTTCGTACTGCTCTTCATCGAAAGCAGATACTTTAAGTGCTCCAGCGTTTACTATGCGCAGACGGTCTTTGATTTTTTCAACCATATATTCAGCATTTTCAGTACTTTGAACCGTTAAATCCATATTGATCAGTCCTTTCATTCACTAGATACAATCTTTCCATGCTTCAAAGGATCTGTCAATACGCATTAAGCGGCTTTACTCTGTGCTTTTTCTTCTTTGATCTTTTCACGGATGCGTTTTGTTTCATATGCAACGACGCCGGAAAGTCCAAGAAGTCCAATCAGGTTAGGGAATGCCATCAGACCGTTCATTACATCTGAGAACGCCCATACAACATCAAGTGTTGCGACTGAACCAACCATTACTGCAATAACGAAAAGCAGACGATAGAATACATTAAATTTCTTTGTTCCTACAAGATACTGGAAACACTTCTCTCCGTAGTAAGACCAGCCAATAATTGTAGAAGAAGCAAAGAAGATCAGTCCGACTGTAACAATGATTGGTCCAAGACCACCAAGGAAGTATTCAAATGATGCAGATGTTAACGCACCACCCTGTAAGTCTCCTCCTTCATACAGACCGGCCATAACAATCGTTACACCTGTAATTGAACAGATAATCAGCGTATCGATTAATACCTGAGTCATTGAAACAAGTCCCTGACGTCCAGGCATATCAGTTTTTGCTGCAGCAGCAGCGATTGGTGCAGATCCAAGACCAGCCTCATTCGAGAATACACCACGTGCTACACCATAACGGATGATTGCTCCGATCACACCACCGGCAATGGCTTCATTACCGAATGCAAGTGAGAAAATTGTTGCAAATGCAGAAGGTACTAAATCAAAGTTTAAGATCATAACAATAAGTCCTGCAAGTAAATAAAATGCTGCCATAAAAGGAACAAAAATAGCTGTTACTTTACCAATACTCTTAATACCGCCAAGAATAACAAGCGCCGTAAAGATTGTCAGCGCAATACCGGTAACCCATGTCGGGATCGAGAACGTATCCTGCACGACATCTGATACAGAATTCGACTGTACCATGTTTCCGATACCAAAAGCAGCGATGGCACCAAAAAGGGCAAATAACACACCGAGCCATTTTTGTTTCAGACCACGTTCAAGGTAATACATCGGTCCACCTGACATTTCGCCATCTTCATCCTGAACACGATACTTTACCGCTAAAACCGCTTCAGCATACTTAGTAGCCATTCCGAAAATAGCAGACAGCCACATCCAGAATATTGCTCCAGGTCCACCAAGCACAACAGCTGTTGCAACACCGACAATATTACCGGTACCGACAGTTGCTGCCATCGCAGTCATCAAAGACTGAAAGTGAGAGATATCACCTTTGGATTTATTGTCCTGATTGCGGGAAAAAGCCAGCTTGAGTGAATAGCCTGTTAATGAGAACTGAACCAGTCCAAGACGGAATGTCAGGTAAATACCCGTTCCGACGAGAAGGATCAGCAGCGGCGGCCCCCATACGAGTCCACTGATTTCATTCAGAAAATCTGTAAAGCCTTGCATCTAATTTCCCCCTTACGTCTTTTTACAGGTCATAAATATGAACAAAATATGTATGCCTTACATTAAATATTCCGAAAATTCACCCCTTGTTGTCAAGTTTTTTTTAAATATACAGTGCTAAAAAGGTTTCAAGTCAAAGGGCTTAGGAAATAGTAAACCATATCCTGTATAAGGAGAGAGATGATGAAAACAGTATTATTCCTTGTACAGACTCACTTGTCAAGCTGTTCATTACTGGCTGCGGAATTTGTAAAGGTAACTGACCAGCAGGTTCTGTTGAGAGGTACATTCGCGTGGCAAAGTCAGGAAATGTCGGAATATTCTTTTGAAGGAATGAGCGGCTCTGCTATCGAAGAAGAGTTTTCAGAGTTCAGGCAGCTGCAACGGAAAGAACTTGAAGAGGTACAATGTATAGTCGTAAGTGAATCAGCTGAGGAAGCTCTCATCCACCTGTTAAAGTCAGCATCAACAACACCTGAGGTCGTCAGCATACGAGACCTTGGCGGAAAGCGGGAATCAGAGTTGGATGATCTGCTGATGCAGGGTCAGACTGAGAAAGCACTGAACGACATAAAGCAGAAAAGCCTTATACTGCTTGAGAAGTTGAATTAAAAATTGGAGGAGAAGACATGGCGAAAAACAAATTACCGGCAGCAATTATAATCGGGGCAGTTACCGGAGGCATTTTAAGTATGCTTGACCCCGGTACAAGAAAGAAGACTTCTGAATCATTAGCCAATACAAAACGATCAATTTCCTATTATTCAAGAAATCCTCAGGAGCTTTCTGAAAGAGCTTCACAAAAAGCGGAACAGTGGAGGGAAATGGCAGAAAAAATTCAGGAGGATATCGCTTTCCTTTCAGAAAAATATGAAGAAGTTAAAGCGATGGCACCTGAATTGAAAGAAACTGTTCAGGAAACAAAAGAAGCATTTACAGAAGATCAGCAGCATTCAACTTCTGCAAGTACATTGCCTCAGGGCGGTCCAGGTGGACTTCCTGAAAAAAAGACGATGTAAAATCTGACTCCAGGAGGGATGGAATGACTTCGCACAAAGACAATCCCGCTCCGGATCGCCAGCAGGAAGGTGAATGGAAGGAAGGAAAGAAAAACAGACATTTAGAAGATATGTCAGAGGCGGTACATAAAGGTGGACGGGAAGGACATTATGAAACGTTCACAGGTTTTGTAAAAGCTGTTCTTAGACGATTTACAGAAACAGATACACCCGGACTTGGTGCGCAGCTTGCCTACTACTTTTTGCTATCATTATTTCCATTACTTATCTTTGCGCTGGCATTACTGCCATACCTGGATATTACTCAGGCTGAATTACTGGACATGTTCAGGGAGTTCGCGCCGGGGGATGCTATGGCGCTGATTGAGTCAACGATATCGGAGGTAGCAACCGGTGAGAGTGCCGGGCTTCTTTCTGTGGGTATCTTAGGAACACTTTGGTCAGCCTCTAACGGAATGAATGCAATTATGAAGGCCTTTAACCGTGCTTATGAAGTAGAAGAGACAAGAGCTTTTTATATGGCGCGTGGAATGGCGGTCGTGTGGACGATTGTCATGGTGTTCATTTTTGTGGTCGCTTTGTTACTTCCTATTTTCGGTGAGCAGATTGGAGAATTAATTTTCTCATGGTTTGGTCTTGGAGATCAGTTTATGACAATCTGGACGATCCTGCGATTTGCTATTACACCATTTGTATTATTTGTTGCATTTGTCGGCTTATATGCATTTGTTCCAAATGTGAAAATCCGTTTTATTTCTGTGATTCCAGGTGCTTTGTTTGCTGCGGTCGGATGGTTGCTGACTTCTTCACTGTTTTCGTTCTACGTCAGCAGTTTCGGGAATTATTCAGCATCTTACGGAAGTATCGGTGGCATCATTGTACTGATGATCTGGCTGTATCTGTCGGGTATCATTATTCTTGTGGGTGCACAGGTTAATGCGACAATGGCTGCAAAACGCCGTCATAAGCCAATTGTTCCAAAAGAAGCATAACAAAAAAGGGTGAGGCGATCTCACCCTTTTTCTTATGCTTTGAGAAGCCGCAGGCCATTTAAAATGACGAGAACTGTACTGCCTTCATGACCGATGACTCCAAGTGGAAGATCAAGTGCCTGAAAGAAGTTAGAGGTGATCAAAAGCGCGATCACTGCAATACTGAACACGATATTCTGTTTAACAATCCGGTTCATTTTTTTAGACAGACGGATCGCTTCAGCAATTTTTTTCAAATCATTTTTGACGAGGACAATATCGGCTGTTTCAAGTGCAATATCAGATCCTGCACCCATGGCTACGCCGACTGTCGCTGTGGCAAGTGCAGGTGCATCATTTATTCCGTCTCCAACCATAGCGACAGAACCGTATTTTTCTTTCAGCTTCTTCATTTCATTTACCTTTACACCCGGAAGGCACTCCGCTTTAAACGTATCAACACCTGTTTCCTTTTGTATAACAGCAGCTGTGCCTTTGCTATCGCCAGTCAGCATCACAGTATAAATACCTGCAGATTTCAAATACTTCACAGCGTCAATTGTTTCCTGTCTCACCTGATCCTTCAGTGCAATCAGACCGATTACTTCAATACTTTTTTCAATCAGGACAACTGTTTTACCTTCTTTTGAGAGTTGTTCAATCTGCTCCAGCATGTCTTGTGCGATCATGTTCCGGTCAAACCAGTCAGGCTTCCCGATGCTCCACACCTCATTGTCACGGATAGCTCTCAGACCAAATCCTGTTACATCCTCTACAAGATCCATCTTGAGTGAATCAGGGATATGCTTTTCTTTTGCAAATGTAACAACTGCCTGAGCGAGCGGATGATTAGATTGCTGTTCAATCGCCGCTGTCGCTTGTAAAACCACTGTCTGATCCAGGTCCTGCCGGATGAACCAATTTGTCACTTTCGGTTTACCTTCTGTTAATGTGCCGGTTTTATCAAAGGCAATTGCTTTAATCTGATTCAGGTTTTCAAGGTGCACGCCGCCTTTGAATAGTATCCCTTTTTTCGCCCCGTTAGAAATGGCGCTGAGTGATGCGGGCATAATGGAAGCAACCAGCGCACAGGGTGATGCCACTACGAGAAGTACCATGGCTCTGTAAAAAGTTTCTTCCCAGCTCCAGCCGAAAAAGTAGTACGGAAGAAACATCATTATTACTGTAAAGCCGAGCACTGATTTTACATATCTTCCTTCAAACCTTTCTATAAATAATTGTGAAGGAGACTTCTCACTCTGCGCAGATTGAACCAGCTCAATGATCTTTTGAAACATCGTCTCATGATTCTTTTTTGTCACCTCAGCCTGCACAGCTCCAGTTAGGTTGACTGTACCGGCAAAGATTTCGGAAGCTTTTGATTTCACAACAGGCATTGATTCTCCGGTGAACGCAGCTTCGTCTACAGATGTCTGGCCTTTTGTAATTAAGCCATCAGCCGGAATTCTTTCCCCGGGCTTTATGCTGATGATATCCCCGGGCATTAAAGAAGAAGCACTTACCTTTACTTCCTGACCATCAATGAGCTTCCATGCTTCTTCGGGTTGAAGGTCAAGAAGGGAAGAAATTTCACTTTTACTTTTATTCAGGGTGTACGTCTCAAGTGCACCGCTTAATGCAAAAATGAAAATCAGGATTGCCCCTTCAGTCCAGTAACCGATCCAGGCTGCTCCGAGTGCCGCAATAATCATTAACAGTTCAACATTTAAATCTCTATTTTTAATCGTGTTAGAAATCCCTTCAACTGCCTTGAAATAGCCGCCGGTGAAATAAGCAGTAATATACATACCTGCTGACGCTGTCGTATAGCCTTCATGCATGAGGAGCCATGCAATGATAATGAGCACACCGCTCGTTATGGCCATAACTAATTCAACGTGCGTTCGCAAAAAAGTCAGACGGCCGGTTTTTGATGTTGAAGGAAGAGGTAAAGTATGTGATTTAACCAATGTTGCCACGCCCTTTCAAGTACGTATTGAGAAAGAGAATCGAAATCAATAGCCTTAAAAAACAGCGAATGCTGCTGTCAAATGACAGCAGCATAGAAAGCAGTTTATATTAAATTTTGATAAAGCAGTCAGCAGTATTAGTGACCTGCACAGACTAAACAGTGCCGGATCATTTGAGTCATATATCGTACTTTTATTATACCACTTTGTTTAATAGAAATGTATATATTAAGCAGTTACATATTTCTTTCGCAGTGAGAATGCAACAAGACAAAGTCCAATCGTGATCAAAAGGGCTGAGATAAAGTAAAAGAACCCTTCAGTGAAAAATTCTATGATCAACCCGCCGATTGCAGGTCCGCCTATACTGCCAAGACTGAAAGCAACTCCACACATAATATTGCCGGCTGGAAGCAGGTTTTTTGGCAGCAGATCTGTCATATAGCTGATGCCAAGTGAAAAAGTAGAACCGGTTGCCATTCCAGCCGTGAAAAATGCAGCCGTCAGCCATAGAGGGGAGGACCCTGCAAGACCTGCTAACACAAAGAAGAATGCACCGGCAAACAGCACACTCATTAAAATGCGATGCCGGCCAAATTTATCACTCAGCATCCCAAGCGGCAGCTGAAACACAATCGCCCCAATTGAAAATGCGGGAAGGATATAAGCAATCGCACCAGCTTCAATTCCACTCCTGAGTGCGTAAATTGGGAAATTACCATGCAGGGAAGCTTCAAGCAATCCATAGCTGAGTGGAGGCAAAAATGCGACCCAGGCATATTTCCATACCTGACTGAATCTTTTCATCGTGCCAAAAAATGAAGTGGATTCGGATCCGCCATGATCAGGAAAGTCATTCCTGAGTAAAAAGACAAATCCCCAGGTCATAAAGGTCATGATCCCGGAAACAATAAAGGGGAGTGTAGGGCTAATTTCAATGAGCTTACTCATTGCCGGTCCAATCGCGAATCCCAATGAGAAAAACAAACCGTAGACTGCAATATTTCTACCCCGTCTGTCAGCTTCTGAAAATGAAGTGATCCATGTCTGAGTAGAAAAATGCAGCATATTATCCCCAATCCCAATAAGCAATCTCAGTACAAACCAGAACCAAAACGACTGCCAGAGTGGAAAAGCAAGAAGGGACAGTCCAACCACAAGTCCCCCGGCAATGATCATCGGCTTATATCCAAAACGCCTGAGCGGTGCTTCCATTAATGGTGAAGCAATTAAAATTCCTATGTATATCCCTGTTGCATGCAGCCCGTTCATCGCAGAAGACACGCCCTGCTGTTCAAAAATAATCGCAATTAAAGGAAGAAGCATCCCCTGGGAAAATCCTGAGATTGCGACAATCCCAACTAATATCCAAAACCGAACTCTTGGTGAAACACCCATATTAAAACTCCTGACATGTGTAATAGTCTAATAAATTTTTAAATCGTATCATTAAAGTTGAATGTTGTACTAGCGTAGATCATGCCTTGATGCCGCAATCGTTTTCAAGCAAAATAATCGAGATCTAAAATAGACAACGCTATAATCTTACTATATTCACTCAACAGAAAGAAGGAGATTGCAATGGAATTTAATATGAAAGAAGGCGGATTTACAACAAACCTTGAATATGGGGAGCTTCATATTTCAGGAAACGAAGAATACGGATTCCGCCCTTACCAGCTGCTAGTATCATCGGTGGCTGTATGCAGCGGTGGCGTACTTCGTAAAGTACTTGAAAGAATGCGTATAGAATTCTCGGATATAAAGGTGTCAACAGAAGTGGAACGTAATGAAAAAGAAGCAAACCGCGTAGAAAAAATACACATGCACTTTACGATTACTGGAGATCTGAAAGAAGAGAAAGTAAAGAAGGCGCTTGAGGTTACACGCAGAAACTGTTCAATGGTTCAGTCAGTGAAAGACAGCATTGATATTACAGAGAGCTTTGAAATCAAAGCATAATAAAACCCGGTTTATTCTTAATTAAAAGAGTAAACCGGGTTTTATGGTATTCGTATCTTTATGCTTCTTTCCATATAAACGCACTTTTTATTTCACAAGCGCTTCTCATCACTCTCCTTTACGAAAGGTTTTCTCAGAATGATCTGAAGCAGCCCCCCTTTAATGAATGTAAATGAAGTATAGCACGAATTTTAAATAGTGTAAATATTCAAAATAGATAAATAATTAAAAAGTACCGGATTGATGAAAAATCCGGTACTTTGGTTTGAACCTATTTTGTCAGCAGGGCACTTCTTTTCGTAAAGTCTGCTCCGCTATAATACATATCCTTTACAAGAAGGTTAGGACCAAGACAGCTGACAGCTGGGCAATGGCAGTTGACGCTTTTTGCATCCTCAGTTGTCATCCACCTGTTAAAGACATCAGGCAAAGTGTCCTGTTGGATATTTCCGAGCGGTGGCGTATTGTTAAAATCAGTCACGATCACGTCTCCTGTAAACACATTCACGTTTAACCTGGATCGGCCATCCGGATCATTTCTGACAGTTACGTTCTTTTCACTGTAAAGTCGCTGAAGCAGCTCCCGATCTTTTTCAGACGTGCTGCAGGCGTAAAATGGCAGCGTGCCAAACAGCATCCACGTCTTCTGATCGCGGGTATCAAGTAAACGTTCAATCGCTTCGCGTGTTTCTTCTAGTGAAAGTGTTTCAAGTGATTCTGCGAATGAGCTTGGATACATCGGGTGAATTTCATGTCTTGCACACTTCATATCATGAACCACTTCCCGGTGAATTCTCTCCATGTGCGGCAGCGTTTTTTTATTCAGCATCGTTTCAGCAGAAACCATGATACCTGCTTCACTCAGTGCACGGCTATTTTCGATCATTTTTTGGAAAAGTGCTGCGCGCTGTGCTTCAGAAGGCTTACGCTCCATTCTCGCAAACCCGGTATGGATGAATTCATCAACGGTTCCCCAGTTATGTGAAATATGTAAAACGTCCAGATAAGGAATGATCGGCTCATAGCGCTTCAGATCAATCGTCAGATTTGAATTCATCTGTGTGTGGACGCCTCGTTCATGGGTGTATTTCATGAGCGGCAGAACTGTGTTCTCTACAGATTTCTTCGACAGCATCGGCTCACCGCCTGTGATACTGAGCGTTCTGAGGTGTTCGATCTCATCAAGACGCTTTAAGATTAAATTCATATCCAGCGTTTCAGGATCTTTATTAGACAGGCTGTAACCAACCGCACAGTGCGCACATCTCATATTGCAGAGCGTCGTTGTTGTAAATTCCACATTGGATAAAGTCAGCTGTCCGAATTGCTTCATATCTTCATAAGCTTCCCATGGATCGTAGGAAGTTGTAATTGGCTGTTTTGTTATAGTCATCGTATGATCTCCTTTTTAAGTACATTTGTTAGTATGGAAAAACCGTCTGTATAAGTCAATGAATATTCAGGGAAAGTTGCAGAAATGAGCAGAATCCGTTACGATAAGGACGGATTTGAAAGGAGTGAGAGGCATGGGTAATGCTATTCACGATAATGACTCTCAGGTACTATACCTGAAGCAGCGTTTATCAATGTTTTTAGAAGTGCTGGAATCCGTAGATGCAGAAAGTACAGATCTTGAAGATATCGATCGCATGATTCAGATGCTTGATGATTTGGAATTAAAGGTACAGCAGTTTAAAAAAGACGATAACGAATAACAAAACAGGCCTTCCGGGGTCTGTTTTTTGTTTTATAACGGATATCATCGTAGAGAGGGGCTGGAATACGACCACAACAGAGCTCGATGCGACTACAACCAGGTGGAATACGACCACAACAGAGCTCGATACGACCACAACCAGACGGAATACGACCACAACCAAAGAAAATACAACCTCCGCTGGCAACTATTCGACCTTCATCATAATGGGTATCCCATGCTAACCAGTTCATTCAATGTTTCTATTTTCGAAAACGTTTCCAAACACCCTTTCCTTCAATAAAGCACCGGGTTATAATAAATCCGTTGAGTTTTGGGAGAGGGGTATACATACAGATGAATATTGAAGCATTGGAAAACAGTGTATATGAATTAATCGTGGAAACATCCACTAACCTGCCAAAGGACGTGCGCCGTGCGATTCGCAAGGCGAAGGCGCAGGAGAACGCAGGGACACGTGCAGCAATGAGTCTTGCAACGATCACACAGAATATCCAGATGGCAGATGAGAAAGTTTCGCCGATCTGTCAGGATACGGGGCTTCCGACTTTTAAAATCAAAACCCCAATCGGTGTGAATCAGCTGGAAATAACCAAAGCGATTAAGCGCGCAATGGTACGTGCCACTGAAGACGGCAAAATGCGTCCAAATTCAGTTGATTCAATTACAGGAGAAAACAGCGGTGACAACCTTGGGGAAGGATTACCGGTGATTAAATATGAGCAGTGGGAAAAAGATGATATTGATATCCGTCTGATTTTAAAAGGCGGCGGCTGTGAAAATAAAAACATTCAGTACAGCCTGCCATGTGAACTTGATGGTCTAGGCCGTGCCGGACGCGACCTCGATGGCATCCGTAAGTGCATTATGCATTCTGTCTATCAGGCACAGGGACAGGGCTGCAGCGCAGGTTTTATCGGTGTGGGGATCGGGGGAGACCGTTCTTCAGGATACGACCTTGCAAAAGCACAGCTGTTCCGTTCATCTGAAGATGTAAATCCGAATGAGGATCTTAGAAAGCTTGAAGAATATGTCATGGACCATGCAAATGAGCTTGGTATTGGTACAATGGGCTTTGGCGGTGAGACGACACTGCTTGGCTGCAAGGTTGGTGTTATGCACCGTATCCCTGCAAGCTTCTTCGTCTCAGTTGCTTACAACTGCTGGGCATTCAGACGCCTTGGTATTACAGTAAATCCTGAGACTGGAGACATTCAGGAATGGCTGTACCAGGAAGGTGACAAAATTTCATTTGATGATGATCAGGCAGAAACGCCTGATGAGAAGCCTGAAATTGTTAAGTTGTCTGCCCCGATTTCTGAAGACCAGATCCGCACCTTAAAAGTAGGTGATGTCGTACAGATCGACGGCATGATGTACACTGGACGCGATGCGATCCATAAACATTTAAGCGATCACGACGCACCTGTAGATCTGAATGGTCAAATCATTTATCACTGCGGTCCTGTCATGATGAAGGATGAGGAAGGAAACTGGCACGTGAAAGCAGCCGGTCCTACGACATCAATCCGGGAAGAGCCTTATCAGGGAGATATCATGAAGAAATTCGGGATCCGTGCTGTGATCGGTAAAGGCGGTATGGGACCTAAAACGCTCAAAGCGCTTGAAGAACACGGAGGCGTCTACCTGAATGCAATCGGAGGAGCCGCACAGTACTATGCAGACTGTATCCAGGGCGTTGAAGGCGTTGACCTGATGCAATTTGGCGTGCCGGAAGCAATGTGGCATCTGCGTGTTAAAGGATTCACAGCTGTTGTAACAATGGATTCACATGGAAACAGCCTTCATAAAGACGTTGACCAGTCATCTCTTGAGAAGCTGTCACGCTTTAAAGAGCCTGTATTCAGATAAATTCCGAAGCACTCACTTATAAGTGGGTGCTTTTTCTATGTATACCACCAATCCAACTGCACAATTTAATGATAGAAGGGAGGTTCATATGAAAACACTTTACTCAATTATAGTGGTACTTTTTTTATTCCTGGGCTACTCACTGTCAGTCTATGCCCAAACTCATCACTGGGGGTTCAAGCGGTCTGCGGGCGGCGAACAGCCTGATGCGGGCGCTGTGTATAATGACTTGCTTGAAAAGCACGGCGCTTACTATAAAGGGTCTCCAGATGAGAAGATTGTATACTTCACATTTGATAACGGTTTTGAAAATGGTTATACAGAAAAGATCCTTGATGTACTGAAAGAAGAGAAAGTGCCGGCGACATTTTTCCTGACGGGTCACTACCTTGAAAGTGCAGCGCCGCTGGTAAAAAGAATGGCAGATGAAGGTCATATCATTGGCAACCACTCCTGGGGACACCCTGACTTTTCAACACTCAGTGAAGCGCAGATGAAAGAGGAGTGGGCGAAGGTTAAAAAGAAAACTGAAGAACTGACCGGACAGAAAGAAATGAAATATGTCAGGCCGCCTGAAGGGGTATTTAATGAGCTATCGTTAAAAGTTGCAAATGATGAAGGCTATACGCATGTTTTCTGGTCGCTGGCATTTGTAGACTGGTATCACGAAAAGCCTCAGGGGGCAGATTACGCCTACAATGAAATTATGAAACAGCTGCATCCGGGTGCTGTGATTTTGCTTCACACCGTCTCTTCTGACAATGCCGGCGCGCTACAGCGGGTTATTCATGATATGAAGAAGCAGGGGTACTCATTTGAAACGCTTGATCACCTGACAAAGAATCCTTCTTAAAACGGGCAGCTGCCCGTTTTTTTAATGGGTGCATGTTATAATCAGAAAAAAGGCGTGAAGCAGATGTGGCAGCATGAAATAAATATAAAAGGCCCATACGATTTTGAACGTGTACTGGACAGAATGCGACTCGATCCGCTTGTTGTAATTGATCAGGCAAATCTGCGTCTTTCCCTGCCGGTTGAAATTGAGCACAAACAGGCAGTACATATTACATTTACAGGAAGCGTGGATTCACCTTCTTTCAAAGTGGAAGGCAAACATGACCAACAGGCAGCCATTCAGGTTGTAAAACGGGTGCTGCAGCTTGAGCGGGGACTGCACGAGATACATGCGCATTTTAAGGATTCATCACTCAAGGCGATCTTTGAAGAGCATGCAGGAACGCCACTTGTACTCGAGCCGACACCATACAGCTGTCTGTTAAAAAGTGTGATTCATCAGCAGCTGAATATGTCTTTTGCAGCGACATTGACAGAGCGGTTCGTTAAAACGTTTGGTGAGCAGGTGGATGGCGTATGGTTCTATCCTGATCCTGAAAAAGTCGCAGATATCCCGCTTGAAAAGCTGAGGGAAATGCAGTTCAGCCAGAGGAAAGCTGAATATTTGATCGGAATAGGTGAAAAAATCACCTCAGGAGAGCTTGATCTGAATGCACTCAGTCAAGAGGATGACGGAGAAGTCATCAAACAATTAGTGAAGATCAGAGGAATTGGCCCCTGGACCGCTCAGAGTGTGCTATTATTTGGGTTTGGCAGAATGGATATTTTTCTGCCGGCAGATATCGGTATTCAAAATGCATTGAAAAAGCATTTTCAATTAGATGATAAGCCTGCTTTGGATGACATGGAGGTTTGGCTTAAGGACTGGCGTCCGTGTTCGAGCTATGCCTCCCTTTATTTATGGCGGAGCATTGAAACAGGGAAGTGAAATGATGAAACAGGTTGATATAGAAGTGAAGCAGGAATTCCCGCTGACGATCAAGCGTCTCGGCATTAATGGTGAAGGCGTCGGTTATTTTAAAAAGCAGGTTGTTTTTGTGCCGGGTGCACTGCCTGGAGAAGAGGTTGTTGCTGAGGTAACAGATGTTAAACCAAAGTTTGCAACAGCTAAAATTAAAACAATCCGGAAAGAATCACCTGAACGTGTTCAGCCTCCTTGTCCTGTCTATGAAGCCTGCGGCGGATGTCAGCTGCAGCACGTGACATACAGTGAACAGCTGAAGTTCAAAAAAGATCTGATCCACCAGGCGCTCGAACGACATGCGAAGGATCTTGCAGACAGCATCGAAGTAAAAGATACAATTGGAATGGAAGATCCGTGGCGCTACAGAAACAAAAGCCAGTTCCAGATGGCAAAACAGGGTAAAAAGGTCATTGCAGGCCTTTACAGTATGAACTCCCACGAACTGGTTGATATCAAAGAATGTATTGTGCAGCGTAAAGAAACGAATAAAGCCACTCAGGTTGTCAGAAAACAGCTTGAGAAGCTCGATATTCCCATTTACAATGAGCGCACGAAAAAAGGCTGCGTCCGTACAATTGTGACGCGTGTTGGTATTCATACAGGTGAAGTACAGATCGTGCTTGTCACAGCTGATGAAGAGCTGCCGAATAAAGACAAGCTGATCACACAGCTTGAAAATAAAATGCCTGAAGTAAAATCGATTATGCAAAACATTAACCCGACTTCAACTTCAATGATTTTCGGAAAGAAAACAGTGAAGTTATCCGGTAAGGCGACGATTGAAGAAAAACTTGAAGAATACACGTATCACTTATCTGCACGCGCATTTTTCCAGCTGAATCCTGTTCAGACGGTAAAGCTGTATGACGAAGTAAAAAAGGCAGCTGCACTTACAGGGAAAGAAAAAGTAGTGGATGCCTACTGTGGGTCCGGAACAATTGGTCTCTGGCTTTCAGACGGAGCATCAGAAATCCGCGGAATGGACGTCGTGAAAGAATCGATTATAGATGCCCGTCAGAATGCGCAGAATCACGGCGTGAAAAAGTACGATTATCAGGTCGGGACTGCAGAAGAGTGGATGTTCAAGTGGAAAAGAGAAGGTTTTAAGCCGGATGTAGTGGTTGTGGATCCGCCGAGAACCGGGTGCGATGAGAAACTGCTTGATACAATTCTTTCTCTGAAGCCGAAAACATTCGTCTATACGTCATGTAACCCATCGACACTGGCAAAAGATTTGAAGAGACTGTCGGGACAGTATAAAATTGAATCTATTCAGCCAGTCGATATGTTTCCTCAAACAAGCCAGGTTGAAAGTGTCACAAAGCTTGTATTGAAGTGAAGCTGATTCCTGCTGGAAAAGGAGGAACAATAGTGGATATTCAGACAAAAGAAGATGTTCAACAGATCATTGATCAACAAAAGACATTCTTTCACAGCGGTGTCACGAAAGATGTAAAGTTCCGTATCAGCCAGTTGAAGAGGATGCAGCGGGTGATTAAAGAGTATGAACAGGACATTCTTGATGCTTTAAATAAAGACCTCGGCAAAAATGAATTTGAAGGGTATGTCACAGAAATCGGTTTTACACTAAAAAGTATTAAGACCATGATTAAAAACGTAAAAGAATGGTCTCAGGACGAAAAGGTGAAAACACCGATTTTCCAGATGCCTTCAAAAAGTTTTATTATGAAAGAACCATATGGCAGCGTATTAATTATCGGGCCATTCAACTATCCGTTTCAGTTACTGATTGAGCCGCTTCTTGGCGCGATGGCAGCGGGGAACTGTGCGGTGCTTAAGCCTTCTGAAAGCACACCTGAAACAGCAAAAGTTGTACGTAAAATGATTGAAGACAACTTTGATCCGGCATATCTGAAGGTCGTTGAAGGTGAGAAGGAAGAGACATCTCTTCTGATCAATGCACCATTCGATTATATGTTCTTCACGGGCAGTGTGCCTGTCGGTAAGATTGTCATGGAAGCCGCTTCTAAAAACCTGGTGCCACACACACTCGAACTCGGTGGGAAAAGTCCAACAATTGTTGACGAAACTGCCGACCTTGATAAAGCGGCACGAAGAATCATGTGGGGTAAGCTGATCAACTCAGGGCAGACATGTATCGCACCTGACTATCTGGTGGTGCATGAATCAGTGAAAGATGAACTCGTTGAAAAGTTGAAAGAAACGATCTATGAATTTTATGGGGACGATATTCAGCAAAACGATGAATTTGGCCGTATTGTTAACGAAAAGCACTTCGACCGTCTTCAGGACATCATCAACCGTGACAAGGACCTGATTGTGTTCGGCGGGAAAACTGACCGTGATGATAAATATATTGAGCCGACGATTCTTGACGGTGCTGACTGGTCAGCTGCAGCGATGGAGGATGAGATCTTTGGTCCGGTTCTTCCTGTACTGACGTATACAAAGCTTGATGATGCGATTAACATGATTAATGAACATCCGAAGCCTCTGGCGCTTTATGTGTTCACAGAGAACAGTCATAATGAAAATCAGGTGCTTGGCCGGATTTCATTCGGCGGAGGCTGTGTGAATGATACGATCAGTCATGTATCGAATGAGTACCTGCCATTTGGCGGTGTGGGTCATTCGGGCGTTAATGCGTATCATGGTAAACACAGCTTTGATACGTTTACGCACCGGAAGAGTATGATGAAGAAGAGTACGAAGGTGGATGTGAAGTTAGCATTCCCGCCTTATAAAACGAGTCTGGATACGATTAAGAAGCTGCTTGGATAAGTAGGGCAGTTTTCAATAACGCGTCCCTGTTCCGTGGAGGACTGCGCTTTCCTGCCCCCGGGCGGTGAGCCTCCTCGAGCTTCGCTCTGCGGGGTCTCACCTGTCCCTTCCTGGGGCGGGAGTCTCCGTCCTCCACTCCACAGGTCCGCTGAGTCAAATGAAAAAGGAAAGAATGCTGTCTGTATAAAGCACTCTTTCCTTTTTTATTACATAATTTTAAAGTAAAAACTAGGTGAGCGTAGTGGAAGGCGGTGACTTCGGGACGATTAGCGGGATAGCTGAGGAGGCTCAGCGACCGCCGTCCGGAAAGCACCGCCTGCAGCGCAGCGAACCGGTTACTAAGACTGAGGCATATACTATTATTTATCATAAATCTCCTTCAAAGCATCATGCAGCAACGGATATTTAAAGCTAAAGCCGTGTTCTTCAAGTACTTTAGGAAGCACTTTGTTTCCTTCAAGAACGAGCGCGCTTTTGTCACCGAGGGCAATCTTCAATGCAAACCCCGGTACAGGCATCCAGTGCGGGCGATTGAGGACTGATCCGACTGTTTTGCCGAAATCCTTCATTTTCATCGGATTAGGAGCTGTCACATTCACAGGACCCTCAAGTGTTTCGTCTTCAATCGCATGCCACACTGCTCTTGCCACATCTTCATGGTGGACCCATGAGAGCCATTGTCTGCCTGATCCCACTGTGCCGCCGGCCATTAATTTGTATGGAAGGACAATGTTAGGCAGGGCGCCATCATCTTTCCCGAGAATGATCCCAAAGCGTGCGCATACAACACGAACGCCTTCATCTTCAGCAAGCTTTGCTTTATGCTCCCAGTCAATCACTGTTTCAGCAAGAAAATCACTGCCTCTTTCATGCGCGCTTTCTGTATAGATTTTTGTCTCAGAAGGCGGATAGATCCCGATTGCACTTGCATTGACGAGCACTGAAGGTGTGTCTTCAAATGAACGGATCAGCCTCAGAATTTCATCTGTTGCTTCCATACGGCTGTCATAGATTTTCTTTTTCTGCTCATCACTCCATCGTCCGTTATTAATGGATTCTCCTGCAAGGTTAATCACGGCATCAATCTTCGGCAGTTCTTTTTCAGGTGCTGCACCATCAGTCAGCCACTTCACATACGTCACATGCGGTCTGGATTGTTTATTTGTACTTCTGGTTAGTATAAAAACTTCATGCCCTTTATCAGTCAGAAGTTTTGTGATTGATTTTCCGGCAAATCCTGTTCCGCCGCTTAGTAAAATATTCATCTGTATCCCCTCCGGCACTATGATTAAATACTCTTTTCCACTTCAATACCCCGAATCCCTGCTTAACATGTGCTGATGAGAAATGATAATGTGTTTTAATATTCGAACATGTACAAAGCCATTTTCAAAAAAGTATGATATTGTTTGGTTGGAGGTGTCTCACATGCCCGTTATTACTAAGATTACAAAGCAAAAGCGCAATGAAGAGCGCTATAATATATTTCTTGATGGAAAGTATGCATTTAGTGTGGATGAAGCTGTGCTGGTCCAGCATCAGCTGCAGAAAAATAAGGAACTTGATGATTTTGATATTGGTGAAATTGAGTATGAGGATCAGGTCAGAAAAGGTTTTAACAAAGCGCTTGTTTACTTGAGTTACAGAATGCGTTCTGAAAAGGAAATATTCCTTCATTTGAAAGAGCATGAAATGGGAGAAGCTGCAATTGAAGAAGCGCTTCATAAGTTGAGACACTATGGTTATGTCAATGATGAGGCTTTTGCTAAAGCTTTTATGAATACAAAAATCAATACAACTGATAAAGGGCCGCTCCAGATCAAATCCGGCTTAAATGAGAAGGGTGTAGCAAATGAAATCATAGAAGCCCTGCTCAGTGAAAAAGATGCGGAGGAATGGAAAGAGCGTGCAGCTGCCATTATGGAGAAGGTCATTAAGAAGAATCCAAAGCTTTCCCCGCTTCAAATTAAAAAGAAAGCACAGGATACACTTGCAAGAAAAGGTTACAGTGGACAGACTGTATCTGCAGTACTTGCTGACTTGTCTGTTGAAAGAGATGAAGATGAACAGAAAACGGCTGTATTATCCCAGGCGAAAAAAGCGCATAACAAGTATGCCCGTAAGTTTGAAGGTTATGAATATGAACAGAAGATGAAACAGGCTTTATATCGGAAAGGTTTTACAATGGATGAAATAGAGTGGTCAATCGAAGAATTAAAGGAAGAAGATTAAAAACGGCTGACCTTATATAAGGATCAGCCGTGTTAGATCAGGATACCTGAATTTCATCCTGATCTATCTGGTTATAAATTCTTTCAGCGATTTCTTTTGGTGCAGGAAGTCTTTCAGGATCGGAAACATAATGGTTATGATCCCAAAATGGTGTATTCATTCCGCCCATATAAGCTCTCACTACTCGTATGCCATCTTCGGCAACCTCTTTCGCCAAGCTTTCTGAATAACCTCTGAATGCATACTTTGAAGCAACATAGCCGGTTTCATTCACTTTACCTTTTTGTGCCGCTGTAGACAGGATGTTCAGGATAATGCCGCTTTTTTTCGTTTTCATATCCGGCAGCAGCTTATTTGTTAAAAGCATCGGCCCGATTGCATTAATGTGCATCATTTCGTTCAGCTGATCATAGCTTAAGCTCTCAGCTTTTCCGAAATGTCCCACGCCGGCGTTATTGACAAGCAGATCCGGCAGCAGGTCTTTTTCGTTCAACTGCTCATAAAGTTCCTGTATGGAAGCGGTATCAGATACATCAGCTGTCAGTACGGTACTGTCAGGTAGCGAGGATGCAACATTTTCAAGCTTATCGGCTGTTCTGCCGACGAGTACGATATGATAATCCTGTCCGAATAACAGCGCGAGTTCTTTTCCAAGACCGGACCCGGCGCCTGTGATTAAAGCGATTTTTTTAGACATTTGAATTCTCCTTTGTTCACATTAAAAAAATTTCAAACAAGGTAAAACGTTCTTAACCTTTATTATCAGGTTAAGGGACGTTTTTTTATTTGGCACTGTTAAAGAGGGCTGTTGATTTCCGCTCCAGGGGGAACGCTTTCCGCAGGGCGTGCGGTGAGCCTCCTCGACGCGTTACGTCTGCGGGGTCTCACCTGTCACGCTTCTCCTGCTGGAGTCGTCCCCCTTCCGCTCCAACCACCAGCTGTGCTAAACAACATTGGTCTTTAACATAGCCTTTTATTTTTAAAAAAACAACAGTGTTCCCCCTAAATAAGACTGAATATTTATGTTGTTAAGTATATCACACTTCGCTATAATTATTTATATCGCAGTACGCTATAAAAAGGTGGTGTTGAATTGGATAAAAGAATACGCAGATTTTATATGCCGATGACAGAAACCAGCTTTTATATCCTGTTTGCCTTACAAAATGAAATGCATGGTTACAGTATCATGCAGTATGTAAAAGATCTTACTGAAGGAGAAATCAATTTAGGTGCGGGAACGGTTTATACCAGTTTATCCAAAATGGAGAAAGACGGGTTAATCGTACTTGCGAAAACGGAGAGTAACCGGAAGTTTTATAATATGACTGACCTGGGACGTGAAATATTAGACATTGAAATTCTGCGTATCGAAAGGTTATATAAAAATTCAAGGACATAGGGGGGATGTCATCATGGTTAAAAAGATCAGAAAAAAATTTTATCTTTCCGATTTTGAGGAGGAACAGGCATTTTTATCTTCTCAGCGCAGTGCAGGATGGAGGCTGACTGAGATCAGAGGAAAAAAATACTTCTTTGAAGAATGCGATCAGGAATCTGTTGTCTATCAGATAGATTTTAATCCTAAAGAGCAGCAAAAAAGCGAGTACATACAATTATTCACTGACTTCGGTTGGACCTTCATTACTGATAAAGAAGGGAAATACTATTTTTCAAAACCGGCTTCACAATACAGTGAAGATCAACTATTTAGTGACCGTGAAACGAAAATGATGATGTGCAATAAAATCATGAAGCGTAAGCTGATTCAGTTGATTCCGCTATCAGTTATAGCAGTTATCATTTCGACAGTTCTGGCATTGAACTTATTTTATCTGGACCTCTTTCCAACAGGCATTCTTTTCATCTTATCGCTCATATGGATTGGCTGGTTATCGCTGACTCTTTACTCAATGAAATACGTATCAGGGTTTTTCAAACTGAAAAAAATCATCAATGGGAATTTGAATTAGAAAGGGGATCAGATGTATGTATGGGTGGTTAAATATTGGAAGTCTTGTGCTGGGGTTGATTGCATGGATCATACCTGTTGTATTGCTTGCAAAGCACGATAAGAAAAGTCTTCAAAGCTGGGCATTGTTTTCAATCGCAAGTATCAGTGCCTGTGTCATAGCAGTGCTTTTTCAGATTTTATATAACGATTATTTAATCAGAATAGAGGCCTGGGTGTCGCTGATGGATACGACTAGAGCTGTCGTTGTTCTTTCGAGTATTCTTGCAGGAGTAACGATTATATTGAATGTCATAACTGCAATCGTATATAACAAAAAAATTCATAAAAGCACATAAAGGCAGAGCAGATATAACGATTTTATACTGCTTCAACCGTGATTTTGTTTTGCCTAACCATTATAATGCTCATGAGGTGTTAAAAATGTCTACTGAAAAAAGATATAGTACAATGACTGAATTCGAACTGAAGCAGGAAATCGCCCAGCTGAAAGAAAAAGCGCGTAAAGCGGAAGCGCTCGGCATCGTAAATGAATTCGCCGTTTTAGAACGGAAGTCCATTATGGCAGAAGCTTACCTTTTAAACCCGAAAGATTTTCATAAAGGTGAAGTGTATGCGATCAAGAATGATCCCGGGACATATTTTAAGATTGATTATCTGAACGGTGTATTTGCCTGGGGATACAGACTCGGGGGACAAAGGCAGCAGGAAGCCCTGCCGATCTCACTGCTTGAGCAATCTAAAGGAGGTCAATCATGAATGAAATCAGACAGGAATTAATTGATAAACTCCGGATGAAGGACCCGTCGCTCTCAGAAACCAAAGCGGGTATGCTGATCGATCTGCTGAGAGAAGACTTTGAAGCGACCTATGCAAAAGCGGGCTATGAGTATCAGGGTGAGGAAATGTCAAAGAGAATCGTTGAACAGTGGATTGAAAACTACGGAGACAGAATCAGTGATGTCGCTTCAATGAACGAGAAGTACGCGGCTATATTAAAAAGTGACGATATCCATTAAAAAAGCAGCAGGCTCATGCCTGCTGCTTCGTTATTCATTCGGCAGAATATCGAGCTTCTTCTGCAGCTTTTCTTCACTGAAGATCCAGCCGGTATAAGAACTCTGAATATCCAGTTCCTTATCCATCTGGACCACCGCAACAAATGGGTAATGATCATTACTGCGGTATCTCAGGTCAATAAACCGTACCTCGTACTGATCATCGCCTTCACTCAGCTCCCACCTATAAAGAGGAGAGAAAGATAAGAAAGCTGACACATTGCGGTCAGTTTTGGCTTTTTGAAAAATTTCATTATCCGGAATAGACTTCTTTTTGAACTTGTCATATATCGTAATCGATCTTCCATATGCCCGTCCCACGTAAAAATGCTCTTTTGTCTCAGCTGCAATTCGCCATTGGTAAAAGCGGATTGTAGGTGCGATAATAACATTATCTGCTTTCGGTATCGTTTTTTTAATTGAATGACGAACAGCGGATTGCAGCATAAACCTGATCACATAGTACCCGACAATGACTGTATACATAATGAGAAAAGTCGGGACGGGATTTGCACCAAATCCCCAGATGATCAGTCCGATTACATGTATACCAAAGATAATCGGATCAAATGTATTGATGACACCAAGCGCCACCCATCTTGATGAAAAAGGCCTGAGTGCCTGAGTGCCATAGCTGTTGAAAATATCAACAAAGACATGCAAAAATACAGCAAGAAAAGTCCATAACCATAAGTGAAGCAGGTTCGCTTCAGGAAAGAATGGAAAGATTGCTGCAGTAATGGCAATCGGCCACAGCATCACAGCCGGAACAGAATGTGTAATCCCCCGGTGGTGTCTGATATATACAGCATTATTACGGAGTTTCAGCACTGTGTCAGCGTCAGGAGCCTGTGAGCCAATCACAGCAGCTATTAATACGCTCTGGGCAGTTGCAGGATCGTTTGCAACAACTGGGTCAATGGCAGCAAGTCCGCCAATCGCAAATCCCATTACGATATGAGTACCAGTATCCATGTGCAACCCCTCCTAACGTACGTTTCAGTTTTTAATTATGTCGTATTTTAAGTATATAATGCAAGAAATGATCTGCCCACTAAAACGGCTGTCAATACACTATTCCCCTGAACAACGGTGATTTAACACAAAGGATGATGATTTATGAATGAAGAACTAGAAAAGCGAATAAAAAAGGTAATTGCCAAAAAATTTGGTGAAGATCTTGTTGGATGGTTTGAGCAGGAAATGAGAGAACTCCCGTGGCGCGAAAGCCGCGATCCATACAGGGTGTGGGTCTCTGAAATTATGCTCCAGCAGACGCGTGTTGATACGGTTATTCCTTATTATAACCGTTTTATGGAGCAGTTTCCTTCCGTTGAGGCGCTCGCTTATGCACCTGAAGAAGATGTTTTAAAAGTATGGGAAGGACTCGGGTATTACTCAAGAGCAAGAAATCTTCAATCAGCTGTAAGAGAAGTGCATGAAAGTTATCAGGGAATTGTCCCGGATAACCTGAAGGAAATTTCTTCACTTAAAGGTGTAGGTCCTTACACAGCAGGTGCTATTTTGAGTATCGCCTATGGCAAGCCTGAACCGGCAGTAGACGGCAACGTGATGAGAGTGATGTCGCGCATTTTATCAATTGATGATGACATTGCAAAGCCTGCTTCAAGGAAGAAGTTCGAGGCTGCAGTAAGAGCGATTATTTATGAAGAGAATCCATCTTATTTTAACCAGGCACTGATGGAACTAGGGGCAATTGTATGTACTCCGACTTCACCTTCATGCTTTTTGTGTCCCGTTCAATCACACTGCACTGCATTCGCAGAAGGAACACAGCATGAATTGCCTGTGAAAAGTAAAAAGAAAGCGGCAAAAACAGTTGAACTGCTGACTGTTATCGCTGAAAATAATAAAGGTAAAGTGCTGATCAGCAGGAGACCTGAGCAGGGACTGCTTGCTAACATGTGGGAGTTTCCGAGCTTTGAAAGAACACCCGGTCTAAATGCGGGGCAGCAAATGACTGATTACTTACAGTCAGATCATGAAGTAGAGGCAATCCTGACTGAAGAAAAGTGGATGACTCAGGATCATATATTCACTCATCTTGTCTGGAAGATGCAGGTTGGGCGTCTCAATGTGACGAATGAACCTGTGCTGACAGAACAGATGAAATGGGTGGATCAGGCGGAGATTGAAAAGGTGGCAATGCCTGTTTCTCACAGGAAAATCGCTAACGCCTGGAAAGAGTCAACAGAAAAGGGGACAGAAAAATGACAAACAAAGTAGCATTAGTAACAGGAAGCAGCAGAGGTGTCGGTAAAGCAGCAGCGATGGCACTGGCTGAAAAAGGATACGATATCGTGATTAACTATGCACGAAGCAAAAAAGCTGCGCAGGAAACAGCAGCTCAGATTGAAGAAATGGGCCGTAAAGTACTTATTGTCCGTGCAAACGTTGGAGATAATGAAAAAATTAAATCGATGTTTGAACAGATTAAAGAACATTTCGGGAGACTGGATGTCTTTATTAATAATGCAGCATCAGGCGTCCTGCGTCCTGCAATGGAACTTGAAGAATCACACTGGAACTGGACGATGAATATTAACAGTAAAGCTTTGCTGTTCTGTGCGCAGGAAGCAGTAAAGCTCATGCCTGAAGAAGGCGGCAGAATTGTCAGCATTTCATCACTCGGATCGATCCGTTATCTTGATAATTACACAACAGTAGGCGTATCAAAAGCAGCGCTTGAAGCATTAACGCGCTACCTTGCAGTCGAGCTTGCACCAAGGAAAATCGTTGTGAATGCAGTATCAGGTGGTGCTATTGATACAGAAGCACTGACTCATTTCCCTAATCGTGAGGAGCTGCTTGAAGACGCAAGAAGTAAGACCCCCGCTGGAAGAATGGTCGAAATTGACGATCTTGTAAAAACCATTTTATTCCTTGTCTCGGATGATTCATCCATGATCTGCGGACAGACAATCATTGTCGATGGCGGCAGATCACTTCTTGTATAAGTCATGAATAAGATTCCACACTCCGGACCATATTAAGTGTCACGGAGGTGAGATCTCAATGAAAAAACAGCCAAACAAAACACAAGCCGGCACAAATGTTGAAAAAGTAAAGCAGCAAAATGCAGGAGCATTTGCTGAAGAGTTCGCTTCAGAAACAAATGCTGCTGAAGTAAGACAGCAGAACAAGCAATCTGAAGCTAATAAAGGCAATCAGAACCAGCAGCAGAACAAACGCTCATAATGAATGTCGAAAAAACCGCCCACGGGCGGTTTTTTTGTCGTAATTTTTATGGACGGACGACAAAAGGAGTCAAAGGGAAAACCGATTAAAAGTGGAATCTGTTCTTATCAGGAGGGATTTCACTTTATGAATACATTCAAAGAAAAGGTCTATCAGCAAATGGAAACTGCAGAGGAATTACTTCATCTCTATGCAGAAATTGAGAAGAAAAAGAAAATGCGGGAGTTCTTACTGTCCATGGAAATTCACGATTCTGCAGAGCAGCTTTATATTCAGCTTCAGGAACTCGACTGCAGGTTAAAAGAGGTACAGGAGAAGTTTGATGATCAGATGAATGAAGTCATCCATACAGCAACTGAATAGAATCAACGAAGCAGCTGCCCGTCTGGGTGGCTCTTTTTTTGTGAAAGAGTTATAATAGTGAAATACATACATGGGCGGACCTGACATTCATCAGGAAAATGTAAATTTTTTAATCAAAGGCAGGAGATGGAGGATGACGCTACCAGTAGAAGGGCAGAGTATACAAATACACAGCTACAAACACGATGGGCTCATTCACCGGGTCTGGCAGGAGACGACTGTTCTGAAAGGAACAAGAAATATTGTCATCGGAGGTAATGACCGTACGATTGTGACTGAATCCGACGGCCGTACCTGGCTTACGAGAGAGCCTGCGATCTGTTACTTTCATGCGGAACACTGGTTTAATATTATCTGCATGCTCCGTGACGACGGGGTCTATTATTACTGTAATTTGAGCTCACCTTTTGTGTATGAAGATAAGGCAGTAAAGTACATTGATTATGATCTTGATATAAAAGTGTATCCGGATATGTCATATACACTGCTTGATGAAGATGAATATGAGGAGCACAGGAAGCTGATGGGTTATCCTCCGGTAATCGACAGAATTCTTCAGCGCAATGTTGATAAATTGATACGCTGGATTAAGCAGAGAAGAGGTCCTTTTGCACCTGACTTCATCGATGTTTGGTACAGCAGATATCAATTTCAGAAAAGATATCGTTTAAAAGAATGAACACGACCATTCCTGTTGGCCAGTTTCAACAGGTTTTTTTATGTTTTTATCTTTATAAGTCTGGCTGATGATTTCCGCTTCAGGGGACGCTTTCCGCGGACGAACGCTCAGGTCGGGCAGAAAAGCACTGCCCTGCGGGGGTCTTTCCCGATCGTTTTTTAAGCAGGAGTCGCCCCCTTACGCTTCAACCATCAGCTGCGCAATTAAAAAATATGGTTTTTTGAATAAAGTTTATTAAAAGTGGAGGGGAATCCAAATGGACAGTATAAAGAGATATATGAAATTCGTAGCACCATATAAATGGCAGATTATCTTTACGCTGCTGATCGGTGTAATCAAGTTTGCCATTCCCCTGTTAATACCGGTTCTGATTCAATACGTTATTGATGATATTGTAAACGGGGATATGGGGGCAGATGAAAAGCTGAACCAGCTTTACTGGCTCATAGGTGGAGCGATGGTGCTCTTTGTGATTGTACGGCCGCCGGTTGAATATTACAGACAATATTTTGCCCAGTGGACAAGCAATAAGATTTTATTTGATATTAGAGATCAGCTGTTTTCACATTTGCAGAAATTAAGCTTTAAGTATTATTCCAATACAAGAGCAGGTGAAGTCATTTCACGGGTCATTAATGACGTTGAGCAGACGAAAAATTTTGTCATGACAGGACTGATGAATCTGTGGCTTGATATCGCCACGATCCTGATTGCAGTCGGAATTATGCTCAGCTACGATGTGAAGCTGACACTTGTCTCATTAATCGTTTTCCCGCTCTATGCATTTTCTGTCCAGTACTTCTTCGGCAGACTGCGTTCACTGACGCGCTACCGCTCACAGGCACTCGCTGAAGTGCAGGGTTATTTACATGAACGTGTACAGGGAATGAGTGTCATTAAAAGTTTTGCAGTAGAACCGCATGAACAGAAACAGTTCGATCAGCGGAACGGAAACTTTCTGGATAAAGCCATTGACCAGACAAAGTGGAATGCAAAAGCTTTTGCAGTTGTGAACACGATTACTGATATTGCGCCATTAATTGTTATCGGGTATGCAGGTTACAGCGTCATCAACGGTGATCTGACACTTGGGGTGATGGTTGCATTTATCGCTTATGTCGAACGTTTATATAACCCGCTCAGAAGACTGGTGAACAGTTCAACTACACTTGTTCAGTCGATCGCATCAATGGACCGCGTTTTCGAACTTGTTGATGAAAAGTATGATGTAGATGATAAGCCGGGTGCAAAAGAGGTTAGTAATGTAAGGGGAGAGGTCTTTTTTGACCACGTTTCTTTTACTTACGATGAGAAGGAAGAGGACGTCTTAAAAGATGTTCATCTGCACGTACGCGCCGGTGAAACAGTCGCTTTTGTCGGTATGAGTGGCGGCGGTAAGTCTACCATCGTCAGTCTGATCCCGCGTTTTTATGATGTAACCAAAGGGAGAGTCCTGCTTGACGGGAAGGATATCCGCGATGTGCAGGCACGCAGTCTGAGAAATCAGATTGGCATGGTGTCGCAGGACAATATTCTCTTTAGTGAATCTGTGATGATGAATATTAAAATGGGGAATCCTGAAGCAACGGAAGAGGAAGTCATTGAAGCGGCAAAAGCAGCTAATGCCCATCACTTCATTATGGAACTTCCGGAAGGCTACCACACGAAAGTCGGGGAGCGGGGCGTGAAGCTCTCAGGCGGACAGAAGCAGCGTGTGGCCATTGCCCGGGTCTTCCTGAAAAATCCGCCGATTCTGATTATGGATGAAGCAACTTCAGCGCTTGACCTTGAAAGTGAACAGCTGATTCAGGATTCAATTGAGAAGCTTGCTAAAGACCGGACTACTTTTATTGTGGCTCACAGACTTTCAACCATTACACATGCTGACCGGATCATTCTAATCAATCACGGACAGATCGCAGAAAGCGGCAGTCATCAGCAGCTTATGGAGAAGAAGGGTCTCTACTATAATCTGTTCCAGGTTCAGCAGCTTGGAGAATAAAAAAACGCGATTGGAAAGTTGACTTTCCAATCGCGTTTTTTAAATATCACGTTCCTGCAGCTGTACTTCCTGATCTTCCTGGTGATAACACTGCATTGAAGCAATCAGCGTATCAAGGTGAGACAGGTGTTCTTCATACTCAAGCATCGCGGAAAGCACATGCAGCAGGTGATAACCGCTGTTTTCTTCTTCATCCCGCGCCTGATTAACTTCCTTCATAAATATATCCGTTAGTTCTTTATGATTCATGCACGTGTGATTGATCTGCTCGTTATCGATAGAAGGCTTAATTTTTCCTGCAAATCGCATCAGCAGCTGTTCATGATAACTCATCAGACAATCAAGCTGTTCCTGAATAATCATCTGAAGTGACTCAGGTACATGATGGATATCATTTTCAAAGCGGTGAAGTCTTTTAAGGATTTCAAAGCTTCGTCTCTCAGTTGAAATCATCTGTCGGTAAACAACAAGCTTACGCGTTTTAGCAACAGAATTCTTTTTCAAAATGCCGCGTTCTTCTTTATATAATAGATAGATCTGATCAATCTTCATTAACCGTTCTTTAAACTTTTCAATATCCTTTTTCAGCAGCTGATGTTCAGTCGCATGACGCGTGCTCAGTCTGATCCATTTGATCATATCGTCAGTTGTGGTGGAGATATGATGAAAAAGTCTATTTTCGTACTTAGGCGGAATAAAAATAAGATTAACAATAAATGATGACAATACGCCAAGCATAATCGCTGCAAAACGCAGCAGTGCAAAGGTGATGAATTCCTCATTCTGTACTTCCATAATCGCAATCAGTGTAACAAGTGCAAGACCGATTGTTGACTCGATACGGAGCTTCAGAATAATTGTGATTGCAATGACGGCCGCAAAGCCGATTACCACTACATCATTGCCAAATAGTAATACGAATACAATTGCAACAACAGCACCAATGACATTTGCCTGAATATGCTCAAGAATGGAGACAAATGAACGGTAGATTGTCGGCTGAACGACAAAGGCTGCAGCGATCCCGGCAAATATTGGAGTCGGCAGGTTCAGCTGTTCAGCTAAAAAGAGAGCAAGGACAATTGCAATCCCCGTTTTTAATACGCGGGCTCCAAGCTTCATGTATAAAATAAGTCCTTTCTTAACGTAACTCACGCTTATTATTGCGCCTGGCAATAGTAGTAATATACATTGGATTAGGGCTTACTGCAAGAGAATTAAACAAGAAATTGACATTGAAAAAAAGGAGGCGTTTTCACTTGGAAAACGCCTCTTGTTATATTAAATCTTGTTTATAATTTCGAAAATGCAACATCCACTGCTTCCAGGGTCTGATGAATGTCTTCTTCTGTATGTTCAGTCGTCAGGAACCAGGCTTCGTATTTTGATGGAGCAAGGTTAATACCCTGTTCAAGCATCAGTTTGAAGAAACGCGCAAAGATTTCCCCATCCGTTGCTTCAGCCTGTTCATAATTCACGACTTTCTGATCGGTAAAGTAGATTGTCAGGGCACCTTTCAGACGGTTAATTGTGATTGTAACATCATGCTTTTTGGCAGCTGCTGAGATCCCGTCTTCAAGGACTTTGCCAAGACGGTCCATTTCCTCATATACGCCGGGCTGCTTCAATACTTCAAGACACGCAATGCCAGCCTGTATGGAAGCCGGATTACCGGCCATTGTCCCTGCCTGATAAGCCGGGCCAAGCGGTGCGATCTGTTCCATAATATCCACTCTTCCACCGTATGCCCCGATTGGCAGGCCTCCACCGATAATTTTTCCCATTGCAGTCAGATCAGGCTTAATATCAAGCAGGTCCTGAGCACCGCCGTACATGAATCGGAAGGCAGTGATCACTTCATCATAAATTACAAGTGCACCTGCTTTGTGCGTCAGTTCATTGATCTGCTTCAGGAAGCCTTCTTTCGGTTCAACGATTCCAAAGTTCCCGACGATCGGTTCTACAAGAACGCCTGCAATTTCATCTCCCCACTTTTCAAGTGCCTCTTTAAATGGTTCGATTTCATTAAACGGTACTGTAATGACTTCGCTTGCGATATTTTTTGTAACCCCTGCAGAGTCAGGTGTGCCAAGCGTTGAAGGGCCTGAGCCTGCTGCGACTAATACAAGGTCGGAATGTCCGTGATAGCAGCCGGCAAATTTAATAATTTTATCTCTGCCTGTATAAGCTCGTGCTACACGGATTGTGGTCATTACTGCTTCAGTCCCGGAGTTGACAAATCGCACCTTCTCCATTGCAGGCATCGCTTCTTTCAGCATTTTTGCAAAGGTAACTTCGTGTTTTGTCGGCGTTCCGTAAAGGATCCCGGTTTCAGCTGCATGCTGGATTGCTTTTGTGATATGGGGATGTGCATGACCGGTAATGATCGGACCGTAGGCTGCAAGGTAATCAATATATTGATTGCCGTCAACATCCCAGAAGTATGCGCCTTTTCCGCGTTCCATTGCAACTGGCGATCCACCGCCTACTGCTTTGTAAGATCTCGATGGACTGTTCACTCCGCCGACAATATGTTCAAGTGCTTCAGCATGAAGCGCTTCAGAATTCGTATGTTTCATTTGGTATCCTCCTGTCATTGATTCTTACGTATTTTAATATGATCAATATAGATCTGCAAACGAAAGGAGTATGCATATGGGATGGCTGCTTGTTGGAGCAACAATCTTCACCATGACACTCTCAGTCAAAACATTATTAAAGCTTCCATGGGAAGGTTATATGTTCTCGCTGAGGAATTTCCTTTATTTAAGCTTAACATATACAGTGCTGTTAATTGGATTTGCAGTCATTTATACCGTATGTCAAATAGAAGGGATGGATGTAGTCGATCACGCTGAGTCAGAATCGTTCTGGCCGCTTTTTTTGACGATGCTGTACTTCAGTGCCATGATGATATTTTCAGTCGGTAATGGTGAACTGCTCCCTGAAGGATTAGGCAGAGGGATCGCGATTGCAGCCGCTTTTATTGGACAGGTTCTTCCGGTTACTGTTATCTGGACCCTGATTGCAAATGGAGGCAGTCAATCTTTTGAAAAATAAGGTCCTGTCCGTTATGATTTAGTCAACAATGAATCAGGGAGGTTTTTTGATGACTGCAGCTAAAGGACAGAAGGCACCGGATTTTACATTAAAAACACAGGATGGCAGTGAAGTCTCACTATCGGATTACCAGGGAGAAAAACAGGTCATTCTTTACTTTTACCCAAAAGATATGACGCCCGGTTGTACCACACAGGCCTGTGATTTCAGGGACAACCATCAGTCATTTGAGGAACTTGATGCTGTCATTTTAGGTATCAGCCCGGACCCGGAAGAAAAGCATAAAAAGTTCGCAGACAAGCATGATCTGCCTTTCACACTGCTTGTGGATGAAGATCACAAAGTGGCTGAAGACTATGGGGTATGGCAGCTCAAAAAGAATTTTGGTAAAGAATATATGGGTATTGTCAGGTCAACCTTTGCGATTGATAAAGATGGTACGGTCCTTGAAGAGTGGCGCGGTGTAAGAGTAAAAGGACACGTAGAAGAAACACTGCAATACTTAAAAGATCGCAATTAATAAAGTCTTTATGCCAGAATCAGGGCATGCGGATAGGTTATAAGATAACAAGGCTGAGACAATTGTTTCAGCCTTGTTTTTTTAATGATAAGAATATTGTTTTTATTGTGGATTTTGCTGTAAGTCTTTAAATTTCTGAAAAGGATCATTATAATGACTTTACCTGTCGTCAGGTGAGTTTTTAGAAAATTGACTTTTGTGAAAAAGTGGGGGAATTCAATGGACACTGCAAAAAAGCGAGGTTTTTTTACCAAGGGGCTTGATGGAATCGAGCGCGTTGGTAACAAGCTTCCTCATCCGGTTACGCTGTTCTTTCTATTTGCAGCGATTGTTGTATTAGCGTCAGCACTTGGTTCAGCTTTAGGCTGGACGGTTCAAAATGCTGAAGGGGAAGAGATTACAGTATTTAATCTCTTAAGCTCTGCAGGGATTCTGTATATGTTCGAGTCAGCTGTCACGAACTTTACAGGGTTTGCGCCGCTCGGAACGGTGCTTGTAACAATGCTTGGTATCGGGCTTGCTGAGAGATCAGGACTGATCTCGGCAGCGCTGAAAGCACTTGTTACATCAGTTCCAAAACAGCTGTTAACAGCTGCACTTGTATTCGGTGGTATCATGTCTTCGATGGCCGCTGATGCGGGTTATGTCGTACTTACACCGCTTGGGGCAGTATTATTTGCCGGTCTTGGACGTCATCCGCTTGCTGGTCTTGCTGCAGCTTTTGCCGGTGTATCGGCAGGTTTCTCAGCAAACCTTCTTGTTACGTCACTCGATCCGTTATTAGGTGATCTGACAATTGCCGCCGCCTCAACTTTTGATCCGGCTTATGCTGAAGGCATGAATATCCTGATGAACTATTACTTCATGATCGCATCAGTGGTACTGCTGACGATCGCAGGTACATTTGTCACGGAAAAGATTGTAGAACCACGCCTTGGAACATACAAAGGAACGTATGCAGGTGAAGAAGGCGAAGATATGACAACAGTCCGTCCTGAAGAGAAAAAAGGTCTTTGGGCTTCACTGATTGCCATCATTGTTACTTCAGCTTTAATCGCACTGCTTGTTGTGCCGTCATGGGGACCGCTTCGTGCAGGTCTGCCAAATGATGAAATCCTGTCAGCACCTTTCTTCCAGACGCTTGTGCCGATTCTGTTCATCTTCTTCCTGATTCCTGGTGTTGTCTATGGAATTGTAACGAAGAATATTAAAAATGATACAGATATTGCGAATCAGATGGGCGACACGATGGCAACAATGGGTATGTATATCGTTCTTGCCTTTGCTGCAGGTCAGTTCGTAGCTTACTTTAATACGAGTAACCTCGGACAAATATTTGCTTATAATGCTGCAGGGTGGCTGAGTGAAGCAGGCCTTGATGGTATGCTGCTTGTACTGGCCTTTATGTTTGTAGTAGGTGTAATCAACCTGTTTATCGGTTCATCTTCAGCTAAATGGGCATTCATGGCCCCGGTATTTGTGCCGATTATGATGAAGCTTGGATATGCGCCAGAATTTACACAGGTACTGTATCGTATTGCAGATTCAACGACGAACATCATTTCGCCGCTGATGCCTTACTTTGCAATTGTGATTGCATTTGCTCAGAAGTATGACAAAAAGGTTGGGATCGGTACACTGATCTCTACGATGATTCCTTACACAATTGTATTCTCGATTGTCTGGGTGATTATGCTTCTTGTATTTATGTACACAGGTATAGATCTTGGACCTGGCGCGAATATTTTCTATGATAAATAATGAGAAGAAAGGACTCCTTTATAAGGGGTCCTTTTCTTATTTCTACCTATATATATTTGACAAATATAATAAGAGGCAGGTACACTATTTATAAACATTATAAAGTAAGACTTTATATAGAAAGAAGGTGCATGGCGGTGTCAGAAGTGCAATTAAGAGATGCATTAGATTCGCTGAAAGGTACAGGAGTACGTATTACTCCCCAGCGTCATGCGATTTTGGAGTATCTGGTAGACGCGATGTCACACCCGACTGCTGATGAAATTTATAAAGCACTCGAAGGGAAATTTCCGAATATGAGTGTGGCAACCGTTTACAACAATTTGCGTGTATTCCGTGAAGTAGGGCTTGTAAAGGAACTTACGTACGGAGACGCTTCAAGCCGCTTTGATTTTGTAACAACAGATCATTATCATGCGATTTGTGAAGACTGCGGAAAAATTGTGGATTTCCATTATCCAGGACTTGATGAAGTTGAACACCTGGCTTCTCACGTAACAGGTTTTAAGGTAAACAATCACCGTATGGAAGTATACGGAACATGTAAAGAATGTGAAGCCAAAGCAGGCGCTCATTAATTTGAACAATAAAAAAGCAGCTCCACTGGAGCTGCTTTTTTATTGTTCTGCAGACTGTTTTTTCTTCTTATTATAGTTTTCATCAAATTCTTTACCGTCAAGATCAGGATCAAGCGTAAGTGGTTCGCGGCAGTGCATACACATATCCACGCGGCCGAGTACTTTTGTCGGCTTCTCGCAATTCGGACATGTAACCACGACAGCCCTGGTTGATAACATCCCAATCCAGAAATAAACCACCATGCTAAAAAGAATAGACAGCATGCCGAGTGAGATAAAGATCAGCATAATGATCGGATTGTCTCTGAAAAAAATTCCGCCATACATGACAATGACACCGATAAAAACAAGCGCCAATGCGAAAGAACGGATTTTGTTAATTTTATTAGAATAAGTTTTTGCCATAATTGTCCCTCCTGCACTTTTACTATATCATAGAAAGCTGCAAACAAAATATTGAAATCGTGACGGAATAATTAAGAAAACACATGAAGGAAATCAAGACCTTATGTCGAATAAATGTAGTTGAGCAACTTAAACAGTGAAGGAGCCATGACACATGGAAGATATTCTGCGTCCGATCTATCAGGAGCGTGCCAGTCAGACCAACACGCTCGGGATCGTTATTATGGAAAAGAGAGATAAAAAAAGTCCGATTACAGATACGTTTGATACAATTCTGTTGATCATTGTAAAAGAATCTGAAAATCCTGTTTTTATTAAGCACTACACATATGAAGATAAAAAAGCTGCTATGCATATCGTCACAGAAGAACGCCTGAGAGAGTGGCTGCTTCTCGGGTCGAACCGCAAAGTTGTCGACTGGCTGTTAAATGGAAGAGCCGTATTTGACCGGAATGAATTTATCGATCAGCTTCGTCAGGAACTGAAAGATTTTCCTTTCTACGGTCGTAAAATCAAAATGGGTATTGAATATGCAAAGCTCATCAGAAGATATATGGATGGCAAATCATTCTTTGAATCAAAACATTTTCTTGATGCATATAATCATGTCGTCCATTCCCTTCATCATCTCGCTAGACTTGCTGTAATTGAAAATGGATTCCACCCTGAAGTCACAGTGTGGAATCAGGTCAGACAAATTGAACCGGAAATCTATAAGTTATATGAAGAGCTGGTGAATAGTGAAGAAACAATTGAGAAAAGGCTCGAACTATTATTCCTGGCAAGCGAATTCTTAATCCATTCAAGAATAGAAGTCGGATCCGGCCACCTGGTCAGCATCATGGAAGAGAAGGAGAGCTGGAGTTTTCAGGAGCTTCACCTGCATGATGAGTTGAGCTATTACTCGGTTGACCTTGCAGTGATGATTGAGTTTCTGCTTGAAAAAGGTGTAGTGCGTACCCAGCCTGTAGAGACAAAAGGTAAAGGGATTTATCACAGACACTATTACGTATAGGTGCTGATTAAGAGCAGGCGGGAGACCTGCTCTTTTACTATGAATACTCTGAAAATATGTTTTTTGAAAAACTTTTTAAAAAGGTATTGATCTTTCTGTTTTCCCTTGTTAAGATATTAAATGTCGCTGATGAGGCGGCAACAACGCGACAAAATAAAATTTAAAAAACTTATTGACGCAGCGGAATAAATTATGCTAATATAAGAAAGTCGCTTGAGAGAGCAACACCGACTTCCTTCCATATAAAGAAGGGAGCGGAAAAAAAGAATTGAACCTTGAAAACTAAACAACCAAACGTCAACGTTTAAGATTTTAAGTCTTTTTCGAACAAAAAAGACAATGAGCTTTTCAAACACTTTACGGAGAGTTTGATCCTGGCTCAGGACGAACGCTGGCGGCGTGCCTAATACATGCAAGTCGAGCGAACAGATGAGGAGC
>NZ_JXRQ01000017.1 GCF_000829445.1 Jeotgalibacillus alimentarius
GAGGTCACACCCGTTCCCATGCCGAACACGGAAGTTAAGCTCTTCAGCGCCGATGGTAGTTGGGGGTTTCCCCCTGTGAGAGTAGGACGTCGCTAGGCATTATTCCACAGTAGCTCAGTGGTAGAGCAATCGGCTGTTAACCGATCGGTCGTAGGTTCGAGTCCTACCTGTGGAGCCATGGAGAGCTGTCCGAGAGGTCGAAGGAGCACGATTGGAAATCGTGTAGGCGGCTACCGCTGTCTCAAGGGTTCGAATCCCTTGCTCTCCGCCATTGCATACTGGCCCGTTGGTCAAGTGGTTAAGACACCGCCCTTTCACGGCGGTAACACGGGTTCGAATCCCGTACGGGTCACCATTTATATTTTACGACAACTTCCCTGGAGAATTAGCTCAGCTGGGAGAGCATCTGCCTTACAAGCAGAGGGTCGGCGGTTCGAGCCCGTCATTCTCCACCATTTTTAACTTTATATCGTCGCGGGGTGGAGCAGTTCGGTAGCTCGTCGGGCTCATAACCCGAAGGTCGCAGGTTCAAATCCTGCCCCCGCAATTACATGGTCCCGTGGTGTAGCGGTTAACATGCCTGCCTGTCACGCAGGAGATCGCCGGTTCGATCCCGGTCGGGACCGCCATTTTTATCTCACAGTTGAAAAAAACTTATTTACATAGTAAGATAGAAAATGCTTAAATATTTGGCTTTGTAGCTCAGTTGGTAGAGCAATGGACTGAAAATCCATGTGTCGGCGGTTCGATTCCGTCCAAAGCCACCATGTGTTGCCGGTGTAGCTCAACTGGTAGAGCAACTGACTTGTAATCAGTAGGTTGGGGGTTCAAGTCCTCTTGCCGGCACCATTCATATGGAGGGGTAGCGAAGTGGCTAAACGCGGCGGACTGTAAATCCGCTCCTTCGGGTTCGGCAGTTCGAATCTGCCCCCCTCCACCATTCATAGGGGCATAGTTTAAAGGTAGAACAGAGGTCTCCAAAACCTCCGGTGTGGGTTCGATTCCTACTGCCCCTGCCAATTTTAAAAAATAATATTACGGCGATTGTGGCGAAGTGGTTAACGCACCGGATTGTGGTTCCGGCATTCGTGGGTTCGATTCCCATCAGTCGCCCCATATATTGGGCTATAGCCAAGCGGTAAGGCAACGGACTTTGACTCCGTCATGCGTTGGTTCGAATCCAGCTAGCCCAGCCATTTTTTGCGGGAGTAGTTCAGTGGTAGAACACCACCTTGCCAAGGTGGGGGTCGCGAGTTCGAATCTCGTCTTCCGCTCCATTTTTATTTTGGCGGTATAGCCAAGTGGTAAGGCACGGGTCTGCAAAACCCTTATCACCGGTTCGAGTCCGGTTACCGCCTCCAAAAAATAAAATGATTCAGTTTGTAATACATGCATGAGTATGATAATATTCATATTGTCATGCCGATGTGGCGGAATTGGCAGACGCGCACGACTCAAAATCGTGTTCCTTCGGGAGTGCCGGTTCGACCCCGGCCATCGGTACCAGCATTTGCGGGTGTAGTTTAGTGGTAAAACCTCAGCCTTCCAAGCTGATGTCGTGAGTTCGATTCTCATCACCCGCTCCAACATACATAACCAACGCAGTGTTTCGTTTATCTAAAACGAAGCGTTGCGTTTTTTTATATGTAAAAAACATAAAAGCCCCACATAATGATGAGGCTTTTTGATCGGACGAAGCCGGATGATATAATACACTTATACGATTTGTGATGTGGCATTACCGCCATTTACCTGGATAAACATATGCTTTAATGAATCAAGCAGCTTTTCCTGATCCGCAGCTGGGAGAGAAGGTCTGAGGTAGACGATATGTACTGCTTCAGTCGTTTCTCTGCTGACGGAGGTTCTGAGTGAATCAACACTTGGGCTTCCAAAGGGTCCATAATCATCAGCAGCGATAATCAGGTTTTCGGCAGAATTGTCTCTGCCGTTTAAGCCTTCAAATTGTTCGTCCTTGCTGCCGACCCTGATCTCAACAGGACCGCTGATATTCTGGGCATCATATATACCAAGGGGCGTTTCATATTGAAGGGAAAAGAAATTATTCAGGTCAACTGCTGAATTGGCACTCGGCAGATAGTTTTGTTTTGATATTCTTCTGAGAAGTGCTTCTGTACTTGGTCTATACCTGTTGGGATCTTTCCCGAACTGTTTAAATAATTGTCTCCATTCAGCAATTCCTTCAAAGTCGGACGGCTTTTTATCCTTCAGATCAAAAAATAATGATTCCTGAAATAATTGAAGCCGTCCTTTTAACATTTGAGGTGAGTCGCTGACGGTGACGTTTCGATAATGAATGATGCCAAATGAATAATCTGATAGTGATGAATGAACTGAAACTTCCATAAGGTGGTCAACTCCTTTTGTATGCATTCAGTTTACCATTTCCATATAGAAAGGGGGATTAGAATGAATTATGATGCTTTAAAACAGGAAATTATTGATCATGCTGACGAACTTGGCATTGATAAAATCGGCTTTACGAGTGCGGATTTCTTTTCTGATCTGAAAGGCCGGCTGATCAGACAGGAAGCGCTGAATTATCAGTCGGGTTTTGAAGAAAAGGATATTGATAAGCGTGTAACCCCTTCGTTATTAATGCATGAGCCTAAGTCGATTATTTCAATTGCATTGGCCTATCCTTCTAAAATGAAGGATGCACCTAGAAGTAAAAAAGGTGAACGCAGAGGTGTTTTCGCGAGGGCATCCTGGGGAGAGGATTATCACACTGTTTTACGAAAAGCGCTTGAGCGCCTCGAGCAGTTTATACAGGAGAGAGTACCTGATGCCAGAATGAAGTCAATGGTTGATACAGGTGAGCTTGTAGACCGTGCTGTTGCCGAAAGAGCAGGCGTTGGATGGAGTGCCAAAAACTGTTCGATTATTACGCCTGAGTTTGGTTCTTATGTCTATTTAGGTGAAATGATTACAAATATTCCTTTCAGCCCGAATGAACCGATGGAGGATCAGTGCGGGGATTGTAATTTATGCGTGGATGTCTGTCCGACCGGAGCGCTTGTTCAGGGAGGACAGCTGGATGCGAAAAAGTGTATTGCATTTTTAACGCAGACGAAGGATTTTCTGCCTGATGAATATCGCACTAAAATCGGGAATAGGCTGTATGGATGTGATACGTGTCAGACCGTCTGCCCCAAAAATAAGGGAATTGATATGCACAAGCATCCAGAATTTGAGCCTGATCCTGAGATTGCGAAGCCGCTGCTTGAACCACTTCTGACAATCAGCAATAGAGAGTTCAAAGAAAGCTACGGTCATGTGTCAGGTTCATGGAGAGGCAAGAAGCCGATTCAGCGTAATGCGCTGATTGCACTGGCTCATTTTAAAGAAGCGTCAGCACTGCCATCTATTTTTGAAGTAATGCAGCATGACGTGCGTCCTGTTATGAGAGGTACAGCTGCCTGGGCTGCAGGGAAAATCGGCGGTGAAGAAGCTGAGAAGATGCTGTTGAAACAAAAAGAGCTTGAACAGGACGAAGAGGTGTTAAAAGAGATCGAGAAAGGCTTATCACTTTGTAAGTGAGGGGTGTTGAGTACATGTATAATGGCGTACTTGCTGCTGAATATGCTGAGGAGTGGTGAGATAAACGGAATCCCGCGTTCCCTGCTTTTCCGGTAGATTGTACGAACTTTGTCTCGCAATGTCTGCTTGTAGGCGGACTCGTGATGAGAGGGTATCCGGACCGTTACAGAGGCTGGTGGCTGCAGGGCGGACAGTGGAGTCTCAGCTGGGCAGTTGCGCATTCTATGCGCTGGTTTCTTGAGGAGGCAGCTGAAAGAGTGGCAGATGCTTCTATGCTGAAGGTTGGAGATGTGATCTGCTATGATTTCGCAGGGGACGGCAGAGTAGACCATACTGCCATTGTGACGGTGATTGACTCAGGGGTGCCTTATGTGAATGCGCATACGAATGACAGCAGGCACAGATTATGGACATACAGTGATTCAGCTGCTTATTCGCCATCGATCAGGTATTATTTTTTTCACCTTTCGTGATAGAATAGAGAATGGCTCAGCCGAAATAGACGATGAGGTGAAGAAATTGGGATTACACGTTGTTTTATATCAGCCGGAAATTCCTGCTAACACAGGTAATATTGCACGTACCTGTGCAGCAACCGGTACATCACTACATTTAATCAGGCCGCTTGGCTTTTCTACAGATGATAAAATGCTCAAACGTGCAGGACTTGATTACTGGCAGCATGTTGATATTCATTACCATGATTCGCTTGAGGATTTTTACCAGGCAAGTGAGGGTGGAGAATATTTCTACCTGACCAAGTATGGCACGCAGCCACACTCAACGTTTGATTATAGTGATGTAGAAAAAGATTTCTATTTTGTTTTCGGGCGGGAAACATCAGGGTTACCGGATGACGTCATTGAAAATAATAAAGACCGCGCGCTTCGCATTCCGATGAATGAGCACGTGCGTTCACTGAACTTATCCAATACTGCAGCGATTCTTGTATATGAAGCGCTGAGACAGCAGAATTTCCCTTCGCTTGGGTGAAGGTAAGGCCATAGTCGTTTAGACTATGGCTTTTTTATATGTAAAGTTCGTGTCAATCAAAATACATAATGTTTGAATCGCTGTATTCCAAAACGCTACACTTAATAAAGGTTAGAGTATGAAAGGTGGAGGTAAATATGAACAGAACAATTGAAACGATGTTAAATCACAGATCTGTCAGAAAATTCAAAGATGAAAAATTATCGCCTGAGCAGGTTCAGATGATTGTAGAGGCTGCTCAGATGGCATCAACGTCAAGCTTTATTCAGGCCTATTCAATTATTGGTGTAACTGATCCTGATAAAAAGAAAAAGCTGGCTGAACTCGCAGGCGGGCAGGATTATGTATCAGACAGCGGTCACTTTTTTGTGTTTTGTGCAGACCTCTACAGACATTCATTGATCGGTCAGTGGGAAAGTGCGGATGTGGAAGACTCTATTACGTCGATGGAAAAATTCATGGTATCAGTTATTGATGCTTCACTGGCAGCTCAAAATGCAGCTGTAGCAGCTGAATCAATGGGGCTGGGTATCTGTTATATTGGCGGCCTGAGAAATAATCTGCCTGAGGTTTCTGAGCTGCTGGAAACGCCTGAGCATGTCATTCCCCTATTTGGCTTAACAGTTGGCGTACCGGATCAGGAAACAGCTGTAAAACCGAGAATGCCATTTCAGACGATCTATCACGAAAACAGTTACAGACATCAGGAAGAAACAGTGAAGCAGGAGCTTTATGAATATAATGAAGCAATCTCAGCTTATTATCATGACCGCACAGCAGGTAAAAGATCCGATAAATGGACAGAGCAGATGGCAACTATGCTGCAAAGGAAAAACAGAATGTATATGAAGAATTTTGTGGAGGAGAAAAACTTCGCGAAAAAATAAAAAAAGCTGCGATCGCAGCTTTTTTTAGTTGTTTTTAGTTTTGCCCGGCTTATCGTTATAACCGGCTGTAAAGATTGCTGCAAGGAATGCTACGCAAATACCTAGAATAAGTGCTGTACCCATCTCATATACCTCCCGGATAAAGTATGAATCATGTCATATATTTTTAAGTATACATGATTATCTTGAATAAAGAAATGACTGTCCTGTGAATATGCATATTTCAGCTCACTTTGCTCATGAATACAGCATGTGCTGCATACCGTTTTATATGAGAGCGAAGAGGGGGAGAATCAGATGGATATGTTAAAACGGGTGGCAGACTATCAGCTTGAAGAGTCGATGCTGAAATGGGAAGGGACCTTCTCCGATTATTTAGAGATGCTTAAAAGCCGGCCCTGGATTGCACAATCTGCACATTCCAGGATTTATCATATGATCAAAGATGCAGGAACCGAACAGATCAATGGACGAAAAAGCTACCGGTTTTTTAACCGTCATTTATTCGGTCTTGAAGAAGCACTTGAGCGGCTCGTGGAAGAATACTTTCATCCAGCGGCAAGACGGCTTGATGTGAAAAAGAGAATTCTTTTATTGATGGGTCCTGTAAGCGGTGGTAAATCAACGCTTGTGACACTTTTGAAAAGAGGGCTGGAGCAGTATACGAGAACAGATCGCGGTGCAGTCTATGCGATTAAAGGGTGTCCGATGCATGAAGATCCGCTTCATCTAATTCCTGAAGCACTGCGGGAAGATTTCTTTAAGGAATATGGAGTCCGAATTGAAGGGCACCTGTCACCATTAAATATGATGAGACTCGAAAAGGAGTTCGGTAACAGAATTGAGGATGTTCCGGTGGAGCGGGTATTTTTTTCAGAGGATAAACGAACAGGGATTGGTACATTCAGTCCGTCTGATCCAAAGTCACAGGACATTGCAGACCTGACAGGAAGTCTGGATTTTTCAGCGATTGCAGAATACGGTTCGGAGTCGGATCCGCGTGCGTACCGTTTTGATGGTGAGTTAAATAAGGCGAACCGCGGACTGATGGAATTTCAGGAAATGTTAAAGTGTGATGAGAAATTTTTATGGCATTTACTTTCATTGACGCAGGAAGGGAATTTTAAAGCAGGAAGATTTGCACTCATCTCTGCAGATGAAATGATTGTCGCTCATACGAACGAAACGGAATATCGTTCGTTTATTTCCAATAAGAAAAACGAAGCGCTTCACTCCAGAATGATAGTCATGCCGATGCCTTATAATCTGCGTGTGTCTGAAGAAGAGAAAATATATGAAAAACTGATCTCACAAAGTGATGTGGCGGATGTGCATATTGCGCCTCATACACTCCGGACAGCAGCGATCTTTACTGTGCTGACACGACTGAAAGAGCCTAAAAGAAAAGACATTAACCTGATCAGTAAAATGAAAATGTATGACGGAGAATCGGTTGAAGGGTTTGGAGAGGCTGATGTTGAAGAGCTGAAGCGGGAACATACCGGAGAAGGGATGGAAGGGATTGATCCACGTTACGTACTTAACCGGATCTCTTCTACAATTATTAAGAAGGAACTGTCCTCCATTAATGCGCTCGATGTTTTAAGGTCACTTAAGGAAGGCTTTGATCAGCATGCTTCTATTTCAAAAGAAAGCAGGGAGCATTACCTGACCTGTATTTCACTTGCGAGAAAAGAGTTTGATGATCTGGCTAAAAAAGAAGTCCAGAAAGCATTCGTATATTCGTATGAAGAATCTGCAAAAACGCTGATGGACAATTATCTTGATAATGTTGAAGCATATTGCCATAAGTCAAAGCTGAAGGATCCATTAACAGGGGAAGAAATGCATCCTGACGAGCGGCTGATGCGTTCAATTGAGGAGCAGATTGGCGTTTCTGAAAACGCGAAAAAAGCATTCCGTGAAGAGATCCTGATCAGAATCTCAGCATTTGCACGGAAAGGTAAACGGTTTGATTACCAGTCACACAGCCGTCTGAAAGAAGCGATTCAAAAGAAGCTGTTTGCTGATCTGAAAGATGTCGTCAAGATCACCACATCTTCAAAAACGCCGGATGAGCTGCAGCTGAAGAAGATGAATGAAGTGATCGCAAGGCTGATTGATGAATATGGCTACAATTCTACAAGCGCAAATGACCTGCTTAAATATGTAGGATCACTGTTAAACAGGTAGCGTTTTTTAAAACGGTAATGAGGGTAATGGGACAGTAGAGGTGATGAACGATGACTAAGAAAGAAGAAGTGAAAAACGATATTCCGGAAAACAGTTCCATGGCTGGTGATCTGGAGGAAATGGATCAGCTTGGACGCCAGATGGAAAAGATGAGAACCAATGAACAATTAAAAAAGCACCGGGAGCCCGGGACTGAGCAGTATGAAGAAGAGGAGTAGATCCTCTTCTTTTTTTCGGTTTTTAGCTGGGAGCTGGTTTTGAGGATAGGTTGAAGTGAGTGATTCAAGTATTTGAAGGGGCGGGGTATTCGATCAGCTTTTGGGATTTATCTTTGACCTTTTAATAGGATTCAATCAGCAATCATATTTATTCAACATCTGCTCATGATCTCTTGGATATATCGATGAGCTTTTGATTTTTGTCTATCATCTTTCATGTTATTTCAATGACCTTTCTATTTTTTCGGGCAGCTGACGCTTTAACTCAATCATTTTTTGGCGCTAACGCGTCTTATGCCTGTCAGAGCTGACCGAGCGCCCTCCACTTTTCATGAGATCCAGTTCCGGTGCCCAGCCCCTCGAGTCATAAGCTACGCTGAGAAAATGGGAAAGGTCACCCATTTTTCTCAGCGCATCTTATGCTTGTCGGGGCTAAACGGGGCACCTCCACTTTTCATCATTTGACTGAATTTTCTAATAATGATACACTATAAAAAAATCGGAGGGGATTTTTTATGCCAGGCAGAGAGTATTTTAAGGAGCTTGAGCCGGTGAATGGGAGTATGGCTAGTAATATGGAAGAGCTGGTGATGCTCGGTAAGCAGATGGAGAAGATAAGGTCAGGCGGAGAGTTAAAGTCCAGTAAGAAATTGTCCGATCCAATTCAATATGAAGAAAAGTCATGAAATAACCAGTCTGAAAAACTGGTTATTTTTTTTGAAACTTTTTAAATAGGGAATACGTATAAGAGGTATCAATTGAAATTAAGCACTGTGCCTTTTAATATCGTACTTACAGAAAGGACTTGATGATGAATGAAGATTTCTACAATTATGAAGTGGGTGACGGGCAGTCTTGAGGCTGTGCTGGCCATTCCGATTCTCGGTGGTACACTAATTATCTCCACGGGCTGGTCGATACTGTGGATTATGCTGGCTCTGCATATTGTTGCTTTAATATTCGCTGCACGTGAATTCACATCGAAAACAGGAAGTATTTTCGGTATCTTTACATCTGTATTCGGATTCGTACCGCTGCTTGGATTTATCATGCACGTCATCACAGCAATCATCCTGCTGCTTGATGCCTCACGTTCAACAGCAAAAGAGAAAAGTTTCTAAAAGTTACAAGTAAATAATAAATATACGAAGAAACGAATGTACGCTGATAGATATCAGAGGTGAACGTAGCGGAAGGCGGCGACTCCAGCAGGTTAAGACGGACAGCTGAGACCCCGCAGCGCGAAGCGTGAGGAGGCTTAGCGCCGTCCCTGCGGAAAGCGCCGCCTGCAGCGCAGTGAACCGGTTAGTTACGCTGAGACAAGCTAATTGTCTCAGCGTTTTTCTTTTCCCTGAAATCATAAGCAATAATTTAAGCCTGCCCTCATACAATAGAGAAAAGATGAAGGGTGAGGCGATATATGCAGGGTTCTACCGTATCAAAAGAAGACTGGTCCCTGCATCAACAGGGCCAGGAAGACCAGAAGAGACACAACAGGAAAATCCAGCAGGCAGTAAAAGACAGACTACCCGAACTGATCACAGAAGAAAATGTCATTATGTCAGACGGCAAAAAAATGGTGAAGATTCCTGTGCGATCACTTGATGAATACAAAATCCGCTATGATCATTCAAAAAAGAAGCATATAGGTCAGGGTAACGGAGACAGTGGGGAAGGAGATGTTATTGCAAGGTCGCGTGACGGGGGAGGCAGACAGGCGGGCAGTGAACCGGGTGAAGATTATGTGGAGGCGGAGGTATCCATAGAAGAAATTGAGACCGCCCTGTTCAGTCAGCTCGATCTTCCTGATTTTAAGCAGAAAGAAGAAGTAGAGGCTTCAAAAGAAGGGATACAGTTCACTGATATCAGAACAAAAGGACTGACTGGCAATATTGATAAAAAGAAAACCATGATGACAGCATTCAAACGTAATGCGATGAATGGGGAAGCGGGATTTCATCCGATTCTACCTGAAGATATCCGTTATAAAACATGGACGGAATCAAAAGAAAAAGAGTCAAAGGCAGCCGTTATTGCGATGATGGATACGAGCGGGTCAATGGGTATGTTTGAAAAGTATATTGCGAGGAGCTTTTTCTTCTGGCTTGTGAAGTTTTTGAACCTTCATTACGCACATGTTGAAATCAGATTTATTTCACACCATACAGAAGCTAAAGAAGTCGAAGAGGAAACGTTTTTTACAAAAGGGGAAAGCGGTGGAACGATTTGTTCGTCAGCTTATAGAAAAGCGCTTGATATTGTGGGGAGTGATTATCCGCAGGAAAGGTATAATGTCTATGCCTTTCACATTTCAGATGGCGATAACCTGACTTCAGATAATGAAAAGTGTCTGCCGCTGATTCAGAAACTTGCTGAACATTGCAATATGGTCGGGTATGGGGAAGTAAGCCAGTACCATCGCCAGTCTTCTCTCATGTCTGTTTTTGCAAAAGCCGAAGAAGAAGAGATCAGAACGTTTATCATGAGAAGGAAAACAGAGGTGCTTGATGCGTTAAAATATTTTCTCAGCAAAAAATCCCACGTCTGAGGACGCGGGATTTTATTTTTTCGTTTTGTTAAAGCCCAATGTTGTTTTAGCACAGCTGTTGATTGAAGCGGAAATCAACAGCCAACTTTAAAAGAGCTATTTAATGTGGAAGGAAAACCAGCTGATAAGCGAACAGCACTGCAAATAAATAGACAAGAAAGTGAACTTCTTTCCATTTTCCCTTAACAATTTTTAAAATTGGATAAGAAATAAATCCAAGGGCGATGCCTGTTGCAATACTTGATGTCAGCGGCATACTCAGGATAATCAGAAACGCAGGAAACGCTTCATCAATCTCACCCCATTTAATATGGGAGATGCTGCTCATCATCAGGCTGCCGACGATAATCAGTGCAGGAGCAGTAATAGCTGAAACGCCTGATACAGCACTGACGAGAGGTCCGAAAAAGGCTGCTGCAATGAATAGTACTGAGACCGTTACAGTAGTTAATCCTGTTCGTCCGCCTGCTGCGACACCTGATGATGATTCGATATAAGCGGAAGTCGGGCTTGTACCAACCATTGCCCCTGCAGTAGCAGCGATCGAATCAGCTAACAGTGCCTGACGTGCGCGCGGCATGGTTTTACCCTTCATCAGACCGGCCTGCTGTGCAACACCAATCATCGTGCCGGTTGTATCAAATATGGTTACTAACAGGAATGAAAAGACAACGGCGAATAAACCATATTCAATGACATCACCAAATGCTGCAATCGGGTTGGAAATAATAATTCCTTCCGGCAGACTTGGCAGTGCGACTACCCCGTTGAACTCGAGCTGCCCTGTAAAATAGGCAATGGCCCCTGTCACAATCATACCAATGAATAGCGCACCGTTAACATTTAAAGCCATTAAAATCAGTGTGACTGCAAGACCTGTAAATGCCAGAATAACAGACGAAGAATGAAGGTCACCAAGTGCGACAAGGTTGTCCAGGTGCGCAACGATAATACCTGTCATTCTCATTCCGATAAAAGCAATGAATAGACCGATTCCGGCTGTAATTCCGTGCTTCAGGTTATCAGGAATCGCTTCTATGAGCTTTTTTCTGAAAGAAGTCAGGGAAAGAATCGTAAAGATCACTCCGGCGACAAATACGGCTGCAAAAGCAACTTCATACGTAATATTTGTGTTAGTGCCGACAACTGAAAAGGCAAAGTATGCATTGAGCCCCATACCTGGTGCAATGGCAATTGGATAATTTGCCATTAGAGCCATCCAGAGAGTTCCGATCACTGTGGCAATAATTGTTGCAAGAAATACCTGGTCAAAAGGCACGCCTGCACTTGAGAGGATAATCGGATTCACAACAACGATATAAACCATTGTCATAAATGTGGTAAAGCCTGCTAAAAGCTCAGTTTTAACAGTCGTATTATTTTCTTTTAAATGAAAGCGAAACATCATATCAGTCCTTTGTTAAAATACGAACGTTTAAAAGCACAAGTTATATAATATTCGTTTATAGCATAAGATTCAACCCTTTTTGATCAAAATTTTTTATATTCTTGACTCTGTTAAAGATGGCTGTTGATTTCCGCTGCAGGGGGAACGCTTTCCGCATGAGCCGTCATTTTGGCTCCGGTTCAATCGAGCCTCCTCGACGCTGCGGGTCTGCGGGGTCTCACCTGTCACGCTTCTCCTGCTGGAGTCGTCCCCCTTCCACTGCAATCACCAGCTGTGCTAAAACAACATTGGTCTTTAACGTACCTATATTCTTAATAAATTTTATTTAAGCTGATGATTTCACACAAACCTGCTTTCATTCGGTTCGTCCTTCGATTAAGATGAATGAAAAGAGAGCAGGGGGTAATAGGATGTTTCGCGAACTACAACATTTATCTGCACCGGAGCAGGCTGAATTCATCACAAGAAAGCTGATTGCAATGAAGAGTTATACGGGGTCACAGGGTGAAGTACATAAAGTAGAACAGATTTTTGAATGGATCTCTTCATTTCCTTATTTTCAGGAAAATCCTGAACATGTGTGGATACAGGAGATAAAAGATGACCCATTTGGCAGAAAGAATGTCTGGGCGATGCTGCCTGGAGAGTCTGATAAAACTGTGCTGTTCCACAGTCATATTGATACTGTCGGCACAGAAGATTTCGGATCACTTCAGCAGATGGCTCATGACCCGGACAGTCTTGAAGCATTCTTTAAGGGATTTCCGGGAGATTACCGCGTAAGGCAGGAGGCTGGTTCCGGACAATGGTTGTTTGGCAGGGGATCACTTGATATGCAAAGCGGGGCAGCGATTCATCTGGTGAACCTTCTGCAGTTATCTGAAGAAAAAAGAGATGGCCATATGCTGTTTTTATTTAATCCGGATGAAGAAAGTGAACACGCAGGGATGCTTGGGGCACTCCATGAACTCGCCCGTCTGAAAAAGGAGATGAAACTCGATTATGTGGCAGCGATCAATAATGACTTTATCGCACCAATGTATGACGGTGACCGCACGAAATACATTTATACAGGTGCAGCGGGGAAGGTCCTTCCATGCTTTTATATATACGGCAGAGAAGCGCACGTTGGAGATGTGCTGACTTCAATTGACCCGACGCGTATTGGGGCTGAGCTAAACCGCAGAATCAATCAGAATATTGACCTTGCTGAAGATCTGGAAGGGGAATACGTGCTTCCACCGGCCTGTCTTCATTTTAAAGACGATAAAAAAGATTATAATGTACAGACTGCAATCAGTGCTCACCTGTACTTCAACTATTTCGTATTTGAACAGACGGCACAGGACGTACTTGAGAAACTGCGTAAAATTTCAATTGAAGCAGTATATGAGATCAGCAGAGAGAGTACGAAAAAATACAGAGACTTCCGAATCAAGCACGGATTTCCGCCGAGTGACTGGAATTTTCAAATGGATGTCTGTACATTCAGCGAGCTGGAATCGTCGTTGAGAGCGCAGGGAATCGATGTGGAAAGTAAGTTAAATGAGGTTGTGAAAAAATATAAGGGGAAGGACAAACGGGAAGCAGCTTTTGCGCTGGCTGAAGCGCTTCAACAGCTTGACCCTGAGAAAACACCGCGCGTACTCTTGTTTTTCGCACCGCCATTTCTTCCACATAATTATCTGAGCGATAAAAATGAGCATGGTGCGGACATTATGAAAAAACTTGAAAAACATTTGCAAATTACCTCAGAAAGAGAAGGAGAAGAATTTGTCACAAAGCGTTTCTTCCCGTATCTTGCAGATGGGAGCTTTCTCTCACTTCATGAGTCAGAAGAAGCGATTGAAATGTTAAAAAGAAATATTCCGCGCATGCAGGATCTCTACCCGGTTCCTGTACACCTGATCCGCGAGCTGAACATCCCATCAATCAATATCGGCGTCTACGGACGTGATGGACACAAGTGGACAGAGCGGGTCTATAAGCCATACACATTCGGCATCCTGCCGGGACTTATCAAAGACTTTGCAAAAGATCTTGTGAAATAAACATCATAAAAAGCTGAGACAATTTGTCTCAGCTTTTTATGATTATACATATTCTACCAGGTCATCAATGTTGATTCTGCCGGATTTGCGGGCTTCTTTGGCCGCTTTACCAACCGTAATCAGCATAACAGGCACATAGCGGTCTGAGATCTCGAATTCTTCAACCAGACCTGCATCGCTGAATCCACCGATCGGGCACGTATCCCAACCCTTCGCTTTTGCAGCAATCATGAATTGCATTGCAGCAAGTGAAGCATTCGAGAACGCTGCATCGCGTGCAAACTGTTCATTTTCATAAGCGCCTTGAATCTGTCCGTTCAATGCCTGTTTAATTTCCTCAGACATTGATCCTTCTTCAACTGCAGGATCGAAAACAGTATCTACATTTTCATTCGCACGCAGATCGCCAAGCACAGCAATGACAGCTGAAGCATCCGTGATCTGCTGCTGGTTATAGGCGATTGGAAGCAGACGTTCCTGCGATTCAGGATTGTGGAAAGCGAGAAACTTCCAGTGCTGAAGGTTCCACGCTGATGGTGCCTGTCCCATCGTCTGAAGAAGCTCATTCAGCTCTTCACGGCTGATCTCAGCTTCCGGATCGTATTGTTTAGTTGCTCTTCTTTCAAAAAGTACATCAAGTACGTTTTTCTCTAAAGTTGTTGCAGCCATAGTGGGTCTTCCTCCTTAAAAATGTATCAGATTATATCAGTTACTTTAAGTTATCAGCGCCCACTATAGTATACAAAAATGGTGATTGTCAAGAAATAAGGTGCAGCTATTAAGCTGACTTTATCTCAGATATCCATCTGGTGAACTAGTCGAAAAACTGTTCCAACTGATGAAGTCTATTACTCTTTGATGCATCACCGGGTTTTCTTGCTTCACCGATAAAGTATTTTTTGAAGTCCATTCCTGTAAATTCAAAAATATGCTTAAACTGCAGAATAAGCGGTAAGCCTTTTATATCAACCTGATCACCGCCGCAAGTGATCACATATGAAGGTGTGTTTTTCACCCGCTCTTTAAAGTCCAAATCAGGATCCCTCATTGCCTGGGACCATCTGTCAATAAACGTTTTCATATAGCCACTCATGCCATACCAGTATAATGGTGTAGCAAAAAGGACAGCATCCGCAGATAGCATGGTTTCTATCACTTGCGTATGGTCATCATCTACAGGGCTGAAACCGGACTCATCGTGCCGCTGATCATGAATCTGCTGAATATCCAATTCTCTTAACCGTATCCACTTTACTTCACCTTTATAAGAAGCAGCTGCTTTCTCTGCAAAATATTCTGAATTACTGTTTTCGCGTGAACTTCCGCTAATGATACACAATGTCATGTCACTAATTCCTCCTATTCAAACAAATTGTACCCTTTCAACATTCTATGTCAACAAACGGTTCATGATACTTTGAAACTGAGATTTTCGAAACTATGTTTATTTTAAGTGAATTTAGGAAATAATATAAAGCGTGAAATCATTTTTAGAAAATTAAATTGATTCAAGGAGTGATTGTGAAATGTCAAACGTAAAATTAGCGATTATTTATTACAGTTCAACAGGAACAAATTATCAGCTTGCGAAGTGGGCGGAAGAAGCAGCGAAGGAATCCGGAGCTGAGGTTAAGGTATTAAAAGTTGAAGAGACTGCACCACAGCAGGCCATTGCTTCAAATCCTGCATGGAAAGAGCATTATGAAGAAACAAAAGATGTGCCAGTTGTTACGTTAAATGATCTTGAGTGGGCGGATGCGTATATTTTCAGTATTCCGACACGTTACGGTACTATGCCGGCACAGATGAAAAACTTTATTGATACAACAGGTGGTCTTTGGTTCAATGGTAAGCTAGTCAATAAGGTAGTCAGCGGCATGAGTTCCGCTCAAAACCCGCACGGTGGCCAGGAAGCAACCATTTTGAACCTTTACACAACCATGATGCACTGGGGTGCAATCATTGCAGCACCAGGCTATTCTGATCCGGTCACGTTCGCTTCAGGTGGAAATCCGTACGGCACGAGTGTGACAGTGGACCAGGACGGCAATATGAAAGAAGACGTTAAAGACGGTGTTAAATACCAGGCAAAACGCACAGTAGAAGTAGCAAAGTGGGTTAACGCAGGTAAGGCATAAAAGAAAAACGCAGAGGCTCATGCCTTTGCGTTTTTTAGTGCAAATGAAAATATGCCGGCGGGGCGGCTTCAACTTCGATCAGCTCAAGCGTAAACGGATGTTCAAATGACAGCTTTTTTGCATGTAATGCCTGGCGATCGTACATTTTATTGTGTGATCCGTAAAGTGTATCACCAGCGATCGGATGTCCAATGTGGGACAGATGCACTCTGATCTGATGAGTACGGCCGGTTTCAAGATTTAATTCAGCCAGTGACAGATGTTTTTCAGCATCATATTTTAACCTGCGGTAGTGTGTGACTGCTTTTTGCCCGCCTGGTGAAACTCTTCTTCTGACTGGATGATGTCTGTCTTTTCCGATTGCCTCAGAAATCGTTCCATGCTGATCAAGCTGACCCTCTGCGAGCGCAAGATAAGTACGTTTAATTAGTCTTTTTTCAAGCATCTGATCAAGCAGAGGTTTAATTGCCGGGTGTTTTGCAAAAAGGATTGCACCTGTCGTATCGCGATCAAGCCTATGAACCGGCTGCGCATAACCGCTATGTCCGTTTGAGAGTAAGGCATGTATTACAGCGTTTTGCAGCGTCTTTGTATCAGCCTCACTATTTGGATGTGTATCTGTATCTGCCGGTTTATTGACGATCATAAGGTGCTCGTCCTCAAATAAAATATCAATCTCTTTTTCCCAGGCTGGCGCTGACGGCTGAGCAACATATTCAATAGATAGAAGATCACCTGTTGAGAGAGGATCCTTCCAGGGCTTCAGCTCTCCGTTAATAAAGATACTCTTTTCCATTCTCCACTGGTGAATGGTTTTTTTACTGAATGCCAGCTCTTCTTTCAATAGTGTATCAAGCGTTTTACCATCCCACTCGGGGTGAACGGTGATTGTAAATGATTGTTTCACTGATTTAAGCTCCTTTCGAATATTTATAATGAAAAAACTGCCAGGAAGTTTTACTCCTGGCAGTGTTCATATTATCCGCCTGTTACGTTCCGTTCAAAGAACTCGCGGTAATCTTCCTCAGGTGCAGCACCGACAATACCGTCAACCGGCTCACCATCTTCAAAGTGAATTAAAGTAGGTGTTGACTGAATGCCGTATTTACTCCCCTGATCCTGGAACTCAATTAAGTTCATCTGAACCATATCAACGCCCATTTCTTCAGCGAGTGGTGCAAGCATTGGTGTAGTTTCAAGACAGTATTGACATTCAGGGCTGAAGAAATACACGGTTGTCGGTTCACCGCTTGTAATGCGCTCCTCAAGTTCATCCGGCAAAATCTGATTCTGATAGTTTTCGTTATCCAGCAGATCAATAGTAGACTGTTCCAGATCGTCTTTTCCATATGGATTTCCTTCGACTTTTGATTCGTTTTGCATATTAGTGATCAGTGCAATGGCAGCAAAAATTAATACGATTACACCGCCAAAGAGTAATACTTTTTTCATGATTGTGTTGCTCCTTTCGATTGCTTAAGAATAATCAGGCTGAATACAAAAATAATCGTAAAGGCTGTCAGTGCTAAAAATGGAATTGTAATAAAGCCAGCCCAGTTAATATATTCCCCTGTGCATGGGACCATCCCGCATGACGGAGCAGAAGATGACAGGGCATCAATCTTTTGAATACTGTAATGGTAAATGGATATACATCCGCCAATCCCTGACAGAATTGCTGAATAGAGGGCAGCTTTTGCATCCTTTTTAATCACTGCAATCAGCAGGATCACTGCGAGCGGGTACATAAAGATTCTCTGATACCAGCAAAGTTCACAAGGCTCAAAGCCTCTGATCTCAGAGAAGTACAGTGAACCCATCACAGCAGTAAACGCAGCAGCCCAGGCAGCAAAAAGCATATTTTCTATCTTTTTGGTCATTAAGACGCCTTCTTTCACAAAAAAACTATTGTCATTGAAGATTGTAAAAGTTAATTGTGAATAATACAAGCTTTGAAAATCAGGTATGGGAAATTACATATTGAATTTGTCTAAAGTTTGGCACAAAAAGTATGGAAGCTGTTATTATTATTAATTGGGTTTATAATTAAATGAATACACGTTTGAGGAGTGAAACCTATGTCTGAGAAACTGGATTTGTCTCAATTTGAGAAAAAGATGATCATTCGTAAAATGATTCATGCTGATATAGATAAAATTATTCATATGCAAAGACTGTGTTTCCCTGGCATGCAGCCATGGAAAGTGGAACATCTTGAAAGTCACCTTGAAATGTTCCCGGACGGTCAGCTTGTAGCGGAGCTTGATGGGGATATTATCGGGTCATGCTCAAGTCTGATTATTAACTTTGATGAATATGACGACCGCCATACGTGGGATGACGTAACAGATGAAGGGTACATTACAAATCATAATCCGGACGGCTATAACCTGTACGGGATCGAAGTGATGGTTCATCCCGATTTCCGCCGGATGAAAGTCGGTCACAGACTGTATGAAGCAAGAAGAGAACTTGCGCGGGAATTCAATCTGAAAAGTATTATCATCGGCGGGCGTATTCCAAACTATCATAAATACGCAGGCGAAATGTCTCCTCGTGAATACGTAGATTCAGTTCAAATGCATAAAATCTATGATCCGGTCCTGTCATTTCAGCTGATTAACGGTTTTACACTGATGAGGATCAATCCGAATTATCTTCCGGACGATAAGCAGTCGAATAAGTATGCAACATTAATGGAATGGAACAATGTGGACTACCGTCCGAAGACGAAGAGACACTTTAAGACAAGCCACCCTGTGCGCATCTGTGTGGTTCAGTACATGATGCGTCAGATCGATTCTTTCACAGATTTTGCAAATCAGGTTGAATACTTTACAGATGTGGCATCAGACGCACAATCAGATTTTGTTGTGTTTCCTGAGATTTTTACTACTCAGCTGATGTCCTTCCTGAACGAAAAGTCTCCGAGTATGGCAGTCAGAAAGCTGACAGATTACACGGAAGAGTATATTGAACTCTTCACAGATCTTGCAGTGCGCTACAACGTTAATATTATTGGCGGCTCTCACTTTGTAAAAGAAGAAGATGACGAGATTTATAACATCGCTTATCTGTTCAGAAGAGACGGAACGATTGAGAAGCAGTATAAGCTTCACATCACACCAAACGAAAGAAAGTGGTGGGGAATCAGCCCGGGAGATACAGTACGTGTATTTGATACTGACTGTGGAAAAATCGCAATTCAGATCTGCTATGATATTGAGTTTCCTGAGCTTGCACGTATCGCAACGGATATGGGCGCAAAGATTATCTTCACGCCATTCTGTACAGAAGACCGTCAGGGGTATCTGCGTGTAAGATACTGCTCACAGGCACGTGCTGTTGAAAATCAGATCTACACAGTGATTTCAGGTACAGTCGGCAACCTGCCGGAAACTGAAAACATGGATATTCAGTATGCACAATCAGCAATTTTTGCACCGTCTGACTTTGAATTTGCGCGTGATGGTATTGTAGGAGAGACAGATCCAAACCTTGAAATGGTGATGATCGGTGACGTTGACCTTGAAATTCTGCGTCGTCAGCGCCAGGGCGGAACCGTGCGCCAGCTGAAAGACCGCAGACATGACATCTATTCAATCAACTATAAAAAGCAGTAATCTTAAAGGACATGACAAACCTTCTTGCATGAAGGTCTGTCATGTCCTATTTTTACGGGCTTCTTTCAGACTTTTCAATATTCAATACAGGGCGTGCGTGCTACAATAAGAAAAAAGTGGAGGGGATTTTATGAGCGTACAACAGGTTTATAATAAATGGGTTACTTTTGACGGGCTGGACCAGGAGCTTCACGCTGAGCTGGCAGCGATGAAAGGCAATGATAAAGCGATAGAAGATGCGTTTTATAAAAATCTTGAATTCGGCACAGGCGGTATGCGCGGAGAAATTGGAGCAGGAACGAATAAGATGAATATCTATACTGTCCGCAAAGCAGCTGAAGGGCTCGCTAAGTACATAGAAAAAAATGGTGAAGATGCAAAGAAGAAGGGTGTCGTGCTGGCCTATGACTGCCGCAGAAAATCTCCGGAATTCTCACTTGAGATTGCACGCACGCTCGCCTCTCACGGCATTAAAACATATGTGTTTGAGTCATTGCGCTCAACACCTGAACTGTCATTTGCCGTACGTCACCTTGGAACGTTCATGGGTGGAATGACAACAGCCAGTCATAACCCGCCGGAATACAACGGCTTTAAAGTGTATGGTGCGGATGGTGCACAGCTGAACCTGCAGGATGCTGACGATGTGATTGATGAAATTAACATCATTGAAAATGAGCTGGATATTCAGGTGAAGCCTGTGGATGAACTGAAAGCTCAGGGTCTGATCGAAATGGTAGGAGCAGACGTGGATGACGCTTATGCAGAGCACCTGATCACTGTATCTGAAAAGCCGCAGATGGCAAGAGAAACGGACCTGAAAGTTGTCTTCTCACCACTTCACGGTGCATCGAATGTAATGGTTCAGCGCGGACTGAAAGCGCTTGGGTATGACGTGCATGTAGTAACAGAGCAGGAACAGCCTGACTCTGAATTCCCTACTCTTAAATCTCCTAACCCTGAGGAGCCGGGTGCATTTGAACTTGCGATCCGTGACGGGAAAGAGATTGGAGCAGATCTTTTAATCACTGCTGATCCGGATGGAGACAGACTGGGTCTTGCTGTTCAGGGACCGAACGGTGAGTATACACTGCTGACAGGGAACCAGACTGGTGCGATCCTTCTTGATTATCTGCTTGCCAGAAAAAAAGAAAAAGGTCACCTGCCTGAAAACGGACGCGTGTTTAAGACCATTGTAACCTCTGAAATCGGCCGGAAAGTAGCTGAGCATTACGGTGCAACTGCTGAAGACGTACTGACAGGGTTCAAATTTATCGGAGAAAAAATTAAAGCTTACGAAGCAACAGGTGAGTACGCATTCCTGTTTGGCTATGAAGAAAGCTATGGCTATCTGGTAAAAGACTTTGCACGTGATAAAGATGCGATTCAGGCTGCCCTTCTTGCGACAGAAGCAGCTGCTTATCATAAAGCTGAAGGAAAGACACTATATGAAGTACTGCTGGCACTTTATGAGGAGCACGGTTACTTTAAAGAAGACCTTGAATCGATCACGATGAAAGGAAAAGACGGTGCTGAAAAAATTCAGTCTCTGCTTTCGTCACTGCGCGAAAAACCATTGTCTGAAATTGCAGGACTGTCAGTTGATGCTCAGGAAGACTATCTAACATCACTGCGCCGGCACTCAAAAGAAGGGGCAGAATATAAAATCAATCTTCCCTCATCTAACGTACTGAAATATTTCCTTGAAGATGGTTCGTGGGTATGTGTACGCCCAAGCGGCACAGAACCGAAAATCAAATTTTACTTCAGCGTAATCGGGTCAACACTTGAAAACAGTGAAGAAAAACTAAACAGTGTTAAAGATTCCTTCATGGAAAAAATCCGTGCTGAATTGAATAATTAATTCTTTCTAAAAAGTTGAGAAAAAGTATTGGTTCTTATCTGAATCACAGGTGAACGTAGCGGAAGGCGGTGACTCCGGGACGATTAGCGGGATAGCTGAGACCCCACAGCGCAAAGCGCGAGGAGGCTTGGGATGGGGCCAAAAAACGGCCCACATCCGGAAAGCACCGCCTGCAGCGCAGTGAACCGGTTATTGAATAAAGAGGCTGAGACACCAATGTCGCAGCCTCTTTTCAGTCTATTGACTGATTAGTTCAACCCTGTTTTTACCCTATAATAAAAACAGACGAAACGGATGGTGATCGAATGAACGATCCAACTCACGTGACAATCCTGAAAGAAATCGCTGAACTTCTCAACGAAGAAACAGAAATTGAGTCGATGCTTCAGGGTTCACTCGAAAAATTCCTTGAAGGAACACACTTCCACACCGGCTGGATCTTTTTTATCGAAGAGAGCGGCAGGCACACGCTGATTGCCCATGAAAATCTTCCTGAGGTACTTATGCATAAGGATTGCTTTTATATGAAAAATGGGGGCTGCTGGTGTGTTAATCGTTTCAGGCAGGGGAGATTGAAAAAAGCCTCGAACATTATTGAGTGCAAGCGGATCACTGAAGCGCTTCATAAAAGCAGTGAGAATCCTGAAGGTATTACACACCATGCGACAGTACCCCTTCAGTCTGGAAACGAACGTTTTGGACTGTTAAACGTTGCAACGCCCGGTAGAAGAAGCTTTGAAGAACATGAACTCGCGCTCTTAGAATCCGTAGCCTTTCAGATCGGCTCAGCGATTAAAAGGATGCAGCTGACGAAAAAAGAACAAGAAGTAGCGCTGATGCAGGAGCGTAACAGATTAGCACGCGATCTCCATGATTCAGTCAATCAATTATTATTTTCAATGACGCTCACTGCAAGAGGGGGAGCGGAAATGACTGATGATCAAGAGGTGAAAGAGACATTTCACAGCCTTCAATCTCTTGCACAGGAAGCATTGACTGAAATGAGAGCGCTGATCTGGCAGCTTCGTCCAAAAGGAATGGAAGGCGGCTTGACAGAAGCTTTGAATGGGTTTGCAGAGATGCTTGGATTAAAAGCATCTATCAAGATAGAGGGAGTACTGAATCTCCCCGCCAAAGTGGAAGAAACGATATTCAGGATCGGTCAGGAAGCCATTACAAACTGTAAAAGGCATGCTGAAGCAAAAGATATCTATATATGGATTGAAGCGAAGGGCGATAAAGTTGAGATGACAATCCGTGATTTTGGCAGAGGTTTTTTCCCTGAGCATACAGACAAAGTGCCATCAGTCGGCTTATCAAGTATGCAGGAGAGAACGCGTCTGTTAAATGGAGAGTTCTCATTGAAAAGTGCCCCGTCAGAGGGAACACAGATTAAGGTCATACTGCCTTACTAGGAGGAACTGCTGTGACAATAAAATTACTGATCGCTGATGATCACCATGTTGTAAGAAGAGGACTTGTCTTCTTTTTAAAAACACAAAAAGATATTGAAATTGTTGGAGAAGCAAAAAATGGGGTAGAGGCAGTAGCAATGGTGAAGAAGTTTCAGCCGGATGTCGTACTCATGGATCTTGTGATGCCTGAGATGGACGGGATCGAAGCAACGAGAGAGATTAAGCGTGCACTGCCATCAACAGAGATTATGATGCTGACAAGCTTTTCAGATCAGGATCACGTCGTGCCAGCCATTGAAGCAGGTGCTGCCGGCTATCAGTTAAAAGATATAGAACCTGATGAGCTTGCTGATTCAATCAGAAAGCTCGTAAAAGGTGAAAATACGCTCCATCCAAAGGCAACCAGTCACCTGATGACACGCACGAACCCGGACCAGCAGTCACCGCATGAGATTCATCAGCTAACAAAAAGAGAGAAAGATGTACTGCTTGAACTTGCCAAAGGGAAAAGTAATAAAGAGATTGCTGCTTCACTGTTTATTACAGAAAAAACCGTGAAAACGCATATATCCAACCTTTTCTCAAAGCTTGAAGTATCAGACCGCACGCAGGCTGCGCTTTATGCAGTCAGACACGGCCTTGCTTCCCCTGACAGAAAGTTTTAGATGAAACCGGAATGTTTTTATTCCGGTTTTTTTCATTGGGTATGTTTGCGGGTGGACAGTACTGATTAAACCATCTTTATAGTGGGTAACACAAAAGAAAGACAAAAGGAGGACTTCATCATGAAAGCACTATTATTAAAAGATAAAGGAACATGGCGGGATATGTTGGTTGAAGAGTTTGAAAAACCTGTTCCTGCCGCAGATGAAATTCTTGTCAAGGTAAAGGCAGCCGGGTTGAATCCGGTCGATTATAAAACAGGCGAAAACGGATCACCGGCGTGGAGCTACCCGCATATTCTGGGTCTCGATGCAGCAGGGGTCATTGAAGAAACCGGTTCAGAAGTAACGGAAGTTAAAAATGGTGACCGTGTCGTGTTTCTCGCAGATATGGCCCGCAAAGGTGCGTTTGCTGAATATATCGTGACAAAAGCGCATACCGTTTCAGTTCTGCCTGAAGAAGTTTCATTTACAGATGCTGCAGCCTTACCGGTAGCTGCCTATACTGCTTATCAGGCATTGTTTTTCAAGCTACATATTCAAAAGGAAAAGTCGATTCTGATTCACGCAGGTGCAGGCGGTGTAGGTGGTTTTGCTATCCAGCTTGCGAAATATGCAGGATTAACAGTCATTACAACGGCTTCAGAGGAAAATCATGCGTATGTAAAACAGCTTGGAGCAGATTTTGCGATTGATTATAAAAAGGAAGACTTTGTTGAGAAGACAAAAGAATATACTAATGGCCTGGGCGTAAACTATGTGCTGGATACTGTCGGCCGTGAAAACGCTACGAAATCTCTTGAGACGCTTGCATTTAATGGACATATCGCATTTATTGCAGGTCAGCCTGAAATGAACGAATCGATATCATTTGCGCACCCGGTCTCATTTCACCATGTAGCACTTGGCAGCGTATATCAGTCAGGTAATCCTGATGAAGAAAAGTCGCTTAAGACGATTGGTGATCATCTGGTTGAGCTGCTGATAAAAGGTGAAATCAAAAGTCTGGTCAATCAGGTTATTTCACTCGAAGAAGTACCTGAAGGCCTTGAAGAACTCGAAACACGGAAAGTCAAAGGCAAAATTGTTGCTGAAATCAATTAATAAAAGACCGGGAGCCCAGGCTTCCGGTTTTCTTTGTAAGGGAATAATAAGAGGATCTGCGTAATATCATGTGTAAGAGGTGATTTGCGTGGACTCAAAAGTACTTGCTGCAGCAATTGATGAAGTGACTGAAATTGCAAAAGGATTTGGTCTTGATTATTACCCGATGCGCTATGAGATCTGTCCTGCATCAGTCATCTATACATTCGGTGCGTACGGAATGCCTGCGAGATTTTCCCATTGGAGCTTCGGGAAACAATATCACAAAATGAAAATGCAGTATGATCTTGGATTGAGTAAGATCTATGAGCTTGTAATCAATACAAATCCCTGCTATGCTTTTTTACTTGATACAAATACACTGATTCAAAATAAGCTGATTATTGCACACGTACTTGCTCACAGCGACTTTTTTAAAAATAACATCAGATTCAGCCAGACAAATCGCGACATGATTAAGCAGATGAGTGCTACTTCCGAGCGAATCAAAGCATATGAAAAGAAGTTTGGAATCAAAAAAGTAGAAGAATTTCTAAATGCTGTGCTGGCAATTGAAGAACATATTGATCCACTGCTTTTTAAAGCACAAGAACAGCATTCAGATGATAGACCGCTCAAAAAAATTGCGGAACCGTATAGTGATTTATGGGAAGAAGTGCAGCAAACTGATGAAAAAGTAAAGAAAAAAAGAATTCCTCTTCAACCTGAAAAAGATCTCATGCTCTTTATCCAGTCACACAGCAAAGAACTAGAAGAATGGCAACGGGATATTATGACAATGGTGCGTGAAGAAATGCTGTATTTCTGGCCGCAGCTTGAAACAAAAATTCTAAACGAAGGCTGGGCAACATACTGGCACCAGAAAATCATGAGAGAATTGCCCCTTACTGAAGAAGAAACGATTGAGTATGCGAAACTGAATGCAAATGTTGTTCAGCCTTCAAAAACATCAATTAACCCGTATTATCTTGGACTAAAGCTGCTTCAGGATATTGAAAAAAGAGAAGCGGCTCAACATGGTGAAGAAGCAGGGAAGAAGAAACTTTTTGAAGTGAGAGAACTCGAATCAGATCAGTCATTCATCAGAAATTACTTCACCAAAGAGTTCTCCAGGCAGGAAGACCTTTATCTATTCCAGCAGTTCGGCAAGGATTATAAGATTACAGATAAGGATTTTGAGGCAGTCAGGGATGAACTGATCCAATCAAGAGTCAATGGCGGATTTCCCTGTTTATACGTTGAAGACGGCGATTACTTGAAAAACGGTGAGCTTTATATCAGGCATGCGTATGAAGGAAACGAGCTTGATCTTCATTACCTTGAGAAGGTGCTTCACTATATTTATCAGCTTTGGGGAAGAACAGTTCACTTTGAAACAGTGGTCAATCAGAAAACTTTTTGTTTCACATGCAGTGGTCGTGGGGTATATAAAAAACAGGTTGACTATACAACCTGAGCAGATCGTTTGAAATGATCTGCTTTTTGTTTTAACATTGTCCTGTATTCGAGATAAATGAAAATATGTATTTCTCGTTAAGCAATAATCATTTAAAAAGGAGTTTTTCATCATGAGAGTACTACTAGTCAAAGCAAACAACCGTCCATCAGATCAATCAGTATCTGCAAAAATGCACGACCTGTTTTTAGAAGAAATTAAAAATAATGAAGAGATTACAATCGATCATGTCGATTTATATAATGAAGAACTGCCATATATCGGCCAGGACTTCCTTGCTGCACAGGGTAAAGCCGCTGAAAGTGCAACATTGAATGAAAAAGAGGAAAAGGTTCTGACGATTGCTAATAGACACCTTGACCGTTTCAAACAGGCGGATGTTGTTGTTTTCGCATTCCCGCTATGGAACTTTACGGTACCTGCAGTCCTTCACACGTACATGGACTATCTGTTCCGTGCAGGTGAGACATTCCGCTATACTGCTGAAGGTCCTCAGGGTCTAATGGGTGACAAGCGTGCAATTCTGCTGAATGCACGTGGCGGAGACTATTCTGCACCTGCAATGCAGGGGGCTGAAATGAGTGTTAACTTTATCAAAAATGCACTTGGTTTCTTTGGTATCCAGCAGCAGACTGATGTCATTATTGAAGGTCATAATCAGTATGTTGACCGCACAGAAGAAATTAAAGAACAGGGCTTCAAGCGCGTTGTTGAAGTTGCGAAAGACTTAAGTGCAGTCGCAGCACGATAATATATTCAAAAGCAGTTCCGTGTAGTGCGGAACTGCTTTTATTTTTGTAATCTTTTACGTTATCATCATTAAAAAGGAGTGAGTTCATGGGATACATAGAAAACCTGAGACAGAAGATCGGACACGACCCGGTTAACCTGGTCGGTGTCACAGTAGCAGCATTCAATGATACAGGGAATATTCTTCTGCAGAAACGGCCTGATGGGGTATGGGGACTGCCTGGCGGACTGATAGAACTGGGTGAATCAACTGAATCTGCTGCAAGAAGAGAAGTGAAAGAAGAGAATGGTATTGAAATCGGCACGCTTGAACTGGTGACTGTTTTGTCCGGAGAAGATTATTATGTAAAGTTGCCAAACGGGGATGAATTTTTTGCGATAACTGTCGTTTACTATTCCAAGGACGTCAGTGGAGAGTTAACTGCAGATGGAGTTGAAACAATAGAGACCGACTTCTTTCCGCCGAATGAACTCCCGGAAGGTATCAGTCCGAGAATTAAAAAAATGCTGAGAGATTCAGCAGATCAGCTATCGGATTTTGGGAAAAAGTAAAAGAAGCTTTCCGGTTCATCCGGAAGGCTTCGTCTCATCATAAAAGTGTATGCAGCATAACTGCCGCTATCCCGATACCTAAGATAAAATAGTTTTGAATACCGCCCGGCTTTTCCTCACGTGACGCAACCTCTTCCAAACGCTGAAGCAACTGACCCTTTTTCATTCAGATCCACTCCGTTCATCTATAGGTAGTCTGATTATAAACGAATAAGAAAGCGCTTTCAATTATAAACTGAATATTTAGTGAATTAGACCTTTATTTGTATGACATAAATATCCCCCGTATACGAACGAGTATCCGGGGGATGTTTGCGGATTAATGTCCTGAAGTATTAGCACCAGGCTGATCATATACTGAAAGCTGATCAACGAGCTCATTACTCTCTTCATTTAATCCTGTTAATTTAACTTTAGCACCATGCTGTTGCAGTTTAATTGCTACCTTATCGACTGCATGAATGGCTGAATCATCCCATAAATGAGCCTTTTTAAAATCAAAAATAACTGTATCGATCCCTTTAGTATCGTAATCAATTGCAGATACAAAATCAGTCACAGATGCAAAAAATATCTGACCGTCAACACGGTAAGTAATCGTTGAAGCGGCTTCGTCAATTTCTTTATCAATGTGTACTTTAGAAATTTTTGCAGCAAAGAAAATCGCGCTCAGCAGCACACCTGCAAGTACACCGATTGACAGGTCATGAGTGATCACAACTGTCGCAACCGTCACGATCATAACTGCAGCATCCGATCTTGGCACTTTATGGAGTCTCATCAGAGAGTTCCAGTCAAATGTACCGATAGACACCATAATCATGACACCAACAAGCACAGCCATCGGAATCTGCACAACAATATCAGTCAGAATCATAATCAGTCCAAGCAGGACAACACCGGCTGTAAAAGATGACAGACGACCGCGTCCACCAGACTTCACATTGATCACAGCCTGTCCAATCATCGCACAGCCGGCCATACCGCCAAAGCAGCCTGTCACCATATTGGCAATACCCTGACCGCGCGCTTCTTTATTCTTATCACTAGGTGTATCCGTCATATCATCAACGATCTGAGCTGTCAGTAGTGATTCAAGCAATCCTACTATTGCAAGTGAGATAGAATAAGGCAGTATAATCATCAGCGTTTCAAAGGTAAACGGAACATTTGGTATCAGGAAAGAAGGGAGGGTTTGTGAGATTGTCCCCATATCGCCGACCGTTTTCGTTCCAACACCTGTAGCCATCACAAACCCAGTTACCACAATAATAGCAATCAGCGGGGAAGGAATCGCCTTGAAAAATCTCGGTACAAGATAAATGATTGCAAGTGATACAGCCACTAATCCATACATAATCCACCCCGCGCCTTCAAATTGTTCAAGCTGCGCCATAAAGATCAGAATAGCCAGTGCGTTAACAAACCCGATCATCACTGAATTCGGAATAAACCGCATCAGCTTTCCGAGCTTTAACACACCCATAATCAGCTGAATGAATCCGGTCAGAATGGTTGCAGCAAATAAATACTGAAGACCGTGATCAGCAACGAGCGTAACCATCAGAAGGGCCATCGCACCAGTCGCACCCGAGATCATTCCAGGTCGGCCTCCGATAAATGCAATGACAACAGCAATACAAAAAGCAGCATAAAGTCCAACCATCGGGTCAACGCCTGCAATGATTGAAAAGGCAATGGCTTCAGGAATTAATGCAAGGGCCACTAAGGTACCAGACATCAGGTCGCCACGCACATTCCCAAACCACTCCTGTTTATATTTAGTTAAATCCAATTTAATAATCTCTCCCTTAAAATTATTTTTGCGACTTTTCACTCTCAGAAAAGTCAGGATCCGTTTATAACGAGGAGAATTATAACATATCTTTATAGAGTGGAAAATTTCATGTAAGCGTATTATTTAGTATAATCGTCTATTATTCTCTCATATGCTTACTTTTAATATATCAGTTCATAAAAATGACTCAAATATTATTTATAATAATCAAGTTTCACGAGTCGGAATTCAAATTCGAGTTTTAGGGCAGTTTAATACTGATGGAGCGGAAGTTTCCTCATCAACTATCACCGCGTTAAGTTCAAAAAAAGACTGCCCGGTTGGACAGTCTCTGTAAGTTACGAGAGTTTATATACTCTCGCTTCATAAGGCTTCAGTACCACCGTAGAAGTATCGTCGTGTGCGGCAACAGGAAGGTTATTCAGCAGAAGGTGATCCAGGCTGATCTTAAAATCAAGATCTTCGCAAATCGCATCCTTTGTTGAAAGGTTAGTCAGAACAACAACTTTTTCATTTTCAAGCGTTCTCGTATATGCATAGATCTGATGGTGTTCAGGAAGAATCAGATCATAGACACCGTAAGTGAAAATATCATACTCCTTTTTCAGTGCAATCATCCGCTTATAGAAAGAAAGGACAGAGTTTTCATCTTTTAACTGATCTTCGACGTTAATATCTTTAAAGTTCGGGTTCACTCTCATCCATGGTGAACCTGTTGTGAATCCTGCATTACCTTCAGCTGACCACTGCATAGGTGTTCTGCTGTTGTCCCGTGAAGATGCCCACAGAATCCGCATAATATCGTCATGCGCTACACCTTCTTCACGGCGGATGCGGTACAGGTTTTTCGCAGACACATCATCATAGTCATCGATCGAGTCAAACTGAACATTTGTCATGCCGATTTCCTGACCCTGATAGATAAATGGCGTACCCTGCATCAGGAAGTACATCGCTGCCATAGATGTTGCACTTTCATACCAGAATTCATCATCATTACCCCATGTTGACACCACGCGCGGTTTATCATGGTTTTCAATAAACAATGCATTCCAGCCATTGTTTTCAAGACCTTTTTGCCATCTCGTCAATACTTTTTTCAGTTCAACAATATCAAGCTGGAGGTTTGTCTCTGCATCCCACAGGCCAAGGTGTTCGAACTGGAATATCATATCCATTTTCCCTTTTTTCTCACCAACCCACAGATCAGCTTCATCAATCGATACGCCATTAGCTTCGCCGACTGTCATGACATCATACTGGCCGTATGTTTTATCTTTGAATTCTTTTAAAAGAGGCTGGATGCCTTTTTGGTTCATATGCATATCGAAAGAAGAAACATATTTTTTCTTCTTAGGGTTTGGCATGTCAGGAAGTTTTTTACGCTTCTTAATGTGACTGACTGCATCAATTCTGAAGCCGTCAATTCCTTTATCAAGCCAGTAGTTGACCTGGTCATAAATTGCCTGTCTTGCTTCAGGGTTTTCCCAGTTCACATCCGGCTGCTTTGTCGAGAAGACGTGAAGGTAGTACTGGTCAGTTTTCTCGTCATATTCCCACGCAGATCCGCCGAAAATACTTTCCCAGTTATTCGGCTCAGCAATGGTTTTCCCGGCTTTATCTTTCTTACCGTCCCGCCAGATGTACCAGTCACGCTTTGGACTGTCCTTAGACTCGCGTGATTCCACAAACCACTGGTGTTCATCACTCGTATGATTTGGCACAAAATCGATAATCAGCTTCATATCACGCTTATGGACTTCTTTCAATAATGTATCAAAATCGTCCATTGTACCGAAGTCATCCATAATTGCCTGGTAATCAGAGATATCATATCCATTATCATCATTAGGTGATTGATACATTGGACAAATCCAGATCACATCAATTCCAAGATCTTTTACGTAGTCCAGACGCGAAACGATTCCCTGCAGATCACCAATTCCATCACCATTCGAATCCTGAAAGCTTCTCGGATAGATCTGATACCCGACAGCTTCTTTCCACCATATTTTTTTCATCAGTACGGCACCTCCATATTTTATGCAATCGCTTGCACTAACAATTAAATTAAATGCTTTGTCTGCAGTGATTTTGTATGGACTGCAATACAAAGCGAGCATGTATTTCATTCACTTTTTATACCCATTTATTTTACCGTCTATCAAGGTATTTCGCAATATTTATTTAAAATAAGAAAATTGTCCGATCCATGCAGGCGGGGGTACTACAGTAGCCAGCTAGAACTCTACAATTGCCAGGCGAAACACTACAACAGGTAAGCAGAATACTACAGCTGCCAGACGAAACACTACAACGGCTAAGCAAAACACTACAGCTGCCAGACGAAACACTACAACCGCTGCCCGCCACAAGCCCTTCAACAAAATAAAGAACCGCGCAACATTGCGCGGTTCCCATTATAAAGCTTCTGTCGTCCGTATTGCTGCCGGAGCAGTTTCCACCTCAGACTCAGATGTTTCTTCTTCAGACAGCTTCCATACTTCAAGATAAAGAATATGGTAGCCTTCTACATCGTTAACCCGGAATACATGGCCCTGCTCATAAAGCTCATCGCCGACTTCAGCATTAAAGTTTCTTGTCATGAACCAGCCGCCGATCGTATCAACATCTTCTTCATCAATTTCGATGTTCAATAGCTCATTCACACTTTGAACAAGCACTTTTGAATCCAGAATAAAATGATGTTCATTAATCTGCTGAACGTCCGGAATTTCATCAGCATCGAATTCATCCTGAATTTCTCCGACGATTTCTTCAATAATATCTTCCATCGTAACTAGGCCGGATGTTCCGCCGTATTCGTCAAGCAGAATTCCCATATGCATTCTGTCTCTCTGGAACTTATGAAGCAGTTCATGAATTGGAATGCTGTCAATGACCTGTATGATCGGGTGGGTAAATTCAGAAACAGGTCGCTTACCGTTATTCTGATCCTCGATAAACGCTGTCATCAATTCTTTCATATTAATCATACCGATAATATTATCACGGTCACCGTCTTCAGTGACCGGATAACGTGTATACTGCTCTTCTTTCATTACTTCAAATACTTCAAGCAGCGTAAGGCCGCTGTCTACACTTGCAATTTCTGTTCTTGGTACCATGATTTCTTTTGCAACACGCTCATCAAATTCAAAAATCTTATTTACGAATTTGTACTCTGACTGATTAATCTCACCGCTCTTTAAGCTTTCAGATAAAATCATCCGTAACTCTTCTTCAGAATGAGCCATATCGTTGGACTGCGAATGCTTTAATCCAAGTGCTCTTGTCAATAGACGCGCTGAACCATTCAGGAACCTGACGAAAGGATAAAGAATACGGTAAAACCAGATTAATGGTGTTGCAACCATGAGTGTAATTTTCTCTGCCTGTTGTATCGCAATAATCTTTGGAGAAAGCTCTCCAATAACAACATGTAAAAAGGTAATCAATGAAAAAGCAGCTGCGAATGAGAAAATTGAAATCCATGAAGCCTCAATGCCTGTAAAGAGCGGTGCAATCATCTGTGCGATCGTCGGTCCGCCAATCCATCCGAGTGCCAGCGCTGAGACAGTGATGCCAAGCTGACATGCAGATAAATATTCATCAAGATTATCAGTGATCTTTTTTGCTCTTGCTGCTCTCGTGTGACCTTCCTCAAGCAGCTGATCAATCCGTGTGGATCTCACCTTTACAATCGAAAATTCAGAAACCACGAAAAATGCCGTACATGCAAGTAAAACAACGACCAAAATTAAATTGTCTATCTCCAATGATGCGAGAGCATTCCAGTCTATTTAGGAAGCTCTCTTCCACCTCCTGTAAATGTTAGTGTGTAAGCATCAGAGATCGTCCGCACAGAACGAAGGTTCTTCAGGGGACTTACGCTGAGCTTTTATGCCATTGACAAAACGGTTTACTATACAGTTCAGGTTCATAACCCCATCAGATTTCCTCCATTCTCAAGTTAATTGCCTATATTCTATCACAGTCAGCAAAATTTTTACCACTGAATTTCATTTAAGCTACATCGTGTCCAAGGACTGCCTGATAGATTCTGAACCACTGATGGGCGTCCATATTGAACGTGTGGGCACCGGCAGCAGAGCGGATCCTTTCAATTTTACCTGATCCTGCGATGACAGAAATATTTGCAGGGTGGCTATATAACCATGCATAAATCACTTCATCTAATTGTGAAGTGCCGATCTCCTGACCAACTTCATTTAATGCCTCACGTATTCTCACTGATTTTTCATCAGTACCTGTCAGAATTTTTCCGCCTGCAAGGGGAGACCAGGCCATTGGCGGTGTTTTCTTTTCAAGTGAAAGATCAACTGTGCCATCTTCAAAATTCTCAAGGTGATATGGACTCAGCTCAATTTGATTTGTAATCAGCGGCTGATCGATATAGCTTTCAAGCATATTGAACTGGTTTCTCTTGAAGTTTGATACGCCAAAATGTCTGACCTTACCTGAGCGATGAAGCTCACCAAAAGCCGCCGCGGTTTCTTCGGGGTTCATGAATGGATCCGGTCTATGGATCAGCAGCAGATCAATTGTATCAGTTGAAAGGTTTTTCAGTGACTGTTCAACTGATGAGATAATATGTGATTTACTTGTATTATAATGATGGCTTCTGTGAGCAGGGCGGTTTGGGGACTCAAGAACAATCCCGCATTTTGTAACAAGCTCCATTTTGTCCCGCAGTGATGGCTCGAGTGCGAGTGCTTCACCAAAAAGCGCTTCACACTGATAACTTCCATATATATCAGCATGATCAAATGTCGTAATCCCTGTATCAAGCACCTCTTTGATCAGTGAGAGACGTTCTGATTTAGACAGGCCCCACCCTGACAGATGCATCAGGCCGTGTACAGTTTTTGATATCGAAAAGTCCGTTGTAAGCTGTACTCTTTGCATAATAAATTCCTCCAATTATGAATTAGTGAATAACAATGTAAAAATGATAAAGATGATTGCGATCAACCTGATGACCAGTTCTTCAGCAGTTACACCGATCAGATAAAGTGCCAGGATTAATAAGGCACTTCTCATAAGCTCGGCTTTCCCGGGTTTTGAAACAGATAAAATTGACAGCAGGATGAAAAGCGGAAGTATGTATAAGAGTGCTGCAGAAGCAGCAGGAATCACAATGAGAACAGGGATCAGCATTATCATGATGACAACTCTTGTTTTCTTCATCATTCAGCCCTCCCGCCTTCGCAAAACAAGTTTCTATACTGTATGATAATATCATACAAATTCAATCATCATGAACAACTGGAGGGTGAAAGTATGAGTTTTACATTCAGCAGGGAGGAAGCTGTGTTGTTTGATCAGCAGGATGAACTCTCAGCATTTCGTGATCAATTTTACATAAAAGAGGGGCAATATTATTTAGATGGTAATTCACTTGGACTTTTATCCAAAAAAGCTGAGCAGGCAGTACTGAGTCTGCTTGACAGCTGGAAGAACTATGGCATCGAAGGCTGGATGGAAGGGGAACATCCATGGTTTACACTTTCAGAACAGCTCGGTGAAAAAACGGCACCGCTGATTGGCGCAAAGCCGGATGAAGTGATCGTAACAGGTTCTATTACAGTCAATCTTCATCAGATGCTTTCAACCTTTTATCAGCCGGATGGGAAGCGGACGAAAATCGCAGCAGATGAACTGAACTTCCCTTCTGATATTTATACGCTTCAAAGTCAGATCAAGTTAAAAGGGTTGAACCCTGATATAGAATTGATTAAGGCTGCTTCTGATAATGGCACAACTTTATCAATTGAAGAAATTGATCGTGTATTAACGGATGAGGTTGCTGTTTTGCTGCTGCCTTCAGTCCTATACCGGAGCGGACAGCTGCTGCCTATGAAAGAACTGACAAAGCGAGCTCATGAAAAGGGGATTATCGTCGGTTTTGATCTCGCTCATTCAATCGGTGCTGTGCCGCATGAACTCCATGATTGGGGCGTTGACTTTGCTGTATGGTGTAATTATAAGTACATGAATAATGGTCCCGGGGGAACAGGCGGGTTATTCATTCATGAAAAACATCATGACAGGCTGCCTGGATTAAAAGGATGGTTCGGTTCTAATAAAGAAAAGCAGTTTGATATGGCACATACTTTTACAAAAGCGGATGGAGCAGGTGCATACCAGATTGGTACACCGAATATTTTATCAACTGCCCCGCTGATTGGCAGCCTGGAGCTGTTTGAGGAAGCAGGTATTCATAACCTGAGAAAAAAATCATTGCATCAGACTCAATATATGGCTGATTTCTTTGAACAAAAGCTGAGGTCATTTGGTATGAAAAAAGTGACTCCTTCAGCTGATGAAGACCGGGGAGGGCATATTGCGCTTCAACATCCTTATGCAGCCGGTATTTGCAAAGCAATGAAAGCAGAAGGAATTATTCCGGATTTCAGAGCGCCTGATATTATCAGACTGGCACCTGCAGCATTTTATACAAGCTATCAGGACTTATATGAAGCAATGCAGAAGATACAGAGAATCATGGAAACGGAAGCATATAAAAACTATTCGAATGAAAGAAATGTTATTGCGTAAGGAGTGGAAGCAGATGAAATTGATCGACATTTCAATGACGCTAAGCACTGAGACGCCAAACTGGCCGGGAGATACACCGTTTCACTATGAAATTGCATGGCCAATGGCAGAAAGCGGATCTGTCAATGTAGGGAAGATTGAAGCAAGTACGCATATCGGTACACATATTGATGCCCCTTTTCACTATGACGACGATGGACAGAAAACTGATGAACTCGACTTAAACAGGTATTTTGCTAAAGCTGCAGTGATTGATTGTACAGGTCTTTCAGAGATTAAAAAAGAGCATATTAACCTGAAGGGCGAAGGAGTCACGGCTGTCCTGTTTAAAACATGCTCATGGCAAAATCGCGGGGTATTCCCGGATGGTATTCCAGTACTCGATACAGAGGTGCCTGCTTATCTGAAAAAACAGGGCATTAACCTGATTGGTGTTGATCTGCCTTCTGTCGATCATCTCGAAAGTAAAGAGCTTCCTGTACATCATGCTTTGTATGCGCAGGATATCAATATATTAGAAGGTATTGTACTCGATGAAGTGGAGGAAGGGACGTATCAGCTGATCGCCATGCCGCTGAAAATTAAAGGCGGTGACGGCAGCCCGGTACGTGCAGTGCTCGTATCATAAAGTTAGAAAAAAGCCCCCACTGCTCATATGCAGGTGGGGGTTACACAGCTGATGCTGAAAGATCTTTTTCAAGCTCGCGGATTTTGAGTGCAATTTCATCACATATTTCCTGAAACATCGCCCACTTTGTAAAAGGATCATTTGCTCTTTTAGCAGGGTTAACGATATTCCAGTTAATTACTTTGTCAGAAAATGACGGGTGAATACTGATTTCCTCGTCTTTTTCAGGATCCTGTATAAGGACAATCACATCCGCGTTCCTGAGGTCGCTTTCACTTATGCGATACGGTGTAATCGATGCTATATCTATACTGATTTCTTGCATTGCCTGTAAAGTGAAAGGATTTTTTCTGGCATCTGCCCATCCTGCACTTTTAAAAACAGTGCCGGGAATATAAAGCCTGGAAGCCCATCCTTCAGCGATTGAGCTGCGTTCATGGTTTGCTGATATAAAGTAAATGTATCGATCGGCCATACGAACAGCTCCTTTCATTTTTCGACGCTTTCATAATTCACTATACCCATCTTTCATTAAATATATGCACATAGACCTGTTTTCCGGCGCATTATTTGATTTCTGTGCGGTTAGCAGGTAAATTGATTTGGGTATAGAGTAAAAACGGAATGCTTATAAATATGAGGATGGAGGACGCTGTATGAAACTTAATCTGACAGCTAAGATTTTAATAGGATTAGTACTTGGTATTATCGTAGGCCTATTATTAAATATATTCGCCCCCGATCTGTTTAGTACATTAAATACATACTTATTCAATCCGCTCGGGGAAATATTCCTTGGATTAATTAATATGCTTGTTGTGCCAATTGTTTTCTTTTCGCTTGTACTTGGTGTTGCAGGGCTTGGCGATACGAAAAAACTTGGCAGAATGGGTGTAAAAACAATCCTGACTTTCCTGACTACAACGGCGATTGCCATCACGATCGGCTTGACACTTGCAACAGTCATTCAGCCGGGCAGTGATTCACTATTTACCCAGGAAGAAAAGGATGCTGCTACTTTTGAAGAAGAAGAGTCTCCTTCAGTTGGAGAGACTTTATTGAATATTATTCCTGAAAATCCGGTAATGGCCATGGCTGAAGGAAATATGCTGCAGATTATCGCATTTGCTATTTTTATCGGGTTTGCCCTTACAGTACTTGGAGACAAGACAAAAGGTGTCTATCAGCTTTTTGAACAGGGGAATGATATTATGATGTTCCTCGTTGGAATTGTCATGAAGTTCGCACCATATGGTACATTCGGTCTGATTGCGTCAGCACTTGGTGAAGCGGGACTGGATTCTCTTCAGAGTATTCTGATGTATGTTCTGGTTGTTCTGCTCGCATTATTAATTCATGCGGCAGTTACTTACAGTTTTATCATTGGGTTTCTGGCTAAAAAGAGTCCGATCTGGTTCTACAAAAACTTTTTCCCTGCAATGACTGTCGGTTTCAGTACGTCTTCAAGTAATGCGACACTGCCGATTTCGATGGAAACTGCCCAGAAAGAATTGAAAGTATCAAAACCGGCAAGTTCCTTCGTTCAGCCGTTAGGTGCCACAATTAACATGGATGGTACAGCCATTATGCAGGGTGTAGCTACGATCTTTATTGCACAGGTATATGCAGTCGACCTATCATTTGTAGAGCTTCTGACAGTTGTGCTGACAGCAGTTCTTGCAAGTATCGGAACTGCAGGGGTGCCGGGTGTGGGAATGATCCTGCTTGCTATGGTACTTGCACAGGTAGGGCTCCCGGTCGCTGGTATTGGTCTGATTATTGGAATCGACAGACTGCTTGATATGACAAGAACAGCGATCAATATTTCCGGTGATGCTGCGGTTGCGCTTTTCGTATCAGAATCAGAAAAAAAGAGAAAAATTAAAGAACAGCGCGGTGAAGCGTAATTCACAATATCTCCACTCGCATTTTGCGTGAAAGATTGTATACTAATAGCAAGATGAACAGAAGGGGTAGAGTACAATGAACCTCGGATTTGGAGAAATACTCATTATATTATTTGCAGCGCTGATCGTGTTTGGTCCGTCAAAACTGCCGGAGTTAGGCAAAACAGCCGGTAGAACACTTTATGAATTTAAAAAAGGGTTGAACTCAGTCACGAAAGATGAGCAGCCTAAAAAACCGTCCGGGGAGTGATTTCCCGGGCGGTTTTTTCTGGGAGCACACCGGGGACGGAGCTTGGTGTGCTATTTTTATCATCATTCTAATTTCAGCACAGCAAGCTCTGTTTCTCCTGTGCCCCTATCATCTATCCCTTCTTTACATCATCATAATGGTCAAGCGCTCTTTGTCTTGCTGCTTTATGATCAACGATCGGTTCAGGATAATCCCTGCCGATTTGAACACCTGCTTCTTCAAGTACATCATCAGGAGCAGAGGAAGGATCATGAATATGCTTTGTGGGCATATGTTTAAGCTCAGGGATCCACTGCCTGATATATTCTCCATTAGGATCAAACTTGGATGATTGTGTGGTAGGGTTAAAGATTCTGAAGAAAGGTGAAGCGTCAGCACCTGAACCGGCTACCCACTGCCAGCCCATCACGTTATTGGCAACGTCAGCATCAACAAGCGTATCATCAAACCAGTCTGCGCCTTCTCTCCAGTGGATCAGCAAATCTTTAGTCAGAAAAGACCCGGTAATCATTCTGACCCGGTTGTGCATATAACCAGTTGTCCATAGTTCCCGCATTCCCGCATCCACTATAGGAAAGCCGGTTTTTCCGTGTTTCCACGCTTTCAGTTGGTCGCTCTCATCCATCCATTTGAATGACTTAAACTGCTCATTCATCGGGTCTGTTTTTGTTTCAGGAAAATGTGTGATCAGTGAGTAAGCGAAGTCACGCCAGACAAGCTGTCTTATGAATGGTTCTCCGGCTGCTTCAGCTGATTTCTTAATTGAATGATAGACACTCCTGACAGATAAAAGGCCAAGGGCAAAATAAGGTGAAAGAGCAGAACTTGCTTCTTCTGAAGGGAAATCACGTTTGCTCTTATAGACCTTCAGTTTTTTATCCAAAAAGGCATTGAAACGTCTGACAGCCGCTTCTTCTGATGGCGTCCAGCGCTTTTCCATACCGGATGTCCAGTTAATCTCTGGCAGCAGCTTAAGATCATCTAAAGATAAGGAATCCCGTTTGTTGAATGAAGCAGGCTCGATGTTCTTAACAGCAGGAAGCGCCTGAGGAATGTCATGCTTTTGAAGTGCTTTATAAAAGGGTGTAAAAACTTTATACGGATCTCCGTTATTTTTCTTTACATCCCATGGCGGAAGCAGCAGTCTTCCTTCGTAGGTATTCACGCTGATCCCATTCTTGTGAAGTGATTCGCCGATTTCACGGTCTCTGTTAAAAACAGCAGGCTCATATTGCCTGTTCCAGTGAATAGAGTCAGCTTCATATTTTTCCACAATGTCAGGCAGAATCTCTGAAGGTTTTCCGCTTAAAATGAGAAGCTCGCTGCCTGCGGATTTAAGTCTTTTTTGAAATGATTCAAGCGCATGGTGAAGAAACCACTTTTGAGCGGAACCGATTTTGTCATCTTCGTCAAAAATATAGACCGGCAATACTTTGCCGGTCTCTGCAGTATGATAAAGTCCCGGGTTGTCGTGGAGTCTGAGATCTTTTCTAATCCATACAATTGCAGTCATCAAAACGCTCCTTTGTCAGGGAGTAATCCCGTTTTCAATCATATCAAAGAGCACTTCTGCCCATTCTTCCTTAGGTATTCCCTCTGTATTCTGAATTAAAACGGATTGAAAAAACACACCTGCAATCAGTGAAGAAGGAAGGCTGTTTCTGATTGAACCTTCTTTTTTAGCTTTTTCTATCAGCATCATCAGCAGCTGAAACAGTCTGCCTGACTGTGCATCAAGTTTTTCTAATTGCTCTTTAACAATAGAAGAAGAGCTTTTATCGAGTGAAGGTCTCATTTTGATCATGTCATATACCTGGGAATATTCCATGAACAAATAAAGCAGATCCTTCAGCGTCAAAAATGCATCAGGTTGCTGACTCAGCTGATCAATTTTTTTCATGACCTGATCCATCAGCATGGTCATATAATCTGCTATCAGTTCGTCTTTATTTTTGTAGTACTCATAAATTGTGCTTCTGGCAACTTCAAGCCGTTCGGAAAGTGCTTTGAAGTGAAAACCTTCATATCCTTTTTCTAAAAGGAGGCTTTCGGTTGCTTCCATCAATTCAGGAATATTCATTTTTCTTTGTCGCGCCATATGCACTCATCCTTTTAATGATCGTCCTGTACTCAGTATAGCTGAAAGCAGTGGGAAAGTGGGAAATGAAGCGGCTGATAAGCGAAACCACAAAAAAGAACCCTGATGTCCAGGGTTCTCTCATGTACTGCTTAAAACATCGGAAGAATATAATTAATTAGGAACCATAAGATACCGATAAAAATAATGATGTAAGCAGCGTATTTGATGAATGTTGCGCCGACAAGACCTCTGTCGGTTTTTTGTTCTTTTTGTACTTCCACTCTGCGTTCGTCTGCCATTATAATAACCTCCTGATTATCCAATCAGATTAATTAAAAAGAAAATAACAACGATAGCGCCAATAATCATTAAGATTGTACGTAACATGATAACGCCTCCTAATCATAATATTGATTTGCTGCTGACTAGAGCCAGCAGATATTACTTTGCATTTATTAGTAAGATACCCACAGGGGGGCAGTACAAACCAGGTTTCATGTTTTTGCAATTAAAAAATTTTCTAAATGTGCCGAAGAACAAACCGAAGAACAAACTTTCATTGATTTCTGAAAAATATATTGACATTGTCAAAGTGGTAGTTTATTCTAATGATGTTCAAATAATGGACAAAAAATCGTACAGAAAGGAGCTGTGTGTCATGATCATCATCAAACGTAAATCAATTTCTGCAAAACTGAATATCACGCAGCGGACTTTTTTCTGACGATCTGAATTTTTTTATGTCTGATAAAGGTGCTGTCTGCGTAGGCAGTCAGCGCCTTTTTTTGAAGCATACCGTGCTTTTACAGGGCCGGTATGTTTTTTTATTTCCATTTTTTAGTTGATAACAGCTATGCTGTTTTTCATAAAAAACGATTTCAGGAGGACTGATGAAGATGAAAGGATTTTACACAGAAGTATTAAAGGCAGGTTTCAATGCGGCTCTGGATAGTGGGTAGCCTGAAACAAAACGGACTAAAGGAGGTTATCACGGATGTTTGAAATTTTTATTAAGCTTGGATGGTTTTTTAAAGAACACTGGAAACGTTATACGATCGCAATTGGACTTTTATTAATTGCCAACCTGTTTGAGGTGGTGCCGCCGTTTCTTGTGGGAATGGCGATTGATGATATTTTTATGGGTGAGTTAACGGAAAATTTGTTAATTAAATATTTGTTGATCTTAGCAGGAATTGGTGTGGTTACTTATATCATCAATTACGTCTGGCAGTATCTATTGTTTGGCGGAGCCAACCAGATTGAACGCAAGCTAAGATCGATGTTTATGCGGAAGCTGCTTCAGATGACGCCCGGATTTTATGAAAGGAACCGCACGGGTGATCTGATGGCACGCGCAACGAATGATTTGAAAGCAGTCTCAGTTACTGCCGGGTTCGGTGTACTGACGCTGATTGATTCAACGGCGTATATGCTCACGATTCTGCTTACGATGGGATTTTTAATTTCATGGGAGCTGACGTTAGCTGCAGTTCTGCCGCTACCGGTGCTCGCGATCGTGATGAAAATTCTTGGTAAAAAGATTCATGAACGTTATATGACAGCACAGGATGCATTCGGTGACCTGAATGACCGCGTGCTTGAATCAGTTGCAGGCGTGCGGGTGATCAGGGCATATGTGCAGGAAAGACGGGACGAACAGTTATTTTATGAAAATACTGAGGATGTTTATCAGAAGAATATCCGCGTATCTTTTATTGATTCATTATTTAATCCGCTGACAAAAATTCTGACAGGGATCAGTTATATGATTGGTCTCGGTTATGGTGCTTATCTTGTATTTAACCAGGCCATCACATTAGGTCAGCTTGTATCATTCAATGTTTATCTTGGGATGTTGATCTGGCCAATGTTTGCAATCGGGGAATTAATTAATATCATGCAGCGCGGCAATGCTTCAATGGACCGCGTGAATGAAACATTAAGCAGCACGCCGGATGTGGCGGAGCCTGCCTATGCAGCGGCTGTTTCATCAATGAATGAAATTAAGTTTACAGATACTGAATTCCAATATCCTTCTTCTAATGTGAAAAATCTGAGCAGGCTGAATGTGTTGCTCAGGCAGGGTGAAACACTTGGTATTGTAGGGAGAACAGGAAGCGGGAAGACAACGATTGTCAGACAGCTGCTGAAGGAATATCCAGCAGGTACAGGTGAAGTATCGGTTAGTGAAACGGGTATTCGCGATCTGTCAAAAGATCAGCTGCTGTCATGGATTGGGTATGTACCGCAGCAGCACATACTATTTTCAAAATCAGTACGTGACAACATTTTGTTCGGAGCAGAGGATGCTTCAGAAGAAGAACTGATGAAAGCCATTAAGATGGCTCATTTTGAAAAGGATCTGCAGATGCTGCCTGAAGGGCTTGAAACAATGGTGGGTGAAAAAGGCGTCGCGTTATCCGGCGGTCAAAAGCAGCGGATTTCAATTGCGCGTGCGCTGATTAAAGATCCCTCACTGCTAATTCTCGATGATTCATTATCAGCAGTTGATGCGAAAACAGAAGCGGCGATTCTTGAAAATATTAAAAATGAAAGAAATGGAAAGACGACCATTATCACCACTCACAGATTGTCCGCAGTAGAGCATGCTGACTGGATTATCGTTATGGATAACGGTGAGATGATCGAAGAAGGTGTTCATGAAGATCTTCTTGAGAAAAAAGGCTGGTATTTTGAGCAGTACGAACGCCAGCAGGTGGAAGAGTCACTGTTAGAGGAGGTGCAGTCATGAGTGTAGGAAAACGCCTCTTTCAATATGGCCTGATGTATAAAAAGACGATTATCATCGCCCTTGTCATGCTGACAATTTCAGTTGCAGCAGAACTTGCAGGCCCGTTTATTGCAAAGAAAATGATTGATGATCATATTTTAGGTAGTGAAGAGACATGGGTTGAAACAGCAGATACAGAAGATGCTGTATCATACAATAATACGTTTTATAAAAGAGAAGCTTATTTGAATGAAGGTGAGCAGGCTGGCAGTGAGGCTCACATTTATCAGATTGGACTGGATTTTTATTTTGTGAACGGTCAGGTTGATGCGCAGGGAGAACGGAGTTATGAAAACGGTCAGCTTTCGTTCGGTTCAGGCGGTACGTATCCGGCTGAAGAACTGACACGAGCAGAAGTATTTGACTTTTACACACCTGAGATTCCGAGAATTCTTGTGCTTGTTGCGTTGTATTTCGGTTTGACTGTTGTAGCTGCGATCTTCCACTTTGGACAGGAATTTCAGCTGCAGCGGTCAGCAAACAGAATCATTCAGAAAATGCGGACGCAGGTGTTCAGTCACATTCAGCGCCTGCCTATCAATTATTTTGATGATCTGCCTGCCGGGAAAGTAGTGGCAAGAATCACAAATGATACAGAAGCAATCAGGGAACTTTATGTGCAGGTTCTCGGTCAGTTTTTCCACAGCGGCGTATATATCGGCGGTATCTATATTGCGCTATTCATTCTTGATCCGAACCTTGCAGCAATCTGCCTTGTGCTGCTGCCGATCCTGTATGTGTGGATGCTGCTCTACAGAAAGTATGCGTCTGTCTACAATCAGACAGTCAGATCAAAGGTAAGTGAAATTAATGCTTCTATCAATGAAGCGATACAGGGAATGAGTATTATTCAGGCATTCAGAAGAGAGAGCCGCATTCAGGATGAATTTGAGGAGAAAAACACAACTCATTTTCAGTTTCAGAATAAACTGCTGAATCTGAATGCACTGATGTCACATAACCTGGTGAATATTTTACGGAATCTGACGTTCGTTGCTTTTATCTGGTATTTCGGCGGTGCATCACTGAATGCTGAATCAGTCGTGACAGTAGGGGTGCTATATGCATTTGTTGATTATCTGACCAGACTGTTCCAGCCGGTTACAGGCATTGTCAACCAGCTTGCCAACCTTGAACTTGCACTTGTAGCAGGAAAAAGAGTGTTTGAGTTGATGGATGAAGACGGGGAAGATGTCAGAGATGAAAGAATTGAGCGCATAAAAGGACACGTGGTCTTTCATGATGTGTCATTTGCGTATAAAAAAGAAGACTATGTATTAAAAAATCTGTCATTTGAAGCGAAGCCTGGTCAGACAATCGGACTGGTCGGACATACAGGATCAGGAAAATCATCGATTATGAATCTGCTGTTCCGCTTCTATGACTGTCAAAAAGGGGAGATTCTCATTGATGGACAGAACATCAAGGAATTACCTCGACAAACCATTCGCGATCACATGGGGATTGTACTCCAGGATCCGTATCTCTTTACAGGTACAATTGCATCCAATGTCAGCCTCAATGATCCTCGAATTTCAAGAGAAAAAATAGAGGATGCACTGAGAGCTGTCGGTGCCGATCAGATACTGACCGGACTAAAGGATGGGATTGATGAACCTGTGATTGAAAAAGGAAGTACGTTATCGTCAGGACAAAGACAGCTGATCTCTTTTGCAAGAGCGCTTGCTTTTGATCCGGCGGTGCTTGTACTCGATGAAGCAACATCAAGTGTGGACACTGAAACGGAATCTGTTATTCAGCAGGCAATGGATACGCTGAAAACGGGCAGGACGACATTCATTATCGCCCACCGTCTGTCAACGATCAGAAATGCTGATCAGATTCTTGTACTCGACAGAGGTCAAATCGCAGAACGCGGCACACATGACGAGCTGATGGCCGCTCGGGGTAAATATTATCAAATGTATGAATTGCAGCAGGGGAAACAGCAGGCTGGGTAATACTTCCTGCTGCTGTTCAAAAAAAGCCTGAGACTCTTTTATAGAGTGTTTCAGGCTTTTTAAATCGTTCCGCTGCGCTTCAGGTGGATGCTTTCCGGACGGAGGTTGCTGAGCCTCCTCGCCTTCGGCTGCGGGGTCTCAGCTTCCCTCTAATCGTCCCGGAGTCACCACCTTACGCTCCGCTGCACTTAGTTTTACCTTTCTACATTGAATTGAGGATTGCTTGTTAAAAATACCATTGATAGTTCAATTCAACTGTTAGAGGTTCGAGTGTATACGTAAGTTTTTGGTGCAATTTTAGCAGCGGATTGGAGAACAGGACGGAGACTCCTGTGGAAAAACGATCGGGAAAGACCCCGCAGGGCAGTGGTTTTCTGCCCGAGGAGGCTTGATCGTTCGTCCGCGGAGTTCGGAAAGGCATTGTGTTTATAGAGCACAATCAGACTTAATAAGTAATCCCGACTCTCTCCCGAACATGTTCATTGTTTAGTAGAAGAGAATAAGCGAAATCACCTGTATCATACATAGAAATACTCGACGGATTATCAGGCAATGTATTGATTTCAGTCCGGTAGGCTCCAATACGCTCGCCGTCAGGCAGATAAGTCGGGCAGACAATCGTCCAGTCAAGTCCTGCCTGCTTCAGCATCAAATAAGCTCTGCAATGATCTTCAGCGGCTGTACTTAACCGTCTGTTGGACTCAGTGGAATGAAACCTGAACTTTCCGGGTTCCCGCTTTGAATCGAGAATACCGGCAGTACTAATTGTAACGATCCGTTTGATACCGTGCTTTCTCATAGCAGGGAGAATGTGAATCATCGATTTTGTCAGTGCATCATTTTTATCCGTCCCAAGCGCACTGATAACCGCATCTGCACCTGCGATCGTCTGCTCTACATCATTTTTAACGGATGCGTCGCCCTGTATGTACATCAGATGTGGATCATGGCTGTTAAGCGCCGGGTCTCTGACTAGCGCCTGAATATGATGACCATCCTGTAAAGCACGTTCAAGAATCACGCTGCCAACTCTTCCGGTAGCCCCGAATAATGCGATCTTCATCCTTAAAAACCCCCTCTTACTTTCATTATATTGGCTTTGTAAAGCCTAATGGTGTTTTAGCACAGCTGGTGATTGCAGCGGAAATCACCAGCCAACTTTAATAAAGCTATTATATTTAGTGTAGCCTATCTGGAGACTTTCGCAAAGTTAAATGAATAAGGTGATGTAAGTGAGTAATATTAATGGAAATGTTACAATATTCATACAATCACTTGAAAGGGGATATGAATATGGATTTTCGTACTGAAAGAGATACATTAGGAGAAGTGCAGGTACCGGCAGATAAGTATTGGGGTGCACAAACACAACGCAGTAAAGAAAACTTTCCGATCGGGATTGAAAAGATGCCACTTGAAGTAACGTATGGCTTTGCTGAACTGAAAAAAGCAGCAGCCGTTGCGAACTATGATCTTGAAAAACTCTCATTACATAAAAAGAATGCAATTGTAAAAGCATGTGATGAAATACTGAATGGAGACCTAGATGGTCATTTCCCGCTTTCAGTATGGCAAACAGGAAGCGGCACACAATCCAATATGAATGTAAATGAAGTCGTTGCTTACAGAGCAAATCAGCTTTTAAGTGAACAGGGAGCAGATGAAAAGGTTCATCCGAATGATGATGTGAATATGTCTCAAAGTTCAAATGATACGTTCCCGACTGCGATGCATATTGCAGCTTACCGTGCGATCTGCAGCAAGCTGATCCCTGCACTGAACAATTTTACAGATACACTTTATCAGAAGGAAAAAGAATTTTATGAAGTGATTAAAATCGGCAGAACACACCTTCAGGATGCTACGCCTTTAACGCTTGGTCAGGAGATTAGCGGGTGGCGGGCAATGCTTGAACGCTCAAATACCATGGTTCAGGAAGCAAATAAACATATTCTTTCACTGGCGATTGGCGGTACGGCAGTAGGAACAGGTATTAATGCACATGAAGAATTTGGAGAGCGTGTAGCAAAACAGCTTGTACTCCAGACGGGGTTCCCGTTTTATTCATCAGATAACAAGTTCCATGCGCTGACAAGCCACGATGAGATTGTCTATCTGCATGGTGCGCTTAAAGGATTGTCAGCTGATCTGATGAAGATTGCCAATGATATCAGATGGCTCTCAAGCGGCCCTAGAAGCGGAATTGGTGAAATTACGATTCCTGCGAACGAACCGGGAAGCTCCATCATGCCGGGTAAGGTTAATCCGACACAGAGTGAAGCGCTCACGATGATTACAACACAGGTGATGGGCAATGATGCAACAATCGGGTTTGCAGCCAGTCAGGGTAACTTTGAACTGAATGTCTTTAAACCGGTTATTATTTATAACTTCCTGCAGTCCGTTCAGCTTCTTGCTGACGGAATGAATACATTTAATGATAAGTGTGCAGTGGGAATTGAAGCAAACCTTGATGTGATTGAAAAGCATGTGAAGAATTCGCTGATGCTGGTTACAGCACTGAATCCGCATATCGGCTATGAGAAAGCGGCTGAAATTGCCAAGCTTGCTTTTAAAGATGAATCAACATTAAAAGAAGCTGCAGTGAAAACAGGATATCTGACAGAAGAACAATATGATGAATGGATCCAGCCGATCAATATGGTGAATATTGACCGCTGATCACAAGAAAAGGCCCGCTCGGCGAATGAGCGGGCCTTTTACTCTATGGTTAAAGGGGGTAACCAACTTATTTAATGCGCTGCTCAGTTTCCACGTCAAAGAAGTGGCACTTGTTCAGGTTGAATGCAAGCTCAACTTTCTGTCCTGCTTTAATATCTGAACGTGAATCAACGCGTGCAACAAAATCCTGATCACCAAGCTTAGAATAAAGCATAAGCTCAGCACCTGTTAGTTCAGAAACTTCAATGTCAGCAAGGAATTTAGATCCTGCAGCTGATTCGATGAATACAGGCTCATCGTGAATATCTTCAGGGCGTACACCCAGGATAATCTCTTTTCCAATGTAATTCTGGTTGCGCAATACTTTCATTTTTCCTTCAGGTACCTGAAGCGTCTGTCCTTTTACTTCAAAGCCTGCATCAGTCAGTTTACCGCTGAAGAAGTTCATTGCAGGAGAACCGATGAATCCGCCAACAAAGACGTTTTCAGGATTGTCATACACTTCTTTAGGAGAACCGACCTGCTGGATTACACCATCTTTCATAACAACGATACGCGTTGCCATTGTCATCGCTTCAGTCTGATCGTGTGTTACATAGATTGTTGTTGTCTGAAGACGCTGGTGAAGCTTAGCGATTTCAGCACGCATCTGAACACGAAGTTTTGCATCAAGGTTTGAAAGCGGCTCATCCATCAGGAATACTTTTGCGTCACGTACAATCGCACGGCCAAGAGCAACACGCTGACGCTGACCACCAGAAAGTGCTTTTGGCTTACGGTCAAGAAGTGCTTCAAGTCCAAGAATTTTCGCTGCGTTTTTAACACGCTTGTCAATTTCAGCTTTATCAAATTTACGGAGCTTCAGTCCGAAAGCCATATTGTCGTATACACTCATGTGCGGATATAGTGCATAGTTCTGGAATACCATTGCGATATCGCGATCTTTAGGTGCTTTATCATTTACACGCTCATCATCGATGTAGAAATCACCTTTTGAAATTTCTTCAAGGCCTGCTACCATTCTTAATGTCGTCGATTTACCACAGCCTGATGGTCCAACGAATACGATAAATTCTTTATCCTGAATGTGAAGGTTAAAGTCAGATACTGCTGTTACATCTTTATCATAAATTTTGTAGATATTCTGCATTTTTAATTCTGCCATGCTGATTCCTCCAGTGTGTACGTGCTGTACGTTTGATGTAAGCCTATTGTATCTTTCTATGTAAGCCTTTCCAATAGGCACGTTGCACAAAAAGAAGACTGATCATTCGTCACAATGACCAGTCTTCCTTTTCACTTATCCGCTGATTCCATTCCAGGCAGGCGAAATAGGCGATTAATCCGCCGTTAAACGTTTTAATATCAATGCCTGCTTTTTCACTGAATTTATCAAGTCTGTATTGAAGGCTGTTACGGTGCATATATAAAAGCTTTGCTGTACTGCTGACATTTGACAGGTTTTCTACAAAACGCTGAATGATCTTCGGCAGATCACGTTCAGCATCAAAGAGCTCAAAAATCGCAGCAAATAGCGTATCTTTTTCAAATGTTGAAAAACGGTTCATCAGATTGACCGGCAGTACGTCAAACAGGGAAAGAACGCTCCGCCTGGATTCGAACGGAATATGATGGTCAAACCAGGTCCGTTCCATTTCAAGCATTGTCTTCGTCATCTCACCCGTACTGTGAAAAGATCCTGCGAAAAAAGTGATTTTCATCTCAAGATCATTCTCGATCGCCTGTGCAGCGGAAGCAAGTTCATCAAGTGACAGTGTATCTTCAGAGTGTGGCTCTATTACAAAACCGCTGTACTCATCTGTATGTGCGATTACTGCCTGGTCTGAAAAGACAAAATGAAGTGCCTGTTCTCCTTCAGTCTGAAAAGGGGAATCACTGATATACTGAACCATTCTGAATACTTTTCCTTCATCATAAGGACATTTTGCCCCATCCTCTGTCATGAATCTTATCCATTCTCCCGCAGGTCCTGCAGGTGGTGGGGAAGAAGGGGTTAATATGATAGAAATTAAATCTTTTTCCCTGTCAGACAACGCTGATTTTGAGAAACCGATCAGCTGATCAGTTTTCGTATCACGGAACCATATGTAATGGGGATGGTCAGTCTGTGCGAGCTGATTGGGAAGTCTGGCTTCAGGAAATGACTGAAGAATTGAATCGATTGCTGTCATAAGATCACCCTGCTTTAATCGTAGAATGAATTTAAAATATCACGATTCGTTTTTTTACACAACAAAACGGCCGGAAAACCGGCCGCTTTGCCGCCTGCTAATCAGCAGGCAGGGATTCAGGTTCTAACTCTCTTGCTTCTTCGATGTTTGTCCTTTGACCATAGCGGAACACACTGCCACCCGCCATTCCTTCATTAATAAAACGGTCCACATCCATTGCACACTCGTCCCGGCCTTCATAAGAAGTATCCGGAAGGAAAGACAAACGACGCTTCATCGAAAGCACCCCCTGATTCATAATATATGTGAATCAGGCATAAGATATACAATGTCAGTCACCGTATACGTGAAAAAGCATCAGATCGTGAATCTGCTGAATCACTTTATCCTGATCTTTTTCAGGTGCATCAGACAGCCACTCAATTTTGCCGTTTTTATGATAGATGCCCTTCACCTGTTCTCCCATATATGTAAATGAAAAACTCCACCCAGGTAAATCCTTTGCATACAATTTTTGATATTGAAAATGCTGAATCATGCGCTACCTCCACTATAAAATGTTTCACTCAGTATATCATGAAGAAAATGAGTGTGACATGTCTCATTCTGACGATTGATACAGTCTTCTGATATACTGAATAGGATCAGTATAGTGGAAGGTGAGATTATGGAGATTGCATTATTATTACTTGTTATGATGACAGTTGGAGCAGTGATCGGGGGCTTTACGAATTCCCTGGCAATTAAGATGCTCTTCAGACCATATAAAGCTGTATACATCGGAAAATGGAGAGTTCCTTTTACACCGGGACTGATCCCGAAAAGGCGTGAAGAACTTGCCCGCCAGCTCGGGTTAATGGTCGTGAATCACCTGCTGACTGCAGAAAGTCTGAAAGCAAAATTTCTGAATACAGAAAAAGAAAAAGCGCTGACAGCCTGGCTGCAAAAAGAGTGCAGAAAAGTATTTGAAATTGATGATTCAGTAGAAGCAGTGCTGAACCGTTTTGATCTTGAATCACCTGTGCCATATCTTGAGCATACGATGGACAATTGGATTGAAGATCAATATGACCAGTTAAAGGAAAAATACATGTTTCTGACGCTTCGTGAAACACTTCCTGAGCAGTGGCAGCAGCGGCTGGATCAGAAAGTAACATCAGTCAGCACATATATCCTTGAAAAAGGAGAGGACTATTTTTCATCTGAAGAAGGTAAAGAAAAAGTCCAGACGATGATTGACGATTTCCTCAAAACAAGAGGAACACTTGGAAGCATGGTTCAGATGGTCATGGGCAATACATCACTCGCTGATAAAGTTCAGCCTGAAATCATTAAATTTTTGAAACATCCAGGCACTCATGATATACTCGAACAGGTTTTGCACAAAGAGTGGGAAAAAGTGAAGGATTGGCAGTGGGAACGGGCATTCTCAATTGTCACTGACCGTGATCTCATTATCCGGCTTAAAGGAATACTAAAAGAGCGTATGAACCTGAATGAATGGATGAACAAACCATTTGGCAGTGTCATTCAGCCGCTAGAAAACAGGCTGATTGAAGATTTGATTCCAAAAGCTTCATTGAAAGCCAAAGATATTCTCATTGAACGGATTGAGGATATCCTGTCTAAGATGAGACTTCAGGAAATCGTCAGGGAGCAGGTGGACTCGTTTGAGGTGTCACGTCTCGAAGAACTTGTGCTTGGCATTTCGAAAAGGGAATTTAAAATGATCACCTATCTTGGTGCACTGCTCGGTGGATTAATTGGAATTGTTCAAGGGGTTTTTGTGTTATTGACCGGCCTTTGAATCAGTTAATGTTTACAGCTGATTTAATAGGGGAAACACTGATGAGTGATATTTTAAGGAGGTTTTACGATTGGCAGTAAATCTGTTTGATCAGGCAAATGAACTAGAGAGTGCAATTCGTCAAAGCGAGGAATTCACTAATTTAAAAGAAATGTATGACGCTGTGAACAGCGATGAGTCAGCGAAGGGAATCTTTGAGAACTTCCGTAACATTCAGCTTTCTCTTCAGCAGAAACAAATGAATGGCGAAGAGATTTCTCAGGAAGAAATCGAGCAGGCTCAAAAAACAGCTCAGCTTGTACAGCAGCACGAATTAATCGCAAAGCTGATGGAAGCTGAACAGCGCATGAGCATGACAGTTCAGGAACTGAACAAAGTGATCATGAAGCCGCTTGAAGAGCTTTACGGATCAATGGAAAATAATAACGAGCAATAATAAAAAAGCCGCTCAGGGCAACCTGAGCGGTTATTTTTATGCTCTTTCCTCAAGCGATGCAGCAGCTTCAGCTACACCGGCAGCTTTTTCCGAAATTTCATTCAGTGTAATCACAAGACCACTTACATCTGAATCAATTTGTGAGTTCTGGCTCTTCAGCTCTTTCATTGAAGCCATAATTCCTTCAAATGATTCACTCGTTGAAATGATGCTGTCACGTTCAAACTTGAACAGTTCCTTCAGTTCAAAGATCGAGCCTTCAATTGTTTTCGTTTTCACATTTGTGTCCTTCAGCAGATCATACACTTGAGAAACGGATTCCTTTGTATTTTCTGCAAGTTTTCTTACCTCATCAGCTACTACGGCAAACCCTTTACCATGCTCGCCTGCACGTGCAGCTTCAATTGAAGCATTCAGGGCAAGAAGATTCGTCTGATCAGCAATCGACGTTACCATGTTGGCTACTTCAGAGATCTGGCTGTTCAGGTTATTCAGTTCTTTAATATTTTGCTCGGTAGACGCCATTTTATTTGAAATCTGTTCGCTTTCTTTCTTTGTTTTATCGAGACGGGATTGTTCTTCACCTGTTTTATTTTCAAGCTCAGTTGCGACATGAGAACCGTTTTGCGCACGGTTTGATAATTGCTCCAGCGCTTTTTTCATCTGGCTGACGTTTTCACTCGTTGAACTGCTGTTATCTGAAAGAGCAGCAGCACTTGTTCTCAGCGTATCAAGCAAATCTTCAAGCTGATTTTGTTCAGCCATCAGCCTTGCCTGGAACTGATTCTCATAAGCTTCAAGGACAATCTGCATTTCAAGGTTCAGAATTTTAGAGACCGCACGCATGAGATTGAATTTATCTTTTTCGTTAAATGAAGTCTTTTCAACCATGTCCATAAATGAATTCAAAAGGTCCTGAAAAGCAGCAATATACCACTTAGGATCAAGTCCAATATGAAGGTGTACTTCTGCAATACGGTTCCTTTTCTGAATAAACTGCTGATCAATTTTACCGCTGAACATCTCCTGAATATGTACAGTTAACGTTTTTTTCAGTCTTTCAATAGAGCTGTGCTCATTAATAATCGATAAAAGTTGCGGCTCGTGGCCAATGGTCTTATAAAAGTGAGAGACAATCTTCTCTATATCTTCAGTGACATAAGGCTGGAAAGCCATTAAAACCTGTAAATCATATTTAGAAAGCGAGATCATACTCAACTGTTTAGGTGTAGTAATTTCTTTTGGCAGGTCGATTTTCACCTGGCTTTTAAACTCTTCAGCAACTGCTGACAAATCTGACTTCTTTTCACGCGTTTTTGCAAACATCATCATCAATAAATCTCCCTTCAGATACTCTCTTTAAGTAATATCGTACCGATTTGTTCAAAAATGAATCGTTTTAAAAAATAATTTAATAAAATTGCAGGATATTATACATCAATTATACTATAAAAATGAATTTAGTAGGTATTTTTTCATAAATATTTTCTTTTTCTTATGTAATAGTAGGGAATTCAAATCATTTTGGGGATTTTAAAGGATATCTCAGGATGTATAGGGAATAAGTGAATGAAGATTCATTTTTAAGGGGATGGAGTGATGATGATGGAAAAGCAATTCGACACACTGAAGGTAGAGATAACCGGTAATGCAGCATGGGTTACATTTAACAGGCCTGAAAGTCTAAATGCATTAAATCTTCAAATGATGACAGAACTGCAGGAAGTACTGAATGAATTGAAAAGAGATGCGGATCTTCAGGTGCTTGTGCTAAAAGGGGAAGGCAAAGGATTCTGTTCCGGCGGAGACATTAAAGCGATGCTTAAAATGAATGGAGAGGAAGATTTCCAGCATTTTATGAAAGTGATTAATGACCTGTCTATTACACTCTATACGATGCCAAAGATTACAGTGAGTGCGATACACGGAGCAGCGGCAGGACTTGGTCTGAGTCTTGCATTGGCTACGGATGTTGTCATTGCAGAAGAACAGAGCAAGCTCGCGATGAACTTTATCGGGATCGGTCTTGTACCGGATGGGGGCGGACACTTTTTCATGCAGGAAAGGCTTGGATCTCAAAAAGCACTGCATACAATCTGGCGCGGTGAGATTATGAATGGACAAGAAGCTTATTCACTTGGTCTGATCGATAAAGTAACTGCAGAAGGACGCGTGTCAGAAGACACTGAAGCTTTCGTTAATATGATTAACAACAGTCCGGTTAAAGCGATGATGGAATCGAAATCGATTTTAAGAGCGAGCAGAAGTAGCCAGCTTGAACAAACGCTTGAGCTTGAGAAAGATGCCCAGTGGAGAATGAGACAGACAGAGGACCATATTGAAGGCATTCAGGCTTTTACTGAGAAAAGAAAGCCGGTATTTAAAGGGCAGTAAAAAAAGACGGGGTTTCCCGTCTTTTTTTCTATTAAGTATGAAATACAACGAGTTTGCCTCTTGGTGAGACTACGCGGTGTGTGTGGTCAGCCATTCCTTCTTCTTCAAGGCGTTTTTCCCCGATTGTTTTCGCCTCTTTGTCATTTTCAGCTTCGAATGAATCTTCGAAAAGCATTTCCCCTTTTTTACTGAATGCCGTGATTTTGTAGATATCCACTATCATCATCTCCTTTTTGTCCGTATATTTATTATGTCACAGCGCGATTGTTACGTGAAGTATAGAATTTATGAAAAAATTTGAACCTTTTTTCATTGTTTTCCGTATAAAATAGAAAGGAAGGTAAAAGGAGGAAACAACATGTTGAAGATCGATAATGTCACAAAAAGGTTTGGCAGTCATACAGCTGTTGACAGTCTGTCACTGACCATTCCAAAAGGTGAAATGTTTGGTTTTCTCGGGGCAAATGGAGCAGGTAAGACAACCACCTTCCGTATGATTCTGGGGTTAATTGATCTGACAGAAGGAAGCATCAGATGGAATAATGAACCGATTGGCTATGATACGAGCAGTCTGATCGGCTATCTGCCTGAAGAACGTGGGCTTTATCCGAAAATGAAGGTAAAAGAGCAAATCGTCTACTTAGCAAGGCTCAGAGGAATGGATAAGAAAAACGCTGAAAAAGAATTAATTGAATGGCTCCGGAAATTCAATGTTCCTGAATATGAAAACAAGCGTGTGGAAGAATTATCGAAAGGGAATCAGCAAAAAATTCAATTTATTGCATCCGTCATACATAAACCACAGCTGCTTATTCTTGATGAGCCATTCAGCGGCCTCGATCCGGTGAATGTGGAATTACTGAAAAAAGCAGTATATGAACTGAAAGAGCAGGGGACTACAATCGTGTTTTCAAGTCATAGAATGGAACACGTGGAAGAACTATGCGAAAGTTTATGTATTATTCACAGAGGCTCGCCTATTGTCCAGGGCAGACTCAATGAAATTAAAAGGGATTTTGGCAAAAAAAATCTGATGATCAAAGCAGATTTTGAACTGAAGGAACTTGAGACGCTGCCGGGAGTCATTAAAATGAAGAAATTAATCGGCGGAGCGATTCTTCAGATTGAAAATGAAGATGTCTCTCAGGCAATACTGGATTTCCTTAAGCCAAAAGGATTTATCCGCCAGTTTTCACTTGAAGAACCGTCTCTCAATGACATCTTTATTGAAAAGGCAGGTGCTTCTTATGAATAGATTTGGATTAATTCTTGCAAAATCATATATGAACAAGATTAAGTCAAAATCATTTTTAATTACAACGATTATCTTTACGCTCGTCATTATCGGAGCAACTAACTTTCAATCGATTACTTCACTATTCGAAGGATCAGGAGATGGTGATGAGGAGAAGTGGCAGGTTGTTGTTTATGAGGAAGATACAGAGATAGCAGGCAGTCTCTCAGATCAGGTTGCAATATTAAATTCCTCTATTGAAGTAAGCGGTGGAGAAGCCGGCAGGGTGGATCTCGAAGAACAACTTGAAAACGGAGAGTTTGACGCACTTCTTTCGATCAGTATGACTGAAGCGGGAAGAATTGATGCTGAATACTTATCAGCCTCTCTTACAGCAAACTCTTATTCAGTGGATTTACAGGCAGCCCTTCAGACGATTCAGTCGAATATGGCGGCAAATCGCCTGTCTCTCAGTGCAGATGAACTGGCGACTTTGAATATGCCTGTTGCCTTTTCACAGGCTGCATACGTCGATTCCGCTAAGTCAGCAGAGGAACTTGATCAGGCGAGAGGATTAGTCTATGTGCTGATATTTGTCATCTATATGTCTGTGTTAATATACTCAATGATGATTGCAACTGAAGTGGCAACTGAAAAATCATCAAGAGTGATGGAGATCCTGATATCAAGTGTACCTCCAATTCAGCAGATCTTTGCGAAGATACTAGGAATCGGTCTGGTTGGACTTACCCAGATTTTTATCTGGGCGATTGTTGGAATCCTCTCAGTTAACTTGAGCAGCGATACACTTGAAGGTGGCATTTATTCTTTATTTGATTTCTCTTCAGGTTCTATCAGTACAATTGTATATGGAATTGTATTCTTTTTACTTGGCTATTTTCTTTATGCTACACTTGCAGCTTTCCTTGGGTCTTTAGTCAGCAGGTCAGAGGATCTTCAACAGGTCCTGATGCCGGTGAATATTCTGATTGTAGGAGGAGCGATGCTTGCGTTCTTTGGACTTGCAGAACCTGAATCCGGCTATATCACTGTCACATCCTATATTCCATTTTTTACGCCGCTTGTGATGTTTACAAGGGTTGGGATGCTGAATATTCCCTTTTGGGAGCCTGCGATTGCCATATCACTAACGGTTCTGACGATTTTAGTGTTAGGATGGTTTGGAGCAAAGGTTTACCGGGGAGGCGTACTGATGTATGGAAACTCCTCATCTTTAAAAGATATCAAACAGGCAGTACAACTTTCAAAAAAAGAAAAATCATAAAAATCAGAGATAGCCGGTGCTTCTGCCGGTTATTTCTATTTATGAATGCTGAATATCTGATATAATAAAAGAACAGGTGTTCTTATCTGGACGATCATTGAGAATGTAAAGGAGAGATTGCTGATGAATGGTATTACTTATATGAATCCGGGAGATCCGGTTGATCAGTATTTATTGATCAAACAGATGACAAAAGGGGTCACGACTGCAGGGAAACCATTTCTGACACTGATTTTTCAGGATAGAAGCGGCGATATTGAGGCAAAGCTCTGGGATGCCGGAGAAGAGGAGGAACGGAAGTATCAGCCTCAGACGATCGTGAAAGTAGCTGGAGAGATCCATAATTACCGGGGAAAGAATCAGCTGAGACTGAGACAGATCAGGCCTGCATCCGCTCAGGATAATGTAAAGATGGGAGACTTCCTGGAAACAGCCCCTTTATCTATTGAGGAGATGAGTGAAGAACTGACGCAATACATTTTCGAAATGAAAAATCCGGTGATTCAAAGAATTACGCGTCACTTGCTTAAAAAGTATCAAAAACCATTTCTTGAGTATCCTGCAGCAACGAAAAATCACCATGAATTCGTGTCCGGTCTGGCCTTTCACGTGGTCTCAATGCTGAGGCTTGCAAAGTTTCTGACTGAGCAGTATCCATCATTGAATAAAGACTTATTATATGCAGGTATCATCCTGCATGATATGGGGAAAGTGAAAGAGCTGTCAGGTGCGGTGTCTGCTACTTATACGCTTGAAGGAAACCTGCTCGGACATATTTCAATCATGGTCAATGAAATTGCTGAAGCAGCAAAAGAGCTAGAGATCGAAGCGGAAGAAGTACTGTTGTTGCAGCATATGATACTTTCCCATCACGGAAAAGCAGAGTGGGGCTCTCCGAAACCGCCAATGCTGATGGAAGCCGAAATCCTTCATTATATCGATAATATCGATGCTAAAATGGTGATGATGGACAGAGTGATCAGCCGTACGACTTCAGGCGAATACACAGAGCGGGTATTTGCACTTGAAAACAGATCATTTTACCGTCCGCATATGTATGATCAGGACAAGGCATAAGCTTGTACCCGCCTGCATAGGATAGCCTAAGAATATGAAGCAGGAGGCGAATCCATGTTTCCAATCTGGGTTGACCTGGCAATCGGTGGAGCAGTACTCAGTCTTGTGATGTTTGTCAGAACATCTTATGTTGATCGAAAGCAGGAAAAAGATTTTATTGAAGAGCATGGAAAAACGTATATTCAGCGAATGGCAAGAGAAAAGAAAAAACGCTTATCATCTGAACTGAAGGATTAAAAAAAGCGGGAGGCATGCCTTCCGCTTTTTAACGATTAAGATTCTGTGTCTTCTGTTTCTTCTTCAGCAGGCTCTTCAGCCGGTGCTTCCGGCTGGGAAAGAAAGGCATCAAAAGTTGTAGCAAGATCTTCATCTTTAATATCAATGTCTGCTTCTCTCATCATATCCTGGATCATTGCGCTTGCCTGAGTACGGTCTGCTTTAGCCAGTTTCAGGTCATGCTCAATCTCATCTTTCATTTCTTCAAAGCTGTCAACTTCAGCTTCACGTGTTTCAAGTACTTCAATGACATGCCAGCCAAAGCTTGTTTCAACAGGCTCGCTGATTACATTAGGCTCAAGACTGAATGCGGCTTCTTCAAAAGCGGGATCCATGTCACCAGCGCTGAAAAATCCGAGTTCGCCGCCTGTTTCCTGTGCAGCAGGTTCAGTTGACATTTCTTTAGCCAGTTCAGTAAAATCAGCGCCTTCTTCAAGCTGCTGTTTTACATTTTGAGCAGTCTCCTGATCTTGTACAAGAATGTGACGCGCATTTACTTCTTTTTGCATTTGCTCATATTCCTGCTGAATCTCTTCTTCAGTCACTTCCACATCCTCAATTAATGCTTTTTCCTGAAGTTTGTTCAGTTTCAGTGTGTCACGGAATGTATCTTCCGTGTAACCCTGCTGTGAAAGGAACATATCGAACTGCTCCTGACCACCGTATTGCTCTTTCATTGATTCGATTTCAGCGTCAATCTCTTCATCTGACACTTCATATTTATCTTCAAGAATCTGTTCAAGTACCATTACCTGAAGCGCCTGTTCGCCAACAGTTGTCTTCATCTCCTGATATAATTCTTCTTTTGTGATATCTCCGGCATTCGTAGAAACCACTACTTCGCTTGCTTCTTCGTCACTGCATGCTGCCAGCGCAGTGACACTTAGTGTAAGAGAAGCTGCTGCGATCCACTTTTTCATATCCTTCATCTCCTAACATTCTCTAAGCTGTAAAAATCTCCAAAGCATACTATAACATAATTCCCAAACTCATTGTATTGTTTTCACAATCATTCCATTTTTAAAAAAGATAAGCGTTGAGCCCATCCATTATGGCGCTGCCATGAATAACATACTTAAGAAAGGAGGGAGTCTTTATGTCATGCGGAAAAGGCGGAGGATTTGCGTTAATCGTAGTCCTGTTCATCCTCCTGATCATTGTCGGGGCAGCCTGGTTATAAAATCTGAAAAGGAAGGGGGCAACACATATGTCTCACGGACATGATAAAGGCTACTACAACGGAGGCTTCGCACTACTCGTCGTACTATTCATCCTCCTCATCATCATCGGAAGCGCCTGGTTCTAAGAAAAGCGGAGGTGAGCGTTTAGGGGCGTATATGCTGGACTGAAGCGGATTAAGATAAAGGAAACACGATGAACGAAGTGAATCGATGTTGACTTATCTTAAGGAGCTGAGGGAACCGCACTAGCCCCTGCCTGCTGGAGCTGGACAAAAAAGAGGGACCATCCCTCTTTTTTGCCATGAAAAAAAGATGCCAAAACGGCACCTTCAGTCGGCTTACATATTTTAGTCGTTACGTATACAAAATCTCCACGTAGGAAGACAGCAGTAAAATCAGAATCAGGATATTAATTGTGCGGAAAACCTTTGGCTGCCGCTCATTCGGGATTTCCTTCTGCACACAAAGTCTATTAGTCATTCGATTAATGGCGTAAATAATAAAAACTGTAAATGCGATAAATAGTCCAATTACGGAAACCATGTTCCCCCTCCTCATCTCTAAGTAATAGAATAACAAAAAACAGACACAATGAACAGAGTGAGCTGTTCATTGTGTCTGAATGAATACCCGTTTAAATGCCGGGATACTGGGTTTCCTTAACTGGAACCAGGATTTCATAGCCGTCATCATCTTCTTCAATAAATGCACCTTTAGGTGATTTAAACAATGAGCGGGCATAGATGAAATCAACGAGACAGATACCAGTGTGGTAGGCAATTAAAATTGTAAAATAATGTGCATACCCCTGAAAAACTGAAGCCCCGTACAACAGCATCCCATTTAAAAACAGGAACGGTGAAACCAGGGCCAGAATAAAAAAGAATTTCGGAATCGGTTTATTGACTCTGACTGACATAATTGGCACACAGAAAAACTGAAATTTCGTTTTCAGTCGAATTAAGCTGTAAAATCCTGCAAGCGGCAGTGTGTGCAAAACTTTATGAAGTGGATATATTAATAGAAATCCGATAGCAAACCATAAAAAATGCTGATCATACATTGGTTGGTCGGAAAGTAATTGTATCGTTACATGTAAAAAAGAAAATACAGCAAGAACTATAATCGCAGATAGAAAGAAGATGCGATAGAATCCGTATTGTTTCTTTACATTGATAGATTTCCAGCAATGCAATGTGATCGCCTCCGTTCATGACGATTTTTAATTAAAAACTAACATGAGAGATACTTTACTCCGATCTGATGAAAGTTGCAATAGGTAATGAAGAAATTTTACAATTAAAATAAATGACAAAAATCCTGCAGTAAAAAGGACGTATATCCTTTTTACTGCAGGATTTTTAATAGTAGGTTTATGGAGACGCAATTTGCTTGACTGGATTGGCAGTTCTGCTCTTTTTAACCTGTCCATCAACCTCTGAAAATTCATTTTCTATGTTGTGAAAAGAAGTTTCAAAGATTTTCATAAAGTCGTCACCGTAAATATTTTTTACAATGGCCATTACATCCATCATTTCGGGGAACTTTCCGTATATTTCACGGAGAGGAGATGCACCCTGAAAAACTGAATGTGTTTCAGGAGAGTAATTCTCCATCAGTTCAAGTAAAAGCTCGTCACCTTTCTCAGTCAGTTTGATATACGTATTACGCTTATCATTTTCCCGTTTCGAGAATTCAAGAAAGCCGCGTTCTTCAAGCTTCTTAGAAAAGTTAAATGCAGTTGACACGTGCATAACGCCGAATTTGGCGACATCGGAAATGGAAGCGCCTTTCAGGTGGTAAGCAATCCATAGGATATGATGCTCGTTAATATTAAGGTCATAAGGCTTAATCCAGTTCTGCCAGTCTTTTTCAATTGCTTTCCACAGAGCTTTGCTCAGCTGGGCCATTCGCTGGCTGAATATCATCGCCTCTTTCATAGAATATAATTTCTCATCCATGTGTCACACCTACTTTCTTAAAAGATTTTAGAGTAATAGGAATATTAGTTCAGTTTCAAACATTATAGCAATAAAGTAAAAAGAAAAAAAGACAAGAATAGATTAAATTTTCGCACAAATGGTATTTATTTTATAGAATTCCGTTTTCAGAATATAAAAAAACAGCCGCGCGGGCTGTTTTTAAGATGATGTTTGAGGTTCTTTGCTGTCCTGGTTAATTGTTTTCTCGAGTTCTTCCATTGTGGACTGGATTGCAGCAAGCTCTTCCTGCAGGTTGTTAATGGCAGGATCTGCTTCTCGTTTCCATGCCTGAATGGATTCTTTCAGTTCAGCTGCTACTACACGCAGCGAATCTTTACTTTCTTTTGAAGCGTCTGCAATAGATTCTTTTACAATCTGCAGATTCATTTGTAATTCAAGCATATGTTCACGCCAGTTGTCTTTCGTGTTTTTAATTGTTCCTCTGAGCTCTTCACCTGACTGAGGAGCTGACATGAGTGATGTTGCTGCACCGGCAACTAATCCGATTGCCAGTCCAAGTGAAAATTGTTTGAAATTCATCCCAACCACATCCCTTTTTGTTTTTATATTCTTATTGTATATAGTAATTCATAAACTGTCCAAAGTATTCCCGGACAGGAGGCTTCAATTAATGAAGACTGTAGCCGTAGTGCTAGTAGTATGTACTGTGTTATCGCTGCTCTTATTTGTGAAGTGCCTACTCGACCTGATGTCTAAAGCGATTTACCCCCCGGTCAGGATTAAACGGAAACGGGTTATGTTCACCGGAATTGCTTCATTACTATTACTTATTTTAACCTATTTGATTTGGATATAAACCTGATTCTGCGCTTCCTTCAAGGATTCTGTATCAAATAAAAAACCGCCCCCTGATTATAAAGGGGACGGTGCAGGGAGTTCAGGCAGCAGATTCGACCAGATTTGATCTTTTCATGATTGCCTGTGCTACAGGATACATCACAGCCATTAATAAACCATTGACTACAATTGCCGGAACTACTGCAGAAAGTGCAAGTGCCATAATTGGACCAGGAAGTCCAACAAGCAGGGCGGCAGATCCAAGGAAGATTGTTCCTGAGATCAGTGTACCGACAGCTGCCAGTACTGCCGCACCTGCAGGTTTGCGTGCAAGTTTACCTGCAAGAAGAATGATTCCGTAAAATGCAAATGCTGTAATAGGCTTATCGATCACATTCGGCAGGAATCCCCCTGGGAATGTTGTTGTTAGACCGGATAAAATACCTGTTGCAAGGCCGATCACTAACACGTTTTTAACGCCCGGGAATAACAGAATGCCGAGAAACATCATCAATAGTGACATATCCGGCTTCATTGTCAGGGCTCCCGGGATTAAAAGGTGTAATGCTGTACCCATCCCTGCAAATAGTGCGAGTGCTACAAGTGTTCTTGTGTTCATAACTCATCTCTCCTAAGCTAAACTGGTTTTTTTCCTGACATGTCCTCATGACTGCCAGCGAAAATTAGCATTATTATATCACGCCTGTACCGTATTTCCTACTAATTAATTTTTGCGGCAATCGCTGCTGCCATCTCACCGCGCTCGTCATTTGAATAGTCATCCGTATGTACTTCCCATACAGGTTTGAAGCCGTCTTCCTCCCCGTGACGCGGAAGAATATGAAGGTGATAATGAAAAACACTCTGTCCTGCGAATTCACCATTATTATTTAAAAGGTTAACACCTTTCAGATCATAGGTTTCTTTCATGGCATTTGCAATCTTAGGAACAACCGAAAACAGATTTGCAGCAATTTCCGGTGTCAGTTCATGAAGGTCTTTTTTATGCGTCTTTGGAATAACCAGCGTATGACCTTTTGTCACCTGACTGATATCGAGAAAAGCATACACATGCTCATCCTCGTATACCTTTGCTGACGGGATTTCTCCGTCAATAATCTTACAGAAAATACAGTCACTCATCATCCTCATCCTTTCTCATGTTAAATTAAGTTTATTCTACCATAATGAGTCGTGTTGTATGCTACAATGCTGTCATCAGATAAGAGGAAAGGGAGTACGGTTATGTCACTACTTGAAATTAATCAGCTAACAGGAGGCTACACAAGGCGCCCTGTGTTAAAGGATATCAGTCTGGCGATGGAGCCCGGAAAAATTGTCGGACTGATCGGGTTAAATGGAGCCGGTAAAAGTACGACGATCAAACATATTATCGGTCTGATGGAGCCTCATGAGGGAACAGTATCCATTAACAATCTGCAGCTGAAGCAGAACCCGGATGAATACAGAAAGCAGTTTTCCTATATTCCTGAGGCACCGATTCTCTATGATGAGCTGACACTTGAAGAACATTTAAGACTGACTGCAATGGCTTACGGGATTAAAGAGCAGGAATATGAGGCGCGTGTGCCTGATCTGTTAAAGAAGTTCCGGATGGAAGGGAAGCTGAAATGGTTTCCTGCACATTTTTCTAAAGGAATGAAACAGAAAGTCATGATCATGTGTGCATTTTTAATTAATCCGAGCCTTTATATCATTGATGAACCATTTGTAGGTCTCGATCCGCTCGCGATCCAGTCGCTTCTTGATCTGATGGAAGAAATGAAGTCTGACGGGGCAGGCATATTAATGTCTACTCATATTCTCGCTACTGCTGAACGTTATTGTGACTCATTCATTATCTTGCATGAAGGTCAGATACGTGCACAGGGTTCTCTTGAAACGCTCAGGAATGAATTCAGTATGCCGGGAGCCACGCTTGATGATATTTATATTCAACTGACAAAGGAAGAGTCGCATGAAACAAGTAAATGATTTATGGGCATCAAGACTCTCAGATTATCAAAAAGAACTTCAGAAATATATGCGTTATATTTTCAATGGACATCTGATGTTCGTGCTGATATTTGCTGTAGGTGGAGGCGGTTATGTCTATAGCAACTGGATTCAGACACTTGATGGAACATTTCCTTCATCCATTTTGATTGCAGCTGTGATCGGATTGGCGCTGACGATGAGTCCTGTATACACCTATCTGCAGGAGCCGGACAAAGTGTATTTGACACCTCTTGAAGGTCAGATGAAGCGCTATTTTGTCAATGCACTTGTTTCCAGCTTTTTCTTTCAGTCTTACGTGATCCTGCTGCTGCTGGCTGCCGCAATGCCGTTATATGTACAGACCACAGGTGCACAATTTTCCGATTTTTTCTGGTTTTTAGCGATCGTACTTACGGTTAAAATATGGAACCTGATCATGAGATGGACGATGTTACGATACCAGGAGCCGGCAAATCATTATATGGACCTCGGGATCAGACTCGTATTAAATATTACATTCCTATGGACGGTTTTTGCTGACACACAGCTATGGCTTCCGATCACAATCGGCCTGCTCATGGCAGGGTATATGGCTGCATTCAGACATCTGACAAAAGAGAAGTCATTAAAGTGGGAACTGTTAATTGACCTTGAAAATGCAAGGCTGCACCGCTTTTACCGCTTTGCGAATTTATTTACAGATGTGCCTCATCTCAAAGGCCAGGCGAAGCGCAGGAAGTGGATGGATCCTTTCCTGAAGACGCCTGATCTGAATCCTGCGCATACATACAGTTATCTGTATACAAGAACGTTCCTGCGTTCAGATGAATATTTCGGGTTGTGGGTCAGACTGACGATTATCGCAGGGGTCATTATCGGCGGTGCTGATAATCTCTGGCTGAAAGTGATTACTGCAGTTCTGTTTTTATATCTGACAGGCTTTCAGCTGATCCCGCTTTTGAAAAAGCATGAACTGAAAATCTGGCCGGATCTGTATCCTGTGAGTCCCGGCCTGCGTCATGATTCATTTAAGAAATTACTGATGAAGATTCTGGTTGTACAGGCCGTTGTATTTGCACTGATCAGCCTGGTGCAGCTTGATTTTTACGGGGCAGCCATGATTGCTGCAGTATCTATTGTATTTGTCATTGTTTTCAGTTCAATGTACGTCCCTGCACAGATCAAAAAGCATCATATAAAATAAAAAAGAGCTGTCCCTTTAGGACGGCTCTTTTTTTGTGTTATTGCTGTTTGTGATACTCGATCGCGGCTTTGCCGAGTGTTTTTGCAGCGATCAGCATTGCTTTTTCATTAAAATCGAATTTTGGATGATGGTGCGGGTAAGGTACATCGACTCCTTCAGGTTTAGCACCTGTGAAGAAGAATGTACCCGGACGGTGTTCAAGATAATAGGCAAAGTCTTCCCCGCCCATCTGCATCTCACTTTCTTCAGCAGTTACACCAGGGATACTGTTTGCAATCTCTACAATATAGTCTGTTTCTGTTTCGTGATTTACCACAGCCGGATAACCTCTGAAGTAGTTGTAATCATACGTACAATCTGTTGCGATCGCAGTTCCTTCTGTGATTCTGCCAATCTCTTTTTCAACAAGGTCACGTACTGCAGGCTCAAACGTTCTGGCTGTTCCAATCAGCTTTGCAGAATCAGCGATTACATTGAATGCATTTTCTGCTACAAATGAGCCGACTGAGACAACTGCAGATTCAACAGGGTTCACGCGTCTTGAAGCAATTTGCTGAAGGGATGTAACAAGCTGGGCACCTGCAACAACCGCATCTTTTGTTTTATGTGGCTGGGCACCATGTCCACCTGCACCCTGAATCTTAATTTCAAAACGGTCTGCAGCTGCCATGATCGGCCCGGTGCGGTATTCCACTTTACCCAGGTCAGCTGTGACCCAGAGGTGCGTGCCAAAGACAACATCAACGCCATCAAGACAGCCGTCTTTAATCATACTGATTGCCCCGCCCGGCGCATACTCCTCAGCATGCTGGTGGATCATTACATATGTGCCTTGCAATTCATCCCGTAACAGGTGAAGTGCTTTTGCAAGATGAAGTAATGCGGCAGTATGGCCATCGTGCCCGCAGGCATGCATTTTATCTGCGATTAGTGATTTGTATGGTACATCTTTTTCGTCCTGGATTGGAAGGGCATCAAAGTCTGCCCGCAGTGCAACTGTTTTACCGGGATGAGCCCCTTTGATGACAGCTGTTACACCGTTTCCGCCAACACCGGTTTTTACTTCAACACCAAGGTCTTTGTAAAAAGCCTCAATAAGTGCAGGCGTCTCTTTTTCTTCGAATGAAAGCTCAGGATGCTGGTGAAGGTGACGGCGAAGTGAAACCATATCGTCAAAATAAGAATCTAATAGCGAAAAAAGTTTTTCAGTCATATGTATGCTCCTTTCATAGTTAAAAGCATTTGCCAATGAGTCAGTATAGCACGGGAAACGAATTTTTTCACTCTTTTGACGATTTGATTCTTGCTATATAATGTAAGTAGGCAGGGAGGAGGGAATGAGCATGAAAAAATGGTTTTATCCACTGGCAGCTGTCACTTTTGCAGCGGCAGTTTTACTGGTGATTAACTTAGATAATGGTCTGGGTGATATCGATCAATTCGGCTCAGAATTTTTTAGTGGACTGGACTTCTTACTGTTTTTCAGCTTCTTGGGTGGAGAGTGGTTTTTAGCACTGATCAGTATTGGTGCAGTGCTTTACTTATGGTTCAGACGGAATCATTATCTTGGGATGATGATCGTTTTACTTGCTGTCGGGGGAGGCAATTATATAAACAGGTTAATTAAAAGCCTTACTGAGCGGCCGCGGCCGGATCAGCTTTTAGGAGAAAGCTACAGTTTTCCAAGCGGCCATGCCATGGTCAGTATGATCGCAGCCATTGTGATCATTTACCTCATTACTGAAAGGTCAGGAGATGCAGCCGGCCAGGCATTAATGTTTGCTGTCGGCATTTTAATCTCTATCCTTGCAGGTCTCAGCAGAATGCCTGAACAAGCACATTATTTCACAGATGTCATCGGAGGATGGCTGCTCGGCTATACCTACGCAATTGTCTGCCTGCTCGTCTACGAGTACCTCATGAAACGACGCGCCTCCGTCTGAAGACGGAGGCAGCGTCCTGCCCATGATGCTTATCAACAAACTGCAGACACCTTACAATGAAGAAAAGTGTCTGAAGAAAGGCAGGGGACCGAATGGATGGAACAAATAAAAAACAGTGGGGATGTGCGAGTTTTCTTCTTGTATTCGGCTTACTGCTGTTACTGATTAACCTGGGCATTCTGCAGTTCAACGGTGGGCTGGTTACAAGCCTGATCATTCCTGTGCTGATCCTGACGATAGGAATCGTTAATCTGATCAAGTTTATAACAAGACGGAAAGGCATATTCCCTGGATTGATCTTAACTGTATACGGCGGTCTGCTGACTGTATCCTATTTGTCAGAAGAAATGTCCTTTGGCTATAACGGGATCTGGAAGCTGTGGCCATTACTGCTGGTAGCATTTGCATTGTCAATGCTGTCGAAGAAGAGTTCAATTGAAGTGCGCTATGGAAATAACAGATTCGGTGGTGATCATGCTTCTTTTAAAACTGCAGCTGAATCTATTACAAGAACAAGTATGAAGCATGCAATGAGTATCGGTAATGAAGCGTTCACATCGGAGAACTGGGCACTTGAGAATATGAAGCTGAATAAATCAGTCGGCAATTATGTATTTGATTTGAAGAAAGCCTATATATCCGAGGGAGAGACGCTTTTGAATGTGACAGTCAGAATCGGCAATATTAAAATGCTTGTACCGGAAGAACTCAGCGTAGACATTACTTCTAAGGTTGCGGTTGGGGAAAATACTGTGTTTGAAAGACGTACAGAAGGAACAAATGAGCGTCCTCTGGCGTATCAGTCAGCTGATTTTAATGAGGCGCCAAAAAGAGTGAAGATCATTCTTGATGTGAATGTCGGATCTGTACGGATCGACAGGATCTGAGGAGGGCGTATGATTAAAGTAGCGAGTTTGAATCACTGGTTTATCCTTCAATATATCAGGTTTACGTTATATGGCGCCATTTTACTTTTCACTGTATTGCAGCTCTATATTTTTCTATCTGAAGAACCGGTTCTGGATACTGCTGCATCACTGGTCGTTGTTGCTGTCACAGCTATCATTTTTTTGATGATGTCACTCTATACCGGGATCCGGTCAGGTACGATCATGCGCCAGCGTCTTGATGAGATGAACGCCTTTGTGGCGAGGCTTTCATCAGGAAAAACTGGAGAGGTGCTTCATATCAAAGATGCGGATGATCTCTCAGTTCTCGAAAGATCATTAAATGAACTCTCCGTTAATATGAGTGAGCAGGCAAGGTCTCTTCAGCGGATTTCAAGTGAACGTTTAACACTTGAGAAGCAGGCTCAACAGGCTGCTGTCATCGAGGAGCGTCAGAGGCTGGCAAGGGATCTGCATGATTCAGTCAGTCAGCAGCTTTTTGCCATGACGATGATGTCTTCGGCTTCAGTGAGAATGCTCGACACAGATCACAGCCAGGCGAAGCAGCTGATTCACCAGGCAGCAGAGATCGCTGAAAAAGCGCAGGGAGAAATGAGAGCGCTCCTGCTGCATTTGAGACCGGTAGACCTTAAGGGTGAGTCACTCTCCACAGGGCTTGAAAAGCTTGCGAACGAACTTGAACAAAAAACGCCGATTACATTTTCAATGAACCTTCAGCATATGAATAAGATTCCGGAAAGTTCGGATGAACATTTATTCAGAGTCGTTCAGGAAGCTGTATCAAATATTCTCAGACATGCGAACGCTACAGTGATTACGATCAGATCTGAGCTGAAAGGGACGTTTTTTCAGCTTTTTATTGGAGATAATGGAACAGGGTTTGATGTCAATGAGAAGAAGTGGACCTCATACGGCCTGCAGACAATGAAAGAGCGCTGTGAAGAAATTGGTGGACAGTTTGAGCTGCGGTCAAAAGAGGGTGAAGGTACATATATTACAATCAGGATTGCTGTAACAGAAGGGGGAGAGTAAGTTGGAGAAAGTAAAAGTGATGATAGTGGATGATCATGAAATGGTCAGACTCGGTATAAAATCCTACCTGCTGACAGAGACGGATATTGAATTTCTTGGTGAGGCGACGAACGGAAAAGAAGCTGCCGTACTCGCTGGAAAGACGAATCCTGATGTCATTTTGATGGACCTGCTGATGGAGGGAGGAACAGGAATCGAAGCGACTGAAAAAATTCTCTCATTTCTTCCTGATACAAAAATCATTATTCTGACCAGTTATTATGATGATGAGCAGGTCTTTCCTGCGCTTGAAGCAGGCGCACACAGTTATATCTTAAAAACGTCTTCAGCCCCGCAGATCCTAGATGCTATATATAAGGCAGCGAGGGGAGAGTCTGTGATTGAGCCGCAGGTTGCAAATAAATTAATGACACGCTTCAGAAGTAAGGAGAGGGTTCTTCATGAGGATTTGACTGAGCGGGAAATGGACGTATTGAAATGTCTGGGCGACGGGTTGACGAATCAGGAAATTGCAGAGGAATTATACATAGGCATTAAAACGGTTAAGACGCATGTCAGTAATGTGTTAAGTAAGCTTGAACTCAGTGACAGAACGCAGGCTGCGATTTATGCGAACCGGAAAGGGTTGCTGAGGAATAAATAAAAAAATCGGTGGAAGCCCACCGATTTTTTTACTGTTCTGTCTGTCCGACGTATTTTGTAACGAATGATGCTCTTGGGAACATGGTTTTCTGATGGTCGATGCCTTCAGGTGTGCCGCGCTTTTCGTGTGCTTTATTATAGGACTGTGAGTTTTGCCAGTCTTTAAAGGAAGCTTCATCTTCCCACTGAGTCAGAACAACATAAATGTCTGAATCCAATGGTCTCAGGACGCGGATTGCAATAAATCCAGGCTCTTCTTCAATCAGTCCGGCACGGTTTTTGAAGCGGTGCTCAAATACCGGTCTGCCTTCATCAGAAACAGGGATATTATTGAATACGAAAAAGCCGTTTTCAGTCAGCTGTCCCGACTCACTAAAAGCCTCGTATTTTCTCGGTTCGTTAAAGAGCGTTTCACCCTCAGTTTCATGGACTAAAAGAGCTGTATCGTCTCCTAATAGCTGAATCAGGGTTTCATCAGGATTTTCCTCCTGGAATTTATGTAAAAATTCCGGTGTTCCAAACGTCATATAAATCTTTTTCATCATCATTCATCCTCCTTCATTTTTATCTTCCGTAAAAAAGGAAGCCACTGATTTATTTATACCCTTTTTTACTCACCTAAACCAAAGGAAATGCTTTTCTATCAATGTAAAAGAGGAGATTTTATGACATTTGACAGTGTCTTGTGTACACTGAAATAGAAAAGGTCTATAGTTAAAAACGGATATAATGACCGAAAAAAGAAGCAGTCTTTTAGAGAAGTTGCATTCAGTATATTTTGAAAGGTGGATCCTACTCATTATGAGTTCATTTAACGATACATTTTTACGCGCAGCAAGAGGGCAGGAAGTGTCACACACACCTGTCTGGTATATGAGGCAGGCGGGCCGTTCGCAGCCTGAGTACCGCGCTATAAAAGAAAAATACTCGCTATTCGAAATAACACATCAGCCTGAGCTGTGTGCGTATGTAACCAGGCTCCCGGTTGAGAATTATGGTGTAGATGCGGCAGTTTTATACAAAGATATTATGACACCGCTTCCTGCAATTGGTGTAGATGTGGAAATTAAATCAGGTATCGGTCCTGTGATTGATAATCCGATCCGCTCAGCAGCTGACATTGAAAAGCTTGGCATGATCGAGCCGGAAGAGGATGTTCCTTATGTGCTTGAGACCATAAAATTACTGACAACTGAACAGTTGAATGTGCCGCTGATCGGTTTTGGCGGTGCCCCGTTTACACTCGCAAGTTACATGATCGAAGGCGGACCTTCAAAAAATTATCATAAAACAAAAGCATTTATGTACCAGGAACCAGCAGCATGGCATGCATTAATGGACAAGCTTGCAGAGATGACCATCCGTTATACAACGGCTCAGGTTCATGCAGGCGCAGGTACCATTCAGCTGTTTGATTCGTGGGTAGGTACATTAAATGTACAGGATTTCCGCGTATTTATTAAGCCGCATATGGATAAGATCTTTGCTGCACTGAAAGAATTAAATATTCCTCTGATTATGCATGGGGTAGGTGCTGCACATCTTGCTAAAGACTGGAATGACCTTCCGCTTGATGTAGTCGGTCTTGACTGGAGACTGTCGATTGAAGAAGCACGTGAAAAAGGTGTAAACAAAACCGTTCAGGGGAACCTCGATCCTTCACTGCTGTTATGCGATTGGGATATTATCGAGAAAAATGTAAAGCCGATTCTTGATGCAGGAATGAAGCACCCGGGACATATTTTTAATCTTGGACACGGTGTATTTCCTGAAGTACAGCCAGAGACACTGAAAAAGCTGACAGCATTTGTACAGGAATATACTGCCCGTTAACACATTAATAAAGCAGAAAAATGGAAGCTTAGTAAACAGTTTGCTACAACAATAGAGAAGCAAAAATCTAGCTAATGAGGTGGAATTGAAATGTCAAAGAAAAAAATGGGTCTACTTGTCATGGCATATGGAACACCATATTCAGAAGATGATCTGGAACGTTACTATACACATATCCGTCGCGGCAGAAAACCTTCGGAAGAATTGCTTGAAGACTTGAGAGACCGTTATCGTGCAATCGGCGGGATTTCTCCGCTTGCACGAATCACAGAAGAGCAGGCAAATGCACTGACTGCAAGGCTGAATGAAGTGCAGGACGAGATTGAATTTGTCATGTATCTTGGTTTAAAACATATTGAACCGTTCGTTGAAGATGCAGTAGATGAAATGAAAAAAGACGGCATTGAAGAGGCAGTGTCGATTGTACTTGCGCCTCACTTCTCATCTTACAGTGTGAAATCATATAACAAACGTGCAAAAGACCGTGCAGATGAAATCGGCGGACCTTCAATCGTATCAATTGAAAGCTGGTATGATGAGCCGAAATTCATTCAGTACTGGTCTGAGAAAGTGCAGGCTACATTTAGCAGCATGACAGATGAGCAACGTAAAAAAGCGGTTCTGATCGTATCTGCTCACAGTCTGCCTGAAAAAATTCTTGCAGGTGGCGACCCTTATCCGGACCAGTTGAAAGAAACAGCTGATATGATCGCAGAGCAGGCAGGCGTTAAAAATTACGAAATCGGCTGGCAGAGTGAAGGGAATACGCCTGATCCATGGATCGGCCCTGATGTTCAGGATCTGACAAAAGATCTGCATGAACAGCACGGCTATACGGCATTTGTCTACACACCGGTTGGATTCGTATCTGATCATTTAGAAGTCCTTTATGACAATGATTATGAGTGCAAAGTTGTAACAGACGAAATCGGAGCAGATTACTTCCGTCCGGAAATGCCAAACACACAGCCATTATTCATCGATGCAATGACAGATAAAGTTTTGAAGACATTAGGATAATTAGTTTTTCTATCAATATAGCTTAAGAAAGTTAGCCTATGTTCTAGCACAGCTGATGATTGGAGCTGCAGGTGGCGACTCCAGCAGGATAAGCCGGACAGGCAAGACCATGCAGTGCGAAGCACGAGGAGGCTTGATTGAACCGGAGCCAAAACCGGCTCATGCGGAAAGCGTCCCCCTGCAGCGTAAATCATCAGCCAACTTACCGCATGATCTAACAGACAACAAGTGAAAATCCAGTTTACAGAAAGTGATGATTACTGTGACACAGTCAAAGCGCAAAATCGTGATCGTAGGCGGCGGGATAACAGGCCTGGCCGCTGCATATCGGGCACAGGAAAAAATAAATACTGAGCAGCTGGACGCAGAAATTACAATCGTAGAAGCGAATCACAGGCTTGGCGGGAAAATTCAAACTGTCGTACAGGACGGCTTTGTCATCGAACGGGGCCCTGACTCTTTTCTTGAACGCAAAAAAAGTATGGGCCGTCTGATCACAGACGTTGGAATGGAGGAGAAGCTTGTACCCAACGCTACAGGTCAGGCATTTATCCTTGTAAATGATAAACTGCATCCAATGCCTGGCGGCGCAATCATGGGGATCCCGACACAAATCAGACCGTTTATGCTAACAGATCTGATCTCACTCACTGGCAAGCTGAGAGCGGCAGGAGATTTCGTGCTGCCAAAATCTAACCGTCAGGATGATCAATCGCTGGGTACTTTCTTCAGAAGAAGACTTGGAAACGAAGTCGTTGAAAATCTGATTGAACCACTGTTATCAGGAATTTATGCAGGTGATATCGATCAGATCAGCCTTCAATCTACGTTTCCACAGTACGGTAAGCTTGAACAGGAACACCGCAGTCTGATTGCAGGAATGAAAAAAACATCTCCGGCAGCTAACAGAAAGCCTGGTGAAAAAAAGAAAAGTATGTTCTTAACGCTATCTACGGGACTGGAGTCACTCGTTGAAACACTGGAAACCAGGCTGTCTGATTGTGACATTTTAAAAGGTACCCGAGTAGAATCAATCAGCTGTGGTGACCGCTACCAGCTGTCATTAAACAGCGGAGCCGTCATCGAAGCAGACAGTGTGATTTTTACTGTGCCTCATTTTACAGCAGGATCTGTCTTTTCAGATTCCGGTCTGCTTGAACAGATTGAACATATTCCCGCAACTTCAGTTGCAACGGTTGCAATGGCATTTGATCAAGAAGAGGTAGAGAATATTCTTGATGGAACAGGCTTTGTGGTATCAAGAAACAGTGATTATACGATTACTGCGTGTACATGGACTGATAGAAAATGGCCTCATACAACGCCTGAAGGAAAAGTACTGCTCAGATGTTACGTGGGTAGAGCGGGCGATGAAACTGTCGTTGATCTTTCAGATGACCAGATCGAGAAAATTGTGCTCGATGATCTGAATAAAATCATTAAAGTGAAAAGTAAGCCTGACTTTACAATCGTCACACGCTGGAAGAAAGCAATGCCGCAGTATACAGTCGGCCACAGAGAAAGATTGGCTGCTGTCAGAACGGAGCTTGAAAAAAACTATCCGGGTGTTTATCTGGCCGGTGCTTCTTACGATGGGATCGGCCTGCCTGACTGTATTGATCAGGGAGAAGCCGCTGCATATAAAGCACTGAACTATATTACCCAATAAAAAAAGCGCCCATAGGCGCTTTTTTTATTGAGTTCCTGCACACTTGCTGCATACAGTTGTGTAAGCTTCAGCCTGTTCTTCCATTTGTTCTCCGCAGGATGCACATTTCTTAGGTGGCAGGTTTCTGAAAAATTCCATTACGTTTTCTAGCATGTTCATCAGCCTCTCTTTTATGTTTTGTTATAGTACTAATTAGTTGTTAAATGTATTGTATTATAACAGAGCGTGTAAAGTCAAGGAATATTCTGAAAAAAAGAAGATAAGTGTAAAGATTGATTTTTTCAAGTATAGTAAAAGGTATAGAATGCTTAATTCAGGAGGCTTTGTCATGCAAATCACAGTAGTCGGGTTTTGGGGCGGTTATCCGAATAAAGGAGAAGCCAGCACAGGTTACCTGATCGAAGAGGACAATTTTAAGCTGTTACTTGATTGCGGCAGTGGTGTACTAGCACAGCTTCAAAAATATATTGCGCCAGAAGAACTTGACGCCATGCTCATTACTCATTATCATGCTGACCATACTGCAGATATCGGTGTACTGCATCATGCACTGCTGATTCAGCATTTCCTGCAGAACAAAGATTTTCAAGTGACAGCCTATGGTCATCGTGAAGACCAGCAGGGGTTTGATACACTTCATTATAAAGACCTTGTGAAAAGTGAAGCTTATCACCCGGATCAGACTTTACAGGCAGGTCCGTTTTCAATCACGTTCTTAAAAACGGTGCACCCGGTGCCATGTTATGCTGTACGTATTGAAAGTAAATCAGGTTCAATGGTCTTTACTGCAGATTCGGCTTACCAGGATGAATTTATCCCGTTTGCTAAAAACGCTGATCTGCTCATTGCAGAATCCAACTTCTATAAGGGAATGGACGCATCATCTGCAGGTCATATGACAAGTACCGAAGCAGCAGAGATTGCTGAGAGAGCAGGTGTACGTACACTTGTTTTAAGTCATTTGCCGCATTTCGGCAAACTGGAACAGCTTCTTGAGGAAGCAAAAGAAGTATATCAGGGTGAAACATTACTTGCATCATCCGGACTGACTATTACATATCAGGGAGGAAAATCAGATGTTATTTATCGATAATAAAGGAATTACAGATCCAAAAATCAATCTTGCAATTGAAGAGTATGCACTAAAAAATCTTAATGTAGAAGAGGAGTCTTATCTTCTTTTTTATATCAATAACCCATCTATCATTATTGGTAAAAACCAGAATACGATAGAAGAAATCAATACTGATTATGTTGAAAAGAATAATATTCAGGTCGTACGCCGTCTCTCAGGTGGTGGCGCTGTCTATCATGATCTTGGAAACCTAAACTTCAGCTTTATTACAAAGGACGATGGGGAGAGCTTTCATAACTTCCAGAAGTTCACTGAGCCGGTTGTAGATGCTTTAAAACAAATTGGTGTTCCGGCAGAGTTGAAAGGCAGAAATGACCTTTTAGTCGGGGAAAGAAAAATTTCCGGAAACGCACAGTTTTCCACAAAAGGAAGAATGTTCAGCCACGGCACGTTGATGTTTGATTCTGAAATTGATAATGTGGTTTCTTCATTAAAAGTAAGAAAAGATAAGATTGAATCCAAAGGAATTAAGTCAATCAGAAGCCGCGTGGCAAATATTTCTGAGTTCCTTGAAGAGAAAGTAACGATTGAAGAATTCAAGCAGCTGATTCTGCGACACATTTTCGGAAGTGAAGAAGAAATTAAAGAGTATGTGCTGACTGAAGAAGATTGGAAGAAGATCCATGAGCTGTCTGAAGAACGTTACCAGCAATGGGAGTGGAATTTCGGTAAATCACCGAAATTTAACTTGCAGCATTCACACCGTTTTCCGGCAGGCAGCATAGATGTGCGTCTTGATGTTGAAAAAGGAAGCATTGAAAACTGCAAGATCTATGGTGACTTTTTCGGTGTAGGTGATGTCAGTGACGTTGAACAGAAGCTGATCGGTACACGCTATGAGCGTGCAGAGATTGAAAAAGCGATTGAAGATGTTGATCTGAAACACTACTTCGGTAATGTAGACCGTGAAGAGTTTATTGATTTGTTGTATTAAGGGTTCCTAAGACTGAGACGATTTGTCTCAGTCTTATATTTATATTCAAGCAAATGAAAGCGTTATCTTGATAACGATCCAACTCTCCGTTATAATTAGTGTGAATATTCGCTTCTTTATGAACATTAATGAATGACTGTTCATTCACAAAGAAGGCGGACATATAACCAAATACAAAGGGGATGGATTGGTTGAATTTATCAGATCGTTTGCAGGAAACTGCCGGACAGTACGCCGGTAAGACTGCCTATCATTTTATGGGTCAGTCAGCTACATATGCTGAACTGAATGGTGCCGTGAACAAAATGGCTAACTACTTTGACAGTATCGGGATTAAAAAAGGAGATCATGTTGGACTGCTGCTTGGCAACTCTCCGCATTTTGTGATTGCCATGTACGCTGCACTCAGAACGGGTGCAACAGTGATCCCGATCAATCCGATCTATACGCCGGATGAGATTGCCTACATTATTCGTGATGGCGATGTCAAGGCAATCGTAGCGCTTGATCTGTTACTACCTCTTATTGAAAAAGCGCATGCAGCATTACCTTCAGTTAACCATTATGTGGTATGTGAAACTGAAGAGGGCACTGCTGAAAAGCTCGCAGCACTTCCGGAAGAAGTAAAGGGGAAGGTGACAGCTTTTACTCAGGCCATTAGTGAGCAGCAGCCTGTGTATCAGGGGCCGGAACTTCATGAAGATGATACAGCTATTATCCTTTATACATCAGGAACGACAGGCAAGCCAAAGGGTGCGATGCTTAGCCACAAAAATGTATATTCAAATGCAAAGGATACAGCGGAGTATCTGAATATTACTGGTGAAGACCGTGTTGTTACAACACTGCCGATGTTCCATGTATTTGCATTAACCGTTGTACTTAATGCACCGCTGATTAACGGTGGGACGATGCTGATCGTACCTAGATTCAGTCCGAAAGATGTTTTTGACGTTGTTGAGAAATACAAAGCAACTGTATTTGCAGGGGTTCCGACAATGTATAATTTCCTGCTTCAATACCCTGAAGCAGACAGCTCAAGCTTTGAAAGTGTACGCCTCTGTATCTCAGGAGGGGCTTCTATGCCGGTTGCACTGCTTGAAAACTTTGAAAACAAATTCAATGTGAAAGTTTCGGAAGGATATGGTCTTTCAGAAGCATCACCTGTGACGTGCTTCAATCCATTAGACCGAGACCGGAAAGCCGGATCAATCGGAACGTCAATTACGAATGTAGAAAACAAAATCGTGAACGAGCTTGGCGATGAGCTTCCTGCTGGTGAAGTTGGGGAACTGATCGTGAGAGGTCCTAATGTGATGAAGGGTTATTATAAAATGCCTGAAGAAACGTCAGCAGCCATTCGTGATGGCTGGCTGTATACAGGTGACCTTGCTAAGCAGGACGAAGAAGGATACTTCTATATTGTAGACCGTAAGAAAGATATGGTCATCGTGGGGGGATATAATGTGTATCCACGTGAGGTGGAAGAAGTACTTTATACACATGAGTCTGTTGTTGAAGCAGCAGTAGTAGGCGTGCCGGATCCGAACTTCGGTGAAGCAGTTCATGCTTATGTCGTGCTGAAGGATGAATCTGTTTCAAAAGAAGATCTTCAGGCATTCTGTTCTGAGAAACTCGCAAAATATAAAGTGCCGACAGTTATCGAATTCATCGAAGAACTGCCAAAGAACACAACAGGTAAGATTCTGAGACGTGCACTGCGCGATCAGGTAAAACAGTCATAGTTTATATGAGTGAGAGGAGACAGGAGAGCCTGTCTCTTTTTTAATGGGAGGAAAACCTGCGCGTTAGAATAAATGGAAAGGTGATTGAATAAACTTGAATGGTGATTGAATAATCTAAAAGATGAATGAATTCCTGCACTGGAAAATAGCGCAGAATGAATAAATCCAAAAGGTGATAGAATTATCCGGATTGCTGAACGAAATACTCAAAAGGTGATGCAATAATGCCACTACGTCAGCCGCCCGACCATCCACGGCCCAATCACTGAAATAAAAAACACTCCATCCATCCGGACGGAGTGTTTCAGTATATAGCTTTACATATTCGGTTTCTTATACCCTGAAAAGAATCTCAATAGCAGATTAAACGGGAAGAAGATCGGGTAGCCTGCTACATCAGCTTTTCTTAAAAATTCAATAAATGAGAGCTTTACCTGGCGCTGCTGCTGTATTTTTTCTTTATTTCCACGGACAGTTACCCTGTAACCATCCTCAAGTCCTTCAAGCTTTGCTTCAAAAGGTCCTTTTGATCCTTTACGCTCGCGTTCCACTTTCGGTTCTTCTATCATCTCATTCACTCCTCATAATCAGTCTGAATTTTTTTAGATAAAGCTCTGATTCGCAGCAGTCCAAAAAGCGTAAGGAATCCCGCTCCTCCTGCGATGATCCACTCTTCAAGAAAGACAGCTCCGTGAAGGGCAGTTAAGGGAATCAATGTAAAATACACTGTCTCCCGGCGTCTTCCTGATAAATCATTCATCCGGCTTTCTTTTTTCCGGTATGATTCCATCGACCTTCTGTAACGCTTCGGCTCCTCAAGTGCATCGAGGATTTTAGAAGGTGCGGAAAGGTAAGGCTGAATTGTCCGCAGCACTGTCTGCCAGGTATTGCCTTCACCACCGCGGTCAGCTGCCCATCTGACAATTGTCGGACGGGCCATTTCAATAAAGTCCGCTTCAGGATAAATCGTATAAATGACGCCTGTAAAAGTTGACAGTGCACGGCCGAAAAATGCGAATTCAGTCGGAAGCTGAATCGGCTGTGTTCTGACAATGTCCTGGACATCTTCCAAAAGCTTCTCCATCATCAGACTCTCGCCATCCTGCCAGTCACCGCTTTTATAGACAGCGACAACTCTTTCAACAATTTCCTGCAGAAGATCACGATCTGCAGCAGGAAGCAGAAATTTCATATCTTCAAGTGCCCCTACGACTTCACTGTAACGCTCAAAGATAACACCTTCTACTGCCCGCTGAACAGCTTCAGCATCGTTTTTACTTATAACGCCTACCATACCGAAGTCGATCAGCACAATTGTACCATCGGATTTGATCAAGATATTGCCGCCATGGGGGTCTGCGTGGAACATTCCTTCATTTAAAAGCTGATCCACAAAAAGTAGCAGCAGTCTTTCTGCAAGATCTTCACGATTAAGACTGTGCTTATCAAGGAAGGAAAGGTCAGTGATTTTAGACCCTTCAATCCATTCCATCACAAGTACGCGGCGTGTTGTATATTCCTCATAATACCTCGGAACAATGACACCTTCTGTATCCTTAAAGCGTTCCCCGAATGCAACCCCGTTTTGAAGCTCTTTTTTAAAGTTAAGCTCATCACCGATGACAGAAACCATTTCATCATATAGCGCATCGAGGTCAGCCTGTTTGCCGAAATTCGTAAACTTCTTAGCAAGCCAGATCACAATTTTCAACGCTTTAAAGTCTGTCCTGATAATAAAGTCGATCCCTGGACGCTGGACCTTAATGGCAACTGAATCACCATTATGAAGCCAGGCATGATAGACGTCACCAATAGAAGCAGAGGCAACAGGCTTTTCTGATATTTTATGAACCATGCTGCCGTAATCTGTATTCCATTCACTTTCAATGACTTCTTTTGCTTTTTCCCAGGGAACCGGGGGTACTCTGTCCGTTAAGCCCTCAAGCTCTAAGATGAAGGATCGCGGCATAATATCGGCCCGGGTAGATAAAAATTGTCCAACTTTTATCATTAAACCCTCAAGTTTTAATGCAGTCTGTTTATATTCCCTGGCCTGTTTACCTGCAAGGTCAGACCATTTCTTTTCAACAGAAGGGTCCCACCTGCCACGGTATCTGCGGTTGAAAAAATAGACCTGTAGAAAAAACTTCACGGCCATCGTTACAATCTTATAAATGCGGTATGCAGCTATTTTTTTCATCACAAACACCTTCTTCCCTGCCTGCAATCAGCTAATTACAGTTTACCACGCGGAACGTTTCTTAAACGGATATGAATGTGCATGAAACGGCAGTGAATGCTACAATAAGTGAATGAAAGGGCTTACATATATTAAGGAGGAAACAGTCATGGAGACGATTCAATTAGAACAGAAAGAGGGACTTGCAATCATTACGCTCAACCGGCCGGAGTCAATGAATGCTTTCAATTATCAAATGTTATCAGAGCTTGGTCAGACTGCAGAAGCGCTGCGGATTAATCCGGATGTAAGAGTTGTGATTATACGGGGAGCGGGAGACAGGGCATTCAGTGTCGGTGCAGATCTGAAAGAAAGAAAAACCCTTACTGAACAGCAGGTGAAACGAAACATATATAAAATCGGGGAAGTGTTCAGTACCATTGAAGCACTTCCGCAGCCGGTTATTGCTGAGATCAACGGCCATGCCTTTGGAGGCGGAATGGAGCTTGCTTTAGCATGTGATTTCAGGCTGGCAGACAGGGAAGCTAAAATGGGGCTGACAGAAACAAGTCTGGCCATTATTCCAGGGGCAGGCGGCACACAGAGGCTTCCGAGAGTGATTGGTGAAGCGAAAGCGATGGAATTGATTCTAACAGCAAAGAGATTTACTGGAGAAGAGGCACTAAGTTATGGTCTGCTGACAAAAGCAGTCGAAAAAGAAGCGTTGCATGAAGAAGTACTTTTACTGGCAAAGGCGATGCTTGCTAACGGACCGATTGCACTGCAGCAGGCAAAGTATGCCATTAAGGCCGGGATGAATGCTGATCTTCAGACAGGATTGAAGATTGAAAGAAAAGCTTATGAAATCACGATCCCGACAGAAGACAGAGTAGAAGCACTGATTGCTTTTTCTGAAAAAAGGAAGCCGGAGTTTAAAGGGAAATAAATGTATGAATAGGAAAAGCTCATTGTCCCCGGGACAATGAGCTTTTCCTATGAAGCAGTCAGCCTTCAGTATAATGAATCACCATCTGGCAAACTGTGCGGATTTCACCTTTATTATGATAATCGTGAGGCTGATCGGCCTTGAATCGGATTGAATCACCGCTTTTTAGCGTATAATCAGTCCCTGAAACGGTGATCATGAGCTCTCCTTCAATGACTGTCATATACTCTTCAACACCGCTGCTGTGACTGTCACTGTTGTAAAGGCATCCAGGATCCAGCTCTATTCTGTAGCCCTCCCATTGCCTGACAGGGTCAAATGTAAAAATAGGATACACGCGATATTTGCCGTTATTTTCTTCAAGCATCTCGACCGTTTCAGCACGGATCACGGTAACATCACTGACTGGAGAGGCAAGCAGTGATGAGAATGAAATTTTTAACCCATTGGCAATTTTCCAGATCGTTCCGACCGATGGGTTTGCATCACCGCGTTCGATTTGACCGAGCATCGCTTTACTTACCCCTGTCAATTGTGCAAGCCTGTCGAGAGACAAGTCTCTGTTTTTTCTAAGCAGCTTCAGGTTACCGCCTAGCTGTTTTTTTATTTCATCCAAAAAGTTCACCTCTTCAGGTTGTTTATTATATTATACGAATGTACAATATAGTAAAACTATCTCGTTGCATCTATTGTAAATGATATATATAGAAAGAGGAAGGAGTTTATTTATGCAAATGGCTGCAGTCAGCGAACAGAAATCAGGTTTCAAAGCAGGAATTAAGGCAGGTATAAGCATTGCAGTCGGATATCTGCCCGTTGCACTTACATTTGGCCTGCTCGCTAAAACGACAGGGTTAACACTATTTGAATCAGTGCTGATGAGCCTGCTCGTTTTTGCAGGAGCGGCACAATACATCTCACTATCTCTTATTGCAGCGGGAGCCGGAGCTGCTGTTATCATTTTTAATACATTCATCGTCAATATCCGCCACTTTCTCATGTCTGCTTCTTTAAATGAAAAAATGGAACCTGAAACGCGGGCAAAAAAATCACTATATGCGTTTGGCCTGACAGATGAAACCTTTACTGTTATTGCTACGAGGGAAGGGAAGACGACGACAGGGTTTGCTCTTGGGGTCATGCTGATTGCTTATGGAAGCTGGGTGGTGAATACAGGTATCGGACATGTGATCGGTGCCAGTCTGCCTGAATTTCTGCAGCAGGCTATGTCAATTGCACTTTATGCCATGTTTGTCGGTCTTCTCGTTCCTTCACTCAAAAAAGAAATGAAAGTAGCTTATCTGGCGGGGCTTGCTGCTGTGTTAAACAGTATGTTTACTTTAACGGGCCTGCTTGATACAGGGTGGGCAATTGCCGCATCTACACTGATTTCAGCGATGGCAGTAGAAGTGTTAACAGGATTGAGGAAGGGGGCAGCGTTGAAATGAATATGGTGCTGATTATTATTGGTATGGCAATTGTGACTTATATTCCAAGGGTATTACCCCTGACTGTACTTGAAGGAAAGGAGCTTCCGCCATTTTTCCAGGGTGTTCTGAAAAATATTCCTTATGCAGTACTAGGCGCACTGATCTTCCCGGGAATATTGTTCATTCAGCCGGATGATATCTGGTTTGGAATTGCAGGCGCGGCGGCTGCTTTTATACTTGCTTTTCTCGGAGCGGACGTGATGATCGTGGTACTTGGAGCCATCGCATTCTTATCTGTCTACATGCTGATGGGCGGCTGACGGATTACTTTTTCTTAATTGAGGGAAAACAGGTATAACGCACACCTTAACGTTTCCGGAGGAGAAAGATATGTTCATAGAGAGAATGAAATATGCGGGCAGCCGTTTTTTTAAAGAAGGGTACTATGATCATGCAGCACAGACAGCCTATTATTTCATGCTGTCGCTGTTTCCATTTTTAATCATGGTCGTTTCAAGTACGAGTTTTTTACCTTTTACTTCATCTGATCTGATTACAGTGATCAGACCCTATGCACCACCTGAGACATACGGTTTGATTGAAACCAATCTGACCGCTATTCTTGATTCCGGACAGGGAACAGTGATTTCAATCAGTTTTCTGTCTACGATCTGGCTTGCTTCTATGGCGATACAGTCGCTGGTGCGTTCACTGACAGACATTTATAAAATTAATAGACGCGAGAGTTATATTAAAGGGCTGTTCAACGACTTTTTTCTGACAATCGGATTTGCATTGATTCTGCCGCTGACCATATTGATTCCACTGCTTGAAAATATTGTTCAGCGTATTGCAGAAGAAACTTTTCTATTTGAAGCAAACTGGCTTGTGATCTGGACACCGCTTCGCTGGGGGATCAGTACAGTCATTTTATTTGTGTTCTTCTGGGTACTGTACAGACATTTGCCAAAGCATGGCTTAAGCTGGAAGGATGTACTTCCGGGTGCTATATTTGCGGTAATTGCATGGCAGTTGATTTCTGAAGGCTTTTCATTATTTGTCGGCTACGGTAATTACAGCCAGCTGTACGGTCAGCTCGCTTCTGTTGTTGTCATGATGATCTGGTTTTACCTGACAGCTGCAGTGCTGCTGTTTGGCGCATTATTGAACGTATTTGAAAATGAAGGGAAAGAAAGGGGAAGTGAATAATGCCTGCTGTTGTCTTATTTGATGGAGACTGTAATGTATGTGACTGGAGCGTTCAATTTATCATGAAACATGACCGCGCCGGTTACTTTCACTTTGCTTCACTACAGGGGGAAATCGGACAAAAAATGAGGAAGACATTCGATGTGCCGCCGATGGTTGATTCAGTTTTGCTGATTGAGGATGACAAGCTCCATATGAAATCCGATGCTGCACTCAGAATCTGTCGCTCGCTTGATGGTCCGGTAAAATTGCTTTCACTGCTGCTGATTGTGCCGCGCCCGGTCCGTAACCTTGCATATGACGCTTTTGCAAGAAACAGATTTCACTGGTTTGGAAAAAAGCAGGCGTGTAAGCTGCCGACGCCTGAAGAAAGACGCAGACTGCTTGATTAGTCTGCGTCTTTTTTATAGGAGCCGTCAAGAATTTTATAATCTTTGGATTTTTTGTAAGGGACCTTATGGATCTTACAGTACTGTTCCAGCTGCCAGAATAGATACTCAGGGTGAAAATTAAAAAGCCTGACAGGAAGCCCATTGGTTGTTTTGATCAGCACAAGCTTTGCAGCCCAGTTTGCACGTTTGAATTTTACTTCTTTAATGTCAGATGGGGAGATGTCCCTGCTGTAAATAAGCCATTTCATAAAGAATGTATTGAAAGTCAGTTTCCCTTCATTGATAGAAAACGTGAAATGGATGAATAATGTGAGGAGATTAAATAAAATAAGAGCGATGAACATGGAGCGGAAACCGGGAGATTCCCATGAGAAAATCAGGCTTGGTGTAATTAATGCTGTAATTAAAACAATTGGAATAGGCGATGTTTTAGTTTTATATAAAAATTGGTGAGTATTGATTGCTTCCGGTTCAATGGGTTGCATAACATCCTCCCTGAATCAAAGATACTTCCATTTTAACACAAATGGAAACTGATGGAATGAAAAAAGAAGGCATCTCAGCCTTCTTTTTTATCATTCTGTATAGGTGTGTAATTTTTTGTGCGGAACTGATCTTTTAGTAACTGGATGCTTAGGATCAGACAAAGCATACCTGTCAGCCAAATGAGTCCTGCAACGCCAAGCAGAAAATGAATCTGGTCAGATACACTTTCAACAGTTGGATCGTTAAAACCGCCTCCAAGACCCATCCAGAATATAATATAAGCAATGACCGTCAGGCCAAGGTGGGCAGCCAGCCATAGAAATGCAGTTTTCATACGCGGAGCACGTCGGATTGAATAAAGTATAAATATAATTGCGGCAAGCGCGGCTGCAACAAATCCCCATTCAATGATCAGTAAAAATGTACTGTTTAATTCTTCAGTCAGCATGAGCGGGCTCCTTATCATGAATTATTAGATAGTTCTATTATTCATGATTACAGTTGGAAATGCCACTGTGGAGAGGTTACGATTTTATGAAATGATGAAAAGTTGAACCCCCTGCATATTTGTTGCCTGTCTGCAGGGGGCTCAAGTACTACACACCGTGTGTGTCCTCTAATGTATTTAATTCTGCTGAATACTTCATAAAAGCGTCTTGATCTTTGCTGTCTAACGCTTCATTAATTGCTGTTACGAGCTGTTCTTTGCGATGACGGACTAGGATTTCATTCAGGACCATATCCACATAAATCTCCATCATCGTCATTTCACTGGATTGTTTCTGAGGGACGGTTGACTCATTCATGAATTCTGCGAACGATTTGTTGTTTTCCATCTTCATCACCTCTGCTACTTTTTTTCATTATAGAGAATATCCGTGAGAATATCAACAGAAAGTTTTAAATTTTTAGACAATATTACTTTTGACACCGGAGAGCTGCTGTAGCAGCATTGGTATAAGAACATATTTGAAAAAAATTATGTATACAACTGGATAATAATTAGGATATGATTGTCCCATATTCAGAAAAAGGAGTGATAAAATGGAATTTATTACAGCGATGTCAACTTACACAATTAATACGAATACGATGCTTTTAGAGCCATTGTTAGAAGGAGGCCGGTTAAGGGGAACCATTATTTATGAGAAAGACAGGAGACCATTTCAAATTGAATCAAAGCCAATGGAAATCATGGAGCATTCCTGCTTATACTACTTTTCATCCTACGAAGGACGCAAAACCTCATCGAGATTCCTCACCAGCTTCAGTCACAAGCCTCCGATCGTAATTGATCCTATATCAAATATTTATTTCTTCTCCACCCATTCGGACTCTAACAAACGGAACTACTGGATTGCACTGCACCATGTGGTCAGCATGGAAAAAAATGACGACCTCAGTAATGAGACAACGATTACGCTCTCAGGCGATCTGACACTTACACTGCCAATCTCGAGAAGAGCAACACACCTGCAGTATCTGAAAGCTTCAGTGTTATCTCTGAAACTGCATCAGAATATTAACGGTATACGTGAAAAATCCGAGGACACCTATAAAACGAAACTGCAGCATAAACGCTTTGGGTTTGCAGAGTATCTCGAAAGAATTGAAAATGCAGACCCTCAGGACCGTATCAAGCCCGATGACGGCGGGGACATTGACTTTAACCGTCCAATCAGATAATACCTTAAAAGGTTCTCGACGTGATTTCTGAGCCGCGGATTGAAATAGTTGTGCTGCTCCTCGTAGCCTTTATAGACAAACAGATATAGTGTAAAAGCTTCATCAGATTTCAGTTTGATGACCTTCATGCCGTGATCTTTCATATACTTCTTCACAACAGCGAGTTCCCGCTGCACGGCAATCATGGTTTCTTCTATCAGTTCAATATAAGGTCTGGGGAGTTTTACACCACTCTTTTCAATCACAATCTGATCGCGTTCAAGAACCTTCAGTACCATTGGCAGATAAAAAGCATTCTCAAGCCGGTCCCGATCCTCAGGCGGAATCTTTGTCATTGAAATCTCCTCCTCTAAAACGAACGTGTGTTCTATATTATTGTACACAGATTTTAAAAAGTTACAACTGAAATATATTTGCATTATTCACAAATTAATCTGATAATAGAACAAGCGGTTTATCTCGATAACCGAAATATTTGGTACACCGGAGGAGATTTCATGACACAAAAGCGCCATATTACAGCGGAAGACCTGTATAAAATCGAATCACTGACCGATCCGCGCTGGTCACCGGACGGAGAGAACGTTATATTCGTCAAAACACATATTAGTGAAGAACATACATATGCATCAAACCTGTTTTTATACAATCAGGAAAGTGAAGAATTACAGCAGTGGACATATGGAGATCACAGAGTATCTTCCCCAAGATGGTCACCGGACGGCAAAAAGGTTGCGTTCGTATCCAACCGCTCAGGAAAAAACCAGGTATACGTACTGCCGGTAAAAGGCGGGGAGGCGAAGCAGGTAACAGAGACAGAAAATGGGGCAGGTAACCCGGTCTGGTCACCGTGCAGCGGCAAGCTTGCTTTTCATGTATCTCTTGAGCCGACAGACTCTCTTACAGAAAAGAATGAAGATAAGAAAGAAGAAAAGGAAAAGCTGAAGCCATTTGTGACAGATTCAATGAAATACAAAGCAGATGGAGCAGGTCTGCTTGACGATAAAAAACAGCAGATTGCCATCATTGATCTAAAAACGGAGGAGCTGAATCAGCTGACAAAAGGTGAGGACAGCTACTCATTACTTGCGTGGTCACCTGATGGCAGCCAGCTTGCCTTTACAACAGACGCAGATGCAGAGGATAAGGACTTTTCATTTAATAATGAACTGTATCTCTACAACCTTGCAGACGGGAGCAGAGAGCATATTCAGACTGCTGAAGGATACGTCGGATTTGCTGCATGGTCACCTGAAGGCGATCAGCTTGCTTTTACAGCTTCAGGCAGAACATATGAAAATGCGACACACAGTGAACTCTGGATCAGGAATCAGACATCGGGTGTTGCAGAATGCCTGACTGAAGGCATTGATGCACCGGTCGGGGATTATGCCATTGGTGATATTCAACAGGGCGCTGGTGTTCAGGGAGCTGTATGGGCTGATAATCAGAGCCTTTACTTCGTCATCACTGATCAGGGGAATGTCAACCTGTATTATGCTTCAACTGAAGGTGAAGTGTACCCGGCATATGAAGGAAACCATCATGTGTATGGCTTTGATGTCCACGGGGATTCACAAAAAATTGCAGCTGCAATCAGTACAACTGAGAATCCGGGAGATCTGCATCTGATTCATGTAACAACAGGTAAAGCAGAGCAGGTAACAAACGTGAACAGCGGCCTGCTTGAAGAAGTTGAAATTGTTGCACCGGAGTCTGTATCGTATGAAAGTACAGATGGTTATACTGTCCACGGCTGGTTTATGAAGCCTGCCGGATATACTGAAGGTGAAAAAGCACCAATGATCTTAAATATCCACGGTGGACCTCACGCTATGTATGCCAATACTTTCTTCCATGAAATGCAGCTGTTGGCATCTCAGGGCAATGCAGTTTTATATACTAACCCGCGCGGCAGCCACGGCTACGGCCAGGAGTTCGTAAATGCTGTAAGAGGAGATTATGGTGGCGGAGATTACCGCGACCTGATGGCAGCAGTAGATGGGGCGCTTGAGCAGTTTGACTTCATCGACCGCGACCGCCTTGGTGTGACTGGCGGAAGCTACGGCGGCTTCATGACCAATTGGATCACAGGCCATACTGACCGCTTTAAAGCAGCCGTCACGCAGCGCTGCATCAGTAACTGGATCAGCTTCTACGGTGTCAGTGATATTGGTTACTACTTCAGTGAATGGCAGATCCAGGCGGACCTTGGTGATATTGATACACTATGGAAGCATTCACCGCTCGCTTATGCTGATCAGATTAAAACGCCACTGTTAATCCTGCACAGCGAAAATGATTACCGCTGTCCGATCGAACAGGCGGAACAGCTTTATATTGCCCTTAAGCGAAAAGAGAAAAAGACACGCCTTGTCAGATTCCCGGAATCCGACCACAACCTGTCAAGAACCGGAAAACCTGAACTCAGACTCGAAAGACTGAACCACCTGACAGGATGGATGAATGAATATATCTAAGTGAAGAACAATTGATACTATATCGTAGTATAGTCATATATTTTTATGAGATTTATGATTGGAATCTTAGCGCAGCGTAGCGCACGATTAAAAACTGGAACACCTCTGAAGGGCCTTAAAACTCGTATATTTTCAAAAGAATTCTATATAAAAGGAAGATGGCGCTCTTAATCTCAAGCGCCATCTTCCTTTTAATTGTAAAATTTTTATTGAAAAACTAGGTTCATTGTAGCGGAAGGCGTGGACTCCGGGACGATTAGCGGCCGCCGTCCGGAAAGCCTACGCCTGGAGCGTAAATGAACCGGCCCCTTTTTAGAGGCTTTTTCAGTGGCATCCACATCTGTTTCGTTTTTTATTTTCTATCGCCATAGTTTGTTCAAACTGAAATAAGGGAAAAATGTAGCCATCATAGGCGGTATTTTCCGTATTATGCTATACTGATAAAAAATAGCCGCCAGTCTATAGATCAGAGGAGCGTTTGAATGACGTTGGAAACTCTAGAAGCATGGTTTACACTTGAAAATCTTCGCGAATTAATAGCAGAGTACCGTGCATTCGGACCGCTGCTCGGATTCCTGTTGCCGGTTTTTGAAGCTTTTCTGCCTTTTCTGCCGCTCGTCGCTTTCGTTGTAGCGAATGCGAATGCTTACGGTGTTCTTTTTGGCATACTGCTCTCATGGGCAGGGGCTTCAGTAGGTGCGCTGATGGTCTTCTGGCTGATCAGACGTTTCGGACATTTACGACTGTTTTATTTTCTGAGTAATCAAAAACAGGTCAGAAAGCTGACTACATGGGTGGAGCGCCACGGATTCGGTCCGCTGTTTCTGCTGCTGTGTTTCCCATTTACACCATCAGCAATAGTCAATGTTGTAGCAGGGCTGTCACGAATCAGCGTCATACAATATATGCTTGCTGTAGTAACGGGTAAACTTGTGATGATCTCAACGATCTCATTTATCGGTGCGGATATCGTCTCACTTATCCGGGAGCCTGTAAAAACAGCCATCGTACTTGGGGTAATCGTTGTACTGTGGATTGTTGGTAAGAGAGTGGAAAAAATGATTAATAAAAAAATGGAACGTGACATATTGATGCACGAGCGTCATAGAAAGTCTGCCGGGAATGAAAGGTTGGAGAATAGATGGAATCGTGGAAAAAAGAAGGCTTCGAATGGCTCAAAGCATTAGCAGTAGGCGTTGTGATCGTACTGGTAGTCCGCATTTTCCTTTTTTCTAATTATGTAGTGGAAGGTGTATCGATGCAGCCGACACTGCAGGATGGAAATAAGCTTGTGATTAACAAAATCGGCTATCAGATTGGAGACTTTGACCGGTTTGATGTCATCGTCTTTCATGCAAACGAATCAGAAGACTACGTGAAAAGAGTCATCGGCCTTCCGGGTGATGAAGTCGCTTATGAAGACGACAAGCTTTATATCAACGGAGAGTATTATGAAGAACCTTATCTTGAGGAATTTAAAGAAGAGGGTAAGCGTCTGACAGGTGACTTTACGCTTGAAGAGCTTACTGGAGAAACAGAAGTTCCTGAAGGTCACCTGTTTGTACTTGGAGACAATCGTGAGCAAAGTCTCGACAGCCGGATCTTCGGCTTTATTGATCAGGACTCAGTCGTTGGCAAAGTCAACCTGAGATACTGGCCGTTAGATGAACTTGATATCAGGTTTTATGAATAAAAGAGTATAAGCTAAAGTTTTATACAGGATTGAGCTATCCATCAGGATGGCTCTTTTCATTTCCCCGTCACTTTTCATTGAGGGAGAAGTGTAAGATAATAGCTATATGCAGATGACAAAGGAGGCTGAAGTCATGCCGCTTATCATTAAGACAGGACGTTCAGGAACCGGAAAAACAGATCAAATTATGCAGGAAATCACTGCGAAAGTAAAAAATAACCCGTCAGGTGATCCCATTCTGTTAATTGTACCTGAACAGATGACCTTCCAGTCGGAATACCGCCTCGCTCTTGAAACCGGCGGAATGGTACGGGTGCAGGTGCTGAGCTTTACACGACTTGCCTGGAGAATTCTTCAGGAAACAGGAGGCGCCACGCGCATACATATTAATCATACGGGTGCGAGTATGCTAGTCAGAAAACTGATCAGTGAACAAAAAGATCAGATGGTGATGTTTGGCCGGGCAGCAGGCAAGCATGGGTTTGTCAGTCACGTAGAAAAAATGCTCACAGAGTTCAGAAGATATTGTGTGAACCCTGAAGACCTGCTTGAAAAAACAGCAGAAATCAGCGGTACAGCGCCAAAAGCTTTAGTAGATAAGCTGAAAGACATTGAACGGATCTATTCAGGGTTTGATGAGCGCCTGGAAGATAAATACATAGATTCAGAAGATTACCTGAGACTGCTGGCTGAAAAAATAAGTGACTCAGATCTGATCAGTCAAGCAGACATTTATCTCGACGGTTTTCACAGCTTTACTCCTCAGGAATATCTCGTCATTGAAAAGCTGCTGAAGTCTGCAAAACAGGTCACAGCTGCAGTGACGGCAGATCTGTCTTCAACGGACCCTTTACTTTTCCGTCAGACTTCAGATACTGTCAGCCAGCTGAAAGGCATCGCTGCTGATACTGGTGAAAAGGCAGAAGTCATCACATTTGGAGAAAATAAAAAATATAAAGGCAGAGGTTTGTCATTTTTAGAGCGTTCGTTTGAAACTTATGGAGCAGTGTACAGTGAACCCGCTGATCTGACGGTGATTGAAGCAGCGGGTAGAAGAGCAGAAGCTGAAGCAATCGCAAGGGAGATCAGAAGACTTGCAAGAAATGAAGGGTACCGCTATAAAGATATTGCCGTACTTAGCAGGAACGGGGAAGCGTATCATGAAATCATTGAGCCGGTTTTCAAAGATTACGATATTCCATATTTTATAGATAAGAAAAGAACCATGCTTAATCACCCGCTGATTGAATTTATCCGGTCAGCACTTGAAGTAGTTACGAAAAAATGGCGTTATGAGGCAGTTTTCAGAGCGGTAAAAACGGAACTGTTTTTCCCTGCTGAGGCTGACTATGAAGTGCTCAGGGGAAATATGGACAGGCTCGAAAATTATGTGCTTGCACAGGGAATTCACGGTTACCGCTGGCAAAAAGAGTTTTATTATAAACAGTTCAGAGGGCTCGATTTTGTTCACCAGCCTCAAAATGATGAAGAAAAAATGATTCAGGATGATTTGAATGAATCAAGAGTAATGATTACAGCACCAATGAACACCTTTGAAGAGAGGCTGAAAAAAGCAGATACTGTTCATGCTTATTGTGAAGCAGTATTTCTGCTGCTTGAAGAGCTTGATATCCCGCTTAAGCTTGAACAGATCTCACATGCAGCTGAAGAAAAAGGTGATGTGGAAGCTGCAAGAGAGCATGATCAAGCGTGGGACGCAGTAGTGGAACTGCTCGATCAGTTTGTTGAAATCACGGGGGAAGACCGTATGACGCTGCAGGAGTTCAGTGAGATCCTGGACGCCGGTATGGAGACACTTGAATTCTCTCTTGTTCCTCCTGCCATTGACCAGGTGATTATTGCAGACCTGGAACTTTCGAGGCTTCCTGCAGTCTGCGCGTCATTTGTGATCGGTGTCAATGATGGTGTCATGCCCGCCCGGATGCAGGATGACGGAATTTTAGCTGAAGAGGACAGGATTTTTATGGAGCGCGCTGGGTTAAAGCTTGCACCAGGGTCGCGTGAAAAGCTTCAGGATGAGGATTTTACAGCTTACAGAGCATTTACCTCTCCTTCAGAAAAGCTTTATATCTCTTATCCTCTGGCAGATGAAGAAGGCAAGTCGCTGATTGTCTCACCTTATATTAAAAAAGTGACTGGCATGCTGCCTGAGCATAAAAGAATGCTTGCCGTAAATGATCCGGTGGAAGTTCCGGCAGAACAGCAGCTTGACTATATATGCCATCCGCTTCCGACGGCATCATTCATGACTTCCCAGCTCCAGCAGCTGAGAAAGGACTATCCGGTCGCAGATATCTGGCGCGACGTTTATAACTTTTATGTAACTGATCCGCTGTGGAAGCAGGAGAGTAAACGGATTCTGTCCGGTTTATTTTATGGCAATACAGCAGCGCCGTTATCAAGAGGTACTGCTGAAGATCTGTATGGCAGTTCAATGATGGCCAGCGTGTCAAGAATTGAAAGAATGAACAGCTGTGCGTTTCAGCATTTTTCAAGCCACGGGCTTCGTCTGAAGGAAAGAAGTATTTTCAAACTCGATGCGCCGAATATTGGAGAGCTATTCCATGCTGCGCTTAAATGGATATCCGAAGAACTGCTGCAAAAAGGCATCAGCTGGAAAAGCCTGTCCCAGCGCCAGTGTACGGAGCTTGCAAATCAGGCAGTCAGTCATATCGGACCGCAGCTACAGTATGATATTTTGAACAGTTCGAATAAATACCGCTATATTGCAAAGAAACTGCAAACGGTCATCAGCCGGGCATCATTCATTCTAAGCGAACATGCCAGAGCAGGAAATTTTGAACCGCTCAGAGTGGAGCTCGGATTTGGTCCTGGTCAGGAACTTCCGCCGCACAGTATTCAGTTAAGTGACGGTGACACGATGTCACTGCAGGGAAGAATTGACCGTGTAGACCATGCCAGAAGCGAAGGGAAAGTATATTTAAGAGTTATAGATTACAAGTCAAGTGTAAGAGACCTTGATTTTACAGAGATGTATTACGGGCTTTCACTGCAGATGATGACATACCTTGATGTTGCGCTGACGAATGCAGCAAGACTCGTACACACTGAGGCTGAACCGGCAGGCGTACTCTATTTCCATCTTCACAATCCGGTTGTGAAAACAAAGAAAACAATGAGTATGCAGGAGATGCAGGATGAATATCTGAAAAAGTATAAAATGAAAGGTCTTGTGCTTGGTGATGAAGAGGTAGTGAAACTGATGGATATGACGCTTGAAGAAGGGAATTCATCCATTATTTCAGCAGGCCTCAAAAAAGACGGTACGCTCAGGTCGAACTCAAAAACAGCCAGCAGAGATCAGTTTAATGATATGAGATCACATACCCGATCTATGTTCAAAACTGCAGGAGACAGAATCAAGGCAGGGGACGTATCAATTGATCCTTATGAATATAAGAAACGGACGCCTTGTCAGTTCTGTTCGTACCGGTCAGTCTGTCAGTTTGATCCTGCACTTGAGCAGAATCAATATCGTTCACTCAGACCAAAAAAAGCTGAAGATTTGTTTCAGGGAATGAAGGGGGATCACCAATGATTCCGGTAAAACCTCAAAACGTCACTTGGACCGATGAACAGTGGCGTGCCATATTTGAAAAAGGCAGTGATATTCTCGTTGCAGCAGCGGCCGGGTCAGGAAAAACAGCCGTTTTAGTAGAGCGGCTGATTCAAAAAGTGCTTGATACAGATCAGCCGACTGATATAGATGAACTGCTTGTTGTAACATTTACGAACGCTTCAGCTGCAGAGATGAAGCATCGTGTGGGAGAGGCACTTGAAAAGGCATTGATTGAGAATCCTGAGTCCAGACATTTAAGAAAACAGCTGACTCTCATTAACAAAGCCTCCATTTCAACGCTGCACTCATTCTGTCTTGAAGTGATCAGGCAGTATTATTATCTGATTGATATCGACCCGGGCTTCAGAATCGCAGATGATACAGAAGCGGAACTCCTGAAGGATGAAGTCATCGAAGAGATCCTTGAGAAGGAGTATGGCATTCCGGATAACGATTCATTCGCAGAACTTGTGGAAGCTGTTACAAATGACAGAAGTGATGATGCCCTTCATCAGATGATCAGGAAACTTCATACGTTTTCACGTTCACATGCAGACCCGGATAACTGGCTGGATGGAATCATCACACTGCATGAGACGGACGGTATTCAGATTGATGATCATCCGCTTGCAGGATATGTGCTGTTTCACGTTCAGCTTGAAGCAGAAGGCGCAATTGAACTGATCAATCTCGCTCTTGAAGCTGCCAGAAAGCCAGGTGGACCACACCCGAGAGCAGTTAACTTTGAGGATGATATCAGGCAGTTAAATGAAATCCGCGATGCTGCAGGCTGGGAAGAAACAGAAGCAGCAGTATCAGCTTTTTCAATGGGGAGACTGAAGCCTTGCAAGGGCGATGAATTTGATGAAGCATTAGTCGAACAGGCGAAAAAATGGCGCGATCAGGCAAAGAAAATGATCAATGATTTAAAGGATAACTTTTTTGTCAAGAAGCCTGAGGATCTGCTCGGGGATATGAACCGGATGACCGGCAGACTATCCACACTGGCAGCGCTGGTCAGAACGTTTGAAAAAGCATTTAAAGCGGCTAAAGAAGAAAGAGGACTCGTTGACTTTAACGATCTTGAACACTTCTGCCTCGAGATCCTGCGTGACCCTGAAACCGGCGAACCTTCACAGGCAGCTTATCATTATAAAAATAAGTTTAAAGAAGTTCTTGTAGATGAATATCAGGATACGAATATGGTACAGGAAACGATTTTGCAGCTGGTGAAGTCAGGCGGTGAAAAAGACGGTAATCTGTTCATGGTTGGAGATGTAAAACAATCCATTTACCGTTTCAGACTTGCTGAACCAAATCTGTTTCTCGGAAAATACAGGACATTCCAGCAGCCGGGAAGCGGACAGAAAATTGATCTGGCCAAAAACTTCAGAAGCCGTCCCGAAGTCCTTGACGGTGTAAACTTTATTTTCCGTCAGATCATGGGCGAAATGGTCGGGGAAATTGATTATGACCAGGACGCTGAATTAATCCCAGGTGCCCCTTATCCGACAGATCTTACAGTACCGGTCAGATTTACAGTGATTGATCAGGCTGATGAAGGTGCGCCGGAAGAAGAAATGCCTGAGGAAGTGATGGATGAAAGAGAGCTTGAGCGCTCAACGCTTGAAGCCCGTTATATGATCAGCGAAATCCGCAGTATGATTGATGACAGCAGGCAGATCTATGATGTGAAGAAGAAGCTGTACAGACCGCTCGAATACAGGGACATAGTCATTCTCACGCGGTCTATGACGTGGACACTTGACATCATGGATGAATTCAGACAGGCGGGAATTCCGCTTTATGCGGATCTTTCAAGTGGCTACTTTGATGCAACAGAAGTGGCGATTATGGTTTCACTTTTAAAAGTGATCGACAATCCGATTCAGGATATTCCGCTTGCTTCGGTGCTGAGGTCTCCAATTGTCAGATGTACAGAAGAAGAGCTTGCAATGATTAGAAAAGCTGATTCGAAAGGTACTTTCTATGAAGCACTCCAGACTTATATGTCATCAGGTGATCCTGATAGTGCACTAAAAGAAAAATGTTCATGGTTTTTAATTTCTCTTAGAAACTGGCGGGCACAGGCGCGAACAGGTGCTGTATCAGAGCTTGTCTGGCAGCTGTTCCGGGATACACAATTTTATGATTTTGTTGGCGGGCTCCCGGGCGGCAAGCAGCGTCAGGCGAACCTGCGGGCGCTGTATGACCGGGCGCGGCAATATGAATCCACTTCTTTCAGAGGTCTCTTCAGATTCTTAAGATTTGTAGAACGCATGAGAGACCGCGGGGATGACCTCGGAGCAGCAAGAGCGCTCAGTGAGCAGGAAGATGTCGTTCGTCTGATGACAATCCATAAGAGTAAAGGGCTTGAGTTTCCGGTTGTCTTTATTTCAGGAATGGCAAGGCAGTTCAATGAAATGGATCTGAGAGGCAGTTATTTGCTTGATAAAGATTTCGGTCTTGCACTGTCGTATGTTGATATCGAAAACCGGATCAGCAGTGTAACGCTTCCGCAGATGGCATTCAAGGAAAAAAAGCGTCTTGAAAATCTGGCTGAGGAAATGCGTGTGCTGTATGTTGCAATGACCCGGGCAAAAGAAGAGTTAATTCTGATTGCTACAGTTCCTGATGCAGAAAAATCCAAAGAAAAATGGTCACTTTCGGGTTCTGACAACACGTGGCTGCTCCCCGATTACACTAGAAAAGGTGCAAAGTCATACGCCGACTGGGTAGGACCATCACTCAGCCGTCATCAGGACGGCATTCATGCTGTTCCTTCAAGTGTGCTGAAGGATCCATCTGTATGGAAGATGCAGATGCTTCATAAGCAGCTTTTCAATCGGGAACAGAAAAAAGAAGAAGTGGCTGCGGAGTGGCTGAATCATGTTCAAAAACATGAACCTGTTCCTGGACAAAGTGATGAATACGAAGATATTATGACACGGCTGAAATGGCAATATCCCTATGAACAATCAGCAATGATTAAATCAAAACAATCCGTTTCCTCTATTAAAAGGCAGCACGAAACATTTGATGAAACCGGTGCGGATTCCATTGTTAAGCCTGCTAAAAAACTATATGAACGTCCTTCATTTCTGAAACAGGAGAAAATGACAGCGGCTGAAAAAGGTACGGTTATGCATACAGTTATGCAGCAGGTACCGCTTAAAAAAGTACCGGATGAACAGGAGATTCAGTCATTGTTAGCTGAGCTCGAACTAAAAGAAATTCTGACTGCAGAGCAGGCTGAAACCGTCAGAACCAATGATGTGACTGCGTTTTTCCAGTCGGATCTCGGCAGACGAATGATTGAATCAGATCAGGTAAGCAGGGAAGTCCCGTTTACCTATGCTGCCACGCCTCAGGAAGCAGGCATTCAGTTAAATGTAGATGATCCTGTGCTGATTCAGGGGATCGCAGACTGTCTGTTTGAGGATGAGGGCGGGCTGGTATTGCTCGATTATAAGACAGACTATGTGGACCGAGCAGATCCACAGGTAAAAGAAAAATTGTCAGAACGTTACAGGCTTCAGCTGTCTCTTTATAAGAAAGCACTGGAGAAAAGTCTGAATCGACATATTGATGAAGTTTATTTGTATTTCTTTAACGCAGACCTGACAATAAAAATAGAATAAACTGGCCCAGCCAGTCGGAGGGATATGTATTGAGTTTACAGCCAATTGATTCACAGCAGAGAATTCAAAACCTTGATGTCATTCGCGGGTTTTCTCTGCTTGGCATTTTTATTGTTAATATGATTGCATTTCATTCCCCAGTGTATTACTACGATCCGTATGCGTGGTGGGGGGATTCACTGAATAGACAGGCCTACTGGTGGATTGATGTATTTGTGCAGGCGAGCTTTTACCCGATCTTTGCAATGATGTTTGGTGCAGGGCTTGCATTACAATTTGTCAGGGCACAGCAGAAGAATACGCGCTTTTCATCGTTTGCTGTGCGCAGGCTTGGTGTACTGCTTGCAATTGGAATGGTGCATGCATTTTTAATCTGGTCAGGAGACATTTTGATTACTTATGCAGTTACCGGCTTTATTCTGATCTGGATGCTGAAAATGAGTGGGAAAATGCTGCTGACACTCGGCTTTATCATCTACTTCCTGCCACAGACACTGCTTGCAGGTATTATGTTCTTTGCAGCAATGGTTGATCCTACAACTGTTACTTATTTCAGCTCAGTACAGGATATCGAGTCATCTGTGGCGAATTATGGCAGCGGCTCTTTTGGACAGATCTTCAGTCAGCGCCTTGAGGACTGGCAGTATGCCAATGATCCCTCTGCATTTGTATCCATTATCATCGTGATTCTTCCGTTAATGATGATTGGAGCAGGGGCTGCTAAAGTCCAGTTGTTCCAAAAAGCGAAGGAGAAAAAAATGCTGCTTGGCATATGTACTCTCCTGTTTTTAGGAGCAGGAATTGCAGTGAAAACGTCTCCTTACTGGGGGGAACAGAACCTTGCTTTTGTCTTTACCCAGGATTACGTTGGAGGGCCGCTTGTTGCAATGAGCTATATGACATTGCTGCTGCTTATCATGACGGCACCTGTTACAGCTAAGCTGCTTCAGCCGCTGGCGAAAACAGGAAGAATGGCATTGACAAACTATCTCTTACAATCTGTTATAGGCACGATTATTTTTTACAATTACGGGTTTGGTCTCTACGGGGAGGTCACGCTCTCAACAGGTACACTGATTGCACTTGGTATATTTTTTATGCAGGTGATCTTCTCGGAGCTGTGGCTGTCCAAATTCAGCCAGGGTCCAATGGAGAAATTATGGAGAAAACTGTCGTATTCCAGAAAATAAAACTGTCAGATTAGCAGAAAAAATGTATAATAGAAGGACAATTCAGATTTTAAGGAGTGTACATTCAATGAAATTTCTATCTTTCCGTTTTGAAGACAAACTACTTTACGGTGTCAAAGTAAAGCGAGAGGAAGCAGCATGGAATATTGTCCGGATCCATAAAGAGCTGATTCCAAATGAACAAGTACCTGCAACACTGCTTGAAGGTATTCAAAGCGGAATGGAATTACAGGAGACAGTCAGAAAGTGTATTCGTGCAGCTGAAGAAAGTGATCACGTTTCACGCTACAAAGTAAAATTTGATGATCTGGTATGGGAAGCGCCGGTACCCTGCACTCCTAAAAATGTAATGTGCATTGGAAAGAACTACCGTGACCACGTCCTTGAGATGGGTTCAGAAAAAGATATCCCTGATGAGCTGGTTGTATTTACAAAAGCATCAACTTCTATTACGGGAGATAACGCACTGATCCCGTCATACGAAGAACTGACAGACCAGCTGGACTATGAAGGGGAACTCGCAATTGTCATTGGTAAAAGAGGCAAAAATATTCCTGAAAAACAGGCAATTGATTATGTCTTCGGATATACAATCGTTAACGATATCACAGCAAGAGATCTTCAGAGCAGACACAAACAATTTTTCATCGGTAAAAGCCTTGATGAAACTTGTCCAATGGGGCCGTTCCTGGTATCAAAAGATGAAATTCCGCATCCACACAAACTGAGTATCGTGACAAAAGTAAATGACGAGATCAGACAGGATGGAAACACATCAGATATGATTTTTTCAATTGAAAAGATCATCTCAACACTGTCAAAAGGAATGACGCTAGAACCGGGAGATGTAATCGCAACCGGCACACCAGCGGGCGTCGGAAAAGGCTTCAACCCGCCTAAATTCCTCAAAAAAGGTGACCAGATCAAAGTCTCCGTCCAGGGAATCGGCACACTGACAAATGAAATTGGTGAATGATTTAAGTTAATAACAGATCATGTGTAATGAAGAGAGCGCATATTCAGAGTAGAATTTTATACTTTGAATATGCGCTTTTAATAGAAATTCAAAGTCATAAAGTAAACTCAGCTGGTCCTTGAAGTGGAGGTCGGAGGCTCACCATTCGGGGGCAGGAAAGCGCAGCACTGCACGGAAGGGGCCAGCGGTTACAAGCACCCCCTGATGCAAAAATCAAAAGCGGTTGTTTTAAGCAAAATTCATGACTCCGTCAATGTTTTCAGGTGACATGATAAGGGAATATGGTAGCATATAGATAGTTCGGTATTTTGGTTCAGGAGGTTAGGGAATGTTAGACAATACACACTTACACATTACAACATGGGTACTTGGAATCGTTCTGTTCTTCATTGCGCTTGCGTTAATGAAAGGAGCGAACGCAAAAGGTGCTAAGATCGTACATATGATTCTACGTCTGATGTATGTGCTTATCATCTTTACAGGCGGCTGGTTATTTTTCCAGTTCTCGTCAATTGATGCTGCACTATACGGCGTGAAATTCCTGCTGGGAATACTCGTAATCGGATTCATGGAGATGATCCTTGTCCGTACGAAAAAGCAAAAATCAGTAAAAGTAATGTGGATACTATTTGTAATCGTGCTGCTGGCTACACTGTACTTCGGGTTCAGTCTGCCGATCGGCTTCGATTTCCTACGTTAAAAGTCGCTTATACAGCGGCTTTTTTCTGTATAGATTAACCACCATATTCAAAATTGAGTTCAAACCGACACCTGTGTATACTTAAAACATCAACTATCTGTATAATATTTGAACAATGAATGTATAATTAGAAAGTTATAGGGATGGAGGCTGTTTTTATGACCCGTTCAATTGCAATTATTGGCGCAGGACCAGGTGGGCTCGCAGCAGCAATGCTGCTTTCTGCTAAAGGGTTTAAAGTAGATGTATATGAAAAACATTCGTTTGTAGGAGGGAGAAACAGTTCTTTTACGATGGATGGTTTTACGTTTGATGTAGGTCCTACTTTTCTGAGTATGCCTGAGATTGCTGAAGAGATTTTTCAGGAAAGCGGAAAGAACCTTCACGATTACGTTGATATGATTGAACTTCCGATGATGTATGAGCTGGTTTTCAAAGATAAGCAGGTAAAAATGTATCGGGATCCGGAAAAAATGAAAGCGCAGATACAGCGTTATTTTCCCGGTGATGAAGCAGGGTATGATCGCTTCATGAATGATACGAGAAAGAAAATGGATGCGCTGCGTCCGATTCTGCAAAACAAAATAGACCGTTATACAGATTATCTTTCATTAAGAGTACTGAAAGCATTGCCTGAACTGTCACTCGGAAAGAGTCTGTACGATGTGTTAAGTCAGTATTTCACTCATGAAGAACTGAAACTCGGGTTTACATTTCAGGCTAAATATCTGGGCATGTCTCCATGGGAATGTCCCGGCGCTTTTTCAATCCTTTCTTTTATGGAACATGAATATGGAATCTTCCATCCAAAAGGCGGTGTGAATCAGCTTTCAAAAGCGATGGCGAAAGCTGCTGAAGAACTTGGCGCTGAGATTCATCTGGGTGACGGTGTGAAAAAACTCCATATTAACAACAGAAAAGAAGTAACCGGATTTGAGCTGGAGTCGGGCAGACAGATCATAGCGGATGAAGTGGTGATCAATGGGGATGTATCGCACGTGATGACAAACCTGGTTGAAGGAAATCACTTGAAAAAGTTCAGTGAGAAAAAACTGAGTCAAAAGAAATATTCCTGTTCAACTTTCATGATTTATCTTGGGATTGATAAAGTATACGACCTGCCTCACCATACAATTTCTTTTGCTGAAGACTATAAGAAGAACGTGGAAGAAATTATGCAGACTCAGCTGTTATCTGAAGATCCCTCCATTTATATTCAAAATGCATCCGTTACTGACCCGACACTTGCACCGGATAATAAATCTGCACTCTATATCCTTGCCCCAGTACCCAACAATCTGAGCGGCCTTGACTGGGATGAACAGGAAGAGACATTCAGAAACCTCGTACTGGATTCAATCGAAGCAAAGACAGGTTTTAAAGATTTGCGCAATCATATTGAAGTGGAGCGGATCATCAGTCCGAAGCATTGGGAGATCGATTTCAATGTATTCAAGGGAGCTACATTCAGTATGGGGCATCAGTTGAGTCAGATGATGGCACTGCGTCCGCATAATAAGTTCGAGGAGCTTGGACGAACATGGTTAGTCGGAGGCGGAACCCACCCGGGAAGCGGGCTGCCTACGATACTCGAGTCAGCACGCATTACCTCAAATCTTCTGATGAATGAAAAGCGAAATCGCATAGAAAGCGGTGAAGCAGGATGAGAGTATCGATTATAGGCGGTGGAGTCGGGGGTATGATGTCTGGTCTTTTGCTAAGGAAAAAGGGATTTGACGTAACCCTTTTTGAGAAGGAAAAGAATCTTGGCGGCAGACTGGCTTATCACGAGCACGGAGATTACAAAATCGATAAAGGCCCGACGATTGTTCTTTTACCCGAGATGCTGCAGTCACTACTAAGCGAAGCTGGTGTGAATGAAGATGAGTACGAACTGATCGCATGCGACCCGCTTTATGACCTTCATTATCAGGATGGCACAGTCTATACAAAATACCGTGATAAACAGGCACAGATGAATGAGATCAGCAGAGTATTCCCTGGCGAAGAAGCCGGGTTCAGCCGATTTATAAATGACATGGAGAACAGATTCATTGAAGGAAAGCCGAAGTTTCTCGAACAGTCATTTTTGAAGCGCTGGGATGCACTTCAGCCTTCGGTTATTAATTCACTGAGAAAATTAAAAGCATTCAGGTCTGTTTCGAAGCAATTGCATCAATATTTTCAGGATGACAGACTGAAAACAGCTTATGCGCTGCAAACGTTGTATATTGGCGGCAATCCTTTTCAGACGCCCGGGATTTATTCTCTGGTATCCTACAGTGAACATGAACATGGTATCTACTACCTTAAAGGGGGATATGCAGGACTTGCAGAAATTCTTGAAAGGCAGATGGACCGGGTAGGTATTCGGATCATAAAAGAAGCGAATGTTGAGAAAATTACAATTGCTGCTGGAAGAGCTGAAGGTGTCTTGTATAATAGTAAGTATGAACCAGCGGACGCAGTCGTCTTAAATGGTGATTTTCCTATTGCTGAAAGTCTGGTGCAGAAGCAGGGAAGACAGTACCAGCCGTCATCCGGATGTCTGCTTATGTATATCGGTGTTAACGGAAAATACAATGATAGAAAAATGCATCAGTTTTATCTGAGTGAAAATTTTGAGAAGACAATGAATCAGATTTTTAAAGAACAGAAAATTCCTGATGATCCTTCCTATTACGTGTTTAATCCTTCTTTGATTGATCAGAGTCTGGCTCCAGAAGGTAAAAGTGTGCTGTATGTACTGGTGCCGGTGCCGCCTGAGATCGATCAGGATTGGGATGCAGTCAAACATACATTATCAGATCAGATACTGGATTCGATGGAAAAGGCAGGATTTGAATCTCTTAAAAGCCGCATGGAATGGGTAGATATCAGAACGCCTGAAGAAGCGAAACAGGAGGGACTGTATGCCGGTGGCAGTTTCGGTATCGCACCTGCACTGTTTCAATCAGGACCATTCAGGCCGCAATTTCAGCCATATCCGGAGCTGGAGAATGTGTTTGCGACAGGAGCTTCCACTCACCCTGGAGGCGGCGTGCCGATTGTCATGCAGGGTGCAAAACTGTTAGCAGATGGAATGGACAGAAAGTTTAATAGAAGGGAGAGATCAGCAGATGGAATTGGCAAGAGCTTATAAAGAGTGTGAAAAGGTTATTAAAATACATTCGAAAACTTTTTACAGAGCTTTTTCAATGCTTCCTTCAAAAGATAGAAATGCAGTCTGGGCGATTTATAGTTTCTGCAGAACAGTAGACGATATTGTAGATGAAAGTGATACACCGGAAAAGGAGCTGTCACAGTTTGAAAGCGATTTTGATCGTTTTCTGTCAGGTGAAAAGTTGAATGATGCAAAATGGATTGCCCTTTCTGATGTATTCAGCCGTTATGATATGAACGTTCAGGCGTTTAAGGATATGGTGAAGGGGCAGAAGATGGACCTTGCTCACAGAACCTATCACACAACAGATGATGTTCTCGACTATTCATATCATGTAGCAAGTACGGTAGGTCTTATGCTTTTGCCGGTACTTGCGCCTGAGAATGAGAAAGCATTGCGGGAGAGTGCAGTGAAGCTTGGTTATGCCATGCAGATCACGAATATTTTACGTGATGTCGGTGAAGACCTGGAGAGGCAGCGGGTGTACCTGCCGGCTGAAGTAATGTCGCGGCACGGCTATGATGAATCTCTGCTGTTTGAAAAGCAGGGGGGACAGGCTTTTATCAACACGTGGGAAGAGCTTGCTGTACTTGCTGAAGGATATTATGATGAGGCCATGAATAAGCTGCACTTATACCCGCCTTCGAGCCGGGTGCCGGTCAAAGGGGCAGCGGTTTTATATCGTGCCATTCTTAATCAGGTCAGAAAGAATAATTATAACGTATTCTCAGAGAAAAATTATGTGCCGGCTGAGGAAAAAGATAAGTTATTATCAACTTACCAGTAAAAAAGCATCCGCTGTCAGCGGATGCTTTTTTTAGTAATGTCTCCAAATTTTATACGGTTTTCTTATAAACTTTTTGCTTTTTTGCAGACTTTCCAAGCTGATCCAGGCGCTCAACAAGGCTGCCTGACAGCGTATCGCCTCCAGTAGCTGTTGAAGAGACAAGTGATTCTTTCAGCTCGTATGCATTTGAACCATGTTCAGCGTAATCAAGACCTGTGATCTCTTCTTCACGTGAAACGCGGATACCGCCTGCTGATTTCAGGATAAATACAACTGCGCTTACTGCTAATCCTGTCCAGAGAATAACTGCTCCTACGCCGATTGCTTGCACGCCAAGGAGTGAAGCACCTCCTCCGTAGAATAATCCGTTTGCCGTATCAAATAGACCAACAGCAAGCGTTCCCCAGATCCCGCAGATTCCGTGCACTGCGATCGCACCAACCGGATCATCTTTCTTCAGTACCACATCAATGAAGCGGATACCTTCAACAAGAATAACACCTGCAACAAGACCAATCACGACTGCGCCAATTAATGATACGTTCGCTGTACCTGCAGTAATACCGACAAGACCACCGAGTGCACCGTTCAATGTAATAGAAGGATCAATCTGCTTGAATCTGATTTTCGTATAAAGAGCAGAAGCAATGACACCGCCTGAAGCTGATAAAAGTGTTGTTGAAATAACAACTGGTACAAGTGTCGGATCAGCTGCAAGTGAACTTCCGCCATTAAAACCAAACCATCCGAACCAAAGGATAAACACACCAAGTGCGCCGATCGGTATATTATGTCCTGGAATAGCATTCACTTTTTTACCTTCATACTTTCCGATACGTGCACCAAGGAATGCAACGGCTGCAAATGCACCTACAGCACCTGTTAAGTGAACAACAGTAGAACCTGCAAAGTCGACGAAACCAAGCTCTGAAATCCAGCCGCCTCCCCAGACCCAGTGGCCTACAACAGGATAGATCGCGCCAGTCATCAATACAGTCAGTATTAAATAGCTGCTGAGCTTCATCCGTTCAGCAACAGCACCGGAGATAATGGTCGCACAAGTTGCGGCAAACACAGCCTGGAATAGGAAGAAACCTACATCCTCAACGCCTGAGAGAGCGAAGCCGGTTGTGCCGAAAAAACCGTTTGAGCTTCCGAACATAATCCCGTACCCCACAAGGAAGTATAAAACAGAACCAATGGAGATCGTCAGGATATTCTTTAATAGAATATTGAGTGTATTTTTAGCTCTCGTAAACCCTGATTCGACCATCGCGAACCCTGCATGCATAAAAAATACTAAGATAGCTGCAATCATAACCCACATTGTATCCAATGAAAATTGTACACTTTCAGCTGTTACTGGTGCTGCATAAGCACTCGTTGTTACCAGGCTGCCTAAAGCTGTAATAGATAAAATCTTCTTCTTCATTGATCATACACCTCCGAATTTTTAAAGAACTGCCTGTCTTCCGCGTTCACCGCTTCTGATTCTGATAATCTCTTCAATAGGTGAAATGAATATCTTGCCATCTCCAACCTCACCGGTACCACAGGCTTCGATAATTGCGTCTACGATTTCTTCTGTCCGGTGTTCTTCAGTTACCATTTCGACTTTAATCCGTGATACAAGAGGAAGTTCATAAGATGTTCCTCTGAAAGCGCCTTTCTTGCCTTTTTGATTTCCGCATCCGGCAGCTTCAAAAACTGTCAAACCGTTAATGCCAAGATCAACCAGCTTTTCCCGTAAAGTCTGAAATACTTCAGGACGGACGATCGCTTCGATTTTTTTCATATTTATCCTCCTTGTTTCTGATGTCATATCACCTGACATGAATTATATGTTAGGAAATATAACATGAAAGTTGTTATGTTTATAATAATATTCAGAATATTAGTTAATTGCAAGTGTTTTTTTAGAAAAAACGTTTTTAATGTTAGGTTTTATGACGTGAAAAAAGCCCTCACATGAGTGAGAGCTTGAATGAAAACGTTTTACGGCTGAGCAAACTTTTTTTCAATCCATCCTTTAGAACGCCATCTCCGGAGCATCAGAATTCCTCTGAGCCATTCATCCAGTATAAAGGCGATCCATATACCGATGAGCCCAAGTCCAAATACAATTCCCAGCAGGTAAGCAAACAAAACGGCTACGCCCCACATCGATAAGATCCCGATATAAACAGGAAATTTCACATCTCCGGCGGCACGTAGAGAATTGATCACAACAAGGTTAAAGCTTCTGCCGGGCTCGAGGATAATTGTGAGATAAATCAGGATGGAGCCAAGAAATAAAATATCCTCATTTGCAGTAAAGATACCAAGCAGTGTTTCAGAGAAAATAGAGAACAGCAGAGCCATCCCAAATGAAATCATAATGGCAATTCGTAAACTCTTAATCCCTCTTTTATAAGCCTCTTCATATTTTCCTGCACCTACCATATGTCCGATCAGGATCTGAGTACCCTGGCCGATTGAGATCGCAAATAAAAAGATAAACATCATGATATTCAATGTGTATACCCTTGTCGTTATTGCCTCTGTACCGAGTGATGCAATAAAAGCTGTGATGACCAGCTGAGAAGCATTGTATGATAACTGTTCTCCGGCAGAAGGGATGCCGATTTTCAGCAGATTCTTCAAATGGGAGGCGGGCAGTCTGAATAAAGAGATAAAAGGCAGTCCGCCATCAATGCGTTTAATCAAAAGAATAAATAAAACAATTAATCCTATGAATCTGCTGATGACAGTGGAATAGGCAACGCCTTCAACGCCTAGTACAGGGAACCCGAATGCACCAAAGATCACAATATAATTCCCTGCCACGTTAATGATGTTCATGCCGAGCGTGACGTACATGGCGTCTTTCGTGAAGCTGTAACTTCTGAGCACGGCGCCAAGTGTCATAATAACTGCCTGTATAAAAGATAATCCTCCGACAACTTGCAGATATACCGTCGCCTCTGGCAATAATTCAGGAGGCAGATCCATCAGTAATAGAATGTTGTCGTCAAAAATGAATAGCAGTACACTGAGGATCAGACTGAAGACGAGGTTGGCAGCAATTGAAACAACCGCAATTTCAGCGGCGCTTTTATTTTTTTCTGCGCCGAGATACTGAGCAACGAGAATAGAAGTACCAGTTGCAACAAATCCGAACATCACGATAATCAATGCGAGAATCTGATTGGAAATACCAACTGCTGCAACACTGTCATCAGAATACTGGCTGAGCATTAACGTATCAGCATTACCCATGAGCATATGGAGAGAAATTTCTATAAAAATGGGCCATGTCAAAGCGAACAGAGTTAATTTCTTTTTGGAGCTTTTCACTGCAAAACCTTCCTTCAAACCGGTATTTCACATAATAAATGACTGAGGCGGCTGGGCCTCAGTCTGAGTAGTTAACCAATTTTAATCATTTTTATTTCTTGTGGTCGTAATTTAATTTTTCCCTTTTTCCATTTATGCGCTTCTTCAGTCATTAAGTCAATGGTTTTCCGTTTATTTAATGAATAAGGTATTTTGACAGTGTCTTTTTTATGAGACAGGTTGATCAGAATCAACACTGCTGAATTCTCATTCTCTCTTTTTAATATCAGCGTTTGGTCACTCAAATCATAAAATGACAGATCGCCTTCATTTGCAAGAAGAGGCTCATCTTTTCGCAGCTTGATCAGCTTTTTTGTGAAAGATAATAATTCCTGATTCTGTTTTGATTCATCCCATTCCATACATTTTCTGCAGCCCGGGTCTTGTCCTCCGGTTAAGCCGATCTCGTCTCCATAATAAATACATGGAGTACCATAGTAAGTTAATAGCAGTGTAAAGACCTGCTTAACTCTTACAAGGTCATGACCGCACTCTGTCAGAATTCTCGGTGTGTCATGACTGCCGACAAGATTGAAAGCTGCTTGATTGACAGGTGAAGGATACATGAATTGCACTTTAGTCATATTTTCAATAAATGTTTTAATGTTAATATCGCGTTTTGCGATTAGCTGGAGTGCGTTGTTAGTGAATGGGTAGTTCATGACTGCATCGAACTGATCACCCTGCAGCCACGGAATGGAGTCGTGCCAGACTTCACCAAGAATATACAGGTCCGGATTAATATTCTTCACTTCCTGTCTGAACTCCCGCCAGAAAGCCTGATCCACTTCATTTGCCACATCAAGACGCCAGCCGTCAATTTCAAATTCTCTTGCCCAGTAGCGTGCAGCTTCAAGTAGATAATTTTTTACCTCAGGATGTTCTGTATTCAGCTTAGGCATCATATAAGTAAAAGCAAAAGTATCATAATTCGGTTCGGGTTTTGTCTGAACAGGAAAGTCCCAAATATGAAACCAGTCTTTATATCTTGAGTTTTCACCCTTTTCAAGTACATCCTGGAATGGAGGGAAGAAGAAGCCGCTGTGATTAAATACAGCATCAAGCATCACTTTAATGCCGCGTTTTTTACATTCAGAAATCAGTTCCTTTAAGGTTTCTTTATTTCCGAAATACTGATCGATCTCAAAGTAATCGATCGTATCATATTTGTGGTTAGATGAAGCTTCGAATAACGGAGTAAAGTAAATGCCGTTAATCCCGAGGTCTTCAAGGTAGTCAAGGTGATCGATGACTCCCTGCAGGTCGCCTCCGAAAAAAGAGTCTCTTTTAGGATCTTCACTGCCCCATGGAATAGTGGCAGGAGGATTAACCGAAGGGTCGCCGTTAGCGAATCGCTCCGGAAAGATCTGATACCACACTGTGTTATGTACCCATTCAGGTGACTGAAACAGGTCTGCCTGGTTCATATAAGGCATACAGAAATATTCTCCAATGTCTTTCGGTGGAGCAGGATGAAAGTTCTTTTCCCCGTAAAAGACACTTTTCTTCTTATTAGATAGAACAAAACCGTATCTCAGACGATGGTATGGAGGGGAGATATTGATTTCCCAGTAGTCATGAAGCTCATCTGTACCGGCAGCCTTCATGTCAAGCTGGCTGAAGTTCCACTGGTCATTCGTCCAGTCGTAGGGGTCACCGTGTACAAGTGTTACCTGGTGAATATCATTTTTTGCAGTTTTTAATCGGATTTGCATCTCATCTGAATTGATTGAATAGGCCATCGAGCGGTCGGCGCGATGGTAAACAGCAGCTTTATTCATCTGGATTGGAGCCTCCTGTAGTGTGGAATTGATTACAACATTATGCCAAAGGAATATGCTTGTCAATCTGAGGCTTCCGAAATATTTTCGTCACATTTTGCAAAAACTTCGAAAAAAGTATTGTAATCTTTTAAATTCTGATTATAATAAAAGTAGGTTGTGCAATCGTTTCCACAGAATAATGTAAGCGTTTAAGTTTTTATTTTTTTGCATGTTGTGCAAACGGTTGTACAGACAAATGAAAAACACCTTTAGGAGGGGTCAATGTTGAAAAAGTATCTATCGTTTTTTGCAATGGTACTACTATTAATTGGAGTCCTTGCAGCTTGTGCACCGGATCGTGAAGAGTCTGGCGGTTCTACTGATGACAGCGGGGGCGGAGATTCAGAAGAAACAACTGGAGATCAGCCAGAAACACTTAGTGTATGGGTAAATGATAATGAAGATCAAAAAGTAGTACTTGATACACTTTTTGAAAAGTACACTGAAGAAACTGGAATCGAAATTGATGTAACACCAATGAACATGTTAGATCAAATTGAAGCTCTTAACCTTGATGGTCCTGCAGGTAACGGTCCTGACTTGTTCTTCCAGCCGCATGACCGTATTGGTAATATCGTCCTTCAGGGACTTGCAGCACCAATTAATCTTGGTGAAGCAGAAGGTACTTACTCAGAAACAGCAATTGATGCTGTAACGTATGATGGTGAAATTTACGGAGCTCCACTTGTTGTTGAAACTTATGGAACTTTCTACAATAAAGATCTAGTTGAAGAAGCACCTGCAACAATGGATGAGTTAATGGCGATTGCTGAAGAGCAGACTGATGCTTCAGCAGATCAGTATGGTTTCCTGATGGAAGCTGCTAACTTCTACTTCTCTTACCCATTCTTCGGTGCAAATGGCGCTTATGTATTTGCAAATGAAAATGGCGCTTATGACGTTGAAGATATCGGTCTTAACAATGAAGGCGCTGTAGCTGGTGGAGAACTGATCCAGTCATGGTACGAAAATGGTTATATCCCTGTTGAAATCAACCCTGATATCATGAACGGTCTATTCACAGACGGTAAAGTCGGCGTTGCTATCACAGGTCCTTGGAATATTCCTGCATATGAAGAAGCACTTGGTGACAGCCTTGGAACTGCAATTCTTCCAACAGTTGACGGAACAAATGCAACATCATTTGTAGGTGTTAAATCTTGGATGGTTTCTGATTTCTCTGAAAATAAGGATGCAGCAACTGATCTTGCGCTATTCCTTACAAATGAAGAAAATTCTACAGCATACTTTGAAGGTGCCGGCGAGCTTCCAGCTAACCAGGCAGCACTTGAAAGTGAAGCAGTTACATCTAACGAACTGATTGCTCCATTCGCTGAGCAGATTCAATACGGAACACCAATGCCATCTGCTCCTGAAATGCAACAGGTTTGGGATCCAATCAACAATGCACTTCTATTCATCGCTCAAGGTGAAGAAGTACAACCTGTACTTGATGAAGCAGTACAGCAAATCAAAGACAATATTGCAGCAGCACAGCAATAATATTCATGACGATGGTGGATAGAAGGATTCCCTCCTTCTATCCACTCACTTTATAGAGAGAATTTCTCTCTGCAATGCTCATTCGGGAGGCGATGACATGTCAACTGCTAATCCAACAGCTAAAAAGAACCACAACCCCAAATTAGCTGTCATTTTATCTATACTTCTTGCAGGTTTAGGTCAGTTGTACAACCGCAGATATGTTAAGGGTGCTTTATTCATTATCCTTGAAGTTTCCTTCATCCTGACGCTTGGACAGTTTATTAACTATGGTATCTGGGGCATTATGACACTGGGTACACTTGCAGGTACAGACCATTCAGTATTTCTATTAATCTATGGCTTTGTTTCATTAATTCTTATTGCTTTCGCCATCACTCTTTACATAGCGAATGTGAAAGATGCTAAAAGAGATGCGATCCGTCTAAGAGATGGAGAAAAGACACCAACCTTCAGGCAGGCAGCAAAAAATGTGTGGGACACTGGATTCCCATATTTCTTTGTCACACCAGGACTTGTCATGCTTGTATTTATCGTTGTATTACCACTTTTATTCACAGTGGCACTTGCGTTTACAGATTACACGCAGTATAACCAGCCGCCGAGAAATCTTCTGAGCTGGATCGGTTTTGAAAACTTCGGACGTCTGTTCTTTGGCAGCGGAACCGGAGACAGTAATATCTGGCAGGACACATTTATCAGCGTATTTACCTGGACAGTTGTGTGGACAGTAGTCGCAACAACGCTTCAGATTGCACTTGGATTATTCCTTGCACTGCTTGTTAACGATCCACGTATTAAATTTAAGCGTTTAATCCGGACAATTCTAATTTTACCATGGGCAGTACCGGCTTTCGTTACGATCCTCGTTTTCGCAGCAATGTTTAATGATCGTTTCGGAGCAATAAATACGGACGTTCTTGCAATGTTTGACCTGGCGATTCCGTGGTTACAGGATCCATTCTGGACACGCATTGCGTTAATTATGATACAGACATGGCTTGGATTCCCATTCGTCTTCGCTTTATTCACCGGGATTTTACAGAGTATTTCTAAAGACTGGTATGAAGCAGCAGATGTTGACGGGGCAAGCCGTATGCAGAAATTCAAAAGTATCACACTTCCTCACGTACTGTATGCAACAGCACCGCTTTTGATTATGCAGTATGCAGGAAACTTTAATAACTTTAATATCATTTACCTGTTTAATGAAGGTGGTCCGCCTGTCCGCGGTCAGAATGCGGGCGGTACAGACATCCTGATCTCATGGGTATTTGACCTGACGTTTGAATTGAACCAGTATAGTATGGCAGCTGCCATTACGTTGATCCTGGGGTTAATTGTTACCGGTTTTGCCTTCTTCCAGTTCAGAAGAACAAGATCCTTTAAAGAGGAGGGGAATATTTAATGAGCAAGAAAATGAAATCGAACGTAGAAGTAGCACTGATTTATTTATTCCTGGCCTTTATGGCGGTTGTCATAGGCTATCCTCTTTTATGGACGGTTGGCATGTCACTGAATCCGGGAACAAGTCTCTATTCAGCTCAGCTGATCCCTGATAACTGGTCACTCGTACATTATAAATGGCTGTTCACAGATCCAAGCAGTGATTATCTGCTCTGGTATAAAAACAGTGTATTCGTTGCGATTGCGAATGCTTTCTTCTCAGTCGTACTGACATCATTTGTAGCGTATGCTTTCTCACGCTATAAGTTCACCGGCCGTAAATATGGTCTGTATGCATTCTTACTGCTTCAGATGTTCCCAGTTATTATGGGAATGGTCGCAATTTATGTCATGCTGAACATGGTGGGTCTGCTTGATTCACTAGTTGGACTTACTTTGATCTATATTGGAGGTCAAATCCCATTCAATGCATGGCTTGTGAAAGGATATTTTGATACAATACCTAAGGAGCTTGATGAAGCTGCAAGAATTGATGGTGCCGGACACTTAGGCGTATTTTTCAAAATTATGCTGCCGCTAGCAAAGCCGATTCTCGGTGTTGTAGCCTTATTTAATTTCATGGCACCATTTGTTGACTTCCTGCTGCCGCGTATTATTCTCAGAAACCCTGACAACTTTACGCTCGCACTTGGATTGTTTAACTTTATCAGTAATCAGTTCGACAATAACTTTACGCGATTTGCTGCGGGATCTATTTTGATCGCTGTACCGATTGCGCTTGTCTATCTGTTATCACAGCGTTACCTGATCTCAGGACTTACTGCCGGTGGTACAAAAGGTTAATCGCTGATACTGATTGATTCTTACAGACACATAGCTTACGTAACTTCGGAAAATTTTCCGTTAAAGGAGGAGGGGCAGAGGTGAGAAGAGTCAGCGCTCTTTTACTCATCACTATCCTCCTTTTTAATAGCGCTTTTTTAAGCTCAGCAGGCGCTGTTGAAAAGGAAGAGAGAAAGTGGCAGGATGAATCAATTTATTTTCTGATGGTGGACCGTTTTTCAAATGGTGATACATCTAATGATTTAGTAGTGGATACGCAGGACCCATTGGCATATCACGGAGGAGATTTTCAGGGGATTATTAATGAACTGGATCACATTGAAGAGATGGGCTTTACAGCAATCTGGCTGACCCCGGTTTTTTCTAATGAAGAAAAAGGGTATCACGGCTACTGGATTGATGATTTTTATGAAACTGAAGACCATTTTGGTACAATCGAAGAATTCAAAGCGCTTGTTGATGAAGCGCACGACAGAGACATAAAAGTGATTCTTGATTTTGTTGTTAATCATACAGCACCAACTCATCCATGGGTGTCAGATCCTGAAAAAGAAGACTGGTATCATGTGGAGCAGCCAATCAGGGATAATAATGATCCTGAACAGCTGGAGAATGGATGGATTTACGGGCTGCCGGATCTGAATACGGAGAACCCGGAAGTGCGCGAATACTTATTTGACGCTGCAAAATGGTGGATTGAAGAAACGGATATTGACGGCTACCGTCTCGATACAGTAAAGCATGTGCCGACTGAATTCTGGACAGACTTTTCTTCTGAAGTAAAGTCCGTAAAAGATGATTTCTATTTACTTGGAGAGGTATACGATACGGATATACGTAAGATTGCTGAATATGCTGATACAGGTATAGACGGATTTGTCGATTTTCCTCTTGCAGAACAAATGAGAAGTGCTTTTCAAACAGTGGACCAGTCGACAGCAAGACTGTTCAATTACTGGGATTATAATCAGCAGTTTTTCGAAAACCCCTATCTGATGGGGAACTTTATAGATAATCATGATATGAGCCGGTTTACACGGCTTGCATCAGAACAGAATATGTTTCCCGGTACAAGATGGGAACTGGCAACTGTCTTTATGTTTACAGTGCCTGGCATTCCGATTATGTATTATGGATCTGAAATTGCTTTAGACGGTGGGGAAGACCCTGATAACCGCAGATTGATGGACTTTAATGTAGATGAAGAGCTGAAAGAATATATAGGTGATGTAGGAGAACTCCGTCAGGATCTTCCGTCACTGACCAGGGGTACGTTGAGTGTTCTCTATAATGAGCAGGGAATGCTTGTATATGAAAGGGAATATGAAGATGAGACAACAATTATTACGATTAACAACACGAGTGAAACGCAAACAGTAGACCTGCCTGTAAGTGATTACATGGATAACAGTGAATTGCGCGGTCTTCTTGGCGGTGACCTTGTCAGAGCAGAAGATGATCAGTTCAGAATCATTCTGGACAGAGAAGTAGCTGAAATTTATGTTGTTGCTGATGAAACCGGGATAAACTACGGCTTTTTAGCATTGATCGCTGCTGTCTGGATCTTCTTTATCAGTTTCTTCATATTTATGAGAAAAAGAGGGAAAAGAAAATCAGAGGCTTAGGCCTTTGATCTTAACATTTTGTAAGCGTAAACAAAATCGCAGGAGGTGACCATGATGTCTGTCACAATTAAAGATGTAGCAAAAGTGGCAAATGTAGCCCCGTCCACTGTTTCACGCGTCATTGCGAATAACCCGAGAATCAGTGAACAGACAAAAGTTAAAGTAAGAGAAGCGATGGAGCAGCTTGGCTACCACCCGAATTTTATTGCCAGAAGTCTTGCGAATCAGTCAACACAGGTGATCGGACTAGTCACTCCAGGCTCATCTGATGTGTTTTTTCAGAATCCGTTCTTCCCGACAGTATTAAGAGGGCTGAACGAAGGGGCGCATGAACATCAATATGCGCTGCAGCTTGTCACAGGCAAAAGTGAGGACGATATTTATAACGGAGTCGTTCAAATGGTGCAGGGAGGACGGGTGGATGGTGTCATCCTCCTTTATTCAAAAGTGGAAGACAGAATTGTCACCTACCTTCAGGAAAGAAATTTCCCATTTGTGATGATTGGCAAGCCGTATAAAATGGCAGAGAGCATTACGCATGTGGATAATGACAATATTCAGGCAGGCTTTGACGCGACAGAGTTTCTGATCGGTATGGGGCATGAGAGAATTGCCTATATCGGTGGGGATAAACAGCTGGTTGTGACAGTAGAAAGACTTCAGGGGTATAAGGATGCACTGGCGCAAGCCGGATTACCATACAGAGAGTCATATACCGTCCATGAAAGCTTTTTACTTGAAGGCGGTAAAGATGCAATATGTGCGTTAATGGAACTGCCGGTCAGTGACAGGCCGACAGCACTTCTGGTCACAGATGATCTGATGTCACTCGGTGTGCTAAATACGCTCAGTGAGCTTGATATGACAGTACCTGAAGACATCTCAATGATCAGCTTCAACAATGTATTATTCTCAGAAATGTCGAGACCTCCGCTGACTTCTGTGGATATTAATATCTTTCAGCTTGGATTCGAAGCGTCTGCACAGCTGATTAAAAGAGTGGAGGATAAAAGCGTGCCGCATCGCCGCGTCACTGTTCCGCATCATATTGTGAAAAGGTTTTCCACTGAATACGTGAAGAAATAAAAAAGAACCTGCAGAAGGTTCTTTTTTCATTTCTTCACTTTTTTTACGGCTTTATATCCAAGCATATTCACAGGATCCTTTGGTGCGCTGTAAGGAGGTGCATAAGCGATTTCAAGTGTCTGCAGATCAAGGACTGTCAGATTACCTGTAATCGCTGTGCTAATGACATCAATCCGCTTATCTGCTCCTTCTCCGACAGCCTGTGCCCCGAGGATCTTACCGTCATCATGAGAGAAGTGAATAACCAGTGAAAGCTTTGCGGCACCCGGATAATAACCCGCATGCTGTCTGGCAGTGAGTTCTGCAGTTTCAAAGGGTATTTTCATCTCTGTTAATGACGATGCACTGTGACCTACAACTGCAGCTGTCTGATCGAAGACTTTACAGATAGCAGTACCCAGGATACCTTTGAATGGGAGACTGTCACCGGTCATATGCCTCGCTGCGATATAAGCTTCCCGGTGTGCAACCCATGCCAGAGGAACACGCTTTGGCTGTGATGTAATGTAATCAATAGACTCGATCACATCCCCAATGGCATAGATATCCTCATCATTTGTCTGCATATATTCATTGACACAAACGCCGCCTGTTTCACCAATTTTCAAACCGGCTGTTTCAGCCAGATGTTTGTTCGGTTTAATACCGACAGCCAAGAGCAAAAAGTCAGCTTCGATCTCTGAACCATCTGACAACAATAAAGATTTATCTTCATTTATTCGCTTTACCGTTGCGTTCAGGTGAAGATCAATGCCTTTTTGAAGGAGCTCTTTTTCAAGAATTTCTGAGAAAGCCGGTTCGAGCAGATTCAACACGTGACCGGAGCGTTGAACGAGATGAACGTCAAGGCCTCTCTCTTTCATATTTTCAGCCATTTCAAGCCCGATAAATCCGCCGCCAACTAGACAGGCTGACTGATAACTTCTGCCGGAGATATGCTCATCGAGTTTCAGCATATCCTTAAACGATCTCAGGCTGTAGCAGTTACCGCGGTCAAGATGTTCAATATCAGGTACAATCGGAACTGCCCCGGGAGAATAGACCAGCTTATCATATGTCTCTTCATACATTTCATTTTGAATATGATCATTGATTGTAAGGGTCTTTTTACTTCGATTAATGCTGATCACTTCATGACGGATCCGCACTTCAATGCTTTTATCTTTTTGAAAAGACTCAGGTGTTGCAGCAATCAACTGCTCTTTCTCTTCAACAAAACCTCCGAGGTAGTAAGGCATACCGCAATTTGCAAAAGACATTGTTCCATCTTTTTCAAACACGATAATCTCAGCCTGATCATCAAGCATCCTCAGCTGGGAGGCGAAGGTTGCACCGCCTGCAACGCCTCCGATAACGAGTACTTTCATATTCATATCATTCCAATCAGCGTACAGATTTTTTGTTCAGGAAGAAAATAGCGAGTGTGCCGGGCCCTGCATGAGCACCGACTGCAGAACCGATCATACCTGTAAAGAATGAAGATGTGCCGAATTCATTTTCAATCATCGTTTTCATTTCTTCAGCAAGTTCGGCGTCATCACCGTGGCTGATGCCGATCATTTGCTGATCAAGCTGATCTCCGCGTTCATTCATGACTTCAATAATCCGTTTTAACAGCTTTTTCTTTCCGCGCAGCTTTTCAAGCGGGACGAGTTTTCCATCTTCAACGTGAAGCAGAGGCTTGATGTTTAAAAGTCCCCCGATAAAGGCGGAAGCTTTAGACACGCGTCCGCCTTTAGCAAGATAGTCAAGGTCTTCAACAGTGAATAAGTGCTCCATATGTTCGAGCTGAAATTGAACTTCATCTGTTATTTCTTCAAATGCAGCACCTTCTGACAGCATAGATGCCGCTTTTACAACAACCAGTCCATACCCGAGTGAAGCACACTTCGTATCAACAATGGTCAGATCAAGTTCCGGATATTCTTCTTTTACCTGATCTCTGATCATCACCCCGGTCTGATAAGTGCCTGAGAGTTCAGATGAAAAGGCAATATAAAGTCCTTTTTTACCGGACTTGGCAAGTGCAGTGAACTCTTCTTCCATCTTTTGCGGGCTAGCCTGTGATGTTTTAGGGTGTCCGCCATTTCTGATCGAATCAAAAACATCCTTAGATTTTATTGTAACCAGATCCTCGTATTCTTCTTCACCTATATGTACATGTAGAGGGAGGAGTGTTATATTATGTTCTGTGAAAAATTCAGCAGGCAAATCACACGCGCTGTCTGCAATCAGTTGGATATTCATATGAATCGCTCCTTTGTCGTTAGTCCTAAGTCTCAGTTTATCTATTTATTTGATAATTTACAACGACATTAGTGTATATGAAGTTAAAACAGGTAAAGAAAGAATAGAATGGACTTTTTAGAAGGGAAGGGTGAAAGGTGGCAGAAACAAAAGATGCTTTCAGCTTATCTAATGTATCAAAAGAAACAATGTGGCTTGAGACACAGAAGATAGCAGTTGTTATTATCGGAGCAATCCTGAATGCAGTAGCACTGAATTTATTTCTGATTCCTGCAAATGTCTTTGCAAGCGGATTTACAGGTGCAGCACAGCTTTTATCTAATATTTTTTATGAATTTACTCCTATTAATTTGTCAACTGGTATCTTACTGCTGATCCTCAATATTCCGGCAATCATACTAGGCTGGCTCAGGGTAGGGAAAATGTTTACGATCTATAGCCTTGTGTCAGTTGGCTTTACAACCATTGCGCTTGAAATTATTCCAATTATTGAGGTATCACCTGATATTTTACTGAATGCTGTTTTTGGCGGTGTCATTGCAGGTGTGGGTGTGGGGATGACGCTTAAGTGGGGTGCCTCTACCGGTGGTATGGATATTATCGCGATGATTTTATCAAGATTGAATGATAAGCCGGTAGGCATTTATTTCTTCGTGATGAATGCTGGTATCATTTTACTTGCAAGTGCGCTTTTTGGTTGGGAAAAAGGTTTGTATACACTTGTTACACTTTATGCATCTACGAGAATGATCGATGCGCTGCATACAAGACACGAGAAACTCACTGCGATGATCGTTACGGAAAAATCTTCACTGCTTAAAAAAGCGATTCACGATAAAATGGTCAGAGGAATCACAATTGTACCTGCACGTGGTGCTTTTGCAGATGATCCGAAAGAAATGCTGATTATCGTCATTACAAGGTATGAACTGTTTGAGCTGGAGAGAATTATCCATAAAACAGATCCGCATGCTTTTACAAATATCATTCAGACGACAGGGATCTTTGGGTTCTTTAGAAAAGACGATTAGTAGAAAAGTGGAGCTGAGGGAAGCATACTAGCCCCTGCGAACCGGAGCTGGACATCGTAGGAAAGCAGAAGGCGCTTGCTCAGCTCCGACCGCGATTAATAGTAAAACGGCTGTCTCTAAAATAGAGACAGCCGTTTTACTTTGTATAGCCGTTCCGCTGCGCTTCAGGCGGATGCTTTCCGGACGGTGGACCGTTTTGTGGTCCGATATGGCCTCCTCACCTTCGGTTGCGGGGTCTCAGCTTCCCTCTAATCGTCCCGGAGTCACCGCCTTCCGCTCCGCTGCACTAAGGTGTAAAAAATATTTGCACATTTAAAATGTTAGTTATATTAGAGACCAATGTTGTTTTAGCACAGCTGGTGATTGGAGCGGAAGGGGGACGACTCCAGCAGGAGAAGCGTGACATGTGAGACCCACAGACGCAACGCGTCGAGGAGGGCCGATTGAACCGGAGCCAAAAAGACGGCTCATGCGGAAAGCTTTCCCCCTGGAGCGGAAATCAACAGCCCTCTTTAAAAGAGAGTTTAAATGTCAGTACTTAATATTCAACCGGTCTTCAAGGAATAACGAAATACCATCTTCATTGTTGGTACCTGTAATATGCTTGGCTGTGGATCTGACACTGTCAATGCCGTTGCCCATTGCGACACCCAGGCCGGCGTAATCGAGCATTTCAAGATCGTTATCCTCATCTCCAAAAGCAATAATACGGTCTTTGGAGATACCGTAGTAATCAGCTACTTTTTTAAGTCCGACTGCTTTATTCAATCCGGACTTTACGATTTCAATGACATGCCACGGAGCACCCCATCGTCTGTGGTCAATCACTTCTGCGTGCACTTCACTTAAGTGATTTCTTATGCTGTCCACGTGTGCCTCATCAGCGTGGATAAGTAAGCTGGTAGGATTAGCAGGTAAATAGGTTCTTAGGTCTCCTGCAGTAATCGTCGGATTACCGAAACTGAAAATGTCCAGCAGCTTTTCATCATGATAATGAAGATACACATCATCAAGGATTTCAGCTACCATATTATGAAATTCATAGTCATGCACTGCTTCGACAATATCTTTTACAACATTCAGGTTCATTGGTTCGTGGTGTAGCCCCCAGCCCTGGTCGAGAGGGTGGTGGACATAGGCACCGTTAAAATTAACGATTGGTGTCTGTAGGCCAAGCTCTTTATAATAGGCTTCACTCGCCCTGAAAGGTCTGCCGGTTGCAATCATGACTTCATGACCGGCTTCCTTTGCTTTTAAGAGCGTCTTTTTTGTTCTCTCAGAGATTACTTTCTCATCTGTCAGTAATGTGCCATCAAGGTCTAATGCGATTAAATGTTTATCCATCTGAATACGCTCCTTCACTTCTAACGTCAACACCATTGTACCATTATTCAGATGTATAAGGTGAATGAGTATGCCACATATTGGTTATGTGATAATATATGAGCGAAAAGGTTGGAGAGGAGCAGCACAATTGATCGAAATACATAATAGAAGAATTGCGGGTATCCCTTGCCTGCATGTAGCTAAACAGCAATCAGATCATTCATCTGTCATTTTTTTCTTTCACGGATTCATGAGTGCGAAAGAGCACAATCTGCATTACGCTTACCTTTTAGCTGAAAAAGGGTTTGATGTGATACTCCCTGATGCAGCTTATCACGGCGAGCGGTCCGACGGGTCAGACGAAACGGTCATGAGTACGCGCTTTTGGCAAATCGTTGTCAGATCGATAGAAGAATTTAGTGCCATGAAAAAGGCGCTGTCAGATGAAGGTTATGCTAATGATACGCGGATCGGTGCAGCCGGAACGTCGATGGGCGGTATCACAACCCTTGGCGCTTTAAAAAAGTATGAGTGGATTCACACTGCAGTCAGCCTGATGGGTTCTCCTGCATACGTCGGTTTTGCCAAAGCACAGATTCAGCATTTTGAAAGAAATGGTTTCAAACTTCCAATGAGCGAAGAAGAGGTCAATGAACAGCTGAAGGTACTCGAAGCATATGATTTAAGCCTTCATCCTGAAAAGCTGAATAACCGTCCGCTCATGTTCTGGCATGGAAAAGCGGACACCGTTGTCCCTTATGAACCAACATATGCATTCTTTAAAGCCATCCACCAGTTATATGTTAAAAAAGATCATCTGCGGTTTATCTCTGAAGAAACAGAAGGACATAAAGTGACGCGTAAAGGGCTGTTGGAAACGGTAAAATGGTTTGATCACCATATGAAATCGTGACAGTTTCAGTCAGGCGAGATTTTTGGTATGATGGACACAAAGAGTTAAAGGAGTGATTTGATGGACCAGGATGTAAAAGACAGCATTATGGGTGCGCTTGAACAAGTAATTGACCCTGAACTGGGTATTGATATCGTAAATCTTGGCCTTGTCTATGATGTGTTTATGGATGATGCCGGAAATACAGAAGTGAAAATGACATTGACTTCTATGGGCTGCCCGCTGGCTCCTGTCATTGTAGATCAGGTTAAAGCAGCACTTGCTGATGTACCGGAAGTAAAAGAAGTAGATGTAAATATCGTATGGAGTCCGCCTTGGAGCAAGGACAACATGTCACGATATGCTAAGATTGCTTTAGGCATTACGTGATCAAAGCACAAAAACCGCTGGACCATTAGATGGGTTCAGCGGTTTTTTCTGTTTATGAGAGATTGTGGCTGTTGGCTGATTACGTTATGGCCGAATCATTAAAAGATGATGGTATTCATGTGTTAGCTTCAAGAATTTTCAGTAGAGATGATAGATAAAACCTACCCTCCGGAAAAGAGTGCCGAATTATAGTCAAAGATGTCAAAATAATTTCAATTGCTGATAGATATACATGAAAAGGTGAGCGAATCGCCACACCTTTACATACCCAGCCGTTACTACACAAAAAAAGAGGCTCAGCCGCCATGGCCAAACCTCTTACCAATTATAGTGAAACAATTTCCCTTATACAACGTATATAAGGAAACCAAATCTTTAAGAAATCCAAAGGACAAGCAGAACGATCGGTCCTACTGTCAGACAGTAGATAGCAAAATAAATCAGATTCCCTTTTGCCATGATATTCATAAACCACTTAAGTGAGAAGTACGAAGCAATCAGTGAAGCGATAAAAGCCAGCAGATATGGAATCCACAGGTCTGCGAGATTATCATCCGACAGAAGGTCTGAGAAGCTCAGAATCATTCCGCCAAGACTTACCGGTACAAAAAGTAAAAATGAGTATCGCAGTGCAGTTTCCTGATGAATACCGCGTGCCATCGCAGCAACAATTGTAGCACCACTCCGGCTGATGCCTGGAATTAACGCAACAGCCTGCGCAAAACCTATAATCACGGCATCTTTCATTGACATACCGCTTTCTCCGCGTTTTCCTCTCAGGTTTCTGATCAGAAATAATGCCACACCTGTAATCATTAATGTAATTGCGACTGTCTGAGGTCCGGATAAACGTGAAATATCTTCATCGAATAACACGCCGATTACACCGGCTGGAATGGTTCCGATAATCAGGTAAACAATAAAGTTAAATTCAGTCTTATCTTCAGGATTACGGGTCTTTATGTAACCGAGTCCTCTTTGGATCAGGCGCATGATATCTTCACGGAAAACGAGCAGAACAGCAATCAGTGAAGCAGAGTTTACCATCAATTCAAATGTAAAGTTATTACCTTCAATCTCAATTCCGAGAAAATGCTGTGCTAATAGAAGATGTCCGCTTGAAGAAATCGGGATGGGCTCTGTAAACCCCTGAAACAAACCGAGAAATGTAAATTTTAAAATGATCCATAACTGTTCAATATCCATAAAAATCCTCCATCTATGTTGCATCACATGTTCTTAATTTAACCACCGAAAAGAAAGGATGTAAAGCAGTTCTTCTTTACAATTTCATGAAATGAATGATAAAATATTACAAAGGTCAAAGAAGGTCAAAGGAGTGGTCAGATGAAACTCGATCAAATGACATATAGTGTTCAGAACGCTTTTGCAGAAGGCAAAGAGCTTGCCACGAACAGCAGGCATTCCACAATCGAAGTGGAGCACGTCTTTGAAGCATTGACGAGAAATGAATTTGCAGGGCGGCTGATGACAGGAATTCAGTTAGATATGGCTGATCTGAAGGCATATACAGCACAGAGACTCACATCTTTCCCGCAGATACAGACTGACGGTTACGACCCGGTTTTTACAGGTGACACGGGAACATGGCTTAAAAAGTCAGAAGAGATCATGAAAGAATATGAAGATGAGTTCTTATCAATAGAACATCTGCTGCTCGGACTAATGAAAATGACCCATCTGCCTGTGGCGAAGTACCTGATCAGTCACAGTGATGGTCCTGAGGCATTGAAAAAAATAACAGATGAAATCAGAGGAGGAAAAAGGGTGACAACTCAAAATCCTGAAGTTGCATACGAAGCGCTGACTAAATACGGGCGTGACTTAGTCGAAGAAGTAAAAAAAGGAAAGATGGACCCTGTGATCGGGCGTGACGCTGAGATCAGACACGTCATCCGGATTCTTTCAAGAAAAACAAAAAATAATCCAGTATTGATTGGAGAGCCTGGCGTTGGTAAAACGGCGATTGTAGAAGGACTCGCCCAGCGGATCGTCAGAAAAGACGTGCCTGAAGGCTTAAAAGATAAAATTGTATTCGAACTTGATATGAGCGCGCTTGTAGCAGGTGCAAAATTCAGAGGAGAATTTGAAGAAAGACTGAAAGCTGTATTAGCAGAAGTAAAAAACAGTAATGGACAGATTATCCTATTCATTGATGAGCTCCATACAATTGTAGGAGCAGGTAAAACTGAAGGTGCAATGGATGCCGGAAATATGCTGAAGCCTATGCTTGCCAGAGGGGAAATCCATTGTATCGGTGCCACAACACTGAATGAACATAGACAGTATATTGAAAAAGATCCCGCATTAGAACGGAGATTCCAGCAGGTGATGGTTCACGAACCGGATGAAGATGATACGGTTTCCATTTTAAGAGGGTTGAAAGAGCGTTTTGAACTGCATCACGGTGTACGCATTCACGACAGCGCAATCGTTGCAGCAGCAAAATTATCCGAGCGTTACATTACAGACCGCTTTCTGCCGGATAAAGCGATTGATTTAATTGATGAGGCATGTGCCATGATCAGAACGGAAATTGATTCTATGCCGCAGGAACTTGATGAATCATTCAGAAGAGTGATGCAGCTTGAAATCGAAGAAGAAGCACTCGCAAAAGAGAAAGATCCAGCGAGTGTTGAGCGGTTAAGAAAACTCCTGCTTGAGCTTGCAGAATTAAAAGAGCAGGCAGAAGTGATGAAATCAAAGTGGGAGAGTGAAAAGCAGTCGCTTGTCGGGATTCAGGAGAAAAAAGAAGAGCTTGATAAATTAAGAAGAGAGCTTGATGAGGCGGAAAACAACTATGATCTGTCTAAAGCCGCTGAATTAAAACACGGCCATATTCCTAAGCTTGAAAAGGAAATTACAGCACTTGAAAATGAACATGAGATGGGCCGGGGTGATAACAGGCTGTTAAGAGAAGAAGTATCAGAAGAAGAAATTGCTTCGATCGTTGCAAGATGGACCGGCATCCCTGTAAACAGATTAATAGAAGAAGAACGTCAAAAACTGCTTCGGCTTGAAGATACGCTGCATGAAAGAGTAATCGGTCAGCAGGAAGCTGTAACAGCTGTCAGTGAAGCCGTCATGCGGGCGCGTGCAGGGATTAAAGATCCTGACCGGCCGATTGGATCATTTATCTTCCTTGGACCAACAGGCGTCGGTAAGACTGAACTTGCCAAGTCTCTTGCTTTTACACTTTTTGACAGTGAAGAACAGATGATCAGGATAGACATGTCCGAATACATGGAAAAACACGCGATCTCAAGACTGATTGGTGCACCTCCGGGTTATATCGGATATGAAGAAGGTGGTCAGCTGACTGAAGCCGTCAGAAGGAAGCCATACTCAGTCATCCTTTTAGATGAAATTGAAAAAGCACATCCTGAAGTATTCAATATCCTTCTTCAAATGCTGGATGAGGGAAGAATAACAGATTCCAAAGGACGAACAGTGGATTTTAAAAATACGATCATTATTATGACATCGAACATCGGGTCAGGTCATCTGCTTGAGCATCAGGAAGAGCCTGAGCAGGCACGGGATCTTGTGATGGGCGAACTGCACCGTCATTTCAGACCTGAGCTGCTGAACCGGATGGATGATATCGTCTTGTTCAATCCTCTAACAGAAGATCATATGAAGGGAATCGTCTATAAGATGATTGAAGAATTGCAGGAGAGATTACAAGAACAGCACATTACACTTGAACTCTCAGACGAGACCGTTGCCTATATAGCAAAAACGGCCTACAACCCTTCATTCGGTGCTAGACCATTAAAGAGATATATACAAAAAGAAATCGAAACGCTTCTTGCGAAAGAATTGCTGAAAGGAAACGTAACGCCTCACAGTGATATCATCATCGAACGTGATCAGGAACAGTATAAAATCATTCATAAATAATAAAATCATGATCCCTATATTGGGGATCATGATTTTTTAGTGGTGCTCTGCAGGTTCAGGTTTCGGAATAACTGTGCCGATTACAAATAATAGAACAGTCACAACCACTGCAATGATATTAGCTGTCATAAATTCATATGGTACGCCATTCATTGAGCTTACTACATAAGCCATCATGTGTGTTAATAGGAATGTCCAGAACAAAGTCATAAAATATGCCAAGGGATTCACCTCATTTCAGAAAAATACATCGCTTTCATTTTAGCACAATTTTTTCGAAAAGAAATGGTCAATCAATGAAATCATTCAACATTTGAGTTAAGATAATGAAGCACTTAAACAGAATGCAAAGGAGAGATTCATATGGCAGATGATAAAACAATGGAATTTATGCAGATCGCAATGAAGTATTTACCTGAAGCGAAAGCAAAAATGGACGAAGCTGGTATAGAGGTATCAGTTGAATCACTGCAGCCTTTTATGTCAATCTTTGCAAAAGCAATGAATGATGCTTATGAATTGGGCAAGGCGGACGCAGAAAAATAAGCAATTGATCACAGCATTGTGAGGGAAGACCGTGACTAATTTGTCACGGTTTTTTTGTTGGGGCACAGGGGGGACGGAGCTTCTTATGCCACTTTTATAATCATTTTCATTTCGGCACAGCAAGCTCCGTCCCTCCTGTGTCCCCTAAAAAATATTCATAAGTTGAAAAGAACTTCATTATCATATAATATTAGTACCAACTCATAATATTTGATCATACAGATAAAAAATATCAGAAAGAAGGAAGATATATGCGTGCAGGTGCTTTAGGGGTAGGGCGGTATTTACCTGAAAGAGTTGTGACGAATCATGATCTGGAAAAACAAATGGATACGTCAGATGAATGGATCCGGACTCGTACGGGTATAGAAGAACGCCGATTGGCAGATGATGAAACAGATACGTCAGATATGGCATACGAAGCTGCACTCAGAGCGCTTGAGAATGCGGGGACGAAAGCTGAAGACCTTGATATGATTCTTGTAGCCACGGTAACACCGGATAAGCCATTCCCGTCAGTAGCGACAATACTGCAGGAAAAGCTTGGGGCAAAAAAAGCGGCTGCGATGGATCTGTCAGCTGCCTGTGCAGGGTTCATGTATGGAATGGTAACAGCAAAGCAATTTATTGAAAATGCCGGATATCAGCAGGTACTTGTAGTAGGTGTGGAAAAGCTCAGCAAAATTACAAACTGGGATGACCGTAATACAGCTGTTCTTTTCGGAGACGGTGCCGGTGCAATGGTCCTTGGTCCAGTGGATGATGATAAAGGGATCCTTTCATTTGAACTTGGTGCTGACGGCTCAGGCGGTAATCATTTGTACCAGGGTGAAGAAGGTATCTATATGAACGGACGTGAAGTATTTAAATTCGCTGTAAGACAAATGGGCGAATCAAGTATCAATGTCCTTGAAAAAGCAGGGCTGACAAAAGAAGATGTAGATTATCTGATTCCACACCAGGCGAATATCCGAATCATGGAGGCTTCAAGACAAAGACTTGATCTGCCTGTAGAGAAAATGTCTATGACAGTGAATAAATACGGTAACACCTCAGCAGCGTCCATTCCGATCTCATTAATAGAAGATCTTGAAGCAGGACGAATTAAAGATGGCGATCTGCTTGTCATGGTAGGCTTTGGTGGAGGCCTGACATGGGGCGCAATTGCTATGCGTTGGGGAAGATAAGTGGACAGAAGAGGGATAGACCCTTGCTCTGCGTGTACACTTTGTGGGGAGGGTAGACCCCGCTTCTACCCATTAACCGATCGATTATATAAGTAGGAGATGACAATCATGACAAAAAGACGTGTAGTAGTGACTGGTCTTGGTATGGTATCACCAGTAGGAAATGATGTGCATACATCATGGGAGAGTATTATCAATGGAAAGTCCGGCATCGGGGAACTGACAAGACTGAATCAGGAAGAATTTCCTGCAAGAGCAGTTGCTGAGTTAAAAGACTTTAATATAGAAGATCATATAGAGAGAAAAGAAGCACGTAAGATGGACCGTTTTACTCATTACGCGATTGTTGCTTCACGTGAAGCTGTAAAAGATTCTTCACTGGATATTTCGTCTAATGCCGACCGTATAGGTGTATGGATCGGAAGTGGAATTGGTGGAATGGAAACATTTGAAAAGCAATTTGAAACGTTCCAGAAGAGAGGGTATAAGCGGGTCAGCCCGTTTTTCGTCCCAATGATGATTCCGGATATGGCTGCCGGACAGGTTTCTATTGACCTTGGTGCTAAAGGAATGAATTCATGTACTGTGACTGCTTGTGCGTCGGGAACGAACTCAATTGGAGATGCATTTAAGGTGATTCAGCGCGGAGATGCAGATGCTATGATCACAGGCGGAGCCGAAGCGCCAATTTCACAAATGGCAATGGCAGGTTTTACAGCGAATACTGCACTGACGTTAAATGAAGATGTGACAAAAGCAAGCCGTCCTTTTGATAAAAACAGAGATGGTTTTGTCATGGGAGAAGGTGCAGGTATTCTCGTATTAGAGGAACTTGAACATGCTCTTGCAAGGAATGCAAAGATCTACGCAGAGATCACCGGGTACGGTTCTACAGGGGATGCTTATCATATTACAGCACCTTCTCCTGGAGGCGAAGGTGGTGTTCGTGCGATGAAGCAGTCTCTTGAAGATGCTGGACTAAGCCCTGAAGAAATTGGCTACATTAACGCGCATGGGACAAGCACACCATATAATGACAAATACGAGACAATGGCAATTAAAGAAGTATTCGGAGAACACGCCTATAAGCTAGCTGTCAGTTCAACAAAGTCTATGACAGGACACCTGCTTGGAGCTGCCGGGGGAGTTGAAGCGATATTCACTGTGCTTGCAATCAAAAACAGCGTCCTTCCTCCAACAATGAACCTCGAAGAAGCTGATCCTGAATGTGATCTGGATTACGTACCGAATGCGGCCAGAGAGCAGGAAATAAAGGCCGCAGTCAGTAATTCCCTTGGTTTTGGCGGTCATAACGCAACAATTGTATTTAAATCTTATGAATAAAATTGATATACCGGAGCGGGGTTTGCTAAAGGCAGCCCTGCTTTTTTATATGAATATGAATGAATATTCATGCATCCTATTGTAATATAATTCACTTTACCTATTAAAGTTATATATGTAATAGTGTATTATGTTTATTACAACAATATTTTGAGTGTGAAAATATTTTAAAAATTTTTTTATTTCGACAAAACTCATTGAAATCAATGTTTCAAGCATAGTAGAGGGGGGGAATTGCAAAGATTTAGAAAAAACAAGTTGAAATTGTAATCTATCTGTAATAGTATTTTATACAAATAATATAAATTGATTGAAAATAAGAAATATTAGAGGTGTTCAAATGGTTAGAAAAACGGCAGGACAGAACGAGACACCACTTTTAGAGATCAAGGAACTCCAGACAGGGTTTAAGATTGGCAAGAATTATTATAACGCTGTTGAAAAAGTTTCCTTGAAAGTCGACAGGAGAAAAATTGTCGGAATAGTCGGAGAATCCGGCTGCGGTAAAAGTGTTATGTCACTGTCCGTAATGCAACTCCTTCCACAGGGAATCGGAAAGGTCCGTGGAGGAGAAATCAAATTCGAAGGCAGAAATCTTGAAAAATTATCAGAGCGCGAAATGAACAAGATCCGCGGTAAAGACATCTCGATGATTTTCCAGGAACCTATGACTGCTCTTAATCCGGTTTTTACAATCGGTTATCAGATAGAAGAAGTGCTTCTCAATCATGAAAAGATTGATAAAAAGGAAGCGAGAAAGAAAAGTATCGCTTTACTTAAAAGTGTAGGAATCCCAAGACCTGAGAGTATTGTTGAAGAATATCCTCACCAGTTATCAGGTGGGATGAGACAGCGTGTGATGATCGCAATGGCGATTGCTTGTCAGCCGAAACTTCTGATAGCGGATGAGCCAACCACTGCACTGGATGTTACAGTTCAGGCGCAGATTCTGGAACTGCTTAAAGATATCCAGGAAGTGAACGACATGGCCATCATTATGATTACGCATGACCTGGGCGTCGTCTCAGAAATCTGTGACGAGGTCATTGTTATGTACGCAGGAAAAATTGTTGAAAGAACAGATGTAATGGAACTGTTTGATAATCCTAAACATCCATACACGCAATTACTGATGAATGCCATTCCAAAGATGGATGAAGAAGTAGAAACACTTGCAACAATTGAAGGGCTTGTGCCTTCTATACAGAAAATGCCGCAGGTTGGCTGCCGCTTCGCAAACAGATGCCCTAAGGCAATGCCTGAGTGCACGCAGATTACACCTGCCTTAGCAGAAGATGAGCCTGGGCATGAAGTTGCCTGCATTCTATATGAAAATAGTAAACAGCCTGAAAGGGTGGGTGACAGATGAACATGACAGAGACGCGCGAGACTACCGCTCAGCCGCCTGAAACTGAAAAAGAAGTGCTGCTCGATATCCAAAACCTGAAAACATACTATCCAATCAAAGGCGGGTTCCTCAAGAGAACGATTGGTAACGTGAAAGCTGTAGATGATATCAATATCCAGATTAAAAAAGGTGAAACAATGGGTCTTGTTGGTGAATCAGGATGTGGAAAGTCAACAACCGGCAGAACCATCCTCAGACTGTTAACGCCGACGGAAGGAAAAATTCTTTTTGATGGTAAAGACATTACCAACATCAGAGGCAACGAGCTGAGAAAAGCGAGACAGGATTTCCAGATGGTATTCCAGGATCCTTATGCATCACTGAATCCTACACAAAGTGTAGGGGATATCGTCTCAGAACCTATCCGAAACTACCGTAAAGTAAGTAAAAAATCTTTAAAACCGGAGATTCTTGAACTGCTCAGACGCGTAGGTCTCCCGGCTGAAGCATATGACAAATATGCGCATGAGTTCTCAGGTGGTCAGCGACAGCGTATCGGAATTGCCAGAGCACTCGCTCTGAAGCCGAAACTGATCGTAGCAGATGAGCCAGTATCAGCACTTGATGTATCCGTGCAATCACAGGTACTGAATCTGCTGAAAGAACTGCAGGATGAATTTGACCTTACATTCTTATTTATTGCCCATGACCTTAGTGTTGTTAAACATATGAGTGACAGAATCGGGGTTATGTATCTCGGCAATATGGTGGAAGTAGCGACGAATAAGAGTCTTTATGCCGAGCCGCTTCACCCTTACACCCAGGCACTTATTTCAGCAATTCCGGAGACTGATCCTAAAAAGCGCAAAGAACGTATCGTGCTTCAGGGAGATGTGCCATCACCTGCCAACCCGCCTTCTGGCTGCCCGTTCCATACGCGCTGCCCTATGGCAAAAGCAGAATGTGCTGAAATCAAACCTGCTTTAAAGGAGGTGAAACCTGGTCATCACGTAGCTTGTATTCTTTACTAAAACTTAAAACCAATTTGGGGGGAACAAAATGAAAAAGAAATCGCTATTGCTGATGCTTACTTTGCTTCTTGTACTATCTGCATTCCTTGCAGCTTGTAGTTCAGGAGACAGCGCAGATGAGCCGGCTGACACAGAACCAACTGAAGAAGGTAACACTGACGATGCAGAAGGCGACACTGAAGGTGACGCTGGAGAAGCACAATCTGGGGGAACTCTTACATATGGTGTAGACGCTCCACCTGAAGGCCTTTTCAACTGGGCATTCTACGGTATCGCAACTGATGCTGATATCATTGCACTATTTGATGAAGGTCTAATCGAATATGATGAAAACCTTGCACCTCAGCCAAACCTTGCGAGCTGGGAAACAGAAGATAACAAAACATACACATTCACATTCGAACAGGGTGTAATGTGGCACGACGGTGTTGAGCTTACAGTTAATGACTGGGTATTCGCACTTGAAACAATCGCAGATCCGGACTATGATGGTCCCCGTTATGCTAACGTACAGACAATCGAAGGTGCGCCAGCTTACCGCGCAGGCGAAGCAGACAGCATCTCTGGTCTTAACGTAATTGATGATTATACAATTGAAGTAACATTTGATGAAGCACGTATTAACAATCTTGTTAACGTTTGGGCTTACCCAATGAACCGTGCGCAATTCGAAGGTATTCCTGTAGCTGAAATGTCAGCTTCTGAGCAGGTACGTACGAAGCCTGTAGGTCTTGGACCATTTAAAGTTGACAGCATCACTCCTGGTGAAGCTGTAATCATGACGAAGTTTGAAGACTACTGGAAAGGTGAGCCAAAGCTTGACGGAATCAACGTTCAGGTTATTGATAACACTACTACAGTAGGTGCACTTGGAAATGGCGATATCGATATGATTTCACTTCAGCCTGTTAACGGTCCTGAAGTAGAAGAACTAGAAAATGTTGAAATTGTTACTTACCCAGGTCTTTCTTATTACTACATTGGTTTCAAGCTTGGAACATTCAATGCTGAAACAAATGAAATTGTTGAAGACAAAGAAAAGTATGCTGATGTAAATCTTCGTAAAGCAATGGCACACGCTATTGACCGTCAATCTTGGATTGATGCATTCTTCTTCGGATATGGTTCACCTGTAAATGGTCCAGTACCATCAAACCACTGGATCGCTGCAGACCCTGAAGAACTTGCAACTTATGAGTATGACCCTGCAAAAGCAGAAGAACTTCTTGCTGAAGCTGGATATGAGGATGTAAACGGCGACGGATTTGTTGAAGATCCAAATGGTGAAGAATTTGTTGCTAAGTTCTCTCACTACGCTACTGGTAACCCGACTTTTGAAACACGTGCACAGGCAATCGTTCAGTTCTGGCAGGAAGTTGGAATTAACGCTGAGCTTGAAATGGCAGAAGTTAACCTTTACTACGATATGATCGAAAAAGATGATCCATCTATTGAAACATTCTTTGGCGGCTGGGGAACTGGCGCTGACCCGGATCCAACTGCTCTATGGGGATCTGACCAGCTTTGGAACTACCCACGTTACAAGAATGAAGAGTCTGACCAGCTTCTAGCTGATGCACTTGACCTTGAAGTTGTCGGTGACGATCAGGAAGCACGTAAAGACCTTTATGTACAATGGCAACAAATGGTGGCTGAAGATGTACCAATGATCTTTATCGCTGAACTTGAAGAAATTGTTGCTCTTAACGAGCGCGTTCAAGGCGTTGAATATGACGTTTCAGGTTCAAACAGCCCACACGAATGGTCTATCGCTCAATAATAGTATGCAGTAAAGATTGATAAGGAGAGTATCTATGTTAAAGTATACAATTCGCCGTATCATCGGTATGATTCCAATGCTTCTCCTTATCTCCTTCGTAGTGTTTCTCCTGGCGAAAGCTATGCCGGGAGATTCGCTCAGCGGGGAGATTGATCCGAATAACACTGACCCACAGTACATAGAAGAGATGCGTGAAAGATTAGGATACAATGATCCAATTCCGGTACAGTATTTCAGATGGGTTGGCGGATTTTTTCAAGGTGATTTTGGAACATCAACACGATATAAAGTACCTGTAGCAGACTTAGTAGCAGAAAGGCTTCCTAACACGATATTCTTAGGTGTCTCATCACTTGTAATTACTTATATTTTAGCCTTTGCAATGGGGATATATGCAGGAAGAAAACCTTATACATTAGGAGATAACCTGATTGGTGGACTGAATTATCTGGGACTAGCCATACCATCATTTATCGCTGCTGTATTTGCGATTTATTTCTTCTCCTTTAACCTTGGCTGGATCCCTTATTCAGGCTCAGTCGATCCAACCCTGCAGCCCGGCACATTTGATTACTGGCTGAGTCGCGCCCACCATGTGTTAATGCCGGCTATTGTTTTAGGAGCACTTGCAACAGCAAGTTATACGCAGTTTTTACGAAATGACATTATTGAAAACAGCAGAAAAGACTTTGTGCGTACAGCGCGTGCAAAAGGGACACCAACATCTAAGATTTATAATGTTCATATCATGCGTAACTCGATTATCCCGCTTGTAACTTTTCTTGGCTTTGATATTGCAACACTAATCAGTGGTGCGATCATTACTGAAACGATTTTCACTTATCCGGGAATCGGACAACTTTTCCTTAGCTCAGTAACGAACCGTGATTATCCAACACTGATGGTTATTACAATGATGCTTTCAGCTTTAACATTAGTAGGAAACCTGATTGCTGATATTTTGTATGGTGTTGTTGATCCAAGAATCCGTCTGGATTGATAAAGGAGGAATTATTCAATGGTCAATGTAACAGCAGATCCAAATAAGTCACAGGAAAAAACCATTAATATGTCTCCTTGGGCAATTGCCAGACGTAAGTTTTTGAGGAACAAACTTGCTATGATCAGCAGTTTTTTCCTGTTGACAGTTATTATCGTATCGTTTTTAGCACCGTATGTAACATCAGCTGATATTTCGAAAGTAAATATTATGCAAATGTCTTTAGAGCCAAGCAATGAACACTGGCTTGGAACAGATAAATCTGGAAGAGACGTATTTACTCGTCTCCTATATGGAGGCCGTGTATCGCTTCTTGTAGGAATGGCATGTACAACACTGGTTGTTCTTTTTGGAACAATTGTCGGTTCAATTGCAGGATTTTATGGCGGAATTGTTGATTCAGTTCTAATGCGTTTCACTGATTTCGTACTTAACTTCCCATTCCTAGTATTCGTTATCGTTCTTAGTACAATTTTCTATGGTTTAGTAGATGGATTAACAATTTTAATCGCCGTGATCAGTCTACTCAGCTGGGGCGGGGTAGCCCGGATTGTACGAAGTAAAATTCTGGCAGAAAAAGAAAACGAATATATTTTAGCAGCTGTATCTATTGGATGTAAGCCGTCTAAAGTAATTATTAAGCACTTACTTCCGAACGTATTGTCTACAATTATTGTACAGTCTACTATTTTATTCGCAGGACTGATTGTGGCAGAATCCGGACTGAGTTACCTCGGCTTCGGGGTTCCACAGACGATCCCAAGCTGGGGTAATATGCTATCTGCTTCCCAGGAATCAGATGTATTATCCAATAAACCATGGATTTGGATGCCGCCTGCGATTATTCTGACAGTAACAATTCTTTCAATTAACTTTATTGGTGAAGGTTTGAAGGATGCATTTAATCCTAAATCTCAACGATAATAAAAAGCGTCTCTTAACTGAGACGCTTTTTTCATTTCCCGGGAAATTTTGTTTGTGCACTGCATACAATAATACGGGGTGTGCAAATGACGAGAATTTTCATATACATAATTGGATTCCTGCTGCTTTCATCAGGTATGATTCACAGTTTGATTTTTATGAATCTAATTCCTTCTGGAAATACAACAGCAGAATACATCAAATACTTATTCAGTCATACAGAAACATACGGGATTCCAATCGGGGCGTTGTTCATTCATTTGTCTACATTAAAATACCCATGGAGAGAGAGACATGTAAAAAGCTGAGACAATTTGTCTCAGCTTTTACCATTATTTTTTCTTGCGCTTTCTTCCAAGACCCATAGCGGTTTCCATTTTCTTTACCATTTTTCCGGCAGCAAAGTTTGCTTTTTCAGCTCCAAGGTCTAGGATGTCATCAAGTTCTTCAGAATCCATCAGTTCATAGTAACGGTCCTGAATCGGTTTTATATGACCGGCTACAATCTCAGCCAGTTCTCCTTTGAAGTCACCATAACCTTTTCCTTCGTAAGTTTCTTCAATTTCAGTCAGCGATTTACCTGTTAAAATTGAATAAATAGACATGAGATTTGAGATTCCCGGCTTATTTTCTTTATCATACTTCACAATACCCTCTGAATCGGTTACAGCACTCTTAATTTTCTTTACGATTTGTGAAGGCTCATCAAGCATTGAAATGAAACTTTTCTTATTGGCATCAGATTTACTCATTTTCTTAAGTGGATCCTGAAGTGACATGATTCTTGCGCCTGTTTTTGGAATTCTTACTTCCGGAATGGTGAAGATATCGTTATATTTTCTGTTAAATCGTTCTGCTAAGTCTCTCGTCAGTTCAAGGTGCTGCTTTTGATCTTCCCCTACAGGAACAATGTCAGTCTGATATAGCAGAATGTCAGCTGCCATAAGCGGCGGGTACGTTAGAAGTCCGGCAGAGACGCCGTCTTTACCGGATGATTTATCTTTGAATTGAGTCATCCGCTCAAGCTCCCCGATGTATGATACACATTGCAGCATCCATCCTGCCTGTGCGTGTGCAGGTACTTCTGACTGGATGAATAACGTAACTTTTTCGGGATCAAGGCCTACAGCGATATACATTGCTGCAAGACTTTTAATGTTTTTTCTCAGCTCCAAACGGTCCTGAGGCATCGTAATCGCGTGCTGATCAACGACACAGAAGTAGCAGTTGTAATCATTTTGAAGGTCAACAAACTGCCTCATAGCGCCAATATAATTTCCAAGTGTGATGGTTCCACTTGGCTGAATACCTGAAAAGATTGTTTTCATTGATAGTTCCTCCTAAAAAATAATAGCTCTGTTAAAGTTGGCTGTTGATTTCCGCTCCAGGGGGAACGCTTCATTCACCAGCTGCACTAAAACAACATTGGTCTTTAACATAGCTGAAATAATACAAAAAATCCGTCCCTATCTATTAACAATTGCTAATAGATAGGGACGGATTTTCCGCGGTGCCACCCTAATTGCAGTTAAACTGCCTCTCAAAGCTCATAACGCAGAGCAGGGCGCCTTTAACTACTCCATTCATTAAAGGGGCTCCAAAGTCCATTCACTGCCGCTGAATATCTGCTCTCACCACCCGCAGACTCTCTGATCATTCAGATCAGCAGTTACTAATCTTTATCCATGCCTTTATTTAATATACAGTTATTATAAGTGAATACTTGAAAGATAAGCAAATGATTTTCGAATTCCCGGATGATCTTTTTATGACGATATTTAAAATAAAATTGGAATTTCAGAAATTATTAACAAAATAATTCAATATAACGTTTCTTTTACTATTATTACTTGTTAGAATTAAAAAGTACATAAAATGAGTTGGTAGGAGAGGTAAAAGTGTCATTGAAATACATCGCAACTTCTGCAAGCGCTGCAATTCTTGCTTTAGCAGTATTTAACACTGATGTTCTTGCAGAATCACATGAACAACATCAAATCAGAGAAGTTTCACAACAACAAAAAGGTTTCCCGGATTCAATGCCCCGTTTTGTCTATGACTCAGGGTTAACGTTTGAATACCCGGATGCTGTCAGAGGAATTTACGTAACTGGACATTCAGCTGGTGGAGAGCGCTTTGAGACTCTGCTTGATCTAATGGACAATACGGACCTGAACGCAATGGTTATTGATATTAAAGAAGATCACGGTTATTTAACATATGTACCTGAAGAAGATTCACCTTTTTATGATATTGGACAACCTTACATAAAAGACCCGCGTGCGATGCTTGAGACACTTGAAGAACATGAGGTTTATCCAATTGCGCGTGTAGTTGTATTTAAAGATACAATCCTTGCAAACAGCAGACCTGATCTGTCATTCCAGGATAACGGTCAGGTATGGGCCAATGGGCGCGAAGAATCATTCGTTAATCCTTTCTTAAAAGAAGTCTGGGATTATAATGTAGAGATTGCAATTGAAGCCGCAAAAATGGGATTCAAGGAAATTCAGTTTGATTATGTAAGATTCCCTGAAGGATTTGAAACAAGAGATGATGTCCTTACTTATGGTACAGGGGATTATACAGATGACGGTAATGATGAAACAAACGAAAGAGTTGACGCTGTAACAGATTTTGTTGCCTATGCATCTGAACAGCTCGAACCTTACGATGTGGATGTATCCGTTGATATTTTTGGATATTCAGCCACATTACCTGAAGCACCTGGTATTGGACAGAACTTCAATCGCATTTCTGAAAATGTAGATGTCATTTCATCTATGATCTATCCAAGTCACTGGACGTCATATTTTGGCATTGCCAAACCGGACTTAGAGCCTTACAACCTGATTTCTGAATATGCAAAAGTTGAAAATGCAAAGCTTGCTGAACTGGAAGATCCACCGGTTTCAAGACCGTGGATTCAGGATTTCACAGCTTCATATCTTGGAGCAGGAAACTACCTGGTATATGGACCTAATGAAGTAAAAGCACAAATTGATGCGTTATATGACAATGGCATTAATGAATTCCTTCTCTGGAATGCAGGAAACACATACACAGGCGGGGTAGATTATCTGCCTTAAGCAACACACACCATGACCCGGCACAAAAATTTGTGCCGGTCTTTTATTTTTGATGTCTATGTTTATAAAAATTTTAAATAGGGTATAGTAAAAAGGTTAACTACCCTCCAAAAAAACCTCTCTAATTTAACTTTAAAATCTCACACTTTGAAAGGGGATCAGAATATGCACTGGTATGAAAAGCTGCGTGATTATTTTCCTGTAGAAGAGATGAAATCACGCGAACATATGGAAACGCTTTTAAAAGAAAGAAGTGATATTTATCACAAAGATGAAGGACCAAAACATGTACTGATGTACGTTGAGACGGATGATTTCATCTTTATAGATTATTTATTTGTCTCTGGAAGCGCAAGGGGAGAAGGTCTTGGTGGAAAACTGATTCAAAAGTTGAAGGACAAAAACAAACCTATCATCCTTGAGGTTGAACCGGTTGACTATGAAGATACAGATACCGAAAAGCGTCTCCGTTTCTACAAGAGAGCGGGTTTCCAGCATGCGACATCGATCGGTTACAACAGACGCTCTTTAGCAACGAATGAAGTGAACTCCATGGAGATTCTTTATTGGGCACCGGATGATGAAAGTGAAGAAGTTATTTATCAGGCGATGAAAAAGACATATCAGGATATTCATACTTATAAAGATAAAACTTTTTACGGCGATGAATACGAACCGGTAGAAAAGGTACTTAAAAACGATCGTGAAGATGCGGAAGATGTGTTAAAAGAAATATGATATTTTCAATTACACAAGGTTAAATGAGAATGCTTAAAACAAATTGCTTAAGTTATGTTTAACCGATGAAGATTCGGGAATAACTACATTAAGACAACATTTTAAATGAGTTTATCACATTTATATGACAATTTCGTTAAGCTACTATTCAAAACATTGTTGATTGTGTATAATGAATTCAAGATATCTTTTTAAAACGATTTTAATCTAGAAATCATTTATTGAAGATATTGAAGGATAAATTTTTAAATTGAGGGAGTGTGAATGGTTCATGGTAACTTTGTTCACTTCACCTAGCTGTACATCATGCAGGAAAGCAAAAGCCTGGTTGGAAGAACACGAGATTCCATATACAGAAAGAAATATCTTCTCTGAACCGTTAAGTATTGAGGAAATCAAAGAAGTACTTCGTATGACTGAAGATGGAACAGATGAGATCATTTCTACAAGATCTAAAATCTTTCAAAAACTGAACGTTGATTTAGAATCACTGCCGCTGCAGGATCTATTTGAACTGATTCAGGAAAATCCGGGATTGTTGAGACGTCCAATTATAATGGATGAGAAGCGTCTTCAGGTAGGTTATAATGAAGATGAAATTCGCAGATTCCTGCCAAGAAAAGTACGTACATTCCAGCTTCTTGAAGCACAAAAAATGGTTAATTAAGATTAGATTAAATAGTGAGACTTGTCCGTTTTTCAGTAACAGGACAAGTCTTTTTGTATAATTGTGTATTTTTTTATAAAATTTTCCCATGATATTTCATTAAGCTTCACTGCTTGAAATAATTGACGGAATAGTCTACACTCAAATGACAATCTGTTAAATAATTAGACGCCATATAATTTCCCTTTATGGCAGAATTATCATACAATATAAGAGTAGAAAGATCACCCTATTCTTTGAGTTCGATTGTACTACCTATGACTAGGGGGGAGATTCCCTTCATCCAACACATAGGAAGGGAGAGTTGAAAGATGGAAATAGAACGCATTAATGATCATACCGTAAAATTTTATATTTCCTATGGGGATATAGAAGACAGAGGATTTGACAGAGAAGAAATCTGGTATAACCGGGATAAAAGTGAAGAACTCTTCTGGGAAATGATGGATGAAGTTCATCAGGAAGAAGATTTCACTGTTGAAGGCCCACTTTGGATTCAGGTTCAGGCACTTGAAAAAGGTCTTGAAATACTTGTGACAAAAGCACAGGTAACAAAAGATGGGCAGAAGTTTGATCTGCCGATGCAGGATGACAAAAATGGACCGGGTTTATCTAACCAGATTGAAGATTATCTCGACCAGCATTTTGACATGGAAGATGAGCAACAGGAAGAAATGGAAATGAAATTAGTCCTTCGTTTTCAGGATTTTGAAGATGTCATTGCTCTTTCAAAAAGGTTTGTCCAGGAAGATCGCCTGTTGACTAAGCTGTTTTCTTATGAAAATCAATATTATTTATATACTGATTTCCCTGAGAACCAGTTTGAAGAAGACGACTATGAAAACATTTCAAGTCTGCTTTTTGAATATGGTAAGGCAACGAGTGTTACAGTCCACCGTCTTGAAGAGTATGGTAAAGTAATTATGAATGACCAGGTTTTCAATCAGGTGAACGAATACTTTAATTAATTTATTACAGCTGTACTGCTTGTTTCGTATTAGAAACAAACAGTACAGTTTTTTATAAGGAGGATCAAATGTTAATTGCTGAAACCTTTCATGGTGAAGTACAATCATTGTACCTGAAAGTACACAATAGTCCTTATGTGCAGTCACTCCGTCATCTGCCTCTCAGATGTCCCTCATGTAAATCTCCTGTCCTGTTAAAGTCAGGCCCCAAAGTGATTCCGCATTTCGCTCACAAATCTAAAGTACATTGCGCAGGTTTTTCAGAATCTGAATCAAGTCTTCATCTGCAGGCTAAGACCGGGTTGAACGACTGGTTATTATCTCAGTCGTGTATAACTGAACTTGAGAAAACTTACCCCAAAATTAATAGACGAGCTGATATCAGTGTGAAAATGAATTCAGTCGAGTATGCCTTTGAATTTCAATGTTCTCCAATATCAAATGAAATTGTGCAGCAGCGATCTATGGATTACAGGAAAATCGGGGTCATCCCTTTTTGGCTCTTGCCAACTGAAACGGCTGAGCATACTAACCTGATCAAACTAACATCTTTTCAACAGCAATTTATCAGATATTCACAAGTGAAAAATCAATATTATCTCATCTCTTACTCTCCGGAAAAACGAATATTTACAATCCTTCATCACCTTATTCCTCTAAGTAAATCACTCTTTTATGCAGAACGGACAAGCTTCCCGCAGCACACACTATTTTTTCCACACTTTCCTCTCCGAACGTTTGAAGCAGCGCAAAACCACTATCATCTGCACCTGAAAATGAATGAGAAATGGATGCTGAATGTGTTCAAATACCGGAGAAGTTTCAAAGATCCTCTCCTCAAAAGAATGTATATCGCAAAATCCTCTTTATTTTCACTGCCTCCTTGGACAGGTTTATTTTTACACTCAAACATCTACTATTCAGTATCGCCAATGGAATGGCAGGCTTATTTATATCTGTCTATGAAACAATCAGGTGTCTTTACTTCCTCCCAATTAGTGACGGAATTGAAGAACCTGGTCCGTCATCAGATTGTTCCGTTACGAACACTGCATGAAAATTTTCCGCCTCATTTTATTCAGGCGACTGTTGATGAGTTGCTTCATTTATTAGTTAAATGTGCGATCATTCATATGAATGGGGGTTTTTATAAAATAACTGATCCTGATTCTGAAATAAGCGTAGAAAATAGAGAAGAAAAGTTAAAACACTTTCATCATTTATACAAGGAAATAATCATACAGGAATATAATAGAAGATAGTTGCAACTTATTTAAAAAAGAGAGAAAATAAAGAAAGTTCGAGTAATGATAGGAGGAACAAAATGTCCAGTCAAACTGTAAAGAAATTAAAGGAAAGAAATGAAGTCCCTGAGGAACTCACGTGGAATTTAGAAGCAATTTTTTCTGATGATGAAGCATGGCACAGTGAATATAAAGAAATATTAGCTGAATCCAAAAAAGCTGCAGATTTTAAAGGTACACTTGGTAATAGTGCAGATACTTTCTATGAGGCTTTAAAGTTCCAGGATTCAGTGATGGAACGTCTAGAAAGGCTATATACATATTCACATATGCGTCACGATCAGGATACAGGCAATGCTACTTATCAGGGAATGGATGACCGCGCTAAAAACCTGGTGTCACAGGTGAGCAGTGCTTTTGCATTCATGATGCCGGAAATATTAGCGATTGAAGAAGAAAAAATCCACCAGTTTCTTCAGGAAAAACCTGAATTAAAAACGTATGAACACTCATTGGAAGTGTTGAATGCCCAGCGCCCGCATGTACTGACAGCAGAAATGGAAGCACTGCTTGCAGAAGCTTCAGAAGTTCTTAACGGTTCAGCTAACACGTTTGGTACATTAAATAATGCTGATCTGACTTTCCCGACAGTAAAAGATGAGAACGGGGAAGAGGTGGAAGTCACGCACGGAAGATTTATTAATTTTCTTGAAAGCGGTGACCAGCGGGTAAGACGTGATGCGTTCAAAGCTGTTTATGAAACGTATGGACAGTTCCGTAACACATTTGCATCTACACTAGGCGGTCAGATCAAGAAGGATAACTTCTCTGCAAAAGTTAGAAATTACCGCTCTGCGCGTCATGCAGCACTTTCAAATAACAGTATTCCTGAAGATGTGTATGAAAATCTTGTAGGAACAGTTAACAAAAACCTGCATCTTCTTCACCGTTATGTAAAACTGCGTAAAAAGGTGCTTGATCTTGAAGAATTACACATGTATGACCTATACACTCCATTAGTAAAGGATGCTGCAATGAAGGTCTCTTATGAAGAAGCGAAACAGATGATGACTGATGGATTACAGCCACTTGGTGATGAATACCTGAAAGTTGTTAATGAAGGTTTGTCGAACAGATGGGTTGATGTTGAGGAGAATAAGGGTAAGAGAAGTGGTGCTTATTCTTCAGGTGCATTTGGCACAAACCCTTATATTCTCATGAACTGGCAGGATAACGTGAATAATCTTTTCACACTCGCGCATGAATTCGGCCACAGTGTTCACAGTTATTACTCAAGAGGAAATCAGCCTTATCATGACAGTGGATATTCAATTTTTGTAGCTGAGGTAGCTTCAACATGTAACGAAGCGCTCTTAAATGATCATCTGCTGAATACAATCGATGACGAAAAGAAGAGGCTCTATATTCTGAATCACTTCCTTGAAGGCTTCAGAGGGACTGTTTTCAGACAGACAATGTTTGCTGAATTCGAACATAAAATCCACCAGATGGCACAGGATGGCGAAGCGCTCACAGCAGATTCACTGACAAAAGAGTATTATGCGCTGAATAAAAAGTATTTTGGTGATGATTTGATTGTAGATGAGGAAATTGGACTTGAGTGGGCAAGAATTCCTCACTTCTACTATAATTACTATGTTTATCAGTATGCGACAGGCTACAGTGCAGCTACAGCTCTCAGCAAGAAGATTCTTGATGAAGGGAAACCGGCAGTTGAGAAGTATATTAACGAATTCCTTAAAGCAGGAAGCTCTGATTATCCAATCGAAGTGCTGAAAAAAGCTGGCGTTGATATGACAAGTGCAGAACCAATTGAAGAGGCATGTAAAGTGTTTGAAGAAAAGCTGAATGAAATGGAAGCATTGCTGGATAAATAATATTTGAAGATTGATACAGGCTCCACAATAGTGCAGTGAGCCGGGAAAATCAAGTCAGGCTGGAGCAGTTGATCTGCTCCAGCCTGTTTTATTTCCCTTTAAATCTTCTTGGCTGATAAAAAGTCCATAAAAAAGCAGTAATCGCTGCAAATAGCATAATTGAGGACAACGTAACCGGATAAATTTCCATCAAAGCAAACAGGTGATAAATAAAGGCAGAAGGAATTAATACGATCAATAAAATCAGCCGGATATATTTCATCTCTTGTGCCTCCTGATATTTAAGTATATGATGTTCACTGAAATTTAAAACCTTGCAGCTTGTCACACTTGTAAATACATGATAAGATGGGGGTGTGAAATTGATCACATACAAACATATACCCCTTTGTTTGACCGTGAAAAATTTCTCCCATCCCCTTTGTTCGTAAGAAAAGGCCCTCACTTTTGTGAGGGCCTTTTCGTTATGAAAAATTAGAATATATAACGCCAAAACGTTCCGTTACCAGCTTCAATTTTTTCGATTTTCTTATTAAACATCAATTTTTTTAAACGTTTTTCTGCTTCTTTCATTGAGATGTCATAAACTTCTGCCACTTCAACAGTTGCGGCAATTTTAAAGCGCATTAAAAATTCTTCAATAGCAGGAAGCTCTTTTTTAGGCGGTTTTTCTTCTAACATCTGTTCAACAATCTGAGAATAAATTTCATAAGGATAAAGACCGTCCACTTTGATTCCTTCATCTTCAATGTTTTCATTAAAGAAAACAAGCGTTGGTGTGCTGTGTACATCCATTTCACTCGCGATTTTAACATCGCACTGAAATGCCTTAGAAGCTGTGGCAGAGTGAATATCGTGTGTAAACTCATCAATATCGAGTCTGGACTTTTCAGCACATGTCAGTAATACATCGAAATCGGAGATGTTTTTCTGTTCAACAAACAGCTGCTCCTGGATCGATCTTAAAAATCTGCTGCCCGCTTTTTTACCCTGCATTTCAGCTGCTTTTACAGCGACAGAAGCAAGAAAAGGTGATTCTACAGGATTTTTCATCCATTGACTGCCATCACAGGGCATCCCGGATTTTAATGCAGTTTCATTCCAGCTTTTAGCAAGCTCCTTGCGCTGTTTTTCAGTCTGACAGTTAAGTGTATCGAGGCTGCTGCTGAGGATATGCTTTATACGTAGATAAGGTTCATATTCCAGCAGCAGCTTCTTAATTTTCGGCTCCAGCGCCCAGCAATCTGAGCTTAATGGATCAATAAACAAATAGATTTCAAGTGGCCTTTGTTCCTGGCTGTACCAGCTTGCATCTGTCCATTTTTTTGCGCTCAATATGAATCACCTTCGCGATCAGGCGTATTCACCATATGCTTGGCTGTCAGAGAAAGACGATAGTAAAGTGCGTCTCTAAATTCTCCTTCAAGCCCGGTTTCGTCCATTGCGGCATCCATACAGCTGAGCCAGGCTTTAGCACGTTTTGGTGTAATTTCATGAGGGAGGTGTCTGGCTCTCATCATCGGATGTCCGTGCTCTTCAGTGTAGAGCTGAGGCCCTCCCAGATATTGTGTAAGAAACTGCTTTTGTTTTCGTGCAGTCTCAGTCAGGTCATCAGGAAAGATTGGTTTCAGTTCGGGGTGGTTACCGACTCTCGTATAAAAAGCGTGTATGAGTTCAGTCAATTTATCCTCACCAATGAAATCGTATGGTGTTCTAGTCTGTTCAGTCATAATAAAACCCCTTTACGCTCGTAGTTCGAATGTATAACTATTGTAGCAACAGGGGTTTTATTTCTCAAATACTTCGCTTAAGGGCATATAAAAAAGGCTGGGACATCCAGCCTTTGTTTTGTTTATCCCAGATAAGTATCCATTACTTTCCGCACGTAGTTTGTTGTTTCTTTAAAAGGCGGAATACCATTATATTTGTCTACATTGCCCGGCCCTGCATTATAGGCAGCAAGGGCGAGCTTTGGATCCTGGTTGTATTTATTCAGTATATCACGAAGATATTTTACGCCGCCCTGCACATTTTCTGCAGGATCAAATATATTTTTGACACCAAGCCACTTTGCTGTGCCTGGCATAAGCTGCATCAGGCCTGATGCGCCTGCATGGCTCACTGCTTCCGGGTTAAAATTAGATTCGTGCTGAATCACTGATCTTACCAGTTTCTCAGGGACATTATATTTCTCGGCAGCATCCTTAATGATCTGATCAACTGACTGTGTGGCATTGTTTTTTGGCTGAAGTGTCTGCGCAGTTGTTTCTATAGGTGACTGCACAGCAGAAGGCATCATAGAAAGTGTATTCTGGAGCTTGTGCTGTTCAACAAGTCCGGCTACAGAACCCAGTTGATTAGGGTTTACTTCCATGCTTTGCTGCATCATCTGAAAGAAATTCTGGCTGCTTTGTTCAGGATTTTGAGCACCAAGGGTCCGCATAGCCTGAAGCTGCATCAATTTATTAATTGAATCTATATTCATGATTTTCCTCCTTCACGATTTTGCATGAGGCGGGCTTTATAGAACCGTTTAATCTTATTATCGGTTTCCCTGACTGGAATTTTGTAGGCCGTTAGTAGGGAGAGGAAGTTTTCTTTTCCTTCATCATGGGACGTTACCTCGTATTCCAGCTCATAATCTTCAATACCAAGATAAGAACTGTGATCAAGTACAAGCAATCCGTTCTTATAAGGTGTTTCAGATCTGTTTGTCTGAAGGGATCCAAAGTGAACGATCTGCTTCGGGGAAATATTCATCAGTTCGAGCATCTCAGCAATTTCTCCGCCTACCAGCCCTCCTCCAGAGAGCATATCTTCAAGGTCCAGTGAAGACACAGGCTGATGGGTTTCAAGAAGGCCTTCTTCCACCGGCTGTTTTAATGTGAGTGTCAGCTTACCGTCTTTTTCGCGGATACGCAGCGCTGAGCGTGCTTCTTTCAGCTGAAAAAGCGGGGTATCAAAGTAATGATTGGTCTGACTTACCGGTGAATCCATATCAAATGCTGTATAAAGATCGTGATACTCTTTCTCTGTCAGCATATTTTTAAATTCGATTTCAAGCTCCTGAGGCATGATCACCGCTCCTTTAATTTCATACTCATATTATGGATGCTTTAAGTTGAAACTTCAATGGAAAGGTGAAAGCAGCGGGTCTCTGTGATAAAATGTAAAGGCAACTGGCGAACTGAAAAACCTGAGTTAGACAAACTGACGGGGTGATGCTGATGAAATGGGAAACATTTCTGGAGCCTTATAAACAGGCCGTAGACGAACTGAAAATAAAATTAAAAGGGATGAGAACACAGTTTCAACTCGAACAGACTCATTCTCCAATCGAATTTGTAACCGGACGGGTTAAACCGATTGCAAGTATTGTTGATAAAGCCAGAGAAAAAAACATCTCAGAAGATCAATTCACCCAGCTGGCTTATCAGGTACAGGACATAGCAGGTGTAAGAATGATGTGTCAGTTTGTAGATGATATTGAGAAAGTGGTTAAACTGCTGAGACAGCGGAAAGATTTTATGATTGTTGAGGAAAAGGATTATATATCCCATAAAAAATCAAGCGGTTACCGCTCTTACCATGTCGTAATTGAATACCCTGTTCAGACGATTAACGGGGAGAGAAAAATTCTCGCTGAAATTCAGATCAGGACTCTTGCGATGAATTTCTGGGCAACCATTGAGCATTCATTGAATTATAAATATCAGGGGCAGTTCCCTGAAGATATTCAAAACCGGCTGCAGCGTGCTGCAGAAGCAGCTTTCCGGCTTGATGAGGAAATGTCTGAGATCAGAGAAGAGATACAGGAAGCGCAGGCCTTTTTCCAGAAGAAAAAAGAAACGGGTAATAGAGAAAAAGATAACAGGAAAAACACATAAGGAGGGATCATATGAAATTTGCGATCACATCAAAAGGGGATGCCAAATCAAACGCCCTGATGCATAAAATGCGAACATACTTAAAGGACTTTAATCTCGAATATGATGAAAAAGAGCCTGAAATTGTGATTTCAGTTGGCGGAGACGGTACGCTGCTTTATGCCTTTCACCGCTACAGTTCTCGTCTTTCCAAAACCGCATTTGTTGGTGTACATACCGGCCACCTCGGCTTCTACGCTGACTGGGTGCCTGATGAAATAGAAAAGCTTGTTATCGCAATTGCAAAAACCCCTTATCAGATTATTGAGTATCCTTTAATGGAAGCAATCATCCGTTATAAAAATGGTGGCAGGGAGACGCGCTACCTTGCGCTGAATGAATCTACAGTAAAAAGTGTAGATGGCACACTGGTAATGGACGTCGAGATCAGAGGACAGCATTTTGAGGTATTCAGAGGAGACGGCCTTTGTCTGTCAACGCCTTCAGGATCTACTGCTTACAATAAAGCACTTGGCGGGGCGATTATCCATCCTTCATTGCCGTCTATTCAGCTTGCTGAGATGGCTTCGATTAATAACAGGGTGTTCAGAACTGTGGGTTCTCCCCTGATTATGCCCGCTCACCACACTTGTATGCTAAAGCCTGTTAACCGGTCAGACTTTATGATTACCATTGATCACCTGACGCTTGTTCATAAAGATGTGAAGTCCATTCAGTACCGCGTAGCTGATGAAAAAATCAGATTTGCAAGGTTCAGACCGTTCCCATTCTGGAAAAGGGTACATGACTCATTTATTGATGGATAAGCGTTTAATGATGGAGTGGACTGTTGAATCAGATCATCATGACCTGCTGTTACGGGATTTTATCGGATTGAAAGGCATTTCCAAAAGGGGTCTGACAGCAATCAAATATAATGGCGGCGGAATTTTTCTAAATGGGGAAGAGGCGACCGTCAGAAGACAAGTGCAGAGTGGTGATGTAATCAGCATTTTCTTTCCTCCTGAAACAAGAAGCAGTTCACTGATCTCTGAAGATACTAATCTTCAGGTGCTTTACGAAGATAAATGGCTGATTGCTGTGAACAAGCCTGCCGGAATGAATACCATTCCATCAAGAAGTGCACCTTCAGGGTCGCTTGCAAACGCTTTGGCAGGCTATTACGATCATCATCAGATTGAAGCAGGTATTCATATTGCAACAAGACTTGATAAAGATACATCTGGTGTTGTGCTTGCAGCAAAGTACGCACATATTCATCATCTGCTTAGTGAAATGCAGAAGAAAAACGGGATCACCCGGGAATATCATGCAATTGCTGAAGGTCAGGTCATAGAGAATGAAGGTACGATTGATCAGCCAATTTCACGTGATCCATCAAGTATTATTACCAGACTTGTTGATCTAAAAGGGCAGCGGGCAGTTACACATTATAGAAAAATCGGCTCAGGTCAAGACCATACATTGCTCGCACTCACACTTGAAACAGGCAGAACTCACCAGATCAGGGTGCATACTTCCTGGCTTGGTCATCCGCTTGCAGGGGATGATTTGTATGGCGGCAGCTGTAAGTTTATTACCAGGCAGGCGCTTCACTGTCACAGACTGACTTTAGAGCATCCAATAACAAATCAGCGCCTTGATATCATTTCTGAGGTGCCTGATGATATCAATCAATTAATGAAAGAAACTGGCATGAATGGTTAGCATTCATGCCAGTTCATCGTCTCTGAACTTTTCCGGATTATATGTCATGGAAGACGAGACGGAAACAGTCTCCATTTCAGGGTATCTGAGGGCAGTCAGCTTGTTGCCGAAAACTGCACCTGTATCAATGTTAACAGTTCTGTTTTTGAATCTTGCTTCATGTACCGGCGTATGTCCATATACAATCCAGGGCTTTCCATTGTAGTGCTGTGCCCAGTCTTTTCGCACCGGCATTCCTTTTTCATTTTTTACTCCGGTAATGTCACCGTACAGTACAAATACGGTCACACGCTTGTTGAACCGTCCAATATCTTCTTCCCTGATCCCGGCGTGTGTAATGACGAGCCGCTTATGATCAAGTACGTGATAGAGCGGTGATGATTCATAAAGGGACATAAACTGATTTGTCACTTCTTTTCTTTCTTTTTCCGGTAACAGATCAAGCTCAGCAGCAGTGGTTTCGAGTCCGTGAACCAGCTTAACCTGATTGCCTTTTAAATAGCGGTAGAGCTTATTACAGTGATTACCGGGTACATAATAGGCATGATGCTTGTTTACTAAATGATACACATCTTTTATGACTTGTATTGAATCCGGCCCTCTGTCGGTCAGATCCCCTACAAATCCAAGCTTTCGTCCTTCAGGATGAACGGGTAATCCGGTTTTCCAGGAATAACCGAGCTTTTTTGTTAACAAAACCCATTCATGATGACACCCGTGAATATCTCCAATTATGTCGATTTTCATATCGGCCTCCCAGTATGAATAAAGTATGATTGATTTTTAGCAGAAAAAACGCTATCAATAATAAAGTGAAAATAAAGTGCTTCATCATCTCTTATTATTTCACAGTTTACCACCAATGCCGTTAAAATATCACTTATAGGCATGATGTTGGAATGAAAGGAGTGTAGATTAAATGGCTGAACAGGAACTCGAAAAAGAAACAGTAATCGATGAGGATTTTTTAATCAGGTCACTTGAAAATAATGAATTTGATGTATTCAGAGATGAATATTTTAATCTGCACCCCTATGATCGTGCACAATTTTATTTTCGGCTTGAACCTGAACTCCGCATAAAAATATATGAGTATTTATCTCCAGAAGAAATGGGAGAAATTATTGAAAATATTGAAGCGGATGATGAGGATTACGAGCCGCTGTTTGCAGAAATGAATGCGCAATATGCTGCTGATACATTATCCAATATGTACACAGATGATGCGGTCGATGTTTTAAATGAATTAAATAAAGACCAGGCTTCAAGCTATTTAACGATTATGGATCAGGAATCGGCGAAGGAAATTAAAAACCTTCTGCATTACGAGGAATATACAGCCGGTTCAATTATGACAACAGAATTTATTTCGATCCCGGAACATTCAACTGTACGTTCAGCAATGGCCATCTTAAGAAACAAAGCACCTGATGCTGAAACAATCTATTACACATTTGTAATCAATGAGGATAGAAAACTTGTCGGCGTTGTCTCACTGAGGGATCTGATTACTTCTGAAGAGGACAGGCTGATAAAAGAAATCATGTCTGACAGGGTCGTGTCGGTTTCTGTCAGTGAAGACCAGGAGAATGTTGCAAGGATGATGAAAGACTATGATTTCCTTGCACTGCCGGTTGTGGATTTCCAGCAGCATCTGCTCGGAATTATCACAGTCGATGATATTATTGATGTCCTTGATGAAGAAGCGTCGGATGATTACTCCAAGCTGGCCGGTGTCTCAGATATGGATTCCCGTGACCGTACACCGCTTAGAGCAGCAAGAAAAAGGCTGCCATGGCTGATCGCACTGCTGTTTTTAGGCATGCTGACGGCGAATTTAATCGGCAGCTTTGAAGATACACTAGAGCAGGTAGCAATACTTGCCGTATTTATTCCGCTAATTGCAGGAATGGCAGGTAACACCGGCACCCAGGCGCTCGCAGTTGCTGTCAGAAGTATTGCAACAGGAGATATTAATGACGAAAGTAAAACAAAACTGATCTTAAGAGAAGCAGGAACCGGCCTGATTACAGGTACGATCTGCGGCATTCTCGTGGTCGGTATTGTGTACGTATGGTATGGTTCATTTTTCCTTGGGCTGCTTGTCGGTTTCTCAATCTTTGCTTCACTGATCGTTGCTACACTTGCAGGGTCTCTCGTGCCGCTTATTATGCACAAATTCAATATTGACCCGGCTGTAGCATCAGGTCCATTCATTACCACGATCAATGACATTATCAGTATACTGATTTACTTTGGAATCGCTACGACTTTTATGAGTTACCTGACGTAAATTCTTTACAACCATAAATCATCTTTTAGAGCCGGAGACGAAAAATGTCTCTGGTTCTTTTATTTAGACTCTGTTAAAGTCAAATATTGTTTTATCACAGCTGATGATTGCAGCGGAAGGGGGACGACTCCAGCAGGAGAAGCGTGACAGGTGAGACCCCGCAGGCGAAGCCGAGGAGGTCGGATTGAATCGGAGCCATTAGATGGCTCATGCGGAAAGCGTTCCCCCTGGAGCGGAAATCATCAGCCACCTTTAACAGAGCTTTTATTTAAATAACATTGCCTCTTAGTAATAGAATATGTTAAGTTAGTATCAGGTACTAATAACTTGTTCTAAACAAGGAGGACAAAATGAGCTTATCACTAAAAGGTAAAACAATTGTCGTAATGGGTGTAGCAAATAAAAGAAGTATTGCATGGGGCATTGCCAAATCCCTTGATGAAGCAGGAGCTAATCTGATTTTTACATATGCAGGAGAGCGCTTTGAAAAGCCTGTACGTGACCTGGTCAGTACGTTAAAAGGTCAGCACGAACTGATTCTGCCTTGTGACATTACAAATGATGAAGAAATAAAATCATGCTTTGAAACGATTAAAGAACATGCCGGTACAATCCATGGGTTCGCTCATTGTATCGCATTCGCTGCAAAAGAAGATCTGCAGGGTGATTATATGAATACAAACCGCGATAACTTCCTGCTGGCTCATAACATCAGCGCATACTCACTGACAGCTGTTGCAAAAGAAGCACGTCCATTGATGACTGAAGGCGGAAGCATCGTCACACTTACTTATCTTGGAGGAGAGCGTATCTTACCAAATTACAATGTCATGGGAGTAGCAAAAGCTTCTCTTGAAGCAAGCGTCCGTTACCTTGCAGGAGACCTTGGAAAAGATAATATCCGTGTGAATTCAATCTCTGCAGGACCAATCCGAACGCTTTCAGCAAAAGGAATCAATGATTTCAATTCTATTCTAAAAGAAATTGAAGAAAAAGCTCCGCTCAGAAGAAACACAACACCTGAAGAAGTAGGAGACACAGCCGCGTTCCTTTTCAGCGACTATTCAAGAGGAATGACAGGAGAAAACCTGCACGTCGACTCAGGTTACCATATCACAGGATGAAGAAAAGACTGGCGCTGACCAGTCTTTTCTTTTTGAATACAGCGAAACCACCCTGCATATACTTCACTACCACCATTAAAGGGAGTGAGGACTTGCACAAAAAGGGGCGTCCGCTTCTTTATGTCAATCAGCCTGAGTTTCCGGAAATTAAGCCTGTCATGCAGCATTATTATCAGGCGCCTATTACAAAAGACAAACCGCCTGTTAAAAAACCAAAAGTTCCACCGCTTGGATATATTGAGGAGACAGAAAAAGAGCTGCCTGCTGAAGAACCACACAAAGAACAGACTTTTTCATTCAGAGAACTGAAGCCCTTTAAAAAAATGACCCTTCCTGAAAAGATTGATTATCTGGGTGCATTTGAAGGGCGCAGAGCACCCTTTCAATGCCGATTTGTCAAAGAAGATGGAAGCGAAGTGCATGGAATTATCACTTCAAAAAACAAACACGACCTGTCAATTAAAACATTAAAAGGGGAAGAGCTCCAGCTTGAAAGAGATGAGGTTCTTGATATCCATATTTATTAACAAGCAATAAAAAGAAAGGAAATGGATCTGCAGCTGCAGGCTCATTTCCTTTTTTATTTTTCCTGCAATACCTGTTGCAGGATTATATTTGAGAAAGATCAGGGAGACTCCCCGTGTTAGTCACAAATGCCGAGATAAACGTCTTTAATACATTGCACAGCGCAGAAGCAGCTTAAGTCGACAGTGATGCAGCTGTCAGTTGAATCGAAGTCAGTCACTTTACATAATTTGCCGAGATTAATTTTTGTTCCACATTCATTCAGCAGATCAACTTCTTTACCGTGGTGATCTCTTGGCTCAAGGACACGAAGTGTTGCACAGCATCCGTCAAAGATCGTCTCGACTCTGAAAAATACTGAGATACAATCATGGTCTTTGAAATCAGTGTCTTTGTAAAAAGCATGGAACGGTGAACCGTCTTTAGACTTCAGTGTAAAAACACGTGTGTCTGCACGGCGTCTTCTTGATGGTGCAGTTAAGTCACCAAGCGGCTCTAAGAAGCAATTCGTCAAACATGGCTGGCATTCTACGTCTACTGCATTGTCCTGAATATCTTTAATTGCCCTGACAACTTCACAAACGCAGTTACGGTCATTACCTACGCCACCAACTTCATTATTTCGGCCACAACCCATTTTTTCTCCTCCTTTTTCTGGATTCTATATACTTTATTCAATATAGGAAACGGAAGATTGGTCATTTGCCGTGGTTTTAAAAATTAGGCATAAAATGTTTTCTCTCAGACAGACTATAACTATTCACAACAGCGAAGAGGCGATTGAATGAAAAAGATGATGCTAACAGCAATAAGCATACTGTTCCTGACAGGATGTGCTGCATTTGAACAGACTGGACCGGTTCATGTGAAAATACATGATAGTGAGAACGGAACGGTTAAAGAAGTGGCCCAGCGCATAGAAGATACGAAAGAACTCTATGATTCAGTGGTGGTAGCTGCAGATTCCACACTTGTAGTCAGTTACAAAGTAAAGCATATGAATAGATTTCAGATGAAGTCGATTGAAAAAAAGATGAAAAGCTGGCTGACTGAGAAATATCCTGAAAAAGAAATTGTACTGTCAAGCGATTATAAAATCTTTATGGAATTATATGCATTTTCAGACAAATGGCAGACTGGTGAATTGAATGAACAGGAAGCAATGGATGAGATCGAAAAAATTATTAAGCTTAAAAAAGAAATGACATGAGGAGGGATAGAATGGCAAATCAATGGGTTACCCAGTCCAAGGCAGCTGCTGATGCGCATGAACTGAAAAGACCGGTCTTAAAAAATTGTGTAAAGGCGTTTCTAGTAGGAGGGTTGATTTGTACGATTGGACAACTCGTAACCCTCCTGCTGATTTTGTATTTTCCTTTTACTGAACAGACAGCAGGTAATCCGACTGTGGCAATCATGGTGTTCTTCTCAATGCTGTTAACTGGTTTTGGGCTTTATCAGAAGCTTGGACAGTTTGCAGGAGCAGGAAGTGCTGTGCCTGTAACCGGCTTTGGTAACGCAGTTGTCAGTGCAGCGATCGAACATAGAAGTGAAGGACTTGTGCTTGGGGTAGGGGGGAATATTTTTAAACTGGCAGGATCAGTGATTGTATTTGGCGTGTTATCTGCATTTTTCATCGCGTTGATTAAAACAGTACTGCTTCAATTGGGAGTGATCTAAATGAAAACATGGCATTTTCAATCGCTGCCATCTATTGTGTCATCATCTGTAGCAGCCGGACCTTTTGAAAAAAACAGTCCGTACGCTGATTATTTTGATACATTTTTTGAAGATTTATATATGGAAGAAAAAAGTTTTGAAAAAGCTCAAAGGAAACTGCTTGAAACATCCGTGCAGGGAACACTCCAAAAAGCCGGTATGAGCGGGCAGCAGGTGGACTGTATGATTGCTGGTGATTTGATCAATCAGATTACGCCATCGAATATTGCAGCCAGAACGCTTGGCATTCCTTACTTAGGTGTTTTTAGTGCATGTGCAAGTTCAATGGAAGGACTGGCACTTGCAGGCGCACTTGTAGATGCAGGTTATTCAGAAGCGATGTTAACCGGAGTGTCCAGTCACAACGCAGCAACTGAAAAGCAATTCAGATATCCGACAGAGTACGGCGGACAGAAACCGCCGACAGCACAATGGACAGTGACTGCAGCAGGGAGTGTACTGGTGACCGGGAACACAGCCGATTCGTTAGCTCATATAGAAAAAGCGACGATTGGGAGGGTGCAGGACATTAACGTGACGGATCCTTTCAATATGGGGGCTGCGATGTCGCTTGCTGCTGCTGATACAATTGAACGGCATTTTAATCAAACCGGGGAATCGGCCCGTGATTATGATCTGATCATTACCGGGGACCTTGCAGCAATCGGACATGCTGCAGTAAAAGATATTTTAAATAAAAAACAGATCCATTTGTCCGCAGATCAGTTTCTGGATTGTGGAAAGATGATATATCAGGGGCTCGACGAAGTACAGGCAGGCGGCAGCGGACCCGCTTGTTCTGCAGCGATGGTCTATGGCTATTTCCTGAAGCTGTTAAAAGAAGGCACCGTGAACAAAGTGCTCGTTGTAGCGACAGGGGCATTATTATCTCCGCTGACATTCCAGCAAAAAGAATCCATCCCGTGTATTGCTCACGCTGTATCATTGATTAAACCGCAGAAAGAGGGTCGTTAGCATGCTTCCAATGTTTTTCTGGGCATTTATTGTCGGTGGTCTGATCTGTGTGATCGGACAGCTGATGATGGATGTGTTAAAAATGACGCCAGCACACACGCTCAGTACTCTGGTTGTCAGCGGGGCAATCCTTGAAGCTTTTGGTCTTTATGAACCGCTAATTGATTTTGCCGGCGCTGGTGCCACTGTACCGATTACGTCATTTGGAAATGCCCTTTTGCATGGTGCGATGCAGGAAGCAGAAAAGCATGGGGTAATCGGTGTTATGACCGGTATGTTTGAAGTGACCAGCTCAGGTATTTCAGCAGCGATTATTTTTGGATTTATCGGTGCTTTGATATTTAAGCCGAAAGCCTGAATCTGCTGCCCAATCTTTCTCTTTCCCTCTTACATAGAATATAAAAAGTCAGGGGGTGAAGGTATGTACGGCAACTGTGGATATGGTTCTTACGGCGGGTACAATGGCGGCTCGACATTTGTGCTGATTGTTGTGCTTTTTATTCTGTTGATTATTGTAGGCGCGAGCTTCATTTAAGTACGAAAGCCACTCCCGGTGAGGAGTGGCTTTTGACGATCAAAGGGAGGGATCATGAATGAATGATGCTTTTTTCAAAAAAGTGGAAAACAAAACAGGGGTAAAAATGGAGCAGCTGCTTGCACTGGCCAATGCTTTCCAGCATGCTGACTTAAATGATGAAGAGACTTTAAAAAAACTTGTCAGACAGGTTGCCCAGGCAGCGGGTAAGCCGGTAACAAAAGAAATGGAAGAGAAAATTACAAAAGCTGTATCCTCTAAAGGGGACAAAATTGATTATCAGACACTTTCCAATATGATTAATAAAAAATGACCCCCATAAAAATGAGGTTTTATTCATAAAGTATAGTAGAAGGTTTAAAAGTTTGTAAAAAGGTAATAATAAAATAAATTCGGAGGTGAGAAGAATGGGCTATATCGCACCAGTCAATCAACTGCAGTATCAGCAGTATGCCGAAAGAGTAACGATGAAGGATTACGATCCGTACTACTTAACGCCTGTTCAAAGAGTTAATCCATTACGTAGATCTGACAGGGATTTTGAAGAAGAACTTGAACAGGAAATGGATAAACGTGAAAAGAAACGTGAAACTGAATTCAAAAGCGGTGATGCGCCAATCTTTCACATCCAGACAATCCCACCACATCTAATCCCAAAAGTAACAGGAAAAGGCCAGAACTTTAATGCTTCAATCTGATATAAAAACAGCTGCGACTTAGGCCGCAGCTGTTTTTTCGTGATTAAATTTCTTTTTGCATTTTATAATGTGGGATACCGGCATCCATGAACTCATCAGAAATCACAAGATAACCGAGCTTTTCATAAAACCCCAGTGCATGCGTTTGAGCATTCAGGACAAGAGCAGGCAGTCCCTCGCTTTTTGCGAACTGTTCAATTTCATTCATCAGAAGAACGCCGGCATGATGACCACGCAGTGATTTCATTACGCATACGCGTTCGACTTTCCCTTTACCATCCACAATTCTGAAGCGTCCTGCTCCAGCGGGTTGACCATCATGATAAAGGACAAAATGAGCAGCTGATGAATCAAATTCATCGAGTTCCAATTCTTCCGGAACTTTCTGCTCGCTGACAAAAACCTCTTTTCTTACATGATATGCATCCTGCAATTCCTGTTCTGACTGTACGTGCTTTACCTGCATCAGCTGGTTCCGCCTAAACGGTAAGTTTCGTACACAGTCCATGAGCCGTTTTCGAGCTGATACAGCAGGTGAAATCTGTCTACCGTTTCCTCGTGATCAACGCCTGCCATCCGGAGAGAGCCATATACATCAGAATGCTCGTCATTAGAGAGTTTCTGTGCAATCGTAATGTGTGGAACAAAAGAATATGGAGACTCATCGCCAAACTCGACAATTTGCAGTGACTGATATAAATTCGTTAATTCAGGTACTGAATCAACCTTCATATAAATTACATTATTAACCGGTTGAAATGAACTGATTTTATAAGCCCGTAAAGTAAAAGGTTCAGCATTCTTTGCCACGTCATGTAATTTTTCAGCAATTTTATTGATTTCCTCATCTGTTGCTTCAAAAGGTTCTTTCAATGTCAGGTGAGGTGGAATTAATGAATAATGCGGATCATAACGCTTTCTGTACGAGTTAGCCAGATCCTGTAATTTTTTTGAAGGGAATACTGCGATACCAAACTTCATGTTTTGTCAGCCTCCTCTATTCACATCATAAATAAATCTTTTTCTCATACAATTATATCAAACAACAGCACTCAATTTGCCTCTATTAATAAGAAGTTTTTTTAAACATTTTTTCCATGACACGTGACAGATCAGGCTGCCAGTATTTCCAGGAATGATCCCCATCAAATTCATTATAAAAAACGCTGTATTGTTTTTCTTCCATCACCTCATGCAGTTCTCTGTTTGGAGTCAGAAAATCTGCCTCTGAGCCATTTGTTGTTTTAACAGCTGTTTCCTGATTCCCGATAATATGATAGAAATTGATCAGCTGAACGTCTTTAAATGCTCTGGCATTGTCAAGCACATCTTCATTAACAAGTGGTGACTGCATAATCACTCTGCCAAACGTATTAGGGTACTTTAATGCGGTCTGAAAAGAAATGGTTCCGGCAAGTGAATCACCAATCAGTGCCCGGCCTATACCGATATTATAAGTAGGGTACTCCTCATCTATAAAAGGCACCAGTTCTCGCGCAATAAATCTGATATAGGCATCGTGCTGACTGCCTCCCGGGTGATATTTATCATATCTGTCTTTTACACTCTTATAGGGAACGCCCACAAAGATCAGGTTTTCAATTTTTTCTTCTTCATTCAGCTGATCCAGGAGCCGCGGCATTCTGCCTAGCTGGAAATAATCTTTTCCATCCTGTGCGATCAGCACTGTATATTTATATAACGGTGAGTAGTTGTGAGGAAGGTATACGAGCAGATCCATCTCCTCCTGAAGTGCCTCACTGTAAATTTTGTGTTCTTTTACTGTCCCTGTCTTAGCCATCAGAAATCCTCCCTGTTACAAAAAAAGTTTGAAGCGTTTACAAATAGATTGTATCATATCAGTCTATAGAGGTCTCAGATTCAGGATACTCTGTCAGCACTGCTTACCCGTTCAGGAAATCACCTGACTGTCATGCGGGAATGGTTGTGCTGTAAATTATATAAAACAAAGGAGATTTTTTTATGACCCAGGAGAGAGTTCATTCACATGACGTCACTCAGGCTGCCTATCAGGTATTGCGTGAGAGAGGCGTTACGATAAATGATATAGCAGAAATTGTTCTTGAAATGCAGGGACCTTACAATGAAAAGTTAAAGTTTGAAGAATGCGTTGAGAGTGTGGAAAAGGTACTGCTGAAAAGAGAAATGCAGCATGCGATTTTAGTAGGGGTAGAGCTTGACCGCCTGGCAGAGCAGAAAAAATTGTCTGAGCCTCTGCAGACACTCGTTGAAACAGATGAGGGGCTGTTTGGTGTAGATGAAACCATAGCACTGGGGGCATCGCTCGGATATGGCAGTATTGCAGTGACAACGTTCGGCCACTTAGATAAAAATAAGATAGGCATTATTGAAAAGCTTGATACAAAAAGAGGCGGCGGTATTCATACCTTCCTTGATGACATGGTAGCAGCAATCGCAGCGAATGCTTCTTCGAGGCTTGCTCACCGTTTGAGGGACATTGAGGAGAATCTGCCGAAAAGTGAACGCAGAATTATCGAAGACGAATAGTATTCAAATTTTATACAAAACCCTCCATCAATCACCAGAAGATATTACAATGTTTGTAAACATGCTAAATAAACAGATAACGGTTACATGATTGGTTTATCAACATTTGTAGAAAAAGAAATATGTGTTAAATGATTTAAGTTTGACACAAATGTAATATTGCGTGATAAAATAGTATACGTAGTTATGCAATTTTATAAGGAGGGGGAACTACTTTGAAAAACAAAAAGTTCAATTTAACTATGATTCTGCTGCTTGCAGTATCAATGATTCTTGCTGCCTGCGGCGGAGATGACAGCGGCAGCGGGGATTCAGAAGGCGGTTCAGACCAGCCTGAATTTATTAATATCGCTACAGGCGGTACGGGCGGTACATATTATCCGCTGGGTGGAACATTTGCTGACCTGATTGAAACTGAAACAGGAATCACAACAACTGCCAATACTTCTAATGCATCTGCTGAAAATATGGCGATGATTGACAATGAAGAAGTGGAGATTGCATTCGTTCAAACGGATATCGCTTCTTACGCTGTTGAAGGATCACAAATGTTTGATGCACCAATCGAAACAATTCAGGGTCTTGCAACACTTTATCCTGAAACTATTCAAATCGTAACTAGTGCTGAATCAGGTATCGAATCAGTTGAAGACCTTGCAGGAAAGACTGTTTCTGTAGGTGAGTCAGGTTCAGGTACACGTCTGAACGCTGAACAGATCCTTGAAGTACATGGCATGTCATTTGATGATATGGACGTTCAGAACCTTTCATTTGATGATTCAACTACTGGTATCCAGGATGGCTCGATTGACGCAGCATTTATCACTGGCGGAACGCCAACTGGTGCTGTAGAAGGTCTAGCTGCACAGGTTGATGTTGTAATCGTACCAATCGAAGCTGATATGGCTCAGGCGCTGATGGATGAATATCCATTCTACTCTGAAGATGAAGTTGCTTCAGGTACGTATGGTCTTGAAGAAGCAGTTCCTACTGTAGCTGTTCAGGCAATGCTTGCTGTATCTTCTGAGCTTTCAGAAGATGTTGTATACGACATTACAAAAGCAATTTTTGAAAACACTGACTCAATTACTCACCCTAAAGGTGAATTTATTACAGTGGATACAGCTCTTGATGGAATCGGGATCGATGTACACCCTGGTGCTCAGCGTTACTACGACGAGCAGTAATTAAGAAATAAGTGATTAAAATGAGGCAAACAGGTCCTGCTAGGGCCTGTTTGCCCATTCTTATGGAGATGTCAAAGAAATGCAGAAGAAAAAAATCATTCCGTTACTGGTGATTCTTATTGCAGGAGTATTTTTTGCTGCTGTATTTCTGCCAACAAGAAAAGCGATTACTTTTCACCATCAGCAAACAGGAGAACTGCTCAGTTATATCCCCGTTACAAATCAAAATGATTTTCAATTAAGTTACACACATTCAATTCATCGATCCGAAGTAATTGATTATTATGAAATAACAAAAGAAAATGACATCCGGCAAGTAGCACTTGAATACGAAGATACAGCAATCGGTATGCCCTCAAATGCTTTGTATGAAGGCGAAGAATTTGTTGTAGAAAACGGGAAGTACAGAATTGAAAACATGAACCGGCTGTTTCCCGAAATTAATCTGCATACAAGTCAGGTGGTAGTCAGTCATGTTTTCCATTATGATGACCATGATTATGCCCTGCATGAATATATTGATACTGGAACATTTATTACGATTTCAATTAAGAGGTTATCACTCGCGGAGTTATTGAGAGGAGTTGGTATGGATGACTGAGGAAAAAAATAAAACTGAACTCGAACATAAGGATGAAGAACAGTTCGGTGAAAAAGAACAGAAGGACTTGCTCGCTAAGTATGATCCGGATGCGAGAACGAAGCAGTATAAAGGCGTATTAAACTGGGTTGTCTTTCTGGGTCTGATTGCTTTTTCAGTATTTCAGATTTATGCGGCAATCACACAATCTATCCCAAGACAAACGCTATTATCCATTCATTTAGGCTTTGCACTGACACTAGTATTTTTACTGTTTCCTGTCACTAAAAAGAAAATCGGTCACAATAAACTGACATGGTATGACTCTATTCTCGCCCTGTTATCCATTTGGGTGGGTGCATACTATCCATTGAATGAAGACCGGATTGTAAATACAATCGGTACAATCTCACCGATGGACTTCTGGACAGGTTTAATTGCCATTTTACTTGTTCTTGAAGCAACGAGACGTGCTGTTGGTCTGCCGATTATGATTATTGCGGTTACATTCATGGCTTATGCTTATTTCGGACCGCAAATGCCAGGCTTCCTCCGTCACAGAGGATTGGATATGGAATCACTTGTTAATACAATGTTTATTTCTTCAGAAGGAATTTTTGGTACGCCGCTTTACGTATCTGCAACGTTTATTTTTCTCTTCCTGTTGTTTGGTTCATTCCTTGTTAAAACAGGGATTGGTCAATATTTCAATGACCTTGCTGTTGCATTTGCAGGAAAAGCAACCGGTGGTCCTGCAAAAGTAGCGATATTCTCAAGTGCTCTTCAGGGCACGATCAGCGGGAGTTCTGTTGCGAACGTAGTTACTTCAGGTTCATTTACCATTCCAATGATGAAAAGACTTGGTTACCGTAAGGAATTTGCAGGTGGAGTAGAAGCAGCCGCCTCAACCGGAGGTCAGCTGATGCCGCCAATTATGGGTGCTGCTGCCTTTCTGATGGTTGAGTTTATCGGTGGCGTTACCTACTGGGAAATTGCGAAAGCAGCAACGATTCCTGCACTGCTTTATTTCTCAGGTATCTGGATTATTACACACTTTGAAGCAAAAAGAATTGGTCTTACCGGTCTGCCGGATTCAGAAATTCCAAAGAAATCAACTGTACTTAAAAAGATCTATTTACTTACACCAATCTTTGCTGTAATCTTCCTGCTTCTTGATGGAAACTCGATCATCAGAGCGGCGCTGTATTCAATCTTAATTACGATTCTCGTCAGTATGATTCGCAAAGATACGCGTATTAATGTCAGAAAGTTTTTTGACGGTCTTGCAGATGGTGCAAGAACAGCTCTTTCAGTTGCTGTTGCCACTGCCTGTGCCGGTATCATTGTAGGGGTCGTTACCCGTACCGGGCTTGGTCTGAAGCTTGCAAATGGGCTGGTTGACCTGTCAGGTGGTATTTTACTTCTCACATTATTCTTTACAATGTTTGCTGCCATTATTCTTGGAATGGGTTCACCGACTACAGCAAACTATGTCATCACTGCAACAATTGCTGCTCCGGCGCTGATCTTATTAGATGTACCACCGCTCGCAGCACACTTATTTGTATTCTATTTCGGAATTGTAGCTGATATTACACCGCCTGTAGCACTGGCTGCCTTTGCTGCCGCCGGGGTCTCGGGGGGAGAACCGATACGAACCGGAGTGAATGCCGCCAAGCTTGCAATAGGTGCATTCATTATTCCTTACATGTTTGTTCTCTCACCACAGCTGCTGCTGATTGATACTAACGCTGTAGAAATTACACTTTCAGTTATTACAGCACTTGCCGGAATGACGGCGATTGGAGCTGCAGTGATTGGATACTGGTATAGACCGGTTCATCCAATCGAACGTATCCTTGCACTGACAGCAGGTCTGATGCTGATCTATCCTGAAGGGATCTCTGACATTGTCGGAGCAGGTCTGTTTGTAGCACTTCTTATTTTGCAGTTTGTATGGAAACGAAAAGATAAAAATCAATTAAAAACTGCACAAGCTTAACAAAAAGCATTCCATTTTTCAGATGATTCATCTGAAATGGAATGCTTTTTTTGACATAAAAAACGCCTGATCCTTAAAGGACAGACGAACTCATGTATGATTCCGACTGGTCTCGAACCAGCGACCTCCACCCTGTCAAGGTGGCGCTCTCCCAACTGAGCTACGGAATCATGATATGTATCAGACAACTATCATTATACCTTTTAGACAATTTACCGTCAATGCGTTATTGTTCAATATAGATAAGAATAAACCAGATAATCGGAGTGTGTATATGAAAAAAATAGTGATCATCGGTGGGGGCATTGCAGGTGCATCAGCTGCTTATTATCTTTCTGGAAAACATTGTGACGTCACACTGGTTGACAGGGAAGACTTTGGACAGGCGACCGGCGCAGCAGCAGGAATTATATGTCCATGGCTCTCCCAGCGTCGAAATAAAAAGTGGTATTTCCTTGTAAAAGAGGGAGCAGCCTATTATCCGGAATTGATCCGTGCGCTGAAAGAAGATGGAGAAGAGGATACGGGCTATAAGACAACAGGTGGCATTGCGTTACACCGTGAGGAAGAGAAAAGAAACAAAATGTATGAACGCGCGATTAAAAAAAGAGAGGATGCCCCTGAGATGGGAGATGTGACACCCATCGATGCAGAACAGGTACATCAGCTGTTCCCTTATCTTACAGAAAGCTTTTATGGGCTTTATGTATCTGGAGCGGCAAGGGTTGACGGTCGAAAATTAAGACAGGCACTGATCAACGGCCTCAAAAAAAATAGAGGCAGGCTTCTGACTGGTGAAGCAGAGCTGATCACTGAAGCAGGAGTGGTTTCAGGAGTGAGGGCAGCTGGAGAGAATCTGCAGGCTGACAGTGTGATTGTAGCTGCAGGTGCCTGGGCACCGGAAATCTTCAAAAAGCAGGGCGTTAATATTGACGTCAGTTATCAAAAGGCTCAAATTGTTCACCTTGGGATAGAGAATGAATCAAAACATTTACCGGTTGTCATGCCACCGGGAGATCAATATCTGCTCTCATTTGATGATCACCGGATCGTAGCGGGTACAACACATGAAAACGACAGACCGATGGATGATCAGGTCACGATGGGTGGGCTGAATGAAATTTTTCAAAAAACCATCAATATTGCATCTCACCTCGAATCAGCAGCTTTCCTTGAAGCAAGAGTGGGATACAGGCCTTTTACACCGGGATTTTTACCTGTAGCAGGGCCGTTTCCTGGGATAAAAGGGGTATATTTTATCAATGGTCTCGGATCTTCCGGATTGACCTCTGGACCGTTTATCGGCAGGGAAGTGGCGAAAATGGCTATCGGGGAAGCCTCTGTGATTAACCCGGAGGACTATCCTGTTAAAAATATTATCAAATAGATGAAAAGACAGGGAGTCCGCACTCCCTGCCTTTTCTGCCTATTCTCTATGAACAGGTAGTGTAATCTCAAACCTGGTGCCCTGATTTTTACTGCTGAATACTTTAATTGAGCCGCCAATGGCTTTAACAATACTATAGGATACCATCAAACCAAGGCCTGTTCCTTTTTCTTTCGTTGAAAAATAAGGTTCGCCAAGCCTGTTAACTTCTTCTTCAGTCATGCCATATCCTTCATCCTCAACGGTAATGGTGCATCCCAACAGATGCTGAGAGAGGGTGATCGTGAGCGTTCCACCATCAGACATTGCTTCAATTCCATTCTTAAAAATATTAATCAGGCATTGCTGAAACTGTTTTCTCTCTGCTTTCAACATCGCGTCATTATGCAAATGATTTTTAACAGAGATGTGGACGGTATTCATATTTGCAAGCGGCTGAAGTACTTTAACTGAATGTGTAATCTCATCATGAATATGAATGACTGTATACTGTTCAGTAGCAGGTTTTGCAAAGGTGAGATAGTCGTTAATAATATCAGTGGCATGATCGATTTCCTTTATCGCCGTATCAAGGTAGTAACGCTGGTTTTGATCAGCCCTGCCGTCCTGCAGAGCCATTTGAATAAAGCCTCTGCAGACTGTCAGCGGGTTCCTCACTTCATGGGATATACTTGCTGCAAGGTGGCTGACAACAGACATTTTCTCAGCTCTGATCAGGTCGTTTAAAATAAGAAAATTTGTCCTGATAATTTCCCATAGGATCAGTGCAATCACCAGGCCTGTTACATTAATAATGGTAAAGGTTATCCATACATCAATCGGCATAAGTACATCAAAAATAAAATAAGATAATGCCAGGTTACAGATGACGAGGAAGGACACTAATGAAGTTCCAATCAGGATTTTACCCGGTATATGTGAACGCTGGAACCTCTTCATGAAAATGAAATACAAAATCCATATCAATAATAGTGTAATGGTAGAAATCAACACGCCATCCCCGCCAAGGAGCGCTCTGATGATTAATGCTACAATCGTGAGGAAAATCCCCATAGGGTAGCCGCCATATAAGGTTCCTAATACAATCGGAACCGCACGGAGATCCCATAGAAAACCTTCATTGATCGTAAAAGGAAATGAGAGGCAAAGTAAGATTGAGATCGCAGGGAAAATCGCAGCGAGCCTGCCTTCTTTGTTTTGAAGACGATTATGGTAAGAATAAAAATAAACGATTTGTATAAATAATAAAGGCAGAATCATTAATAAAAAATTGACAAGTAAATCTTTTGTTAAAACGTCCATATATCAAACTCCAAGTTAGTAGTCAGTACGTATCATAATAACACAGATTGAAACGTTTTGATTGATATTCCGGAGGCATTGCGATATGATTTTTACTCAGGCTGCGTTGTGCGTATGTTCTAAGTAAGTTTTAACCTTTGATCTGTTAACGGGAGTTTTAAATAAAAGTCGGATTGTCATGCCTCATCAGCGTATGAGGACGTACATGAACGCTTTTGCGAACACCCACTTTGAGGAGTGGTGGTTTAAAAACTTTCTTAATAAAACTACGGCAATTGCGGCTTAAAAACCGGGGATATCCCCGGTTTTTTTATATGGATTATTCTTTATAGTTCAGTCCGTAAATCCCATAGTTCAGGAAAGAAATACGAATCAAGGACGCTTTTTAAGTAGTTGACACCCGAAGAGCCGCCAGTACCTTTTTTAAAACCGATAATTCTTTCAACTGTTTTCATATGACGGAATCGCCATTGCTGATGCCAGTCTTCGAGGTCCACGAGTTTTTCAGCCAGCTGATACAGTGTCCAGTATGTCTGGCTGTCTTTATATACTTCGCTCCATGCCGCTTTTACCTCCGTGTTTTTTTGATACGGATTAGAAAAATCTCTATTCAGTACTTCATCCGGAATTTCAAATCCTGCTTCCGCCAGTTTTTCAATCGCAATGTCATATAATCCTTTTGAATGATACGCTTTTTCGAGCATATTGAATACTTCCTGATCCTGCTTGTAAATTTTGAGGATGTGAGGGATCTTGTATCCGAGTGAAAACTCAATCAATCTGTACTGATAAGACTGAAAGCCTGAAGCCTTTCCTAGAGAATCACGAAACTCAATATACTCAGAAGGCGTCATTGTAGCAAGTACATCCCATGCTTTAATAATCTGTTCCTGGATTTTCGACACTCTGGCCAATTGTTTAAAAGCAGGCTCGAATTGATTTTCTTTAAGAGACTGACATGCTGCCTGTATTTCATGAATAATCAATTTCATCCACAGCTCGCTTACCTGATGAATGACGATGAAAAGCATTTCATCATGATGTCCTGATAATCTGTTTTGCGATGAGAGAAGACTGTCTAAAGACAGATAATCCGCATATGTCATATCATCTTTAAAATCTGTATACACTTTTTGATCACTCATTATTACACGTCCTTTAAAAAATTTGATTCGTCTATCATTTTAACAAAATTCTTTTTGTACAATAGGAAATATTCAAAAATAATTACGTTCTTATGTATTTCTGTGGTAAAATTGATCTATTGGATAAGAAAAAATTAGGTCTTTATCATTTTATTTACCCAGTGCTGTCAAAATATTCAAAGAGGTGTCAGAATTGTTAAATAATGATCATGAACTTTTCAAAATTCAACAGCAGCGACTTTTTCAGCTTGCAAAAATAAAAAAAGTTTCTTCGCACGACCTGCAATACACAATCGAACAGCTTTGTGAAGCCATGTCTGAAATGATTCAGTGTGAGCGGGTAAGTGTGTGGACATTTGATCAGGAACGCCCTGCATTAACTGCGCTGAATATTTACCATCAGGGACAGCACTCAAGTGGTGAAGTACTACATAAAAAACAATTCCCAAATTATTATAACCTGCTTCAGGGAAATAGAGTTTTATCAATTACTGACGTATCAACCGATCAGCGGGTAAAAGAACTCTATCCTCATTATTTTGAAGCATCAGGTCATATTAGATCAATAATAGATGCACCGATTGTAATGGCCAGCGGAGTAATCGGAGTTATCTGCTGTGAAACCTCAGAAAAGATTGAGTGGGGGAAGCTTGAGGAATCGCTCGCCGGCACTTTTGCAGATCTGATTGCGTTTATTTTTGACCGGATCCAGAAGCAGGAACTCGAAGAAAAACTCGAGTTTTTAGCCTACTACGACCAGCTGACTTTCCTGCCAAACCTCAATATGTTTTATAAAGAGGCAGCAAGCCGGTTAAGAAAATCTTCTCACCATTCTGTCTGTTACATTGAAATCGATCAGTTTACACAAATGGTTGATGCAATCGGATATGATTCCGGTGATGTGATTGTAAAAGCAATTGCAGAACGGTTCCTGCAAATTTTGAAGCCAGGAGAATTTCTCGCACAGGCTGATCAGTTTCATTTTGTGCTTTTCACCAGTCATGAACAAATTGAAAGCAGGATTGGAGAACTTCAGGCTTCTTTAGCTGAACCGTTTAAAGTAAACGGGTTTGATGTGGCTGCTTCATTCAGCTTCGGGGTCAGTATGAATGATCACTCTGTGAAAGAACTTCTGCAAACTGCTCAGATCGCTTTAAATAAAGGTAAAGAACATTCATCGAGAAACAGCTTGACGTATTTTACAGAAGATATGAAAGAATCAAGCCGTGATTATTTTGAAATTGAGATGAACCTCAGAAAAGGATTGATTGAAAATCAATTCATGATGTATTTTCAGCCTCAAATATCAGGACCTGATGCTAGGATCGATGGTTTTGAGGCACTTGTGAGGTGGAATCATCCTGAAATAGGACTAGTAAGACCTGATATTTTTATTCCATTAGCAGAATCAACAGGATTTATTGTCCCGCTCGGGGAATGGATCATACAGGAGTCATTGAAGACGCTTAAGAAGTTCCATGAAGCAGGAATGACTCATCTTGGCGTGTCAGTTAATATTTCTTCAAGGCAGTTTATTCATGAGCATTTTCCGGAGATGATTTTTCAGGCCCTGGATCAATATCAGCTATCACCTGATAAGCTGTGCCTTGAGATTACGGAATCTGTGGCAATGGAGGAGAGTTCAATTGTACTTGAAAGGCTTCACCTCTTTACGAAAAAAGGCGTTAAACTGTCCGTAGATGACTTTGGTACTGGCTTTTCGGCATTTGTCTACCTCCTGGACTATCCGGTGAACGAAATAAAAATAGATAGGGAATTCATCAGACTGCTTACACAGAACAAAAAGAGTGAAGCACTGGTAAAGACGATTATCGATCTTGCAGACAACCTGAGGCTTTCAGTCATTGCTGAGGGAGTGGAGACTCAGGATCAGCTCGGTTTACTTCAAAGCCTGGGCTGTCAAAGGTTTCAGGGTTATCTCATTAGTAAACCGGTACCTCCTGCGGAATTAACACAGTGGGTCAACAAGTTCAGGCCGGAACAAGTGATGTGAAAAAAAGGCATCAGCTGTCTCAAGTGACAGCTGATGCCTTTTTTATAAGTATAATTGCTGATTATTATTAAATGCTTGTCAGGAAGAGCAGAAGAGCAGTGATGACTCCTGTCCCGGCGAAACCTGTCAGTATATCAGACTTTGTATATGAAACATTTTCTTCTCTCATGATGATCTCCTCCTATGGTGTGGTCGTTTTGTTTGTGATATTAGTCCATTCCCAGATCACAAATGATTAAACAAGATCATGTGAAAAAGAAGAAAAAAGACCTGCATAAGCAGGTCTTTAGACACTTATTCTGTTTTATATTGCATATAGGCAACGTGAGTGACAAGGAAATCATCCAGTCCATGTTTCCCATCAGCTCCGCCAAGTCCTGATTTGCGCACGCCGGCGTGGTAACCCTGCAACGCTTCGAAATTTTCGCGGTTTACAAAAGTCTCACCGAATTTCAAGCCATTAATCACTCTCATTGTCTCATGGTAATTTTCAGTATAGACAGATGATGAAAGTCCATATTCCGTGTCATTACTCATTTCTATTGCTTCATCTAATGTTTTATAAGTCACAATCGGCAATACCGGTCCGAACACTTCTTCTTTTATAATTGAAGAATTGTGCTGTACATTGCCAAGCACTGTCGGAGCATAGAAGAATCCTTTTTCACGATCAAGCGGCTTACCGCCTGTCAGAATTTCAGCACCTTCACTGACTGCTTTTTCAACCATTTCGTGTACAGTGTCCAGACGGTCTTTGCTGACCAGTGGTCCAAAGTCGAGGCCGGTTTCATTATTCGGATCACCAGTTTCAGATTGTTTCATTGCTTCAGTCAGTTTTTTAGTAAAAGCTTCCGCAACGGATTCCTGTACATATACGCGTTCAGCATTTGTACATGCCTGACCTGAGTTCGTCAATCTTGAGGTAACAATATGCTTTACCGCAAGATCGAGGTCAGCATTCTCAGTCACAATCGCAGGTGCTTTACCACCAAGCTCCAGATTTACTTTAGTAATGTTCTGAGCGGCAGCTTCCATGACCTTTGTACCGGCACCGACACTGCCTGTCATTGTAATGATTCCTACTTTCGGGTGAGAAGCCATCACATTACCAATTGTAGAGCCGGTTCCAGTTACGTAGTTGTATACGCCTTTTGGAATTTCATCCATTCCATCTACAATTTTTGTGAATTCGGCAGCTGTATTTGGTGTCTGCTGACTCGGTTTTAATACGATTGAACAACCTGCAATTAATGCTGTAGCAACTTTTCTTGCAAGAATAAACACCGGGAAGTTCCATGGTACGATGCCGGCTACAACACCGATCGGTTTTTTATAAATAAATATATTTTCATTCGGTCGGTCACTCGGGAGGATTTCCCCTTCAATTCTTCGCGCCCATTCAGACATATAATGGAAATAATCAATCGCTGTATCAACTTCATCTGAAGCCTGATCCTGTGGTTTACCCTGTTCTTCAATCAGCAGCTTGATGAATGTTTCACGATTTTCCTTGATTTTGTCTCCAAGCTTTCTGACAATCTGACCACGTTCATTAGAGGGAACCTTTTCCCACTTCTTCTGAGCTTCGAATGCTGCATCAATTGCTTTATTTACGTCTTCTTCTGTCCCTTTCGGCGTCTGGGAGATGACTTCTTCTGTAGCAGGATTAACAATGTCAATCCACTCATCACCAGTTGACTCTGTGTATTGCCCATTAATATAAAGTTTATGTTTAATCATAAAAAAATCCTCCTAAGTATGGAATAGTGTATGTTTTCCACATTTAGCAGGATAGAAACATTTTGATGCTCTAAAGAGATTCAAACTTTTTTTCGAGCCTGATGTCAACGTTTCCTTTCAGTGCTCTTGAGATCATACAGCTCTCCTCGGATTGCTCCATATAACGCTCAATTTTCTTTTGGTGAACTGATTCAGATTTCACGTAAGGACGATGAATAATCATTTTATAGGTTATGACGCCTTTGTCATTTACTTCAACAATACCCTCCGATTCAAGGGTCATTTCTGCCGGTGTGATTCCGGCACGCTCAAGCTTTGCTGCCAGTGTAATAATATAGCATGTTGCAGCAGCTCCGAGTAGCATTTCATCGGGATTCGTTCCGATGCCAGGGCCGTTCATCTCAGGCGGAATTGAAATATCAGTCTTCAGATTACCTGCCTCGATGTTACCCACGCTGTTTCGTCCGCCTGGCCAGTCAGCTTTTAAATGAAAAGAATGTTCAGCCATCTAATCTTCCTTTCTGAAAGTTGATTCATCAACATTGTAACATTGATGTTCAAAAAGGAAGCTGCAGAAAACCTGTGCTACAATATTTTAAAAAGACGCAGGAGAGATCATTGTGAAGAAAAAAATCCTGATTGTTGAAGATGAAGAAAAAATCGCGCGTGTGCTCGAGCTTGAACTTGGATTCGAAGGATATGAAACAGATAAAGCTTTTTCAGGATATAGTGCACTTGAGAAGTACAGGGGAGAAAGCTGGGATCTGATTTTACTTGATGTCATGCTGCCTGAAATGACCGGTATCGAACTGCTTCGCAGAATCCGTTCCTCTGATTCATCAACGCCTGTCATAATGCTGACAGCAAAAGATTCTGTAGAAGATAAAGTATCAGGCCTCGACCTTGGCGCTAATGATTACATCACAAAACCGTTTCAGATAGAAGAACTTCTTGCCAGAGTCCGTGCTGTGCTCAGGACAAAACGTTCAGAAGATACGCAGGTATTAAAGGCGGGAGATCTGGAATTAAATGAACAAACGCGTGAAGTAAGAAGAGGCAGCTCAGAGATAGAGCTGACTCCAAGAGAATTCGATCTACTCGTCTATTTATTGAAAAACATGAAGCAGGTCTTAAATCGTGAACAGATTTTAAATGCAGTCTGGGGCTATGATTATTATGGTGATACGAATGTTGTGGATGTCTATATCAGGTATATCCGGAAGAAGATTGATCCGGACGGCGCAGCACCTCTCATCCATACGGTCAGGGGAGTTGGCTATGTATTGAAGGTGAATGAATGAAGCTGCAAAATAAAATTCACTTGTATACATCAGGCGTCTTTGCGATCCTGCTTCTTTTGATCAGTATTGCGATCTACTTTACGTTCAGCAACCTGACCTATAGCAGTGAACTGAATTCAGCTGAAATGGATACTTCAAGTACTGCTGCGAGTATGATCAGCAGTGCAGGTGTGATCCCTGAAGAAGATCTTCTGCGGGCTTTTGGACCACTCGATGGTGCAGCATCCATAGTCACTCAAGATCAACGTTCTTTCGGAACTGTACTCTCACCCGGGCAGAATACACTGAGAAATATTGAAAGGATTTTTTACTCATCGGAGCATGCTGAAATCATTAAAGTGGATGAGGAAACCTTTACATTTGTGTCTATACCGATGATATGGACGGACGGTTCTGTCGTGAATCTGCAGGTTTATGAAAGTATAGAAACAGCTGTTTCAAACTTAGAGGTGCTGCGAAATACGCTTGCAGCTGTGATGATATTGGCGCTGATTCCTGTATTTATTTCCGGCAGGCTGCTCGGTAATGTCATTATGGGGCCAATCAGGTCTATGACCGGTACGATGAAGGATATACAAAAGAGCGGGGAGTTCAAGAGAATCCCGCTTGAAGAAAAGTCTAAAGATGAGTTATATCAGATGGGAGAAAGCTTCAACCATATGATGAGCCTTCTTGAATCAAACTATGAAAAGCAGGAACAATTTGTCGCAAATGCTTCTCATGAATTGAAAACACCGCTTACTGTAATCGAAAGCTACGCGGACTTAATCAAGCGCAGAGGTACAGAAAATCCTGAAGTAGTAGACGAATCGGTTGAAGCTATTCACTCTGAAGCGATCAGAATGAAAGAGTTAACACAACAGCTTTTGCTTCTAGCAAAGCATGGAGAGCAGTGGAAGCTCCAGCTTGAGCGGGTGAATATTACTTCTCTTGTTAAGGAGTCTGCTGAAGGGTTTTGAAAAGCATATGACAGAGAGATAGCAGTTGAAGCAGAGGAGAACATTATGGCTACAGCAGATCCGCAAAAGCTGAAACAGCTTATTTATATTCTGATGGATAATGCAATTAAGTATAGTGAAAGTGCGATCCATGTTGCTATTAAAGTGGAGCTGGATCAGGGAGTCATTACTGTAACTGACAAAGGAATTGGTATACCTGAGGGCGATTTGCCAAAAGTATTCGACAGATTTTACCGGGTTGATAAAGCCAGAACGAGGAAGTCCGGCGGATACGGACTTGGTCTATCACTGGCAAAGGAATTATCAGAAGTACTCGGCATGACAATCAGTCTGCAAAGTACAGAAGGAGAGGGAACGACAGCTTCGATCCGTTTCAGACTATATTCTTAATCTGATTCTCATCAGTTTCTAATCTTCACAGGGTATGATAGTAAAAAGTGGAGGTGAAGGCAGTGAAAAAGCAAAGGTTTATCTGGATGACCGGTGGTGCTCTCCTTGCTGTTGTGTTAATCATTTTTGTCCAGCAATTCATGACTTCCGGTACTCAGGCTGCACCTATGACACAGGAAGAGGCGCTTCAATTAATAGATGAAAGATATCCCGGTCATGCTGCAGAATTGATCGAAGAAGATGGAAACGTCTTTGTCTTTAACCTTGAAAATGAAAGTGGACGATACTCATTGGAGATCGACCGTGAAAATAACAGTGTGTCACACCTTGAAAATATTTCTATGAACGATTCTGTTGAAGAACAGATGACGGCTGAACTGACTGAGGAGGAAGCACTTGAAATTGCCAGACAAAGCAGTGAGGGAGAGATTGCTTCAAGTAGCCAGTCAGGATCTGCTGATGGAAAACAATACGAGTTTGTATTTGAGGAAGAATCCCGTATTGTGACAATCGCAGTTAACGCAAAATCCGGTGAAACTGAAATCATTGATGAAGAACAAAAAGAAACGAATATACAAGAGCCGGCGAGAATTTTGACTGAACAGGAAGCAATAGGTATTGCTCTTGAAGCTGTTTCGGGTGAAGTGGATGATATTGAACTCGAACAGACAGATGGCGTGCCATATTTCATTGTTGAAATTGAAACTGAGGATAACGAAGCCTCAGTACAAATTAATGCGATTTCAGGTCAGGTAATGTCAACCTATTGGGATGATTGAACAAAACGGACGTAAAGTCCGTTTTGTCTTTCAGTGCGTGTATAGTAAACTAATACATAGATGACATTTACAGGAGGTTTACATATGCAGGCGAATGCAAAAGAAACAATGAATCTATTAAAGGAACTTGTATCAATTCCAAGCCCTTCAGGTAACACATTTGGAATCATTACATATATTAAAAACTGGTTTGGTGAAAGAGACATTCCGTCAAGAGTAACGAATAAGGGTGGACTGATAGTAACTTTTCAAGGTGAGAATCATCAGGAACATCGCGTATTAACTGCACACGTGGATACACTTGGGGCAATGGTAAAAGAGATAAAGCCCGACGGCAGATTGAAAATGTCGATGATCGGCGGCTTCAGGTGGAATGCTGCAGAAGGTGAATATTGCACGGTTGAAACAGCAGAAGGGAAAAAATATACCGGTACAATCCTGCTCCATCAGGCATCTGTTCATACATATAAAAACGCCGGGACACTCGAGCGCAGCAATGACAATATGGAAGTCAGACTTGATGAAGTTATTCATTCAAAAGAAGACGCAGAAGCACTTGGTATCTCAGTAGGGGATTTCATTTCTTTTGATCCACGTCCGCAAATCACGGAAAGCGGATTTTTTAAATCACGCCATATTGATGATAAAGCGAGTGTGGCAATGCTGATGAAAGCAGCAGAACTGCTTAAAACCGAAGATATAACACTTCCCTATACAACTCATTTTATTATTGCAAATAACGAAGAAATCGGTTTTGGAGGGAATTCAAATATTCCTTTTGAAACAAAAGAGTATATCGCTGTTGATATGGGAGCACTCGGGGATGGTCAGAGCTCTGACGAATTTACAGTATCGATCTGTGCGAAAGACAGTTCAGGGCCATATCATTATGGCTTGAGAAAACATTTAGTACAGCTTGCTAAGGACCATGACATTGACTATAAGGTGGATATTTATAATTATTATGGTTCAGATGCTTCAGCTGCAGTCAAAGCGGGAGCGGATATTAAGCACGGATTAATAGGAGCAGGTGTTGACGCTTCCCATGCTAATGAACGTACACACGAGAAATCCTTATATCATACTGAAACGCTCATTCTTCGTTATCTTACGTCTTCATTAAGCAATGATTGAAGAAATATAAAATAAGAGTAAAATATCAAATGAAGAAATTATTTAACGAGTGAGGAAATCATCATGAAAACAAATGAATTAATAAAAGATCTATCATTAATTAAGCAAACAGGAACACTGCCTGAAGACATTACAGCACTTGAAATTGACTCAAGAGCAGTGACAGATGGTACCGCATTTGTCTGTCAAAAAGGCTATACAGTTGATGGCCACGATTTTGCAGGTCAAGCAGTAAAAAATGGCGCGAAACTTATCATTACTGAAAAAGAGCTTGAGCTTGAAGCCTGTCAGATAATCGTTAAAGATTCTGCACGGGCACTTGCTTTCCTTGCAGACAGGTTTTACGGCTCTCCATCTGAAAAGATGAATGTCTTTGGTGTGACCGGCACAAATGGAAAAACGTCTGTATCAAACCTGATTCATGAGCTGATCAGAAAGCTTGGAGGCCGTTCGGCACTCTCAGGTACAATCGGTTTTGATCTTGATGGTGATCTGCGCCAAAGCGCTAATACAACGAGTGACCTGCTGACGACTCAAAAAATGATTCACACAGCAAAAGAGCAGGGGATCAGTAATATGATCTTTGAAGTTTCTTCTCACGGTCTTGTTGAAGGGAGACTGTGGGGTGTTGATTTTGATGTAGCTGTATTTACTAATCTGAGCCATGATCACCTTGATTACCATCACACAATGGAGCACTACGGCTATGCAAAAGGGTTACTGTTTTCACAGCTTGGTCAGGATCTGACAAAGCAAAAAGCCGCTGTGTTAAATCTTGATGATGAATGGTTTGAACGCTATGCACAAATGACACCGCATGAAGTAATCAGTTACAGTATGGAAAAACCGGCTGACTTTTACGCTGAAGACATTCAGTATATGGCAGACCGCACTTATTATAAGCTGATGTCACCTGAAGGAGCATTTGACCTTGAAACGCAGCTGCTTGGCACTTTTAATGTATCGAATACGCTCGCTGCAATTGCTGCTTTGTATGCAAAAGGCTACCGTGTATCCGACCTGGTAGAGGCATTAAAAGAAGTCGCACCGGTTTCAGGCAGAATGCAGCTGGTACCGACCTCAGCACCGCTTTCAATCTATATTGATTATGCCCACACACCAGATGCGATTGAAAAAGCGATTAAATCTGTAATGCCGTTTAAGAAAAACAGGATTCTTTTCTTAATCGGTACAGGCGGCAACAGGGATAAATCAAAGCGTCCGGCTATGGCTAAAATGGCATCACTTGCTGACTATGTGGTTTTAACAACAGATGACCCGCGTTATGAAAGCTATGAGAGTATTACATCAGATCTTGAAAAAGGGATGGAGCATAAAGGGTATGCATGTATTGGAGACAGGGGAGAAGCAGTCAGACACCTGATGCAGCAGGCGGAACCTGATGATATTATCATTTTCGCAGGCAAAGGGCATGAAGACTATCAGATCATCGAAAATACAAAATACCCGCATAGCGACAGTAACATTGCACTCGAAGTTATTGCAGAGCGGTTCTAAGAAAATAATGTACAGAAAAAGGTTGTCCGGGTGGACAACCTTTTTTACTAACTATGATAACCAGATAATTGGATTTGCACAGCTGTGATTGGAGCGGAAGGGGGCGACTCCAGCAGGAGAAGTCGGACAGGTGAGACCCCGCAAGCGCCATGCGCTGAGGAGGCGGGATGGCGCCACAAACCGGCGCACCCATGCGGAAAGCGCCCCCTGCAGCGGAAATCAGCAGCCAACTTTAACAGATCCCTTCTGCTTAAAAGAACATACCTGCAATAGATGCAGAAAGCATTGACGCAAGCGCACCGGCTGCAACAGCGCGGATACCCATACGTGCAATATCAGGACGTCTGCTCGGTGCAAGGTTACCAAGTCCGCCAAGCAGAATCGCAAGAGAAGAGATGTTAGCGAATCCACAAAGAGCGAAAGTAATAACAGCAACCGTTTTATCAGAGAATGAATCCATTTCAGGAGCGAAGTTTGCATAAGCAACAAACTCATTCAATACAAGCTTCTGACCGATAAAGTTACCTGCTCTTACTGCTTCATCCCACGGAATACCAATTGCAAATGCAAGAGGTGCAAAAATATAACCAAGAATTAATTCAATTGAAAGCTGTTCAAAACCGAACCAGCCGCCAATTCCACCAAGAATCCCGTTTAACATTGCGATTAAAGCGATGAACGCGATTAACATTGCACCAACGTTAAGAACCAGCTGAAGACCAGTACTTGCACCTTTAGCTGCTGCATCAACTACGTTAGAAGCTTCTTCATCAGCTTCCATTTCGAAGTCCTCAGGGTCAGGACGATTATCTGTCTCAGGAACAAACATCTTTGCCATGACTAGACCTGCAGGTGCAGCCATAAAGCTTGCAGCTAACAAGTATTCAAGTGGTACACCAAGCTGTGAATATCCGATCAGAACAGAACCTGCTACTGAAGCAAGTCCTCCAGTCATAACTGCAAACAGCTCTGAGTTTGTCATATTAGCGATATAAGGCTTAACGACTAATGGTGCTTCAGTCTGTCCAACAAATATGTTAGCTGAAGCTGACATTGACTCAGCTTTTCTTGTGCCAAGCATCCAGGATAGTCCGCCGCCTAAAAATTTAATAACAACCTGCATGATTTTCAGATAATACAGCACTGAAATTAAGGAAGAGAAAAAGATAATAATGGTTAACACGTTAATCGCAAATACCATTCCGCCTTCAGCCTGATAGCCAAATCCGCCGAGAACGAAATCTATTCCTGCATTTGCATAGTTAATAATATTATTTACACCAAAAGTCAACCATTCAAGAAAACTTCTGCCGACACCGGTCTGAAGAACAAGAAAAGCAAATGTCAGCTGAATCGCCAGGCCGACAAGTACCGGTCGCCAATTAATCTTCATTCTATTATTTGAGAATACAAAGGCAATTCCAAGGATTGTTAAGATCCCGAAAAATCCCCATAAAATGTTCATATTTACAGCTCCTAACCGTTTGTAAAATGTGTATTGCTTATTTGCTTTTCTCATTCTACAATGCAATTGCAAGCGTTTCAATAATCGTCACAGAAACGTCAATAAAAGTATGATGTCTGACATCTGAGGAGGTATGGAACTTGAAAATTAGAAAAAGCTATGGTCCCTATGGAGAAAGAACTGTGTATATTCATGAGAATAAAAAAGAAGAAACAATACTGATTGCGATTCCTTCATTAGAGTGGTCCTGGTTTTTCACATATGATGATGCAGGTGCGGAGTTGGTTAAACAGCTGGGTGAATCTTTGGCTCACCGGACTGATCCGTCTGAAGCGGAGGAGCTTGCTTCCCGCATCCGTCAGTGGACAGGGGAAATGTAGACCTTATTAAAGGCTGATCAAGCCTGATCAGCCTTTAATTCAGTATATACTACTAATCTCTCAACATATCCGCCATTACCACGGTCAAAATACCCCGTACAAGTAATCAGGTTCAGTCCCTTTTCAGCTGAAGATCCAAATATTTCTTCGATAGGGGCTTCGCCTGTATCATAAGCTACAGAATCCTTTACAACAAATACAAGCGTTTCACCATTACTGCCTGTAACTGTAATCTCATCTCCGGGATTCAATTTCTTCAGATCCCAAAACACTGCAGGCGCTTTCTCACTGTCAACGTGACCAGCCAGTACAGCGTTTCCTCTTTGTCCGGGTTTGAAGCCGGGTTCAAACCATGCAACTTCTTCACCATTATCCGGTACAGCCATTCCGCCTGATTCATCCAGTCCGTATGGATTGACAACCGCATCTACACCAATTGCCGGTATTGACACTCTGCTTGGCTGCAGGGATGTATCCTGTACAATGGAGGTTACAGTCGGCTCACTTTGGCCGATATCTTCATTTTCTGTTACAGCATCATCTATTACCGGCTGAGTACTTTGTGTTTCAATTTTCTCAGTATCTTCTGCAGAAGGAGCAGCCGTATCTGCAGAAAAAAGCTGACCAGATGATGAGCATCCACTCATCATCAAAATCAGCCCTGTAAATATCATCAGTTTTTTCATTAATTAAGATTGGAATACGCGCTTGCGGAATACAATCAGAAGTGCTGCTCCGGCAGCCATTGCTGCTACTGCCATCATACCTGCATTAGACTGGTCAGCTGCACCACCCATACCTGTTTCAGGCATTTCAGATGGCATACCAGATGAAGCTGGTGCTGTTACAACTAATGCTTCAATGCTGTCTAGTGTATTAACTGCATATACACTGTAAGCCATTCCAGCTTCTAGCGCAGTACCTGACAGATCAAGTACCTGATCACCTTCAGGCGTACGTACTTCAAGGTCATATGTTCCAGCTTCAAGTTCAGCAAAATCAGTTACGCCTGGGAATTCAGCTCCAGAGAATACTGCGTCTCCACCGATCAGACCAACATCTACTGCCGGTGCATCAGGAGAGAAGTGACCTGCACGAACTTTAGTCATTCCTTCACCAATTGAAAGGTCATCCTGTGTAACATTCAGTTGAATGCTATCAAGTGTTCCTACAGCAGCTGCAGTATAATACATACCTTCTTCAACTGTAAGTGTTTCTGAGATGACAGCTGTTTCTGTGTCTCCGGCAGGGAAGATCTCAACTTCATGATCGCCTGCAGGAAGTGCTAAGTAATCAGTGAATGCTTTGAATTCTGCGCCTTCAACAACTGCTTCTCCATTGACATACACATCAACAGCAGGTGCATCAGGTGATGCGTGAATCACTCTTACCCAACCTTCTCCACCTTCATGATTGTCTGCTAATGCAGCGCCGCCCATCATAGCCATAACTATAATCGCAGCAGCAAGGGTACTAAAAAGTTTCTTCACAAAAATCACTCTCCTTTTTTAATTGGTACAAGTAATGTACAACTTATTTATACAACGTGTTCAACTTTTGCACAACTCTAAATGTGCTTTTTTACATTTTGAGTCTGATTGCAATATGTTATAGAAACTAATATGATGTTACTTGTAGAAATTCATACATGAGAGGAAATGGATATGACATTTATAGATGAGGTAAAATCACGGCGTACGTTTGCAATTATTTCTCACCCGGATGCCGGTAAAACAACGCTGACAGAACAGCTGTTACTATTTGGTGGAGCAATCAGAGCAGCCGGAACCGTTAAAGGAAAGAAAACCGGAAAGTATGCAACTTCAGACTGGATGGAAATTGAGAAACAGCGTGGAATCTCAGTAACATCATCAGTGATGCAATTTGATTATTCCGGTAAAAGAATCAATATCCTTGATACACCAGGTCACCAGGACTTCAGTGAAGATACATACCGCACACTGATGGCAGTAGACAGTGCAGTCATGATTATCGATGCTGCTAAAGGGATCGAGGCGCAGACTTTAAAGCTGTTCAAAGTATGTAAGATGAGAGGTATTCCAATCTTTACATTTGTTAATAAGCTTGACCGGCAGGGAAGAGAACCGCTTGAAATTATGGAAGAGTTAGAAGAAGTACTTGGTATTGAATCGTATGCCATGAACTGGCCAATCGGTATGGGAAAAGAATTCCTTGGCATTTATGACCGCTATCATAAAAGAATTGAACAGTTCAGAGTCGAAGACGACAAGCGTTTCCTGCCTTTAAATGATGAAGGGGAACTTGATGGAGACTATGAAATTAAAAACTCTTCTCTATATGATCAGGCACTCGAGGATGTGCTGCTTCTTAATGAAGCAGGAAATGAATTTACAACTGACCGTTTGCAAAATGGCGAGGTTACGCCAGTGTTTTTCGGAAGCGCGCTGACAAACTTCGGTGTTCAGACGTTTCTTGAGACGTATCTGCAGTTTGCCCCGATGCCACAGCCGAGAAAAACAGATCAGGGGGAAGTAGCGGCAACTGAGGAAGAATTTTCAGGATTTATTTTTAAGATCCAGGCGAATATGAACCCAGCGCACCGTGACAGAATTGCTTTTCTTAGAATATGTTCAGGGCAATTTGAGAGAGGAATGCCGGTACAGCTGAGCAGAACGGGTAAAACGATCAAGCTGAGTTCTTCTACTTCGTTTCTCGCTGATGACCGTAACACGGTTGATAATGCAGTGAGTGGGGATATTATCGGAATACACGATACAGGAAATTATCAGATTGGCGACACCCTGTCAGGCGGCAAAAAGAATTTTGCATTTGAAAAACTGCCACAGTTCACACCTGAACTCTTTATGAGAGTAACTGCAAAAAATGTTATGAAACAAAAGCACTTCCATAAGGGTATTAATCAGCTGGTACAGGAAGGTGCTATTCAGCTGTATAAAACTTACCGTACAGATGAAATTATATTAGGCGCTGTCGGACAGCTTCAATTTGAAGTATTCGAACACAGAATGAAAAATGAATATAACACAGATGTCATGATGGAGAATATCGGATCAAAAATTGCCCGTTGGATTGAAAATGAGGAAGATGTGAAAGATGCGATGTCCTCACAGAGAAGTATGCTGGTGAAAGACAGATACGGTAAGCTTGTCTTCCTGTTTGAGAACGATTTTGCAATGAGATGGTTCTCTGATAAACATCCTGAAATTAAATTGTACAGTCTTTTATAAAATATGAGTCGAAAATAACCCTCCCTGAGCATTCGGGGAGGGTTATTTTTTGAAAGGCTATGTTAAAGCCCAATGTTGTTTTAGCGCAGCTGTTGATTGCAGCGGAAGGGGGACGACTCCAGCAGGAGAAGCGTGACAGGTGAGACCCCACAGCGCGAAGCGCGAGGAGGCTCACCGCACGCCCTGCGGAAAGCGTTCCCCCTGCAGCGGAAAGCAACAGCCACCTTTAACAGAGCTTTTGAAAGAAGATTAAATTTTACTACAATATAGGAATAAAGTATGTTTTTAAGGGTAGATAATTAGCAGTATTAAAAATGAAGGTGGGGGCGTTAATATGTTTACGAAGTGTGCTAATTGTGGTGTTAATATGAAATTTTCAGATGAAGGAACTTTTCATTTGAAGAATATTTCTGAAAGTGAAATTAAATCTTTGTCCTTTCCTGTAATCGGTCTTGGGGATACGTATAAATCTGGCTATCATAGTCTCGAACAGCTTGTAGAAATGGCAGATGAAGTGTCAGCTATGAATAGCGGGTTGGAATGTGGGATATCAGCAAAAAATAATTATGCACAATATATGAGAGCAGACCTTTTTAAAACACGTCTTGAAAATCGGGAAACTGTTGAATTTATCCAGAGTGGAAAGCTGATCAGTCATCTGCAGCCAATTGTAAATATTTCAACAGGAGAATTATATGCTTACGAATCTTTATTACGTGCAGACAGCAACGAAAAACCAATTTCTCCATATGAACTATTCCAGGTAGCCAATAAAGCTGAAATGCACTCACTCTTAGATCAGCGTGCGAGAGAAGAAGCAATCCGTGCAAGAAAGAATCATATTCAATCAGGCGTAAAGAGCTTTATTAATTTTCTTCCTTCAACTATATACAACCCGGAATATTGCCTTCAGCATACGTTTCACGTAGTTAATAAATATAATGTAGATCCGGCTGACCTTGTATTTGAAGTAGTGGAAACTGAAAAAATTCAGGATGTCAACCACTTGAAAAAAGTGTTTGAGACATACAAACGTGAAGGGATGAAAGTTGCTTTAGATGATGTAGGTGCAGGGTTCTCTACGATTGAGATGCTGAAGCTGCTTGAGCCGAACTATGTAAAAATTGATCGTTCTTATGTAGACAGATGCGATGAAGATACAGAAAAGCAAAAATTCCTGAAAGAGGTAACGCATGTTTCGAAAGAGCTTGGCATTACAGTATTAGCTGAAGGCCTTGAAAGAATAGAAGAATTAAAGGTCTGTAAAGATGTAGGGATCGACCTTTGTCAGGGCTATCTGATTGGAAAACCTGAACCGACTGCTAAAACACCGATCATCAATACATCTGTGGCTTCTTAAAGATTTTTTCTTGACTCATCAGAAAATCCGATATAAAATCATAGTACACTTTATCACTTAAAAGCGTTTAAGTAAAACAGTATATTGCGACGATCCGCAGATACAGTAGATAGTTGGGCAGCAGTAATCAGAGACTGGGAGGTTGCTGAAATCTCAGGCTGTTCAGATATTGAATTACACCTGCACGAAGGATGTACGTTAAAAGAGAGCAACATGCTAATTTGGGTGGTACCGCGGAGTAAACTTCGTCCCTCTATGGGAGGCGGAGTTTTTTTGTGTGCAGATTGATACATTGGAGGATTAAAGATGAAAAATATACAAAGAACAGTTGCTCCTTCTCTGACAGAGGGAATCATCATTTTATTTATGATCATAGGCATCATGAGTGTAAGTATGATTGGATTTGGTTCAGTTCCGCATATTCCGATCATGATTTCCATCTTACTTCTATTATTATTTGGCTTGTTTAAAAAGTCACAGTTTAAAGTGCTTCAAGATGGTATGACAGCAGGTGCAGCAACTGGCCTTGGCGCAATCTTTATTTTTATCTTTATTGGCATGTTAATCAGTGCCTTTATGCTGTCGGGAACGATCCCCACATTAATGTATTACGGCTTGAATCTGACTGAATTCCCGTTCTTTTTTACAGCTGTATTTGCCATTACAGCTATTATCGGAATCAGTATTGGCAGTTCTTTAACGACTGTAGCTACTGTGGGTGTGGTGTTTATCAGTATTGCAGGTTCACTCGATTTCTCCCTAGCTGTTACTGCAGGGGCGATTGTATCAGGGGCATTTTTTGGAGACAAAATGTCTCCTTTATCCGATACAACCAATCTTGCATCATCAGTAGTAGGCGTTGATTTGTTTGAACATATCAGGCATATGTCAATGACGACGATTCCTGCCTTTATTCTCACAGCTGTATTTTTTATGTTCTTTCCTGCAGATCTGCAGACAGAATCAGCAGGTAGTGTGGTACAGCTTGGCGATGACCTGATCGCAACGGGACTGGTCCACTGGTATAGCCTGCTGCCGATCGGACTGCTGTTTTTATTTGCTGCGAAAAAGGTTCCGGCTTTATTAACGTTAACTGCTGCAATTATATTCAGTATCGTGATCTCATATTTTCATTCAGCAACGCCTGTATCTGAATTGTTCCAGGTTTTATTTTCGGGATATGTGTCAGGCTCTGAAAGTGAGCAGGTAAATGAGTTGCTGAGCCGAGGCGGAATAGAGTCAATGATGTTTACAGTTTCGCTCGTTGTTCTTGCACTGGGACTTGGAGGATTATTATTCACAGCAGGTATCATTCCAGTATTATTTGAACGAATGACAAATCAGAAAAACACTTTATTCAAAGCAGCAGGAACAGCTATTGGTACAAACGTGCTTGTGGGAGAACAATATTTGTCTATTCTGCTGACAGGTGAAACATTTGCTCATCAGGTGGATCAGGAAAAAATAGAACGTAAAAACTTATCAAGGGTTCTTGAAGACGCGGGAACCGTTATTAATCCATTAGTCCCATGGGGCGTGTGCGGTGTATTTATTACAAGTGTGCTGAATGTCAGCGTTTTAGATTATCTGCCATTTGCGTTTTTCTGCCTGGTTTCACCGGTGATTACACTCATCTATATCAAAACAGGGTGGACCATTACGAAAACCGGATGATTTGATGATATTGTGAACGAAGCATTTTAAAATTGATTAGCGACAGGTTTGTCGGTATAGTGAAAAGTAGAGTAAAGTGCCGGTCTGTGCAGACTGGCGGAAGGAGCGTTTCACTTGAATATCAGTCGTTTTTCAATCCGGCGACCTGTTTTTACGATCGTCACCATGCTGGTTGTTCTGCTGATCGGAACAATCTCATTAACCAGAATTCCCCTGCAGCTGATTCCGAATATTAATGCACCTGTTTCAGTTGTTGTTACTTCATACCCGGGAGCGGGACCTACAGAAGTATTAGAAAAAATAACAAAACCAATTGAGTCTGAAGTATCATTACTTCCAGGACTGGAAAGTGTCCAGTCGACTTCAACAGAGGGCTCAAACCTGATTCTGCTTGAATTTAATTTCTCTACTGATATAGAAGAGATTGAAGCAGATATCAGACAGGCGGTAGAACAGGCGCAATTACCTGATGATGCAAATGAGCCGCGTGTCCTGCAGTTCGACCCGTCTCAATTTCCTGTCATCCAGATGAGCCTTCGTTCAGGAGATGAAGGCACAGATATCAGGGAACTTGCAGAAGAACTGGAAGTGGAATTGACTCGGACTGAAGGTGTTGCCAGTGTTGATATCTCTAATTCACTTTCTGAAGAGGTCAGAATTTCACTTGACCAGGAACAGCTTGAAACTTATGGCTTAACTCAAACTGATATTTCAAACGCAATTCAGTCCAACAATATTTCATTTCCCGGTGATTCAGTTGAAACAGATGGGAAAAGCCTGACAACCAGGATTTTAAGTACGCTTACTTCAGTAGAAGATATTGAGAATCTTGTGGTATCTGCAGACCCGCAGACCGGAGATGATGTCACAATCAGTGACGTTTCAGAGATTACGCTTGGAGAACCTGAACAGAATGTCATCACAAGAGCGAATGAAGAAGATGCTGTTCTGATTAGTGTGCTCCAGGAATCAGATGCAAATACTGCTGATGTATCTACAGCTTTTCAGGAGTCACTTGATGAACTGCTGAATGAAGAACGATATGAAAATGTAACGGCCGATGTACTTTTTGACCAGGGGGATTATATCCAGCTGGCGATCGGTAATATTGCGAGCTCACTGATTTTCGGGGGCATATTCGCGATGGCAGTATTGTTTCTATTCTTAAGAAATATTAAAAGTCCGATTATCATCGGTGTAGCGATTCCTTACTCAGTGATCGTCACATTTGTCCTGATGTACTTTGCAGATTTCTCACTGAACATCTTTACACTTGGTGCACTTGCACTTGGAATCGGAATGCTCGTGGATAATGCCATTGTTGTACTTGAAAATATCTATCGTCATCTTGCTATGAAGAAAGATCCTAAAACAGCTGCGAGAGAAGGCTCAAAAGAGGTAGCAAGTGCAATTACAGCTTCCACACTGACCACAATTGCTGTATTCATTCCAGTTGTATTTATTGAGGGTCTGATTGGGGATCTGTTCACTGAATTTGCTTTAACCATTTCATTCAGTTTATTTGCATCGCTTGTTGTTGCATTAACAGTTATCCCGATGCTTGCGAGCAAAATGCTGAAAGAGCCGAAAGAAGATATAGAAGAAAAACGGAGAGAATCACCGTTTATCAAACGTTTTATCAGTTCTGTCAGATGGTCATTAAGACGCAGATGGCTGCCACTGCTGATCATGACCGCATTGCTTGGAGCAAGTGGATACGGACTATTCAGCGTCGGTACACAATTTCTCCCGGCAACAGATGAAGGTTTCTTTGATATTAGTGTGTCCCTTGAAAATGGAACTGCAATAGAAGAAACTGAAGCTGTGGTTGATGCAATAGAAGAAGAATTGATGCAGGAAGAATCGATTGATGTATACCTGAGTCAGATCGGGTCATCTCAACAGGGATCTTTCGATGGATCTACCGATGGTTCAACTGCAAGTATTTTTGTTAAAATGGTGCCTCTTGATGAACGTGAGATTTCAATTTTTGAACTGATTGAAGATATCTCACCACAAATCGAGGATGCGGCAGTTGAAGTGAATGAGACAGCAGAAGTATCTGCTTCACTACAAACAGCAACAGGAACATCTCCGCAGACATTATCTTTTGATGTGAGAGATGCGAATGAAAGCCGTCTGAACGAATCAATTGAAGAGATTAGAGAAGCACTGCTGTCACTTGATTCAATTACAGAAGTTGAAACAGACCTTGAAGACACAGTAGAAGAGGTCCAGATTGAAATTAACAGAGAAGAAGCCAGAACTGCCGGACTTGCTCCTGCCCAGATCGCCCAGGAGGTTAATGCTGTAACACGTGGTGCGCTGGCAACTCAAATCATTACAGATGATTCAAATGTGTATGATGTATACATTCAGTATGAAGAAGATATTGCCAATACAATTGAAGGACTTGAAGAACTATCGCTCCGCTCTCCTTCAGGAGAATTTGTCGCGCTTGGCGATGTTGCAGATATCACAATAGGTGAAGGGCCTGTATCGATCCAAAGAATTGACCAGCAATCCGCTGTAGGATTCACCGCTTCTTACACAACTGATACTAATCTTGGTGTGGTGTCTCAAGAAGTAGATGAAGCAATTGCTGATCTTAACCTGCCTGAAGAAACTGAAGTTGTTTTTGGCGGAGACAGAGAGCTGCTTGAAGATTCGATCGTAGACATGCTGCTTGCTGTTGCTCTGGCGATTGTCCTCGTTTACTTTGTAATGGCAGCACAATTCGAATCATTTAAATATCCATTTGTTATTATGTTCACTGTACCGCTGATGATTATTGGTGTTGCGCTTGCTCAATTTATTACGCAAACACCAGTAAGTGTAACGTCGATAATAGGATTACTCATACTAACCGGTATCGTAGTTAATAACGGTATTGTGCTTGTTGATTATATTAATCAGCGTAAACAGTCAGGAATGGACAGTTACGATGCCATTGTTACTTCGGTACGTGACCGTGCCAGACCGATTCTGATGACGGCACTGACTACTATTCTGGGACTTGTACCATTGGCGCTTGGATTTGGTGAAGGGACAGAGATTAACCAGCCTATGGCAATTACAGTCATCGGTGGATTAATCAGTTCGACATTCCTTACACTTTATATTGTGCCGATTATCTACAGTTTTATTGATCCTGCTACCAGAAGAATGAATAAAAAAGCGAAATAACCTGAAAAGGGCTGAGACGAATGCGTCTCAGCCCTTTATTAATTAACCATTTATTCTGTATAATTGGTAAAAAAGGAGTGTTGGGATGAAGACAGGATATTTTATGACAGGATTTCCGGGTTTTATCAGTGAAAAGCTGTTAAGGATATGGCTGAATGAGAAAGATGAAAAACATATTTACTTACTTGTACTACCTTCGATGCAGCAAAAAGCAGCTGCAAGAATCGAACAGCTCAAGTCTGAAATCCAGACTATGTCCACAATTCATATTGTGCAGGGAGATATCACAAAAAAAGATATTGGTTTATCTTCAACTGTCCATACTTACTTAAAAGATAAAATAAACTATGTCTGGCATCTCGCAGCTGCATACGACCTCGCTATTGATCAGCCGACAGCATATAAGGTAAATGTTAAAGGGACTTACCATGTAAATGAGTGGGTTAAATCCCTTACAAAATTAAAACGGTATGTATATTTTAGTACCGCTTATGTTGCCGGCAGAAGAAACGGGCTTATAAAAGAAGATGAGCTGATCAGGCCGGAGCAGTTCAGAAATTACTATGAAGAAACGAAATTCGAAGCGGAAGTGCTTGTAGATAAAATGAAAGAAGACTATCCTGTAACGATTCTGCGGCCCGGGATCGTTAAAGGTGATACTGTAACAGGTGAGACCAGTAAGTTTGATGGACCATATTACTTACTGAATATATTTGATAAAACGAAGAAGCTTTCACGGATTCCATATATCAGTAAAAGCAGCGCAAAATTAAACGTAGTGCCTGTTGAGTATGTGATTGATGCAGCGTCATTCCTTGGCAGGTATGAAAAAAGTGCCGGTAAAACCTATCATCTGACAGATCCAAACCCTTACCCGGCGAGAGAGATCTACAGGTTTCTCATGCAAAAGCAAACAGGCAGAACACCAAAAGGCTTTCTGTCTCATAAAATGATGGATAAAGCATTAGCGATTCCTAAAGTAAGAAAACATCTGGGAGCTGAAAGAGAGGGACTTGAATACTTCTTCTGGGATGGAGAGTTTGATCAGTCTCAAACAGCCGAAGACTTAAAAGAATCAGGTATCAAGTGTGCAGACTTTCTTGATGGCCTTGATGCGATGGTATCATTTTATAATCGTCATAAGGATGAAAAAGAATTTCATACAATGATAAAATAACCTTGAAAAAAATACCTGTAATGATATAATAAATTCAATTCAATAGCGCTTTGACATCTGTCAAGGGGGAGTAGCTTTAGCTGTTAATCAGCTAATTATGATCGTCACGACATGAACACAGCGGTTCATCGGTCATAATGGCATTGTCATAATGCTTTGCAAGACCTTTGCCTTTTATTAGGCAAAGGTCTTTTTATGTTGATTTCACTTGTTTTGGCAAATGATTAATTCCTGGCGAATTGGAGAAAATGAAAAGATACAAGAGGAGGATACAAGATGGATGCAGCATTGTTGCTGGAGTATGGCTGGGTACTGCTGATTCTGATCGGACTTGAAGGGATACTTGCAGCTGATAACGCAGTTGTGATGGCGGTAATGGTTAAGCATTTACCACCTGAACAGCGTAAAAAGGCATTATTCTACGGATTATTTGGAGCTTTTGTTTTCAGATTTGCCTCATTGTTTTTAATTGCAATATTAATCGACGTATGGCAGGTACAGGCGATCGGGGCTGCCTATCTGCTCTATATTTCAATCAGTCACGTAGTCAAACAAATCAGATCAAAACATGACGAGTCAGTTGAAGCTGATGAAGCTGAAAAATCCGCTAAAGGATCAGGCTTCTGGATGACAGTATTAAAAGTTGAGCTCGCTGATATCGCTTTTGCCGTTGACTCCATGCTGGCTGCAGTGGCACTTGCGTTAACGCTGCCGGCAGTTGGAGCTTTTGAAATCGGAGGAATGGATGGCGGACAGTTCATCGTCATTTTCCTTGGCGGTCTGATCGGTCTGATCATCATGCGTTTTGCAGCCCACTGGTTTGTAAAGCTACTGGGCAAATATCCGTTGCTTGAAACGACTGCTTTCTTAATCGTCGGATGGGTTGGTGTAAAGCTTGTCGTGCTGACTCTTGGACATCCAAATGTTCAACTGATCGATACGCATTTCCCACATTCAACTGAGTGGAAAATTATATTCTGGTCAATTCTGGTGCTGATTGCAGGCGGAGGATATATGTTAGCAAAAAGAAGAGGGCAGGAAAGTTCTGCACATTAATGCTAAAAAAGCTGAGACAATGTCTCGGCTTTTTTTATTTTATTTCAACAAAATTAAAAAGACCCCCTGATATTACAGAAACATTACGTAAAGTTTATTAAAAGGGAAATGTTTCTTTCAACACAGTTTACCGTTACAATTTATCTATCATGTGTTGAATAGAGGTGGAGAGGTTGATATCTTTCCTATTATTTGGGTTATATAAGTTTTCTTCAAAAGCTACACTCGAAGAAAAAGTAAAGCAGATACAAATGGGGGATACTGAGCTTTTATCAGAAGTGCTGGAAGCATATAAGCCTTTTGTTAAAAAAACAGCTTCAAAAGTATGCCGCCGTTATATATATGATTCCGACGATGAGTATAGTGTTGCGCTGATTGCATTTCACGATGCGCTGATGAAGTATCAGTCTGATAAAGGAGCTTCAGTGATCAGTTTTTCAGAACTTGTCATCAAACGCCGGGTCATTGATTATTTGCGTACTCACCAAAAGGAAAAGCAGGAAGTATTATTTGAGCCCGGCAGTGAGTCTGTTGATTCAGCCGGTTATCTCGAGAATGATCAGTCAATGAAAGCTTTTGCCAGTGAACAGGATGCTGAAGCAAGAAAAGAAGAGATCATAAAGTACAGTTTAGTCTTGAAAGAGTATGGTTTGTCATTTAATGAGCTGGCAGTCAGTTCACCGAAACACAAAGATGCCAGAGAGAATGCTGTCTTTATTGCAAAGCTGGTCAGCTCGAACAGTGAATGGTTTGCAGAACTGAAAAAGAAAAAAAGGCTTCCGATCAAGCAGATCGAAAAAGAAGTGGATGTCAGCAGAAAGACAATTGAAAGGAATCGTAAATATATCATCGCAGTAGCAATTTTAATCAACGGCCACTTTCCTTATCTTTATGAGTATGTGAAGGAGCAATTGCAATGAAAAAAGGAATCGTAATGGAAATTAAAAAAAGGCACTTAATTCTTTTAACTGTTGAGGGCGAATTTTGCAGGGTTAAAAATCCGGGTGGGCATATCCATGTCGGAGAAGAGGTCGCGGCAAGCGAGTACAGTGCGCGCAGTTACCCTCATTTAGCTGCTGCGGGCGCTTTGGCAGCAATTATGATGTTAGCTTTTGTCATATTGGAACCGGTATTTAATCAGAAAACTTATGCCTATGTTGCAGTTGATATTAACCCAAGTTTTGAGATCGAATTAAATAAAGGCACTGAGGCGATAAATATTGAAGCAGTAAATCATGATGCACAGCAAATGATCGAAAATATGGAACTTGAAAATCTTAATATTGAAGAAGTGATTTCAAGCATCATTAATGAAAGTATTCAGGAAGGTTATTTATTACCTGAAAATGGTCAGGTGACGATATCTACAGTGATTTCTGAAGAAGCAGATCAGTCATTTGAAGAAGAACTGGAGTCGCTTTTAGCAAATGTATCGCGTGCGTCAGATGTATCGAATATTGCATTTTATGAAGGTTCACTCAGAGATATTGAGGCTGCTGAAAGACGGGGGATTTCATTTGGACAACTGTTGGCGGAAAAAAACAGTAAAAGTGAAGAAGATATCACACCTGAAAAACCAGCTGCTGTAGAAACTGAAACGGCGAATAAAGAAGATAATGAAACTTCAGAAGATACACAGGAAGATGATCATCAGGAAACCCAGGTGGATGAAGTCGAAATAACAGAAGACAAAAATGAACAAAACCATGTTGTGCCGGAAACAGTAGATGAGGATTCACATGTGGATAAAGAAATGATAGAGAGTAGTAACGAAAGCAGTAGCAGTGGGAACAACGGAAACCGTGGTAACGACGGAAATAATGGCAATACCGAAAACAATGGCAACAATGGCGATAACGGGAACAACGGAAATAACGGGAATAACGGGAACAATGGAAACAATGGAAACAATGGAAACAACGGAAATAACGGGAACAACGGAAACAATGGCAACAACGGTAATAATGGAAATAACGGAAACAGTGGCAACAACGGAAACAACGGCAACAACAATTAAGCAGGAGTATTCCTGCTTTTTTGTGTGTCAAAATATCAATGGTTCTACAGAAACTTGTTTAAAAGAGAGCGGTTTTCATATAAGCTATGTATAGATTTAAATGAAAGGAACTATAAACATGTGGCAGATGCTGAAAGACCGGCTAAGAAAAATGAAACCTGCCCAGTTGATTGTCACCTATTACTTTTTGGCTATCAGTTTATCATTTGGGCTCTTAAGACTGCCCTGGGTGCATAAGCCTGATCAGGAAGTATCATTAATTGATTCACTCTTTACTGCTGTGAGTGCAGTAAGTGTTACGGGTCTTACAGTGATTCAGATTTCAGATACTTATACTATATTTGGGATCGTAATGGTGATATTAATTCTTCAACTGGGCGGTATCGGAATTATGTCCCTTGGTACTTTTATCTGGTTATTAATAGGGAAAAGAATTGGATTGAGAGAACGTCAGCTAATTATGCTTGACCACAATCAATATAATTTATCAGGCGTTGTAAAATTAATTATTGAGATTATCAAAATCTTATTAATCATTGAAGCAATTGGGGCGCTGTTGTTAAGCCTGTATTTCACTCAATTTTATGAAAAATGGTCTGAGGCTGTTTTACATGGTGTATTTGCTTCAGTATCAGCAACAACAAATGGAGGATTCGATATTACAGGTCAATCTATGATTCCTTATGCGGATGATTATTTTGTCCAGATGGTTACGATTCTTCTCATCATTCTGGGTGCGATCGGATTCCCTGTACTGATTGAGTTAAAACAATTTATCAGTCATAAGTCAGGGCCTTTCAGATTTTCCTTATTTACCAAACTGACCACTATTACGTTTGGAATATTATTAATTGTGGGAACGCTTTTGATTTATTTGATCGAATACAATCAGAGGTTTGAAGGGTTAAGCTGGCATCAGGGGTTGTTTTATGCCCTGTTTCAATCAGTATCGACACGTTCCGGGGGACTGGTCACATTAGAGGTGAGCACCTTTACTGAACCTACACAGTTGATTCTGAGCCTGTTAATGTTTATCGGTGCATCACCCAGTTCAGTTGGCGGAGGGATCAGAACAACGACGCTTGCCATTGCAGTTTTGTTTTTGATCAACTTTTCAAGGGGCCGGCACCATATTCAGATATTTGGCAGGGAAATCCATTTGATCGATATTTTCAGGTCTTACGTTGTGATTATACTCGCTGTTCTGATGTCGATGGTCTCGGTGATTTCAATCATGATTCTCGAAGGTCTTGATGTCATTACAGTTATATTTGAAGTCACATCCGCATTCGGAACTTCCGGAATGTCGATGGGGATTACACCAACGCTATCCACGCCAAGTAAAATCATTTTGATGTTTCTGATGTTTGTAGGACGTGTAGGACTGATTTCCTTCCTGTTTATGATCGGCGGGAACAATAAAAAAGAAAAATTCCGTTATCCTAAAGAACGGGTTATTATCGGATGATCAAAAAAGAACCTCAAACGTGAGGTTCTTTTTTGTTAAGATATTAAATGCTGAACGCTTGTTTTTGGAAATTCAAATATAGATGCAATTCCTTTTTTCGGATGATAGTAGGCAAGCAGATAAGTGGAAACCGGCTCGCCGTCAGTCAGCTTTAAGCCTTCCTCAAGTACCGTATGCTTATATAATTCCTTCTGTTTCAAATTCAATGCTGAAAATGCTTCTCCAGCGATAGACGGGTCAGTAAGTAACACGTCGTACACGCTGCTGAGATTTTTATCCTCTTTGCCCCACCAGGCTTTACGGGGCTTGAACTTATGGTTTTTCAGATAATCTTTTTTCATCAGATAAGTTGTGTTTTCAAGTGCTTCAGGCTTGTATGCTTTTATGAACTGATAGAGGCGTTTAAACAGATCCTCAAGCTGATGACCAATTCTTGACCAGCCTGATTCATCCCAGTACGTACCAAAATCCTGATAAAAATCAAATGGTGTGTCAAATACTTCTCCGGTCAAATAGGCAATCGTTTCATCAAGTCGATGGTCATTCCAATACTTTTCCAACACGTCTTCAACCTGCTTAATTCTAAGAATCTCATCAAAAGTCAGCTGGTTGTTGCTAAGAATCTCATAAGGGGCATGATCCATATAAATATAATCATGGTCAGCAGCATTTATTCTCAGCCCGGTCCCACGCAGCATCTTTAAAAATCCAAGCTGCAGCTCTTCCGGTTCAAGCTCATACACGTCATTAAAAGTTTGCTTAAATGATGCGTAATTTTCCTCAGGAAGACCTGCAATCAGATCAAGGTGCTGAGCGATTTTACCGCCGTCTCTTACCATAGTGACGGTACGCTTGAGTTTTTCAAAGTTCTGTTTACGTTTTACAAGCTCATTTGTGTGGTCATTCGTTGACTGTACACCGATCTCAAAGCGGAATAGTCCCGCAGGTGCATGATCATTCAGATACTGAATCACTTCAGGACGCATAATATCACCGGTAATTTCAAACTGAAAAACAGTCCCCGGCACATGCTCTTCAATTAGAAATTCAAACATTTCCATTGCGTAGCTTCTGCTGATATTAAACGTTCTGTCTACAAACTTGAAAACACGTGCCCCGTTTTCCATTAAATAACGAATATCTGCTTTTACAGCTTCACGGTCAAAATATCTTACGCCCACTTCGATTGAAGAAAGGCAGAATTGACATTGAAACGGGCATCCTCTGCTAGTTTCAATATAAGTGATTCTTTTACCCAATGAAGATTGATCTTCTTCAAATCTGAAAGGGGAAGGCAGCGTTTTTAAATCAGCTTTTGCAGGCTGGGGGCGCAGGTGCATTTTTCCTTCAAGCAGGGATGCTGCGCCATGAACGTCAGAAAATTCGATCGTACCTGAGAAATAATCAAGCAGCTCTTTAAACGTCTTTTCTCCTTCACCGATTACAATGAAATCTGCATGATCCTGAAGCCGGTTAAGCCAGTAATGCACATCATACGTAACTTCTGGCCCGCCGAGTATCACTTTCACATCAGGCAGGATCTTTTTCAGCATACCAATCACCTGGATGGTTTCTTCAATATTCCATATATAACAGCTGAATCCAATTACATCCGGTTTTTTTGCATATAAATCCCCGGTGATATTTAAGATTGGATCATTAATCGTATATTCAGCAAGCTCAATATCATACTCATTCTCAGCTGCTGCCTTTAAATATCTGATTGCAAGGTTCGTGTGAATATATTTGGCATTAAGTGACGCCAGTACTGTTTTCATGTTCCTTCTCCTTTATTAACAAATCAATATTAAGTGTACATGACCATATACAGACTGGCAATGAAGTTCTTTATAATGAATCATCTTGAATGAAAAGGTTTATTTTATATTTATTAAGTGTTAAGATGTTGTTAAATATTATCCAAATATTCTTACTTCACCTATTCTTTGGATTTCATCATTTTTTTGGCTTTTGTGGCCCTCAATTCAACGATCGGCTGACCGGCAGCTGCAACGAATCTGGACGATAGAAAAATCGTTAACAGAAGTGAAGCTGCCATAATGATGAGTAGTGATACGTATGGATTTACAATGAGTCCAAGGTTACTCTCACGGTAAAATTGAATGATGAAACCATGGAACAGATACACATACAAAGTATTGAGACCCCACTTTGTAAAGAATGTCTTGTTCACAGGTGACAGTGAGAAGAATGCAATAACGAGCCAGAAGCTCACACCATAGATCAGCAGCCTTAATAACGGGCTGGCCTCTACGGGTGTTCCCAGATCTTCATAGGAATGGGAACCAAACAGCCATCTGCTACTCCAATCAGGCAGAAGGTAGATCGAAATAAATACTACAAGTATGGAAAGGACAGAGAATATCTGACCTTTTTTTGACGCAATCTTACTGAAAAATTCCCGATTCAGGTAATGACCTGCTAAGAAAAACGGAAAAAATACAAATGTCCTTGAAAGGCTGAGTGTGGACGTGTAATCATTTACAAACCCAACCATTACGCCAAGTATGATACTGATACCCATTGCTGCTTTCCATTTCAGCTTCAACACATCCACGAATAAAATCAGCAGCAGACTCCAAAAGAACAGACTGACTAAAAACCACAGTGCCCATTGTGGATTAAATGGATCAATCTCAATATTATTCTCATTTCTCAGGAAGTAATAATAAATGGTATAGATGACTTGAAAAATAAAATAAGGTACGATCAGTTTCTTTAACAGCTTCAGGAATAATCCTTTTGAGTAATTCGCTTTGGCGAAGTAACCGGCGATCAGTATAAAGGCCGGCATGTGAAAGAAGTAAATTGTCTGGTAAGTAGTCATCAGAAGTGCATCTTCTTCAATGCTGCTCTGAATAGCGTGACCAAATACCACTAGAAAAATTAATATAAATTTTGCATTGTCAAAATAATAGTCGCGTTTCGACATGATTACACCGCTTTCATTAGCACTTGTCGTTCAGATACATACCCGTTTTCGCAATTAATAAATCTGGTGATAATGACATATTTATAATTGTCATTCATTTTATTGAAAAGAAGGGATATAAAAATGCTTTCAAGACATTTGTCTCAAATAGAATCTTTTCATCACGCAGAACAGCAGGGAGGAAGCCTCCCATCGAGTAGCAGGTTACTGAATTACATGAATGAATGTGCATTGGTCATCAATCAAAGTGGAATTATACTGAACTTCAATAGTCAAAGCAACGGCCATTTGGACCCCAGGACTGGAACCTCACTTTATACATATTTGAAAAGTGAAGACATCGAATGGTTGGAAGCTTGTCTTAAAGGTGAAAATATTCCGCAGAAAATGATCAGATATTTCGGTGAGAACAAAACGGTCGAAGGAATTGGGGAATGTATTTCAGTGGAAGGTGAAGAATATATATTTATTTTTAAAAATCTTCATCATATACCTGAAAAGTTCATTTTTGAAAATATATTTCAAAGAGCGATACATGGGCTATTAATTATGAATGAGGAAGGAACAATTGTCAGATCCAATTTATTTGCGGATGAATTGCTGGATATTAAAAGTGAAGATGATATCAATTTATATGATCTGCTCGATCAATATCCTGACGAAGCAGGAATACCGGGGTTTACGCAACCGCATGCTACTCATGAAAAAGAAAATATGCTAAGCAGGGTCATACGGATTCAATCGAGAAGTTATGAATTAACTAAAGTGGACAACATAGCAGGCAGTTATGATCTTGTTGTGATCAGGGATATAAGCGAAGTGGTTAATAATATACGCAAAGCCAATGAGCATGATACGTTAAAGGTTGTCGGTCAGCTTGCAGCAGGAATTGCCCATGAAATTAGAAACCCGATGACTTCTTTAAAAGGATTTATACAGCTGCTCGAGCCAAATCTGCGTGAACATCAGAAAATGTACTTTGAAGTCATTAACTCTGAATTGAAACGTATCGAGACAATTATGACGGAATTTTTAATGCTGGCAAAACCAAAAAAGAGTGTGTTCAGTAAAATTAACTTAAACCATGTTATTCAGGAAACAGTTGATATTATGAAACCACATGCTACACTGCATGATCTGGAAATTACGTATGAAGCATTAGATGGAGAGTGTCATGTGTTTGGAGATTCAAACCGTTTGAAGCAGGTGTTTATTAACCTGATTAAAAACGCTATAGAGGCGACACCGGCAAAAGGGAAAATTCAGGTAGGAATCAGCCGGAAAGCAAGTGAAGTAATCGTATCGGTATCTGACAGCGGGTGCGGGATTCCAAAAGGAAAGCTTGATAAGCTGAAAGAACCTTTTTTTACTACAAAAGAAAATGGTACGGGGCTTGGACTTCCGGTCAGCCTGAATATTATTGCTGAACATCATGGCACTGTGGATGTCAAAAGTGAATTAAATAAAGGGACGATCTTTGATATTTTTCTGCCTGCGCTATGATAGTAAATAATCAGTTCCTGTTGCAGAGGGAAGTTTCTACTTCCCTGCTGCAGGATAGGCTGATTCAATAGTAGTCCGTTCTCCGGTCATCAAAAATTGGTATTCTTTTACGTATTTCTTCTACTTCTTCCACATTGATTTCTCCGTATACGATCTCTTCTTGATCCGTTCCTTCAGCTATCACTTTGCCCCACGGATCAATCACAATAGAGTGCCCGCCAAACTCATTGGCCGGGTCACTTCCGACTCTGTTACAGGCAATGACATATACCTGATTTTCAATCGCTCTGGCTTTTAAGAGCGTAATCCAGTGATCGATTCTTGGAGCCGGCCATTCAGCAGGCACAACAATAACTTTGGCGCCATTCAGCACTGATTTTCTGATCCATTCAGGGAACCTGATATCATAACAGATAAACGCGGCAAAACTGATTCCAGCCAGTACGAAGGATGGATCATCAGAACCGGCCTGCAGGTGTAAGTGCTCGTCCATTAATTTGAACAGGTGAAGCTTACTGTATTCATGAATCAGTGATCCGTGATTGTCGATGACCGGCAGCGTGTTATAAATACCGTCATCTTTCACATTTGCTGCAGAACCGCCGATCAGGTTCACATTGTGAGTAACTGCAAGCTCTTTTAAGAGGTCAATTGTGCGGTCATAATGTTCCGGCATGGTTTTGAGGTTTGGCAGGTCATAGCCTGTTGTCCAGAGTTCAGGAAGGACGACAAGATCTGCATCCTCTATCTGATTGAACCAGTCCTCTACCTTCTTATAATTTTCTTCAAAAGAACCAAATGCGATGTCCATCTGGAATATTGCAACTTTCATCAGTTCACCCACTTTTCAGAATCGTCTTTACAATGATACATTTACGTTATAACATTTAGTGCAATAATTTGAAAGAGGGTCGTCTTAGTGAAACAGTTTGAACAATCTGATCGATTACAACAGCTTCCGGAACAATTTTTTGCGAAGCTTTCAGCAAAAGTAATGGAAAAAGTCGCAGCAGGACATGACATTATTAATCTCGGGCAGGGAAATCCGGATCTTCCGACGCCTGATCATATTGTAAGAAGACTTCAGTCAGCCGCTGAAAATCCCGTCAATCATAAGTATTCACCTTTTAGAGGCATGTCCTATGTAAGAGAGGCAGCTGCCGCTTTTTATAAAAGAGAATATGGTGTTAATCTGGATCCGGATAAAGAGGTGGCATTGCTGTTTGGCGGGAAAGCAGGGCTTGTTGAACTTCCGCAGTGTCTGGTGAATCCCGGGGATGTGATTCTTGTTCCCGATCCGGGGTATCCCGATTACTGGTCAGGTGTATCTCTTGCAGAAGCTGAAATGGTAAGGATGCCGCTTCTTAAAGAAAACGAGTTTCTTCCTGACCTCACACAGATTTCTGAAGAAACGGCACGGGAAGCAAAGCTGATGTTCCTTAATTACCCGAACAATCCAACAGGTGCACTTGCAGATCAGTCATTCTTTGATGAAGTGATTGCATTCGCAGAAGAATACGATATTTGTGTTGTACATGATTTTGCATATGGATCAATTGGTTTTGATGGGAACAGGCCGGTCAGTTATCTCCAGTCTGAGCGGGCAAAAGAAAATGGTGTTGAAATCTATACGCTATCCAAGACATTTAATATGGCAGGCTGGCGTGTTGCGTTTGCAGTAGGTAATCCATCAGTCATTGATTCTTTGAACCTGCTTCAGGATCATTTGCATGTGAGTTTGTTTGGTGCAGTGCAGGAGGCTGCAGAAGCGGCTCTGACTGAGTCATATCAGCCCGCACTGGACTTATCAGATCTCTATGAAGTAAGAAGAAATACAATGGTCAGTGCATTTAATGAAGCCGGGTGGAAGGTTGATGCACCGAAAGGATCTTTCTTTGCATGGTTTAAGGTGCCAAAAGGGTATACTTCTGAGAGCTTCAGTGATCTGCTGCTTGAAAAAGCAGATATCGTAGTAGCCCCAGGTATCGGCTTTGGGGAAAGTGGGGAAGGATACGTGAGAGTAGCACTTCTGACAAGTGAAGAAAGAATAAAAGAAGCTGCAGTAAGACTGTCAAAACTGAATCTGTTTCATACATAAACTGTTTTTTGACCCGGGGGGTGAATGGATTGGCCAACGATCATATTCAATTGACCATACTTCAGACCAATGATGTTCACGGGCATGTGAAATCAACTTCTCATTGGGGAACTGATCAGACGCACGGGATGGCGAGGCTTTCTTCGATTATCAAAAATAAGCGGAAAGAAGACCCGGAACTTCTTCTGTTTGATACAGGAGATATGTTGAAGGGGAGTCCGCTCACCTATCATTACGCAAAGTATAATGACTATATGCCAAATCCGATGATATCAATTATGAATGAACTGCAATACGATTGCGGGGCAGTCGGAGAACATGATTTCGAGTACGGTCTTCCGTTTTTAAGCAGAGCGATCAGCCGTTCGTTTTTCCCATGGCTCGCTGCTAACATTGTTCATAAAACGACAAAAGAGCCATACTTTGGCTTTCCTTATACAGTTAAAAACGTAAAAGGTGTCAAGGTGGCGATCCTTGGTATTTCAGCCACTAGAATGAATGGAGAAGAACCATTTATCATTAAAGATATATTATTTGAAGACGCATACCTTGCAGCCAAACGGTGGGTGGGGTTTATTCACGAGAATGAAAGTCCTGATCTTGTCATTGTGAATTATCACGGCGGATTCAATACGCAATCTGCACGTTCAATCAATCAGGGAGACATGATCTGTTCCATTGACGGAATTGATATCCTGCTTACTGCTGGCGATCATACTGTCATGAATGAGAGGCGTTCAGGGAAACTGGTTCTGCAATCCGGCGCATATGGAGAATGCCTGGGAGAAATTAAGCTTTCCCTTTCAAGGTTTGGTTCATCATACAAAATTGAAACAGCAGAGGGTCGACATACATCAGCTGAAGAAGCAGAGGCGGAACCTGGAATCGAAAAACTGATTTATTTTCAGGAGCTGGAAACGTTGAATTGGGCCCGTTCTGAGTCTGCAGCCAGGCACTTCGGGCTCAAAACAGATGATGATCAGACGGTGATTGATTGGTTAAAAAGCGTGATACTGAAGGAATACATTGACTTTTTTTAGGTTCCATCGCTATACTTTATAAGATGATAATGACAAAGGAATGACTGACTATGACTGATGGAGCGGACTATAACCAATCATTAAAACTTTTTATCGTATTATCCAGAGCCTACAAAGCGATTAATGAATCAAGCAGCAAATTCTTTCAGGAAAAAGGATTAAATCCGACTGAATTTGGTGTGCTTGAATTGCTGTATCATAAAGGAAAACAGCCGCTTCAAAAAATAGGCGGTAAAATCCTGCTTGCAAGCGGAAGTATTACGTATGTAGTCGATAAGCTTGAAAAGAAAGGTCTGATCTGCAGAGTGGCATCCCCTGAAGACAGAAGGGTCACCTATGCGGAGATCACAGAAAAAGGTGAACTATTCATGAGTGAAATTTTTCCTGCTCACGAAAAAAACCTGCATGAACTGATGACCGCTCTTTCTGATGAAGAGCAGAAACAGGCGATTGAACTGCTGAAAAAGCTGGGATTATCGATCAAAGACCTTTCATACTAGTATAAAGATCAGCACCGGGCGATGATCCCGGTGTTTTTTATATGGTAATATGCAGGAAGTAAAGCACTGAAAGTCGAAATAAAAGGTTGGAGTAAAAAGAGTGGAGGAGACAACATGTTAACATTCAAAGATTATTCATATAAGCGTCCTGACTTCGATCAGGTGAAAACTGAATTTGAAACTTTGCTGGATGCGTTCAGAGAGGCAAACAGCTTAGCTCAGCAGGAAGAAGTAATGGGCAGATTGAATCAGCTCAGAGACGATATTTCAACTCAGGGAAACCTTGCTTTTATAAGGGCATCAATTAATACAAAAGATACGTTTTATGAAGAAGAAAAAAATTATTTTGATGAAATACAACCGCAATTTGAGGAACTTACTACTTTGTTTTATAAAGAACTTGTAAAGTCACCATACAGAAAAGAATTAGAAGAAAAATGGGGAAGTCAGTTTTTCAATCTGGCAGATTATTCGATTAAAGCATTCAGTCCGGAAGTTATTCCGCTGTTACAGGAGGAAAATCGTTTGTCCTCCGAATATTCCAGACTAGTCGCTTCAGCTGAGATCGACTTTCAGGGTGAACAGCTGACACTGGCCCAAATTGACCCGTATACAGAGTCTGTCGACCGGAGTATCCGTGAAGAGGCTGTTAAAGCAAAGTTTAATTTTTTTGCTGATCATGAGGAGAAGTTTGATGAACTTTACGACAAACTGGTTAAAACAAGACACGAAATTGCGCTGAAACTTGGCTATAAAAACTTCATTGATGTTGGATATTTAAGAATGCTGCGGGTCGATTATAGCGCAGAACAGGTAAAGGTCTTCCGTGAGCAGGTAAAAAAATACGTTGTGCCGCTTGCAACTAAATTAAGAAAACGCCAGCAGGAGAGAATTGGCGTAGATCAGCTGATGTTTTGGGATGAATCGCTTGAATTTCTGACAGGAAACGCTAATCCGCAGGGCGGACCAGAGTGGATTATTGAACAGGGAAAAAAGATGTATAAAGAACTTTCTGATGAAACAGATGAGTTTTTTACATTTATGAATGAACGGGAACTGATGGATCTCGAAGCGAAAAAGGGTAAAGAAGCAGGCGGATACTGTACATTTATTGAGAACTACGAAGCGCCTTTTATATTTTCAAACTTTAATGGTACATCAGCAGATATAGATGTACTGACACATGAAGCGGGGCATGCGTTTCAGGTTTATATGAGCCGCAATATTCAGATCCCTGAATATATCTGGCCTACGCACGAAGCAGCAGAAATTCACTCTATGAGCATGGAATTTCTGACATGGCCATGGATGGAAAATTTCTTTGGTGACCAAACTGAGAAATATAAATTTGCCCATTTAAGCAGCGGTATTTTATTCTTGCCTTATGGGGTAGCGGTAGATGAATTTCAACACAGAATATATGAGAAACCTGATATGACTCCGGCAGAGAGAAAAGATGTCTGGAAAGAACTTGAAAACACCTATCTGCCGCATCGCAATTATGGCGGACATGAGTACCTGAATCAGGGAGGCGTCTGGCAGAGACAGGGGCATATCTATGAGGATCCGTTTTATTATATTGACTACACGTTAGCCCAGATCTGCGCTTTTCAGTTCTGGAAGAAATCAAGAGAGGATTTTGACGGTGCGTGGGCAGATTATGTACACCTGTGCAAATTGGGCGGATCAAAATCATTTACAGAACTGGTTAAAGAGGCTAATCTCAAGTCGCCGTTTGCAGAAGGAAGTCTGGAATCTGTTGTAAATGAAATAGAGAATTGGCTTAATGAAGTGGACGATCAGGCTTTATAAACAAAGCTCTGTTTAAAGGTGGCTGTTGATTTCCGCTTCAGGGGGAACGCTTTCCTAAGGGCGTGCGGTGAGCCTCCTCAGCGCGGGGCGCTTGCGGGGTCTCACCTGTCACGCTGCTCCTGCTGGAGTCGTCCCCCTTCCGCTCCAATCACCAGCTGTGCTAAAACATCATCGGGCTTTAGCTTTATCATAACCACAAACAAAAAAAGAGACTGCGCCGGCAGTCTCTTTTTTCTGTTACATTTTCACAATGATAATTTCACCGTCTTCAAGTACTGCTTTTAAGTGTTTTTCTTCAGGATAGTCATACATAAAGTCTGTCACCTGATCTTCAAGTGTTTCCTGAATCACTCTTCTTAGCGGACGGGCACCAAATGAAGGGTGGTAACCGAGTTCAGCTATGCGCTCTTTCACTTCCTCTGTGACAGTGAGCTTCATACCCTGTTCTTCAATCAGCTCGCTCAGTTCCTCTAACATCAGATCAACAATTTTAATGAGATGTTCTTTACCCAGAGACTCAAATTCAATAATACTGTCAAATCTGTTCAGGAATTCAGGTTTGAAAAAGTCGCTCAGTGATTCCAGTATAGAAGCTTCATCAGCTGCCTGTGTCGCTCCGAACCCTACGGCTTTCTTTCTCGTTCCGACACCTGCATTACTAGTCATGATAATCACAGTTTCCTTAAAGCTTACTGTGCGGCCCTGGCTGTCAGTGAGACGGCCATCCTCCATAATTTGCAGGAACATATGCATGACATCAGGATGAGCTTTTTCAATCTCATCAAGCAGCAGAATCGTATAAGGAGAGCGGCGCACTTTCTCAGTCAGCTGCCCTGCCTGATCGTGCCCGACATATCCGGGTGGTGAACCGATCAGTTTTGATACGCTGTGCTTTTCCATGTATTCGCTCATATCCAGACGGATCATGTGTTCTTTAGAGCCGAAAAGTTCTTCTGCCAATGTTTTGGACAGTTCAGTTTTTCCGACACCTGTAGGACCTACAAACAGGAATGAACCGGCAGGGCGGTTTTTTGATTTCAGTCCCGCACGGCTTCTGCGGACAGCTTTTGCAACTCTTTTAACAGCTTCATCTTGTCCGATCACATGATGACGAAGATTTTCCTCAAGTTCAGCCATCTTTTTATGCTCGTCCTGTTCAATCTTACCAACAGGAATACCGGTTTTTCTTTCAATTAATTTCTGGATCATCTCTATGCCAACGACAGGTTTTTCTTTAGAAACAGGCTGATTCAGCGCAAGTTCGAGCTGCTCTTCCTCATCCCGTAACTTTGCAGCTTTTTCATATTCTTCATGCTTCAGTGCTTCTTCTTTTTCAGCATGAATCACCTTCAGGCGGTTTTCAATTTCTGTTTTATCCGCCAGATCCAGGGTTAAGTTGAGCTTAGAACCGGCTTCATCCATCAGGTCAATCGCTTTATCCGGCAGGAAACGATCCTGAATGTAGCGTTTTGACAGTGTAACAGCAGCTTCAATAGCTTCAGTGCTGTATGTGACACTGTGGAACTCTTCATATCTTGTTGCAAGCCCTTTTAGAATATCTATTGCTTCAGATATTGAAGGCTCTTTCAGGTGAATCGGCTGGAAGCGACGTTCAAGCGCTGCGTCTTTTTCAATCTTTCTGTATTCAGCAAGCGTTGTTGCACCGACAAGCTGCAGTTCACCCCGTGCAAGTGCAGGCTTCAGAATATTTCCTGCGTCCATCGAGCCTTCGGCAGAGCCTGCCCCGACAATCTGATGAATTTCATCAATAAACAGAATAATATTTTTTCTTTGCTGAAGCTCGCTGATCAACTGCTTCATTCTTTCTTCAAATTGGCCTCTGATTCCTGTATTAGATACGAGTGATGCTACATCCAACAGGATGACTTCTTTTTGCTTCAGCTTCTGAGGGACAGACCCTTCAGCGATTTTCAGTGCAAGTCCTTCAGCTGCAGCAGTTTTACCAATCCCTGGTTCACCTATCAGCACAGGGTTATTTTTATTTCTGCGATTTAGAATTTCAATCATTTGTTCAATATCCCCATCTCTGCCAATCACAGGGTCAATAAGGCCGGCACCTGCAAGATTTGTCAGGTTTCTGCCGTATTCTTCAAGAAGTCCATCTTGCTTTTTCGGCTTTTCCTGCTTCATTTGTTCGAAAGGCTGGAATGAATCGCTGCCTTTTTGGTTCATGGCAGTATGAAGCTTTGAACGTTCTTCTTTATAGCATACGGAGCACAAATGAAAATCCTGTACATGTTCGTTTAGTTGAACTCTGAATTGTATATTAGCTGGTTTAGTCTGGCATTTTTGACAAATCATCGTGACTCCTCCTTATTAATCAATTACAATTTGACTATCTTTGACTTTCTGATTTCAGTATACTTTGACCTTTATTGACTTTCAAGTTTTGTGCTCAAAAAAACCGCTCCCTGATTTAAGGAAGCGGTCTTTTGTATTATTCAATTGTTTCAGCCATTTGGATGAATGCATCTTCAAGGCCTGAATCAGCCTGCGTGTGAATCTCAATTCTTACAAACATATCGTTCAGTTCATAAAGGTAAGTCTTAAACTGGTTTTCACCAACAGCTGCTTCATAACCAGTAATCACATTGTCAGCTTCAGCAGGCGTCCATTCAGCAGCAGCCTCACCCTGAATAGCATCTGCCTGACCTTTCATCTGATCTTCAATTAGTGCCTGTTCAGATTCAGCCTTCGGATAAGTGTGAATACGCATAAACTGTGAATCGTCTTCGTCAAAATAGACCTGGTCAACATTTGGCTCTTCAAGAGTAAAAGAAAACCCTTCTGCTACATAGACACTGTAATTGTTCTCTTCACTTTCCTGGAGAAAAGCAGTTCTTTCTGACTCATCTCCATTAATTGTGAGTGTCATCTGCTGTTCAAGGAGGCGCATATCACTTTCACCTTCGCTATTTTCCTCTGCATCTTCTTCTGCTTCAGCAGAGTCATCAGTTGATTCTTCAGCAGCTTCTTCTTCAGTACTTTCTTCTTCAACAGTTTCTTCTGAATCAGTTTCAGATTCTTCAACGGGAACATCTGTAGCAGCTTCTTCTGTTTCTTCCGGCATAACAGTTTCTGCATTTTGCTCTCCTGCAGTATCGTCTTCACTGCTATTTTCAGTGCCGCATGCAGCCATAAAAGCAGCGAGCATTGAAATGAGCATGTACATCATCATTTTTTTCATATGATTTCCTCCATTCTATATGTATAGTCTCATTGTAGTAGACGTACCAGATTTGTAAAAGTTTCAAATGTCTCATAAAGTGATATAGAGAAATAGATATTTATAAGCAGGTGATGAAAATGACAAAAGAAGAAGTAAATGCTTTACTCGATCAATTGAAGAGTGGAGAACTAACTGAAGTAACAGTCGAAAAAAAGGATTTCGATCTGTTCAGCAGTGTATTAAGAGCAAGAGACGATTTTAAGCATTTCAGAGGGATTGCAAGACATTATGGAAAAACGGTCTACCACTACCTTGAAGAACCAAGAAGCTAAAAGGGGGATACATAAATGAAGACAGTTATAGTGACAGGAGCAGCAAGTGGAATCGGGCTCGCGATCTCAAAGGCATATGTGAGTGAAGGTGCGTTTGTTTATATGGTAGATAAAAATAAAGAAAAGCTCACTGAGGAAGCGGGAAAGCTTGAACATACGGAGGCGGTCACTGCTGATGTATCAAGTTATGTGGAAGTAAAAAAACTTTTTCACTATATAAAAGAAAAATCAGGAACCGTTGATATTTTAATTAACAATGCAGGAATTTCTAAGTTCAAATCAATTTGGGAAGTATCGGTCGAGGATTGGGAGGAGATTATACATACGAATCTCTCAAGCGCTTTCTACTGCTCAAGGGAAGCGGCTTTATTAATGGAGCAGGGGGGATCAATTGTGAATCTCTGTTCAACGAGAGCTCATATGTCTGAACCAGATACTGAAGGGTATGCAGCTTCAAAGGGAGGCATCTTTGCATTGACGCATTCGCTGGCAGTTACGTTATCTGAAAAAGATATTACGGTCAATGCCATCAGTCCAGGCTGGATCCACACAGGAGATTATGAGAGTCTCCGTGTAGTGGATCACGAGCAGCATCTGTCCAACAGAGTCGGTAAGCCTGAAGATGTTGCAAGAGCGTGCCTGTTCCTGACAGACGAAGCAAATAATTTTATTAATGGAGAAAACCTCGTGATCGATGGAGGAATGACAAGAAAAATGATTTACGAGCATTGATTTTTAAGACCGGGGACATTTCCCGGTCTTTTTCATTTTTTCACCATAACAATGAAACCTTTTTCCGAATTTTTAGTATAATAACTATAATTGACTATAAGCGGGGAGAGGTTTGATGAAAAATATGATACAGCAGGAAGTTGGAAAGTCAGTCGTTGGCAGAGACAGGGAGGTTGAATTACTGACCATTGCCATGCTGCAGGGAGGACATGTATTGCTTGAAAGTGTACCGGGAACCGGTAAGACACTCCTTGCAAAATCATTTGCTAAAGCAGCCGGTGGGAAATTTTCACGTATTCAATTCACACCGGATGTGCTGCCTTCTGATGTGACAGGACTACACTTCTTTAATCCTGAAACTAGAAAATTTGAATTAAAGGAAGGGCCGGTTATGACGAACTTCCTGCTCGCAGATGAAATCAATCGTGCAACGCCAAGAACGCAGTCGAGTCTGCTCGAAGTTATGGAAGAAAAGCAGGTAACAATTGATGGTGAAACGCTTACTTCATCTTTTCCATTCATGGTTATTGCTACACAAAACCCTGTTGAGTCACAGCAGGGAACTTTTCCACTGCCATATGCGCAGCTCGACCGATTTATGTTTAAGCTGCCTTCTGAATATCCCGGATTTGAAGACGAATCCAGTATTTTAAAACAGTGGATCCATAAAGAGGAATCACCACTTATATCAGCAGTCGTATCTATTGAAGAGCTTCAACAGGCTGCAGATGAAGTAAGAAATGTTTCTGTACATAACGAAATCACTGATTATATTCTAAAGCTGATCCGCTCAACAAGGTCCCATCCATTAATTGAATGGGGTGCGAGTCCGAGAGCAGCTGTCACTCTGCTGAAAGCGGCACAGGGTTCAGCTTATCTTCAAGGACGCTCGCACATTATTCCTGAAGATGTAAAAAATCTTTTTCACTATGTACTTGGTCACAGAGTTCAGCTGACGCCGGAGGCCTCCCTGATGAAAAATACAGATGAGATTCTGACTGAAGTATTAAAGGATACTGATGCACCAGTCGAATTGAGGCTTTAAAATGTGGCTTGAAATAAAGTCGACAGAGAGGCATTTGAAGTTACTTGAAGTCATCACACTGTTAAGCGGATTGTTCTTCTTTCTTGGAAGCCAATTCGCAGGGGCTGCTGTATGTGCCGGGATCGTTATTTTTATCAGGTTCCACCTGCACTATAGTGAGCATGCAGGGTCAGATCTGACTTTCATCGAAAATGAACAGGCTGAACGTTTGAATGTAGATGATGAATCGGACTGGACAGTCACTTTCCGGAATGGAAAATACCCTATTAGAGATGTAACGGTCACGCTGACTTTTACAAACCATGCAGCATTTCTTAATGAGGATACAATGAGGGTTGGACAGACAATCCAATGGTCCGGACAATTATCGATGGAGAAATATGAAGAGTTAAAAGTATCTATCCCGGTCAAAGCGGTTAAGCGCGGTAAATTTAAAATGGTGTCCTGTCAACTGCATATCCCGCACTTATTCGGTTATGGCTATAAGCTGATGCAATACAAAGGACACTTCAGGGCAGAAAAAAGAATTTACCCGGAAACAGAACACGTTAAATTTTCATCTTATCCTCCGGCGGTCCGTCCGGGGGATAGTATGGCAAATTTTTCTTTATATGAAGATCTTACGATGCGGGCGGGTACAAGAGAATACAGAGCAGGAGATACGATGCAGCGGATCAACTGGGCTGCCTACGCAAAAACCGGTCAGCTGCAGACAAATATTTATGAACCCGTAATTGAAGAGAAATATATGATTATACTGAATGTGACGTATAAGCACGCTAAAAACATTCATTTTGAAAAGTTGATTAAACAGGCAGCTTTTATGATTACAGATGCACATCGTCTCAACCGCACAATTGGATTATGTATTAACGTCAGAACGAAAGAAGCGCCGAATTTTTACTATATTGCGCCTGATAATGGGATCAGTCACAGTAGAAAATGTCTTGAAATGTTAAGCATTTTATCTATTGGTGATGTGACGATGCCGGTTAATCCAATGATTAATCAGCTGTCACTTATGCAGGCAGGTGTGACAGATTATATTTATATCGGCGACACCACTTCCTCTGAAAGGCTCTCTTCTCTAAGTGGAAGGGTGTGGATTGCAGGTGAGCAGGAAGGGGGGGCAATACGATGGAATCAACAGTTAACCGGTCAATAAGATCATCTATCTCCCTGTTATTTGATACGATGTTTCCAGTATTAATCCTTACTGCATTTGCAGAAAATGGACTTTTTCCAATTCACTATACAGCCCTTGGCATCGGCGTCATATCAGCCTGCCTGATTTTAATGAGCCTGGATAGAAAGATACAGGTCCGGGTTTTTGCACTCGCTTTAACAGCCTTTTTAATTCTATCTGTTGTGGCGGGAGGCTGGCCTGTCATTCTGATCGTTTGTCAGGGAATATTTTTCTTTTGGAGAATGCTGAAAAGGTCAGATAGCAGTGAATTATCACAGATCACTCTCATTCAGCTGATTCTATTCACATTAGTGTTTATCTCTATGTTTTCATTCCAGCTGACATATGAAATATATCCGGCGAATTTTTTAATTATCTATCTTGTTGCCGGCATCTTTTTATATAGTGCAGCGCCTTATTTCAGTACATACGCCAGCAAAAACGGGCTGGTATTGTTTTCAAAGTATGCCGGTCTTTTTTTAACATTGGGTGCAGTGATCTATCTTCTGGCAGAACCTTTCAGGAAATTACTGTTTGCAGCAGGAGACGTCGCTGTAGCAGGTGTGATCAGAATTCTTTATCTGACCGGGGCAGACATTGAGATACCGGAAGCACAAATGCCGGAAGTTGAAACGTCCTCTGAGGAGGGAGATATGTATAAGCCAAACCCACTGAATAGACAAGAGATAGAAGAAACGGTGGGTGTCAATACACTTGAGCTGATTATGTTGATTGCAGTTATCGTGTTAGCAGCGGGGGCAGCCTGGTTACTATTCAAAAAGTTCAAGCAGCAGCCCGTGCTGTCAGGGTCTGCGAATATGGATGTTACGATAGAAAGAAGACGAGTGAAAAAAGACCGTGATGAAAAAACAACTGTACCAAACCACCAAATCAGAAAAGAAATACTGAAGCTTGAACAAAAAGCCCGGAAAAATGAAGCAGGCAGGTTAAAGTCTGAAACGGTTAGGGAATGGTTCAGTAGGCTAAAAGTTCAGGACTATGGATATTACGCTGCGATATATGAAAAAGTCAGATACAATGACCAGGATGTTCTGTCAGAAGAGCAGAAAGCTTTTGAACAATTTGTTAAACATTTTGAGAAGCAGATTAAGAAAAATCAGCAACGATCTGATTCCTAAAATGCTGAAGCACTGCAAATTCGTTGTACTTAAGCCTTTCTCATGCTATTCTTATGATTTAAAGAGGATGTAAACATGTCACTAATAAGTAAAGGAATTTTTGTTGACTGTGAGGACGGAATTCGTTAACTTATTAAAGTAATGTTGTAAATACAAGTGTAGAAAAGGAGAAGATTAATCATGACACAAAAAACTTTTACAGTAACTGCAGAAACAGGTATCCATGCACGTCCGGCTACAATTCTGGTTCAAAATGCAAGCAAATTTGATTCTGATATCCAGCTTGAGTATAAAGGGAAGAAAGTAAACCTGAAATCAATCATGGGTGTTATGTCTCTAGGTGTTGGTAAAGACGCTGAAATCACAATCTACGCTGATGGAAGCGACGAAGAAGAAGCGCTGGCAAGTCTTGAAGAAACTCTTAAAAACGAAGGTCTTGCGTAAGAATGTCTTCAGTTTTAAAAGGAATAGCAGCATCAAGCGGAATTGCGATTGCTAAAGCTTACCGTCTTGTAGAGCCGGACCTTTCGTTTGAACAGACGAAAGTTGAACATGCAGACCAAGAAGTACAGCGCTTCCAGGATGCTCTCCAGACATCTAAAAACGAGCTAGAAGTCATTCGTGACCGTGCAAGAACAGAGTTGGGAGAAGATAAGGCCCAAATTTTTGAGGCGCATCTTCTCGTATTAAGTGATCCTGAATTGATATCTCCTATTGAAGATAAGATCAACCAGGAACACGTTAACGCTGAGGCTGCATTGAAAGAAACAGCGGATATGTTTGTTACGATGTTTGAACAGATGGATAACGAGTATATGAAAGAGCGTGCTGCAGATATCCGTGATGTAACAAAGCGTGTTCTTTCACACCTGCTGGGCGTAAAAGTACTTAATCCAAGCATGATCTCAGAAGAAGTTGTGGTCATTGCTGAGGATCTTACACCGTCAGATACAGCACAGCTGAACCGTGAATTTGTTAAAGGATTCACAACAAATATCGGTGGACGTACTTCACATTCAGCAATCATGGCCCGCTCTATGGAAATTCCAGCAGTAGTTGGAACAAAAGAAGCGACTGTGACAATCGAAAACGGCGACATGGTTATTGTTGACGGGTTAAATGGTGAAGTTCACGTTAATCCGACTGATGAACTGATCAGTCAGTATGAAAAGAAAGCAGCTGATTTTGCTGATCAAAAAGCAGAATGGGCCAAGCTTGTTGATGAAAAAACTGTAACGGCGGATGGCCGTCACGTCGAGCTTGCTGCAAATATTGGAACACCGGGAGATCTTGAAGGTGTAACAAATAACGGTGGGGAGGCGATTGGACTTTACCGTACAGAGTTTCTTTACATGGGCCGTACTGAGCTTCCGTCAGAAGCTGAACAGTTCGAGTCATATAAAGCAGTGTTAGAAGGCATGAAAGGTAAGCCGGTTGTCGTTCGTACGCTTGATATTGGCGGAGACAAAGAGCTTCCTTATCTGAATCTTCCTGAAGAAATGAACCCATTCCTCGGCTTCCGTGCAATCAGACTATGTCTTGAGGAAACTGACCTGTTCCGTACGCAGCTTCGTGCACTGCTTCGTGCGAGTACGTACGGCAACTTAAAAGTTATGTTCCCGATGATTTCTAACCTTGATGAATTCAGATCTGCTAAAGCACTTCTTCTTGAAGTGAAAGAAGAGCTGATTCAAGAAGGTGTGGAAGTCTCAGATTCAATCGAAGTCGGCATTATGGTTGAAATTCCTTCAACAGCAGTGATGGCAGATCAGTTTGCAAAAGAAGTGGATTTCTTCAGTATTGGAACAAACGATCTGATTCAATACACGATGGCAGCTGACCGTATGAATGAAAGAGTATCATACCTTTATCAGCCGTATAATCCTGCTATTTTGCGCCTGATTAAAATGGTGATCGATGCTTCTCATAAAGAAGGTAAGTGGACTGGTATGTGCGGCGAGATGGCCGGAGACGAAATTGCGATTCCAATTCTGCTTGGACTTGGACTCGATGAATTCTCAATGAGCGCAACTTCTATTCTGCCTGCACGCACTCAGATCAAGCAGCTTTCAGATGATAAAATGAAAGCCTTAGCTGAGCACGTCCTGACACTTGGTACAAATGATGAAGTGATTGAAGCTGTAAAAAAAGAAATTAATTTGTAATATATTTGTTATTTAAATTGGGATTAAAAGAATGAACAGGGGGAAGTATATTAGTAGTACAAGCATACTTTTTCATTCTGATTTCCCTTTTTTGAACCGGATTCCCCCCATAATCCGGTTCTTTTTTATGTTTTAAAGGGGTTATTCCACGTCATCAGTACCGCACAATCAGCTGAGTCTTCATCTTCAAGGTAATTTCTCATCAATTTCTCCGGGATCCGTCCGGCCTTCATCAAAAATGTGACGACTGGATCTGTAAGTTCACCACTCACAATTCTTTTAAAATATTCCTCCGGTGTCATATTATCCCTGAACGCTTTGTAGCCAGGCATTCTGCTGCCACCCGCAAGTTTTTCGACTCCAAGAAAAACAACCGTTTCATACATCGCTCTCATGAGTTCTTTTCCAAGCCCAAGGCCCCTGTAGTCAGGATTCATACAAATATCAACGATGTACAATACATTACCGTCCGGTTCGTGATTTGTAATATAACCATCAGAAGTAATTTGCTCCCATGTATGCTGTTCCCCTGCATAGTTCGTTCTGAGCGCAGTGATTGAACCGGCAATCTGCCCGTCCACGAGAATACAGAGTGCACCTTCAGGAAACCTGGTAATGTGTTCATTCAGCTGCAGATGATTCCATAAAAGATCTGAAGGAAATGGAGGAGGAAAAGCTTTTCTCTGCAGCTCAATTAACTGTTCAAAATCTTCTTCCCGATAGTTTCTAACCGTTACGCTATACCTTTTTTCATTCTTAAAAATAAAAAGATCTTTTTTCATAACAGCCTCCTTTTTGCTAATCTTATCAACAGGAGATATCGTTTGCAATTTTCAAAAAGTAAGTCACAATCAAAGAAAAGGAGTGATTGATTTGAATATCGGGTTTATCGGTACAGGGGTAATGGGGAAGTCAATTGTTACACACTTACAAAAGGAGCATACAGTTCACCTATTCACACGTACGAAGGAAAAAGCAGAGGCATTGTTAAGTAATGGGGCTATATGGGAAGAGTCACCTGCTGCAGTAGCTGAAAAATGTTCAATTATGTTTTCAATGGTTGGTTATCCGGAAGATGTGGAAGCTATTTATAAGGGAGAAGAAGGTGTTTTCCAGACAGCTTCTGAAGGGTCAGTCTGTATTGACCTGACAACTTCAAAGCCTGAGCTTGCTGAAAAGCTCTATCAGGAAGGAAAATTAAAAGGCATACATATGATTGATGCACCTGTATCAGGTGGAGACACCGGAGCGAAAGAGGGAATATTATCGATTATGGCTGGCGGGGATGAAGAAGTTTTTGAAAAAATCGTTCCTGTTTTACAGACTTTTGGTGCAAATATTGTCTATCATGGGAAGTCAGGAAGCGGGCAGCATGCAAAAATGAGTAATCAGATTGTAATCGGTTCAACGATGACCGGTGTTTGTGAAGCGTTAACGTATGCAATTAAAGCCGGACTCGATCCTGAAAAAGTGCTTGCAAGCATTTCGAAGGGAGCAGCAGGCAGCTGGAGTTTAAGTCATCTGGCACCACGTATGTTAAAAGAAGATTTTGAACCTGGATTTTATATTCATCATTTTATTAAAGACTTAAAAATTGCGCTTGATGAGGCAAACAAAATGGGGTTATCTCTGCCGGGACTTGAACTGGCGTTACATTCATATGAGCAGGCAAAATCTGAAGGGTTGGCAGATAAGGGAACACAGGCACTGTATAAAGTATATGCAAAACAGATTTAGTGCCTGTGCGGGGCCGGGATATAGCGATCCCGGCTTTTATTAAGGTTTCAATACATGATTTAAGTAATGTTCAATTCTGTTAAATGCTTCAGTCAGCTGAGCTTCTGAGCAGGCATATGAAATTCTGACATACCCCTCGCCTTCTGCACCAAAAGCTGTTCCCGGTACAACGCCCACTTTTGCATGCTTTGCAAGATTAAGTGCGAACTGTTCAGCTGATTCATCAACAGGGATTCCTGCCAAGAAATAAAATGCTCCATCCGGTTTCACTACATCAAACCCCAGCTCACGCAGACGTTCCTCAGTAAGCGCCCTTCTTTTTTTGTATGCTTCTTTCATAGGAAGTGCGTCATCTTTTCCAAATGTATAAGCTGCCAGTGCAGCGCGCTGTGAAATAGAGGGGGCACATGAAACAGTATACTGATGGACTTTCAGACATTGTTCAGCAAACACTGATGGAGCCATCAATACTCCGATTCGCCAACCGGTCATTGAATGTGATTTTGAAAGTCCGTTGATGATGATCGTTCTGTCGCGTGCCATTGTTCCAATCGATGTATGAATGTCATCATAGGTTAGCTCACTATATATTTCATCAGCAATGATGGTGAGATTATACTTTTCTGCAAGTAAAGCGATCTCCTGCAGTTCTGTATGATTCAGGCTTATACCGGTAGGGTTAGAAGGATACGGCAGTATGATTGCCGCTGTTTTTTTACTGATAACCGGCTCAATACATGATGCAGTTAATTTAAAGCCATTATGCGTTGTATCAATATAAACCGGGGCTGCCCCGCATTGCTGAATGACAGGTGTATAGCCGGGATATACGGGAGCGGGGAGAATCACTTCCTGACCAGGTGATAAGATGGTTCTCAGTGCTGTATCAATGGCCTGAGAGGCCCCGTTGGTCACAATGATTTCATCCTCAGGCCGGTAATGTAATCCGTATTTTTCCTGCATATACACGGAGATTGCGGTTCTCAGTTCCGGAATGCCCGCATTGTGGGTATAACTGGTAAAATTCTGATCGATTGCCTGCTTGGCAGCTTCCTTAATATGATCCGGAGTAGGGAAATCAGGCTGTCCAATTGTCAGTGAAATCATGCCATCAATATGCTGGATCTGATTAAAAAACTTACGGATGCCTGAGATTTCAATATTTTTTACTGCTTCATTCATCACATATTCACGTCCTTCAGGTATTAGCTTATGACAGCTATTGTACCTTAAAAAGCGGTGCGATTGAAATTTGTAATGAGTAAGTTGATTAAACAGTCATGTTTCAGGATAAATAACAGTTATGAAAGATACGAAGGAGGTGGCTCATATGATCAGAGTGATGGGCATGACGACCGTCGGACAGATTAAGGAGTTCGATTCAATAAAAGATGCAAGGAAAGCTAAGCTTCACTGGATGTGGACAGATTTTTCAAAACCTTCTGAGCGAGAAGGGAAAGAACTGTCAAAAACCTTTTCGTTTCACCCGCTTGCAATTGAAGACTGTGTGGAAAAAGGCTACCAGCGTCCAAAATTTGATAGCTATCATCAATATATATTTCTGGTCCTTCATCATTTAACGAAAGATACATATGAAGCTGAGGAAATTGATGTATTCGTAAATGAAAAAATGATCGTTACCTGGCATTACGATCAGCTGAAAATGGTTGATGAGATCTGGCAAAGAATGCTGTCAGGTGATGCTGCACGTGAAGAGCAGAATCCGATAGGACTGCTGCATTCAATACTTGATATCACAGTAGATGAATATTTTCCTCACGTGTATGGTATTGAAGATGTGCTGAACAGTATTGAAGAACGAACAGATGAAAATTCGTCTCATGATCTGATGGACAGACTGTTTGATGTGAGGCACGATATGCAGAAGCTGAGAAGATCTTTGGTACCGACGAGGGATTTACTGTACCGTCTCTTAAATGGTTCGAACGTGGGACTTACAAGAGATCAGCAGCTGTACTTTTCAGATGTATATGACCATGTGATTAAACTGACTGAAATGCTTGATTCCTACCGTGAATTTTCATCAGATATCCGTGATAACTATATCTCTGTCAGTTCAGACAAGATGAATAATATTATGATGACGCTGACCGTTATTACCACGATCTTTATGCCGCTGTCATTTTTAGCCGGACTTTACGGGATGAATTTTGTCTATATACCTGAACTTGAATTCGAGTACGGATACTTTGTCCTGCTAGGCGTCATGTCAGTAATCGCCATCGTTATGTTTATTATCTTCCGCAAAGTTGGCTGGCTGCAATTCTCCAGATCAAAGAAAAAGAAAAGGCGCAGAATTTTTAAAAGGTAGTAAATCTGAAACAGAAGACTCTATATCGTTTTCGCATAAGGAGAATCCTTTTAACTGTCCATGTGGCTGAGACAATTTTTTGTCTCAGCCTTTATTTTATGTCTATATTAAAGCTCAATATTGTTTAGTACAGCTGGTGATTCTCGCTGAAGCGGAAATCACCAGCCAACTTTGACAGAACTAATTTTATATTAATTTCCTGTAAATTCTACTTAGAATAAAGGGTTTTATCACATGCGTATGGAAAGAGTGGGAAAGAAATGGAGGAATGATGATGAACCGGACGGACCATACGCCCCGCTCAGGAATGAAGCTTTTCTTTACGCTGCCGATATTATCATGGGCACTTTATGACTTTGCCAATACAATTTTTTCTTCAAATATTAATACCGTGTTTTTCCCATTTTATCTGGATGCACAACTTGGCGGAAGCGTTGAGATGGAACAGGTAGCGAGTACTTTTATCTCTTATGCAAATGCATTTGCGAGCTTTTTACTCGTCATTTTTTCCCCATTGTACGGTGTCTGGATAGATCGTACGGGACAGAAGAAGAAGTATATTGTCTGGCTTGCATCTCTTTCTATAGCCGCTACTTTTCTGATGGGGATATTCGCTGTCACAACCGTGCAGGGAGAGTGGCTGAATCTGCCGGTCAATTTATTTTTTGTGATTATTGCATTTGTTGTGGCAAAGTTTTTCTTTAACAGCAGTCTTGTTTTTTACGATACAATGCTGAGTGATTTAGGGACAAAAGAAGAAATACCGCTGATTTAAGGGTTTGGGGTTGCGGTTGGGTATCTTGGCACAATTGTTGGACTCTCTGTCTATTTGTTTGTGCAGGAAGGAAATCCTGAGCAGGCTTTTATCCCGACAGCCGTTATGTATTTACTATTCTCACTGCCGTTATTTTTCTTTTTAAAGGATACACCTGCAAAGAAAACGGAGAAAGAACATTTCCTTACAGGTTACAAGGAGATCTACCGCACATTTAAGGACATGCGCAATTATAAAAATACATTTACCTTTATGCTTTCTTATTTCTTTTTAAATGATGCAATTGCGACGACGATTGCGATTATGGCCATTTACGCCACTGCTGTCGTCGGTTTTACGAGTGGACAGTTTATCATTCTTTATCTCGGTTCAACGATATTTGCCATTATAGGATCCTTTATATTCGGTTATATTACTAAAAAGACAGGTGCAAAGGTTGGTGTGATGCTTGTATCAATCATATTAATTACGGCTCTGACCATCGCTGCACTTGCTACAGAGCAGTGGATGTTCTGGATAGCAGGCGCACTGATCGGTGTAGCTCTCGGCTCCATGTGGGTCACTTCACGTACATTAATCATTGACCTGACTCCTTATGAAAAAAGAGGGCAATTTTTCGGGTTATTTGCTTTTTCAGGAAAAGTTTCCTCCATAATCGGCCCGGCAGTTTACGGTACGATTACGCTGAACCTGAGGGAGTACGGGGAGCTGGCAAGCAGAATCGCACTGTCATCGCTCATCGTGATGGCAGTAATCGGCATGATTCTGCTGATAAAAGTGAAGCAGCCTGTTGCTGAGACTTGACTCAAAGTGTTGTCATTTCTATAATGGAAATTGTGTTTTTTATAATAATTTTAATTAAGGATGAAACCCGTACTGCGATGGGTTCAGTTAGATGCAGGAGGAATTGAACATGAAACTAAGAGCACCAATGCCTGAACTTGATGGCGCTGTTAAATGGTTAAACGGTGAAGTGAACAGAGAAGAGCTTGTAGGTGATAAACCGACACTGATACATTTCTGGTCAGTAAGCTGTCATTTATGTAAGGAAGCAATGCCTGATATTAATGAACTGCGTGATGAATATGAAGATAACCTGAACGTTGTAGCTGTTCATATGCCTAGATCTGAGGATGATCTTGATATGGATGTGATTGAACAGGTAGCACAGGGACACGATATCTCTCAGCCGATTTACGTAGACAGTGAACACAAACTGACAGAAGCATTCGAAAATCAGTATGTACCGGCATATTACGTTTTTGATAAAGAAGGCCAGCTCAGACACTCTCAGGCAGGCGGCAGTGGCATGAAAATGCTGCGTAAGCGACTGAACAGAGTACTTGATACAGAAGAAAAGTAATTGCATATTCAATAACAGCTTCCTTTACCCGATATAAGAGGTGAAGGAAGCTTTTTTATTACAATTGATGAAAATCAGTTATTGCCTTTATACAACTGGAGCGGAAGTCGCCCATATTACAGGTAATGTAATTTGATGTCTAAGGAGAGAGAAAAATGGCAGATCAAAATGGAATCTTGCTTGAGAGTGGTACAAATGAGCTTGAAATTGTTGAATTTGAAGTGAATGGAAGTAAATATGGTATTAATGTTATTAAAGTGAAAGAAATCATTCAACCGGCAGCAGTTATACCGATTCCGCATTCACACCCTTACATAAACGGAATTATTCAGCTTAGGGGAGAAGTACTTCCGGTTATTGATATGAGACAGGTACTTGGCAGGCAGCCGGGAGAAAAGAGCGCCCAGGAAAAATACATTGTGTCAGAGTTTAATCAGCAAAAGGTTGTATTTCACGTAGATAACGTATCGATGATCCACAGAGTATCGTGGGACCAGATTGAAAAGCCGTCAGATATGTATCAGAACACAGATACAAAAGTCATTGGCGTGATTAAACGAAATGATGAGATGCTTCTGCTGCTTGACTTTGAGAGTATCATCCTTGAAATTAACCCTGAATCAGGGATAAACGTTGGAATGGTTAAAAAGCTTGGTAAGAGAGAACGTTCTGTTAAAAAGCTTGTTGTAGCTGAAGATTCACCTCTTCTGCGTCAGCTGCTGTCTGATACGCTGAAAGAAGCGGGGTATGAGGATGCCGAGTTTTTTGAAAACGGTAAAGATGCACTTAGCTATCTGGAGTCTTTAGCTGATTCAGGTGTGCCGGTTGAACAAAAAGTACAGCTGGTAATCACTGATATCGAAATGCCCCAGATGGACGGGCATCATCTGACAAGAAGAATAAAAGAACACCAGGTTCTTGGTAAACTGCCTGTTGTAATCTTTTCTTCCTTAATTACAGATGACCTCAAACATAAAGGGAATCAGGTTGGCGCTGATGATCAGATCAGTAAGCCTGAAATTAACCAGTTGATTAATTCAATCGACACACTGATTATCTGATTACCTCTGGCAGACTTCAAAAAAACCGGCGCAGTGTTAAAACTTTTAACTGCGCCGGTTTTTTTCATATGGAAGTAAGGGAAGATATAACTGACAGCTATTCTCCAAGCCGTTTGAAGACGGGACGCTGATATTGCTGTCTTTGAGGAGTCTTCTTTTCAGGTTCTGCCTTTAGTCCTGTATATGACTGTAAGATAGATTTTGCTTCTCGCAGGTTCATTCTTGTTTTAGGGTTTCTGACACTGTCTGAAAGCTTACCGAGATGCGGGAGATCTTTGAAGTCATTTTTCTGGGGAGGTATATGGAACATATAGCTGCCGCATTCAACGAGTAAATCAGAACGTTGCTGGCTGAGTCCCGGGTTTCTGGAATACTGAAGTCCAACTTTTTTTGCTTTTCCTTCTTTAAGCATTTTTTCAATTGCTGCTTTTTTGATCTGATACAGAAATTTTGAATCCGGAGCTGTTTTAGCATGTTTATTAATTGTGAAAATTGCCTGTGCAATTTTCTCCGGGGAATGTTCTGCGGGTTCATTCATATTGTCACACACCTTTTCTATTATTTGGACAAGTATACCGCAACTGATGGGAAATATAAAGATGGAGAGTGATTTCAGGATGAAGAATAAAACTGCAGTGATCGATATCGGTTCAAACACAATCCGGCTCGTTCTTTATGAATATGATCCGGAAAAAGGAATGAAGGAAGTTGAAAATATTAAAACTGTAGCCCGTTTAAAATCTTACCTTGATCAAGATCAGAGGCTGACTGAAGAAGGGGCAGTTATTCTTGAAGAAGCGCTGCTGGCATTTAAAGAGATCATATCCTTTCATGAGGTGAAGGATATACGTGCCGCAGCGACCGCAGCTGTGCGTCAGGCAGTTAATAGCGATGAAATCGTACTGCATATGAAAGAGAAAACCGGGATCAGTATTAAGATTCTGTCTGAAGAAGAGGAAGCCTATTTTGGATATCTTGCTGTTGTCCATTCAACACCGGTTATGTCAGCAGTGACAATCGATATTGGCGGGGGAAGTACTGAAGTTACCTACTATGAACACAAGCAGCTTCAGCATTCTCACAGCTTTCCATTTGGGGCTGTGTCGCTAAAAAATGATTTCATGGCAGGGGATCAACTGACAAAAGCTGAGAGAAAAAAGCTGATTCAATTCATCAGAGATTCATTTCAAAGCCTCAACTGGCTTCCCGGCAGGAATGTTCCGATTGTTGCAATTGGAGGAAGTGCGCGTAATATTGCACAGATTCATCAGCAGAATACTCATTATCCGATTGCTGGCGTTCATCAGTACTGGATGAGTGGGAAGGATCTTGAACAAGTGAATGATCAGCTGGTCAATATGGATAAAGATGAGCTTGAGAAGCTGGATGGTTTATCAAGTGACCGGACGGATATTATTGCTCCGACGTCCCAGGTTTTCTGTGAGCTGTATGAGATTGTTGATGCAACCGGCTTTATGTTCAGCAGAAAAGGATTGCGGGACGGGATTGTCTTTAAGGAGCTGATGAAAAAGTATGCTGCTCCTCTTGATAAAGAAAGAGTATTTGCAGCCAGTATGAATGAACTGGCATTTGATTATGCGATTGAAAGACCGGAAGCTGAGCATATGATCTCTCTCGCAACAGAAATCTATACACATTTAGGTGCACTTGGTGAGGTTGAATTAACTGAAAAAGGACTGCAGCTGATTAAAAGAGCGGCATTTTTATATTACCTGGGTGATTACATTGATTCTGATTCAAGCAGTCAGCATACTTTTTATATCATTGCGAACCGGTCGATAGATGGTGTTCTACATAAAGACCGGATTGCCCTGGCTCTTGCAGCCTCTTTCAAAAGCAAGTCGATGCTGCAGCAGTTTTTAGAACCCTTTGACGGCTGGTTCAGCGAGGAAGAGATTCAGGAAATCAGATGTATTGGTGCAATTGTTAAGCTTTCATACAGCCTGAATGGATCAAAGAGAAATTTGATCAGCCAGCTTGAGATCAGAAAAAAAGGTGATGAACTGCAGCTGAGTGTTTTTGCAGAGGGGCGTACACTCGCTGAAGAGTATCAGGCGGGAAAACAGAAAAAACATCTGGAAAAAACGCTTAAGAAATCAATCAGGCTTAAATTTATTCCGATTACACAGGAAGTATAGGAGAGATCAGTATGGGACATTCAGATAAGAAATTCAGTAAGCCCGAATATTATAATAATCGTGAACTCAGCTGGCTCGCATTTAATCAGAGGGTCCTTGAAGAGTCCTCTGATCTAACGAACCCTCTGCTTGAACGGCTGAAGTTTCTGGCGATATTCAGTTCAAATCTTGATGAATTCTTTATGGTGCGTGTTGCAGGTTTGAAAGATCAGGTGAAGGCGAATTTTACAAAGCCTGAAAATAAAGCGGGCCTGACACCAAAACAGCAGCTCAGTGCGATATCTGATCATACTCACCGCCTTGTAAAACAGCAGTACGAAGCGTTGACTAATCTTCAGAGTAAATTAAAGGCTGAGAGTGTTGAATTCAAAGAAATTGATACCCTCACTTCAAAACAACACAGTTTTATCGAAAATTTTTTCAAAGAGCAGGTATTTCCTGTATTAACGCCTCTTGCGGTTGATGCCTATCGCCCATTTCCTATCTTACTCAATAAAAGCCTTAATATCATCGTAGAACTATCAGGCAAACATGAAGATCAAAAAGTGGCTATTGTACAGGTGCCATCAGTGCTGCCAAGGTATATCAGACTGCCTTCTGTGACTGGACATGAATATGTCTTACTTGAACAGGTAATCAGACACTTTCTGAACCGGCTGTTTATTGGATATAAGGTAACTTCCAGTTTGTTGTTCAGAATCACAAGAAATGCCGATTTAACGATACATGAAGAAGGCGCACGGGATCTTTTACTGGAAATAGAAAAAGAATTGAAGAAAAGAAAATGGGGCGCAGCTGTTAGGCTCGAAATTGAAGATACTGACGCTTATGATAAATTTCTGCCGATGCTGATGGAGGAGCTTGAAGTGGAGGAAATTGATCTGTATACCATTACGGGGCCGCTGGATCTTACTTTTTTATTCAGCTTTACTTCAACGTTATCAAAGGATAAGGATCATCTTGTATTCCAGTCCTTTATTCCGCAGCCCCCGGCAGACCTTCAGCCCGGAGAAAATATATTTGAAAAAGCGTTGAGACAGGATTTGTTTTTTCATCACCCGTATGAGTCATTTAATCCAATTGTGGATTTTGTAGATGAAGCAGCAGATGACCCTGATGTATTAGCGATTAAACAGACACTCTACAGAGTGAGTGGCGGATCACCGATTATACGAGCGCTGAAAAAAGCAGCTGAAAACGGTAAACAGGTGACTGTATTAGTAGAACTGAAAGCAAGGTTTGATGAAGAGAATAATGTACAGTGGGCTAAAGAGCTTGAAATGGCCGGCTGCCATGTGATTTATGGAATGACATTCCTGAAAACCCACAGTAAAATCACATTGGTTGTCAGGAAAAAGAATAACAAAATTGAAAGATTTGTTCATCTCGGGACAGGAAATTATAATGATCAGACTGCAAAAATCTATACGGATATGGGTATCATTACAACGAAAAGAAAATTCGGGACAGATGCCACAAACTTTTTTAATTATCTGAGTGGCTATACTGAGAAACCATCCTATCACCACCTGATCGTTGCGCCGTATTCGATCAGAGATTCCTTTATAACGCTGATCGATAAAGAAATTACTTTTCATAAAAAGCATAAAAATGGGCATATTATTGCCAAAATGAATTCACTGACTGATAAGCCTTTAATCATGAAGTTTTATGAAGCATCTGCAGCAGGAGTGAAAGTGGATCTGATCATCAGAGGTATCTGCTGCCTGCGTCCAGGTTTAGAGGGTGTGAGTGAAAATATCCATGTCAGAAGTATTGTGGGGCGTTTTCTCGAACACAGCAGAATTTATTATTTCTATCACAATGGAGAAGAAAAGTGCATGCTCTCTTCTGCAGATATGATGACCCGTAATATGGATAAACGGATTGAGCTATTATTTCCTGTAACTGAAGCATCTCATAAAAACAGAATTAAAAATATTCTCGATCTGCAGCTTTCAGACAATATGAAAGCAAGGGTACAGAATAGCGAAGGCGTATATGCTCATGTGGAGAAAAAAGATCAGCGGCAGATTAATACACAGGCAATCTGTCTTGAAGAGGCATATAGAATCAGTGAAGGTGAAGAGTAGTGAGTATATATAACTAATGTAAAGTAATCCTAAAGTTTCATAAAGTGATTGACATAAAAATTAAAGTTTGGAATGATTAAAGCAGCTCGATTGATAATTGGAAGGATGGACTTATGGATACTCCCAGACACAGGATTGATGAAAGCGGGCATGATTTTCCTGAAGAAATACTCGATATGCTCAATATCATCATTACACAACACATCACGGATGCTGTTTTTATCATGGAAGAAGAAAGAAACGATTATATATACAGGTATACAAATCAGGCAGCATTGAATCTGATTGGAAAGAAAGCTGAAGATGTAATCGGTCAGTCTATTAAAGCTGTCATGAAAAATTCTGCCGCCACGCTGATTGACATGTACAGAAATGCCGGTGCAGAAAAGCAGGACATAAGGTATAGAGATTCTATACAGTCTGATAAAGGCACCAGGTATTACGAAACAAATCTGACACCGATCGCTGATTCCAGCAATCAAAATAAGTATATTGTAGCAATTGTACGTGACGTCACAGAGCAGGAAGACGAGCAATTGAAGCTTAAATACCTTCAGGAGCACTATCACTCCATCATCCAGCACAATCTGGATGCAGTGATCACACTTTCCGATCAGGGTGTCATTAAAGCGGTCAATAAAGCTGCAACAAATACTTTTTCTATTCCTGAAGATAAAATGCTTCATCAGCACGTGCATACACTTTTCTCACCATCGACTTCTTCGAATGTAATGAATGGAATTGATAAGGCACTTAAAAACGGACCGCATGAATTTCACTTTGTACCCGCAGTGACGCTTGAAGGTGATGCAATCGTCGTACACACAAAATTTGTTCCAATCATTACAAATGGCAGATCTCAGGGTGTGTATTTAATCGTCAGAGATGCAACGAGTGAAAAAGAAACGAAGGAAAAAATTAATTTTCTTTATCTTCATGACAGGCTGACAGGTTTATATAACCGCCAGGCACTTAATAATCATATTGGTGAATTATCTGCAGTCTCAAAAGAGTCACATGCACTGATGTGTCTCGATCTTGATAATTTTAAAAAGCTGAACAAGACGCTTGGCTTTAATGCAGGAGACGAGCTTCTGAAGAAAGTTGCAGCACGGCTGAAGACACTATTACCTGAAAAAGATTACTTATACCGGTTGAATGCAGATGAATTTGTATTTTTCCTGCACAATATCACCCAGGCTCAAATGAAAGAGTTTGCTGAAGATATTGTAAATGTATTTCAGCAGCCCTATGAAATTAATCAGCAGGAATACTTTATTTCTGCGAGTATCGGCATCAGTGTATATCCCTATGATGGTGTGCAAAGTGACATATTGATCAACCACGCAGCACAGGCGCTGCATACTGTTAAAAAGGCCGGGGGAGTCAGATACGGCTTTTATCACAACAAAATGACACAGGCTTTTCCAGACAAAATGATTATGGAGACCCACCTCCGCAGGGCAATTGAATTAAATGAACTGAGCCTCCATTATCAGCCGCAGGTAGATTTGCAAAATGGTGAAATTTCAAGTGTTGAAGCACTGCTGAGATGGAATAACCGTAAATTCGGAGCAGTGCCGCCTTCAGAATTTATTCCAATTGCAGAAGATAACGGTTTGATTCACTCTATAGGTGCATGGGTAATCGATCAGGCATGTCTCCAGCTTCAGGCATGGTCACGTCAGGGGATTTCCAATATCAGAATTGCAGTAAATATTTCGCCACAGCAATTTGCACAGGCGGATTTTGATGACATTATTTTAAATGCGCTGAAGAAATACAACGTTGAGCCTGGTCTGCTTGAAATTGAAATTACTGAGAGTGCAATGAGTAATATGAACGCAACTTTATCAATGCTGAAAAAGCTTAAAAAAATCGGTGTTAAAATTTCAGTGGATGATTTTGGAACTGGGTATTCATCATTAAATTACCTGAGATTATTTCCGATTGATATCTTAAAAATTGATCAGTCATTTGTAAGAGAAATTCAGTCAGAGTGTAAAGATGCAGCGATCACAAAAACGATTATCCACCTGGCTCACAGTCTCGGCCTCGAAGTTGTTGCAGAAGGCGTGGAAGAAATGGCACAGGTATCGTTTTTACGAAAAGAACATTGCCAGAAAGGACAGGGGTATTTCTTCAGTAAACCGCTGCCTTCAAGGGAAATGGAACTTAAGCTCCTCAGCATAAGCTGATTGATAGATTGACATTCTTCTGTTAGTAGTATACTGTAAAGCTGTTGTGCAGAATTTAAGTATTATACTAAAGGAGCTTTTTCAATTGAAAAAAGGGCTGACATTAAATATTTTACGTATCCCAGTAGAAGCTGGTGTCATTACAGCATTTATAGAAGGTTTTAATGAAGATCAGGCAAAAGGAACAGTTTACGCTGAATTAAACAGTGAACATGTTGCTGCGACCGGTTTTAATAAGAAAAAAACGATTGTACGTGCAATTGCAAAACTTCATCAGAAAAGTTCTATTCATCAGGATCATCATCAGTAAGCTGACCAGGCCAAACGGCTCGGTCAGTTTTTTTCTTTGAGTTTTGTTGAGGTGGCTGATGGTTTCCGCTTCAGTCACCAGCTGTCCTCAAATGACATTTAACTTTAATAAGGCTTTAACTTTAAATAAATTGAATTTTATGAATGATTAATAGTATAATGAATGAATAGTCATTCATTATACTGGAGGGGATTCAGATGAGAAAAGTGTATATTGTTACAGGCGGTTCAAATGGAATGGGGAAATTTATGGCGAAAAGGCTGGCTGATGATGGTCATTCTGTCATGATCACGGGCAGAGATGAGGAAAAGCTGAAGGCAGCTGTGGAAGAAATCGGTACAGGAGACACTGTTGCGTATTTTCAAATGGATGTAAGAGAATATGAAATGGCTGAGCAGATGATTCAATCTGCTGTTGAAAAGTTTGGAACAGTTGATGGCCTGATTAATAATGCAGCAGGCAACTTTATCTGTCCGATCGAAAAAATGTCACCGAATGCATGGCGGTCAGTCATTGATATTGTACTCAATGGTACATTCAACTGCACAAAAGCAGCAGGTGACTACTGGATCAAGCACGAAATAAAAGGAACAATCATTAATATGGTGGCTACATATGCCTGGAATGCAGGAGCTGGAGTAGCACATTCAGCAGCTGCAAAGGCAGGGGTGTTATCGCTGACAAGAACCGTGGCTGTTGAATGGGGACACAAATACGGGATCAGGGCAAACGCAATCGCACCAGGTCCAATTGAGCGTACAGGCGGTGCGGAAAAGTTATTTGAATCTGAAGAAGCAGCGAAAAGAACAGTTCAGAGTGTACCACTTAAGAGACTAGGCAAACCGGAAGAAATCGCTGGTCTGGCTGCTTATATGTTATCTGAAGAGGCGGCGTATATGAATGGTGAATGCGTCACGCTTGATGGTGGTCAATGGCTGAACGCGTTTCCTTTCTAAAAAGGTTTTATGCATAATTGCTGCTACATATGTTCACGCTAAGGTAAAGACTTAGAAGGTGGGAATCATATGACTGCAGCCATCACACTTATAGCAGTTACACTGGTCTGTCTGATTGGACTGGCCGTCACTTTGCAGGCAGGTAATAAAAAAAGTGAAAAGGATGAAGTGTCACAGCAGGTAAAACGCCATCCTTTATTATTTAACCCGGTTATTATTATCTACAGTCTCGCAGGAGTCGCAGGAGTCGCCATCATTCTTTATTATATGATGGTGTATTGACAACACAGAGAGACCTGTTACAAAAGAGGCTGAAGACAATTGTCTCCAGCCTCTTATTAATCACACGATATATTTAATTTTTCAGCCAGGGATTCAAGGTTGAAGCCGCGCACGACTTCACTGTCATTGATCACTACCGTCGGGGTCGAATATGATTCCAGTGTGTCTATCATATATTGCCTTGAAGATGTATCCTCTTTAATATTTATCTCACTGAATTCAACTTGGTTTGCTTTAAAAAAACGTTTAACAATTTCACACGGCGGACACTGTGGCTGAGTGTACAAAATTACTTTTTGCACGCTGCTCACTTCCTTTAAACAATATTCATTTGTTAATAGTTTCGCGTAAATCAGCAGTTGTGTCAAAGGATTTGCAAGTGTTCCTGTCTGTTCTTTAATTTGAGCTGTCATGAGTTGAGAATGTGTGTTATAGTATTCTTTGTTTTGTAACAGCTGAAAAAGGGAATGAGGATGAAGGTGGTTTCACCGGATGATTCTTTGCTAACTGCCATTCCCGGTTAAATGTTATAATGAAATGATCAACAAACAGAAGGGAGAATACCACATGTCTCAACTGATGGGTATTATTCAAAGACTAAAAACATTGCAGGAGCAGGATCAGTCAGGTGATGTTCCTTCCCGCTTTTTCGAACTGAACGGTAAAAGAGTATGCCAGGTGAAATATTTTGGCACAAATGATACGTTCGAGCTTGAAGTGTATGACAAAGATCAGAAACCGCAGAAATATCCTTTCGACAACATTGATATGACAGCGATTGAAATCTATGAACTGCTTCAGGAAGAAAATAATAACCAGTAAACATGAAGAACCGGTGCTCCCGGTTTTTTTTTGGATTTTTTTAAAACAGAGTTCAGACATAGAGAGCATCTCTTTGGTTATGTTATGATGGGGACAGAGAGATTTTGTAAAAAGGGGTTTGACACATGCTAACAATTGAACATAAAGAATTTCTTGAAACACCAATCAGTCAATATATTATTCCTTCAGAAAAAATTGCCCACGTGCAGGAGATGAACACTGCAGAACATGCACTTCTCGTATTAACAAAAAGCGGATATTCATCCATACCCGTACTGGATTCTTCCTATCACCTGAAAGGCCTGATCAGTGTACAGATGATCACTGATTCAATGCTCGGACTTGAAGAAATTGAATTTAGCAGACTGAACGAAAAAAAAGTAAAAGATATCATGCGTGCTGACATTCCATCTCTAAAGCAGACTGATCAGTTTCAGTTCGCACTTAACCTCCTTGTGGACCACCCGTTTGTGTGCGTGATGAGTCCTGAAGGTTATTTTGAAGGGCTGCTAACACGAAGAGTAATGTTAAAACAGTTACAGAGGCATATACACAAACAAATTCAGCGTTCTTAACGTCAAGGGAGCTTCTATATGAATGAGTCTAATCAGCGGACAGGACAAAATAAATACCGTCCATTTATATTAGCTGCTGTCATGCTTGCGATGTTTGTTGGTGCAATTGAAGCGACCATTGTCTCAACAGCTATGCCTGCAATCACAGCAGACCTTGGTGATTTCCAGCTTTATAGCTGGGTTTTTTCTTCATATCTATTAATGAGTACGGTTACAGTATTACTTTATGGAAAACTGTCTGACCTGTTTGGCAGAAAGCCCGTACTTACATTAGGTATGTCGTTTTTTTTAGTCGGATCTATATTATGTGGTTTTGCTGAATCGATGGAATGGCTGATCGCCTTCAGGTTTATTCAGGGTCTTGGAGCGGGGGCTGTCATGCCGATCGCTTCAACGATTGTAGGAGATATATATTCTAAAGAAGAACGCGCAAAGATTCAAGGTTACCTATCAAGTGTATGGGGAATCTCAGCTGTTATGGGACCTGCGATCGGTGGACTACTGGTAGAAACGATCGGCTGGCAATACGTATTCTGGATTAATATCCCGCTTGGTGTTCTTTCTCTTACTGTGCTTTGGATATTCCTCAAGGAGGACGTTGAAAAAAATACATCGCCCATTGATTATAAAGGAGCAGCTCTGCTATCAGTTGCACTGACAGTCTTACTGTATCTGCTGGTAGAAGGCGGTATTTCTATCCCATGGCTATCTTCGACTGCGCTCATCATGATCGCTTCAGCGGTACTGCTGTTGTATCTTTTCGTCAGACATGAGCTGAAGGCACCTGACCCGATGATGCCATTTTCGATCTGGAGAAACCGTGCGATATTTATTGCCAATATTGTATCACTGACAACAGGCGTATTATTGATAGGTATATCGAGTTACCTGCCTGCTTTTGTGACAGGTGTGATGGAGGAGAGCGCTAGTATTGCCGGATTTACGCTGACTGCAATGTCAATTGGCTGGCCCATTGCAGCAACTGTTGCAGGAAGATTACTGATTAAAATCGGTTATTATAAAACGAGTCTTCTTGGCGGAATCTCTTTAATCATTGGAACATTTCTATTTGTCCTGATGGAACCGGGCTATGGGCCGGTATGGCCTGCGGTATCCTCATTTTTCGTTGGAATAGGTATGGGGCTTACAACAACATCATTTATTGTATCTATTCAAAGTGCAGTCCCATGGAAATTAAGAGGTGCTGCAACTGCAGCAAATATGTTTATGAGAAATCTGGGCAGTACAGTCGGAGTTGCGCTGCTTGGAGGGATACTGAATGCTTCGATCAGATCCTCTTTTGAAAAGAGTGAAAACACCGAAGTTCAGTCATTAGGTGTTGATGCGGTGAATAGTCTGCTTGAAGCAGAACAGAGAAGCCGCATTGAGCCTGTTGTACTTGAGCAATTGCAGTCGGCTATGACAAGCGGTTTAAATATCGTTTATTTCATTGTATTTGCATTTGCTTTAATCAGCTTATTTTTTATTCTGTTTCTGCCGAGGAAGGAATAGGGTGAACTATGAATCATTCCGATTATCATATGCTGGATATACTTGCTGAAGAGATGAATATGAGAAAAGCAGCTGAAAGGCTGTTTGTTTCCCAGCCTGCTTTATCACAAAGGCTGCAGTCAATCGAAAAAGAATGGCAAAAGTCATTATTTATCAGGTCTAAAAAAGGACTGACGCTTACACCTGCCGGGGAAATGATTGTGAATATGGCACGGGAAATGATCAAGAAGGAAGAAGCAGTCAGAGAACAGATTCTCGCGCTTGATACAAAGGTATATGGCACGCTGAAAATTGCCTGCGCTTCTATTGTGGGGCAGAACTGGCTGCCAAAAGTGCTGAAAGACTTTGTAGAAACAAATGCGCACGCAAGAATTTCACTCATGACAGGATGGAGCAGTGAAATATTGCAGGCTGTATACAATGGTGATGTGCATATAGGGATTATCAGAGGGACACCTGACTGGAAAGGACCTAAGTTGCATTTATTTCAGGACCAGTTGTATCTTGTGGATAAAGAAATAAAACGTGTAGAAGATCTTCACTTAACAAATAGACCTTTCATTCAGTTCAAAAGTGATTCAACTTATTATCAGGAAATTCAGGAGTGGTGGGGCAGACAGTTTCAGATTTCACCGCGCCAGAATATCGTTGTAGATCAAATCGAAACCTGTAAACAAATGGCGCTGAATGGAATCGGGTATGCCATCCTTCCGTCCATTACATTGACAGGTAATGAAGATGTGTTTTGTACACCACTTCATACAGAAGATCACACATTAAAAAGAGATACCTGGCTGATCGGCTATCAGGCAGCATTTGAACTCCCACAGGTTGAAGCATTTATCGAGTCTGTTAAAAAGTATTTATCCGTATGATTTGAAATTTTCTAATATTGATCACTTGTATTGTGGTGCGGTGGTCTGATAAAGTAAAAGTCAGCTGAATGCTTAAATGATTGAGAGGGGAATTCAAATGAACACAATGGATGCAAATGAAATTATTTCTTATATTCAAAACGCGAAAAAATCAACGCCTGTAAAAGTATATGTCAAGGGGGCAGATCTTCATAAGATTAACTTTGGTGATGCTACCCAGACATTTTTATCTGAAGGTTCAGGTGTTATCTTCGGAGAGTGGGCAGATATTCAGCCGGCGCTTGAAGCACACACTGATCAGATTTGGGATTACATTGTAGAAAACGACCGCAGAAATTCTGCTATTCCGATGCTGGACCTGAAAAACATCAAAGCTCGTATTGAACCGGGTGCGATTATCCGTGACCAGGTTGAAATTGGGGATAATGCAGTGATCATGATGGGTGCTTCAATTAACATCGGTTCTGTGATCGGTTCAGGTACAATGATCGATATGAATGTTGTTCTTGGTGGCCGTGCTACTGTAGGTAAGAATTGCCATATCGGTGCGGGAGCAGTCCTTGCAGGTGTAATTGAACCACCTTCAGCAAAACCGGTAGTGGTTGAAGATGATGTTGTGATTGGTGCAAATGCTGTTGTTTTAGAAGGTGTAACAGTTGGACAGGGCGCTGTTGTGGCTGCAGGTGCAATTGTCATTGAGGACGTTGAACCTTACACAGTCGTTGCAGGAACACCGGCTAAGGTACTGAAGAAAATTGATGAAAAGACAAAGTCTAAAACAGAAATTAAGCAGGAACTTCGTCAGCTGTAAAAGCTGCTTTTAAAGAACGCAGATGACAATCTGCGTTTTTTTCTTGAACTGAATAACAGGAAAGGTGTTTGTAAATGGACAAGTTTATTGAAATCAGAAGAGACCTTCACAAAATCCCTGAAGTTGGATACAAGGAATATAAAACTCAAAGCTATTTACTTCAGTATATCGACTCGCTGCCACAGGAAAACCTATCAGTTAAAACATGGGAAACCGGTATGTTTGTGTTGGTAAATGGAAAAGGAAGCAGTCCGAAAACATTGGCTTACAGAACAGATATCGATGGACTGCCAATTACTGAACAGACAGGACTGCCATTTTCCTCTGAGCATCACGGATTCATGCATGCATGCGGTCATGACTTCCACATGAGCATTGCTCTTGGGGTGCTTACAGCATTAGCGTCACAGCCTATTGACGATCATATTCTTTTCATTTTCCAGCCGGCTGAAGAAGGGCCGGGTGGTGCTGCACGCATGCTTCAGTCAGATGAGATGAAAGCCTGGATGCCTGATGAGATCATGGGCCTTCATGTCGCTCCTGAATATCAGGCAGGAGAAATCGCAGTTAAAAAGGGTCTTTTATTTGCAAACACGTCTGAATTGAAAGTTGTCTTAACCGGTAAAGGTGGACACGCGGCTTATCCGCATAAAACAAAAGATATGATTGTGGCAGGTGCTCATTTGATCACACAGCTGCAGTCAGTCGTCTCACGGTCAATTGACCCGTTAAACAGTGCAGTTGTCACTGTCGGCAAACTTGAGGCGGGGACAGTAGGAAATATTATTGCTGAGACTGCCGAGCTGAATGGAACAATGAGAAGTCTCGATCCTGAAGTGATGGAGACGTTAAAAACAAGGGTGAAGGCAATCTCTGAAGGAATTGCACTGGCCTTTGACTGTGAAGTAAAAGTTGAATTCAACCAGCCTTATTACATGGTCTATAATGATCATCAGCTCACTGAAGATTTTATGTCATTTGCCTCTGAGTACAATGGTATTCACTGTATTGAATGCGAAAAAGCTATGACAGGAGAAGATTTCGGTTATTTTCTTAAAGAAATTCCGGGTTTCATGTTTTGGCTTGGTGTCGGGTCTGAGTACGGACTGCATCACGCAAAACTGAATCCGGATGAGAAAGCAATTGAACCGGCGATCACATTCATTACAGACTACTTAAGAAGTAAATAATCATAAAAAAAGGCGGCATATCAGCCGCCTTTTTTAACTTTCTTTGTGTACGTATACCTGATGTGGAAATGGAATCTCAATGCCATTGCGGTCGAGCGCTTCTTTCATTGCTTTTCTAAGCTCTCTTTCAACGCCCCACTGTTCCATATTTGCAGTCTTTCCGATCACACGGATGACGACATCTGAAGAACCAAGCTCTTGAACACCTACTACATTAGGTCCTTCTACAATGTTGCTGTTAGCAGCAGCAACTTCATCACATACATCCTGTAACACTTTAATCGCTTTATCAATATCGTCATCATAAGAGATACCAATATCAATCATTGCGCGCATATTACCGCGTGAATGGTTACTCATGCTTGTAATTTCACGGTTAGGTACGAAATGTAATGTCCCGTCAAAGCCACGGATTTTAGTTTGTCTTAGACCAACCTCTTCACATATTCCTGAAAAGCTGCCAGTCGTTATGTAATCGCCAACATCGATTTGCTTTTCAAGCAGAATGAAAAATCCGGTTACGACGTCACTGACAAGGCCCTGTGCACCAAATCCGATTGCCAGACCAACAATACCAGCCCCTGCGATCAGCGCTGTAACATCAATATTGACAACCTGCAGGATCGTGACAATTAAGATAAAGATGAGTGCATAGCCAAAAACATTCTTGGTTAGACTCTCTAACGTACGGGCTCTGCCGACGGAGATATTTTCTTTATGCTCATATTTAGTGAAGATTCGTGATAATACACGGTTTCCGATCGCTTTAGCAATCATAAATACAATAATGATGCCGATGATTTTCAGAGCTGCGATTCCGATTGCAATAAGAAGTGCTCCCCATTCATATTCGGCAAGTCTTGCACTTAACGCATTAACATTTAAAATAAGTTCCAATGACTGTCATCCTTTCTGCATAACACAATGGTTTATATCGTCCTACTATACCCTTATAACAAAAGGGAAAACATGAATCAAGGATTCATGCGGATTTTATTAATAATATAAAATCAATTTTGTTTTAAATTGACTAATGTTTTTTCGTATATTATCATGGAAATCGTGAGTTTATTGAGGAATGAATCAATTCATTCTCATGCTGAATTTTGATCTGGAGGGATTTTGATGGCAGAACGTATGGTAGGCAAGCAGGCGCCACGCTTTGAAATGGACGCAGTACTTGCTGACAAGGAATTTGGAAAAGTAAGTCTTGAACAGAATATGAAAGAAGATAAATGGACGGTGTTATTCTTCTATCCAATGGACTTCACTTTTGTATGTCCAACTGAAATCACTGCAATGTCAGACCGTTACGACGAATTTGAAGACCTTGATGCTGAAATTATCGGGGTTTCTACTGATACAATCCATACGCACCTTGCATGGATCAACACAGAACGCAAAGACAATGGTCTTGGCGATCTGAACTACCCACTTGCAGCGGATACAAATCACCAGGTATCTCGTGAATATGGCGTACTGATTGAAGATGAAGGGATTGCACTTCGCGGACTTCACATTATCAGTCCTGAAGGCGAGCTGATGTATCAGACAGTATTCCACAACAACATCGGCCGTGATGTTGACGAAACACTTCGCGTACTGCAGGCACTTCAGACTGGCGGACTTTGCCCGGCAAACTGGAAGCCTGGACAAAAAACATTATAAGATCGCTTCAAAAAGATCAGCCTGCGGGCTGATCTTTTTTAATGACTGCAGCGTTACACTCATGAGTGAATAGTGGGAAATGAGAAAAAATTCTAATAAAGGTGGAAATATATTTCGAAAACCGATATATTTAATAGGTGTCTATATAATAGAAGAAACAAAAGAGGAGGGATACGCGATGGATGTTTTTAAGAAGTTAAAAGAATTTTACTGGCCTCATAAGCGGCACTTTATACTTTCGATCATATTTTTATTTGTCATGACACTGATTACAATTGTCTATCCGATTATATTACAGATCACAATTGATGACGTCGTCGGTCAGGGAAGGTACGGACTGATCCCTTATCTTGCTTTTGGATTTATTGGGATTATGGCGATCAAAGGAATCGCTACATTTATCTCTCAATATAATGGAGATCTGTTTGGTATTATTGCTGTCTATGATTTACGTGAACGGCTGTATGACAAGCTTCAGAGCCTGCCATTCCAATACTATGATAATGCAAAAACAGGCGATATCATGTCACGTCTGACAGCTGATGTGGAAGGCTTCCGTTTCTTCCTGTCATTCGGATTTGCTGAATTAATCAGACTGGTACTGTTACTGATTGTGACAACAGGGGTTATGCTTTATTATTCTGTTCCACTGACGATTGTAACGATGCTGTCTATCCCATTTCTTGCGATTGCTGTGTTTAAGTTTGATAAAAAAGTTCACCCTGCATTTAGAGGTGTAAGAAAATCATTCGGAAAACTTAATACGAATGTACAAGAAAATATCAGTGGCATTAACACAGTGAAATCTCTTTCAAGAGAAGAACACCAAATTGATAAGTTCAACAGCTCAAACCAGGATTATAAAGAAAAGTACTTATTTACATCGGATGTGTGGGCTAAGTATTTCCCGTTAATGGAGTTTCTGGGGAATGTCAGTGTTGTGATGCTGCTTGGTTACGGGGGGTATCTTGTTGTCAATGACAGCCTGACTGCCGGTGAACTGACAGCGTTTTACAGCCTGGTCGGTTTTATTATCTGGCCGATTATGAACCTTGGTTTCACGATTAACCAGTTTTCACAGTCAAAGGCTTCGGGGGAGCGTCTGCTTGAGATTCTTGAAGCGGAAGAAACGATTACAGAAAAACCTGATGCTATTGAAATGACAAGATCTGAAGGTGTAGTTGAATTTAAAAATGTAACATTACGCTATACAGAAGATGACGAAAAGGCAATTAACAATATTTCTTTTAAAGTTGAAAGTGGAAAGACAATTGGCTTAATTGGTGCAACAGGGTCAGGTAAAACGAGCGTGACGCAGCTCATGACAAGGTTTTATGAGCCGACTGAAGGATCTGTACTGATCGATGGCAGGGAAGTCAGTGATTACACGCTTAGATCTCTCCGTAAAAATGTGGGGTTTGTGCTGCAGGAATCATTCCTGTTTTCTTCTACTATTAAAGCCAATATTGCATTCGGAAGACCTGAGGCAACAATGGATGAAATTATTTCAGCAGCTAAAAAAGCTGAAGCGCATGATTTTATTATGGAAATGCCGGACGGCTACGATACGATGCTTGGCGAAAGAGGACTTGGTCTATCCGGAGGTCAAAAGCAGAGAATTGCAATTGCCAGAGCGATCTGCCTGGATCCAAGTATATTGATTCTTGATGATGCAACGAGTGCTGTAGATATGCAGACTGAATTCAATATCCAAAAAGCATTAAAAGAGGTTATGAAAGGCCGGACTACATTTATTATTGCGCACCGGATTTCCTCACTAAAACATGCAGATGAAATTTTTGTATTTGAGAACGGTGAGATTACACATCGCGGTACACATGAAGAGCTGATTAAGCTCGAAGGACAGTATAAGCGGATCTACGATATTCAGTATAAAGATCAAAAAGCACTGTCTGCAACAGGGATGAGGTGAAAAAATGAGCAGTGAAGCGCAAAAGAGGATTCAAAACAGATTTAAGTATTCAACAGACCAGGTCATTGAAAAGCCATTTAACTGGACCCAGCTTTGGAGATTGTTCAGATATCTGAAACCATATTCAAAAAAACTGTTGCCGTTATCGATCATCATGGTACTGATTACAACTGCGATCAGGCTGGTCATACCGATTTTGATTGGTATGTATGTAATTGATGAGGCGATTGCAGGGAAAGACGGTAATCTGCTCATGCAGCTTGTAGGAGTAATTGCCGGTCTATATATTGTGAACTATGTTGCGAACGTATTCAGAATTAAATGGATGAACATCTTAGGTCAAAGTGTGATCTATGACCTGAGAAAGCATCTATTTACTCACGTTCAGTGGCTCAGTAACAGGTTTTTTGATAAACGCTCAGCTGGTTCGATCCTGGTGAGAATCATGAATGATATTAATTCACTTCAGGAACTGTTTACAAACGGTGTCATTAATCTTCTAATGGATATTCTGATGCTGATGGGTATATTTGTTGTCTTATTTACGATCAGTCCGGAACTTGCACTTGCGGTTATGATTGTGCTGCCGGCTATGTTCCTGATCTCAACAAAACTCCGTAAAAAGATTAGAAGATCATGGCAGACAGTCCGTCTGAAGCAGTCAAAACTGAACTCCCATTTAAATGAAAGTCTTCAGGGGATGAGAATTACACAGTCCTTTACACAGGAAAAAGAGAATGCTCAATATTTTGAAGGCGTGAATAATGAAACATTTGAAAGCTGGCGGGATGCAACGAAAAAGAATGCGACATTCAGACCGCTGGTAGAAATGACAAACGCAGTTGGTTCAGCTATTTTAATCTGGTATGGTGCTACACTTATTCAGGGAGGCAGCCTTGAAATCGGGGAGTTTGTAACCTTTGCATTCCTGATCGGGATGTTCTGGGAGCCGATCTCAAGACTTGGTATGGTGTATAACCAGCTTCTTATGGGGATGGCGTCTTCAGAAAGAATTTTTGAATTTCTTGATGAGCAGCCGAATGTGGCTGAAAAGAAAGATGCGATCGAACTTAAGCAGATTAAAGGCGATGTGAAGTTTGACGGGGTTGATTTTGCTTACTCCGGTGACAGGAAAGCATTAGACGGCATCAATCTTGATATAAAAGCCGGTGAAACGATTGCGCTGGTTGGTCATACAGGATCAGGTAAAACCACAATCGCTAATATGATCACCCGTTTTTACGATCCGACTGCAGGATCAATTAAAATGGATGGTCATGATCTGCGTGATGTATCACTCAGAAGTCTCAGATCACAGATTTCAATTGTTCTTCAGGATACATTCATTTTCTCAGGAACAATTAAAGATAACATCCGTTTTGGTTTCCCGCATGCTTCTGATCAACAGCTGATAGAAGCAGCAAAAGCAGTGGGAGCTCACGGCTTTATAGAAAAGCTTCCAAAAGGATATGACACTGAAGTGGAAGAAAGAGGTAATATACTTTCAGTTGGAGAGCGTCAATTGATTTCTTTTGCCAGAGCTTTACTTGCCGATCCGAGAATCATCATTCTTGATGAAGCTACTGCGTCAATTGATACGGAGACGGAAGTGGTTATTCAAAAAGCCCTCAATACATTACTTGAAGGCAGAACGGCAGTCATTATTGCGCACCGTCTTTCAACGATCCGCGATGCAGACAGAATCTATGTATTAGATCATGGACATCTGATGGAAAGCGGTAATCATGATGAGTTAATGAAACATAAAGGAATTTATCAAGGACTTGTGCATTCACAATTTACCGTGCAGCAAAATCATGCTGGATAAGCATTTTAGCCGGAACATATATGTTCCGGTCTTTTTTCTATGCATCTGACAGTTAAAAATAGACTGAGCATCCTCATTTGAAAAAACAGAATACAAGGGATATACTGAGAATACATACTTTGTGAAGGATGTCACAAATTGTTCATGTTCAACATATCATATACGTCTTTATTATTGTAAAATGTTTGGTGAACAGTGGTATAGTAAATTTACTAGTATGAAGCTTTTTTAGGAGGGGAATCATATTGGAACTGGATGGCGTAATGCTCAGTCGGCTGTTAACAGCTTCGACTCTCATATTCCACGTTATATTCGCAACAATCGGTGTTGGTATTCCGGTCATGATTGCGATTGCTGAGTTCATTGGTCTTAAAAAAAATGACCCTCATTACTTACTGCTTGCAAGAAGATGGGCAAGAGGGTTTACAATTACAGTTGCAGTCGGGGTAGTGACAGGTACGGCAATTGGTCTGCAATTATCACTTCTGTGGCCAAGCTTTATGCAGGTGGCAGGACAGGTCATTGCACTGCCATTATTCATGGAAACATTTGCTTTCTTCTTTGAAGCAATCTTTTTAGGGATCTACCTGTATACATGGGACAGATTCAAAAACCGCTGGCTGCACTGGCTGTTAAATATTCCGATCGTGATCGGTGCATCTTTATCAGCATTTTTCATCACTACGGTAAACGCCTTTATGAATACGCCACAGGGCTTTGATATTATTGACGGGGAAACAGTCAATATCAGCCCGCTGGCTGCTATGTTCAACCCTGCAACGCCTACAAAGGTGTTTCACGTCATCACATCAAGTTATATGACGTCAGCGCTGATTTTAGCTGCTATCACGGCTTTTATTATTCTTGCGAAAAAAGGAACAGATTATCACAAGAAGGCGCTTAGACTTACAATGACAGCTGCACTGATTTTTTCAGCGGGTACTGCACTTGCAGGGGACCTGTCAGCAAAATTCCTTGCAAAAGAGCAGCCTGAAAAGCTTGCAGCTGCTGAGTGGCACTTTGAAACTGAATCAAATGCTGATCTGATCCTTTTCGGAACAATTGATGAGAATAATGAAATCAGCAATGAAATCAGAATTCCCGGCATGCTGAGCTTTCTGGCAGGTAATTCATTTGATACGGAAGTAATTGGACTGAATGAGTTTCCTGAAGAAGAACGCCCTCCGTTATGGGTTCATTATATGTTTGATATGATGGTCGGGATCGGGATGTACTCTTTATTCATTGCAGGACTGTTTGTGATGTTCATGTTCATCAAACGGTTCAATGAATTGAATAAGCTGCTCCTGATGGGGATTGTAGCGAGTGGACCGCTGGCAATGCTTGCGATTGAATTCGGCTGGATCTATGCTGAAGTCGGACGCCAGCCGTGGATTTTAAGAGGCATTATGACGGTAGATGAAGCAGCTACAACCTCCGGATCAGTCGGGATTGCATTCGGTCTCTTCCTGGCACTCTATGCAGTTCTTGGATTCTTCTGCGTGAAAGTGCTGCTGAGAATGTTCAAGAACAGACCGCCTGAAGCAGAGCTTGAAAAGCGCTTCCCTGGAGGCAGCCTGTAAGACTGATATTGAAGACAATGAGCAGGCAGATGGTGAAAGTCTTTTCCCTGATGCCTGCTTTAAAACGAATATAATAATGCCAAGGGGGAGGAATGACTGCTATGAGCTTAGAGATTATCGGGATTACAGTTTTGTGGCTGTTTTTATACGGTTACTTAATCGTTGCATCCATTGACTTTGGAGCAGGATTTTTTGCTTATTATGCAAGAGTGTCTAAAAAAGAACATATTATGAGTAAACTGATCAGCAGATATCTGTCACCGGTCTGGGAAGTAACGAACGTGTTTTTCGTATTCTTCTTTGTTGGTCTGGTCGGATTTTTTCCTGATACAGCTTACTATTATGGAACTGCCCTTTTATTACCGGGTTCAGTTGCCATTATACTCATTGCAATCAGGGGTTCATTTTATGCATTCGGTAATTATGGATCCAAGGACAGTACATTATACTTATTCTTATATGGTGCGACAGGGCTTTTAATTCCCGCTTCACTATCTACGGCATTAACGATCTCAGAAGGTGGATATTTAAGAGAAGATGAAAATGGCGTTACGTTTTTAGCGGGTGAATTGTTCACAAGTCCATATTCATGGAGTGTTGTATTTCTTGCAATTGTCTCTGTATTATATATCAGTGCGAGCTTTTTAACTTATTATGCAGATCGTGCAGAAGATTATGATTCAAGGGCGATTATGAGAAAGTTTGCCCTTTTTTGGGGCGCACCCACCATTATCGCAAGTTTAATGGTTTTTGCCGGACTGCGTTCGCACAATGGTGAACACTTTGAGAGGGCGCTTGATCTATGGTGGATGTTTGGTTTATCACTTGTATTCTTCCTGATCGCAGGCTACCTGATTTTCAAGAAAAAGAATTATGGAACGGCATTTCTCATGGTCATGCTCCAATTTTTCTTTGCATTTTTCGGATATGGCGCTTCTCACTTACCGTATATCCTTTATCCGTTTATCACAGTGGAAGGCAGTGTTGTGAATGAAACGATGGGTATCGCACTGGTTACTGTGTTTATATTAGGGCTGTGCCTGCTGATTCCATCTCTATACCTGCTAATGAGACTATTCCTCTTTGATGCAGATTATGTAAAAGGGAAAAAATAAGCTCTTTTTCTGAATTTCCCTGTGCTAAAATGAAAGTAAGGACACGACAGTGGGGGAAACAACGTGAAAAAAGAATTTGTAGTTATTGGACTCGGCCGCTTTGGCGGCAGTATCGTCCGTGAATTAGTTGAACAGGGTATGGAAGTAATGGCCATTGATAAATTTGAGGATAAGGTGGATGAATTCTCCCAGATTGCGACACACGCAGTAATGGCAGATTCAACAGATGAAGCAGCATTAAGAAGCCTTGGAATCAGAAACTTTGATCATGTCATTGTAGCAATAGGAGATGACATTCAGGCAAGTATCCTGACGACGCTGATGCTGAAAGAAATCGGCGTTAAGAAAATCACTGTAAAAGCACAAAACGACTATCATGAAAAAGTATTGGAACGGATCGGGGCAGATAAAGTTGTTCACCCTGAGAGAGATATGGGAAAAAGAATTGCTCATAACATCGTTTCAAACAATGTGCTGGATTATCTCGAACTTTCAGATGAGCATTCTATCGTGGAGATTGCAGCAAACAGTCTTCTGATCGGAAACTCAATCATAGAACTAGATATTCGTGCAAAGTACGGTATTAATATTGTAGCCATTAAAAGAGGCGATGATATTATTGTGTCGCCGCAGGCCAATGATGTGATACAAAAAGGAGACATCCTGATTGTAATCGGGGCAGATAATGACATTAACCGTTTTGAAAAACGCGTTATGCAGTAAAAAAAGCTGAGACATTGTCTCAGCTTTTTTCATACCTCCATAATAATCGGCAGGATCATTGGGCGGCGTTTCGTTTTTTCATATAGGAATGGCTCAAGTGTATCAGTAATTTCATTTTTGATCTCTGACCACTGGCTTGTCTTATTTGCAAGCACTTTATTCAGGTGCTTATAAAGAAGATGCTGTGCCTGGTTAATCAGTTCTCCGGATTCTCTCATATAAACAAATCCGCGGGAGATCAGATCAGGACCTGAAGCAATCTTATGATCATTCAGATTCAGGCTGACAACTACAACAACAAGTCCTTCTTCTGAAAGGACGCGACGGTCTCTAAGGACGATATTGCCGATGTCTCCAATACCGCTGCCATCAATATATACATTGCCGGACGGAATTTTCCCCGCAATCGCAGCTTCGTGACTGCCAAGTGCCAAAACATCACCGTTTTCCATGAGGAAGCAATTTTCTTCAGGAACTCCACAATCCACAGCGAGGCTTGCATGCATTTTCTGCATTCTGTATTCCCCGTGGATCGGCATGAAAAATTTCGGTTTTATCAGTCGAAGCATCAGCTTCTGTTCTTCCTGGGAACCGTGTCCTGAAGTATGGATATTATTTAATGATCCATGGATCACGTTAGCTCCTGCACGGTATAACAGGTTGATTGTACGGTTAACGCTGATTGTATTACCCGGAATTGGTGAAGATGAGAATACTACAGTGTCACCAGGAATAATCTGAATCTGACGGTGAGTACCGTTCGCGATCCTTGAAAGGGCCGCCATAGGTTCACCCTGACTTCCTGTACATAAAATGACTACTTTGTCAGCAGGCATTCTGTTCAGCGTATGTGCATCAATAAACGTATCTTTAGGAGCATTGATATACCCTAATTCATGACCAATATTAATAGCATTGTCCATGCTTCTTCCGAATACTGCGACTTTACGTCCGTATTTAACAGCTGATTCAACGACCTGCTGCAGACGGTAAATATTAGAGGCGAAGGTTGCAAAAATGATACGTCCATTTACAGTCTGGAAAATATCATCGATGCTTTCACCGACTTTACGTTCAGATAAAGTAAAGTTTGGTACTTCACTGTTTGTACTGTCAGAAAGAAGTGCAAGAACACCTTCTTTACCGATCTCAGCCATCTTTGTCAGATTAGCCGGATCCCCAACAGGTGTAAAGTCAAACTTAAAATCGCCGGTATGAACAATATTGCCTGGCGGGGTTTTCACAACAACACCGAATGAATCAGGAATACTGTGGGTAGTGCGGAAAAAGCTGACCGCTGTTTTACGGAATTTGATTACATCATCTTCATCTATTGTATGAAGACGTGTTGATCGTAAAAGACCGTGTTCTTCAAGCTTGTTTTTCAATAGACCAAGCGCAAGTTTTCCGCCGTATACCGGTACATTTACCTGGCGAAGCAGATAAGGAATTCCGCCAATATGGTCTTCGTGACCGTGAGTAATAAATAAACCTTTAATTTTATCCAGGTTTTTCTCAAGATATGTGTAATCCGGAATTACATAATCAATTCCAAGAAGTTCATCTTCAGGGAATTTAATGCCGGCATCGATCAGGATAATTTCATCCTGAAACTGAACGCCATAAGTGTTTTTTCCGATTTCTCCAAGACCGCCGAGGGCAAACACAGCAGTCTGGTCATTTTTAACAAATTTCATCTATTAAAACTGTTCCAGCTGATAGTTTTGGTGATTTTGCTCGTATTCTAAATATTTGCCCTCTAGCTTTTGTACAAATTCAATGTTAAAACCATGTCCGCTGAGCTTCTTACGTACTTCCTCTTCAGTTTCAGCTTCGATATACATCGCTTTCGTTTTTTCACGTACTGGTACCTCTGATGCTACTTCCTGATAATAAACTTTAAAAATCATGTAAATCTCTCCTCCATATCATTACTAAAAAAGCGCAGTCATAGCGCTTTAATTATCGTGTTTGGTCCCCGATTCAGGGGTTTATAAATAATTATGATCATTTATAAGCAAATTTATAATACCCTGTTAAATAAAGAACAGCCCTCCTGATTGTGAAGGGCTTACAGGGGCTCAGGCAATCATCTTTTTACGCAACATGTCTCTCCACTGTCGTGCAAGCTTTTTCTTAAGCTTCTTCAACATGGCGGATCACTCCTTATCATTATCATAACGCGGAATGAGTGATCTGTAAAGATAAGGTTCTTGACATATAAGATGAAAAACGTTATTAGTTTTATCTTTCTAATGGAACAGCTCCATCCGGTTCTTTGAAAGGATCATTTGAATCAATATGGTCATAAAACATAATTCCGTTCAGGTGATCAATTTCATGTTGTGCTGCTACAGCAGCAAGTCCTTTAAGACGGAATTTAAGTTCTGCGCCATCGGCACCGATTCCCCGGATTGTTACCCGTGCATAACGTGGTACATAACCTGGAATATTTTCATCTACAGACAGGCACCCTTCCCCGGAAGTAAGGTATGTTTTATCAACTGAATGACTGATAATTTTAGGATTGGCCATACTAAAGCTGTATGATTTGCCGTTATCGTCCTGTATATGAAGCGCAAATATCTGTTTAGACACATTAATCTGCGGAGCTGCCAGGCCGATTCCCGGGCGCAACTTGTACTCATCGGCCATCTCCGGGTCCTGGCTGTTTTTAATATATTCAAGAAGTGAAGCCATCACAGCCTTATCTTCATCACTTAGAGGGAGGCTGACTTTTTCAGCTTTTTCTCTGAGTACAGGATGGCCATCACGAACAATATCTTTCATCGTAATCATTTTACTTTCCTCCCGAACAAATTCATTATAAGCATTATCATATCAGATATAATGGTTGAAAAAAATTACTAAGTCTGAAAAATGCCATGATACGATCACATTAGACAACTTTCATTCAATATATAACATTAACCGGAGATAAATGGGTAAAAAAGATTGAAGTTTGCCGTAATCACAGATATGATATTAAGTGTTATTATTCAAGGGGGTTACATTAAGTGAAAACATACATAGCAGGCGCTTTTTGTTTTTCAGCTATTCTGCTTTCCGGGTGTGTATTCGGTACACCTGCAGAAGAAGAAATCAGCGAAAAACTGGAAGCTGCTGTAGCAGCAGAAGAAGGATATGTGAGTGCGCAGAATGATCTGCGTGATCTGGAAACAGAAGAACAGCAATTATATGATGAGATTATGGCTCTCAGTATGGAAGAGTTTGAACAGATCAACACATTAGCTGATGATGCATTAAGCAATCTCGATACACGTGAAGAAAAGCTTAGTGAAGAAAGAGAAGCAATCAGCAGTTCTGAAGAAGAGTTCGGCGAAGTGGAAAGTCTGGTAGCAGACATAGATTCAGAAGAACTTCAACAGCACGTAGAAACGATGATTGATACGATGAATAACAGATACTCAGCACACGATGAATTATCAACGGCTTATGAGGATGGACTTCAGTTGAATCGTGAACTTTATGAAATGCTTAAAAATGAAGAGCTTAAACTTGAAGAGCTTGAACAGCAGGTTACAAAAATAAACGATCAGAATGCTGTGATTATAGAAGCGAATACTGAGTTTAACGATTTAACAAATGAATATAATGATCTTAAGGCCGAATTTTATAATATGGCAGAACTGAACACTGAAGAGTAGACAATTGTCTGCTCTTTTTTAATTTGCCGGTCAGCTCCGCGATAATCATCACCTTCAACAGAGTCTACAATAAAACTCACATCAGCCTTATAACAGTTTTGTTTTTACATCATTAATATAGTACAGATGCATATAGAATTAATACAGTTTCATGTTTCTGTGTAAAAAAATAACTGAAATAAAACCGTCAAAACTTTATGATTGACGTTATATCAGCTGTCATGTAGAATTTATTTCGTAAACTGTATTAATGTTTTTAAGGAAATGATTGATACAGATAAAAAGAATTTAGAACTTTAGGTTTTTTACCACTGGATTTGTGGAAAAATATAAAGTAATTGTGTTCTGAAGAAGAATACGAACGAATTTGACAAAACCGAAAGGATAGGTGGATTACATGGCTTCTAAAAAGAAGACACCATTCGATGCTGTAAAAGTATTAGAACAGATCGAAGACAAGTTTGAAATGTTCCAGATTCTTGACGAAGAAGGAAAAGTAGTGAATGAAGATGCAATGCCGGAACTGAGTGACGAGCAGCTTCAGGAATTAATGAGCCGTATGGTTTATACACGTATTCTTGACCAGCGTTCTATCTCTTTAAACCGCCAGGGACGCTTAGGATTTTATGCGCCGACTGCAGGTCAGGAAGCATCACAGATTGCTTCACACTATGCACTTGAAAAAGAAGATTGGGTAGTGCCGGGTTACCGTGATGTGCCTCAGATTATCTGGCATGGCCTTCCACTTGCTCAGGCATTCTTATTCTCAAGAGGTCACTTCAAGGGGAATCATTCTCCAGAGGGTGTTAATGTACTTCCACCGCAAATCATTATCGGTGCTCAATATGTTCAGACTGCAGGTATTGCGCTTGGACTTAAAAAGCGTGGTAAAGATTCTGTAGCGATTACTTACACTGGTGACGGTGGATCTTCACAGGGTGATTTCTATGAAGGAATCAACTTTGCAGGTTCATATAATGCGCCTGCCATCTTTGTTGTGCAGAATAACCAATTTGCGATCTCAACACCTCGTGATAAGCAGACAAAAGGTAAGACAATTGCACAGAAAGCTGTATCTGCAGGAATCCCGGGGATCCTTGTAGATGGTATGGATCCACTTGCTGTATATGCAGCTACTAAAGAAGCGCGTGACCGTGCAGTAGCAGGAGAAGGTCCTTCACTGATTGAGACACTTTGCTACCGTTATGGCCCTCATACAATGGCTGGTGATGATCCGACCCGCTACCGTACAGATGACATGGATACAGAGTGGGAAAAGAAAGATCCTCTAGTGCGTTTCCGTAAGTTCCTTGAAGAAAAAGGACTATGGAGTGAAGAAAAAGAAAATGAAGTAATCGAAAAAGCTAAAGAGGAAATTAAAGCTGCAATCAAAGAAGCTGATGATACTCCTAAGCAGAAGGTTACTGATCTCATGGAAATCATGTATGAAGAAATGCCTAATAACCTTAACGAACAGTATGAAATTTATAAAGAGAAGGAGTCGAAGTAAGCCATGGCACAAATGACAATGATTCAGGCAATTACAGATGCACTCCGGACAGAACTTAAAAATGACGAAAATGTTCTTGTGTTCGGTGAAGACGTTGGTAATAACGGAGGCGTATTCCGTGCAACTGAAGGTCTGCAAAAAGAATTTGGTGAAGATCGTGTATTTGATACACCGCTTGCAGAGTCAGGTATCGGCGGTCTTGCGATTGGTTTAGCACTTGAAGGGTACCGTCCAGTACCTGAAATTCAGTTCTTCGGCTTCGTATTTGAAGTAATGGACTCGGTGAGTGGACAGATGGCACGTATGAGATACCGCAGCGGCGGTAAATACAGTTCACCGATCACAATCCGTTCTCCATTCGGCGGTGGTGTTCACACGCCTGAACTGCACGCAGATTCTCTTGAAGGTCTGATGGCACAGCAGCCTGGACTGAAGGTTGTAATTCCTTCAACTCCTACTGATGCAAAAGGTCTTCTGATCTCGGCTATCCGTGATAACGATCCGGTTATTTTCCTTGAGCACATGAAACTTTACCGTTCATTCCGTGAAGATGTACCTGAAGAAGAGTACACAATTGAAATTGGTAAAGCTGATGTAAAGCGTGAAGGAACTGACCTGACAATCGTAACTTACGGTGCAATGGTTCACGAATCACTGAAAGCTGCTGACCAGCTAGAAAAAGACGGCCACTCTGTAGAGGTAATTGACCTTCGTACAATTCAGCCGCTTGATATTGAAACAATCATTAAATCAGTTGAGAAGACAAACCGTGCAATCGTTGTACAGGAAGCTCAAAAGCAGGCTGGTATTGCAGCGAGTGTAGTAGCTGAAATCAACGACCGTGCGATCCTTAGCCTAGAAGCACCGGTGCTGCGTGTAGCAGCTGCTGATACTGTATTCCCGTTCTCACAGGCTGAATCAGTATGGCTGCCAAATGCTAAAGATGTAGTGGAAACAGCTAAAAAAGTACTTGAATTTTAATGTGTAAAACGGAGAAAATTCTCCGTTTTACCTTTTCATAAACGCATGTAATAAAGAAAATTCCTAACCAGGAGGGTGAAAACATTGTCATTCGAATTTAAACTACCTGATATCGGTGAAGGTATTCACGAAGGTGAAATTGTAAAGTGGTTTATCAGTGTTGGAGATAAAGTAGAAGAAGATGACGTGCTATGTGAGGTTCAAAACGACAAAGCCGTTGTAGAAATTCCGTCTCCTGTTGCAGGAACTGTAGAAGAAATTCTTGTTGATGAAGGTACAGTAGCTGTAGTAGGTGATACGTTGATTAAGCTTGACGCACCGGGCTATGAAAATCTTCAATTTAAAGGTTCTGACAGCAGCGACAGCAAGAAAGAAGAAGCTAAAGAAGAACCTAAGGAAGAGCCAAAAGAAGAAAAGCAGGAATCAGCTGAAGCATCTGATGACAGCAGTGAAGCAGCAGTTGCCAAGCCTCAGGAAGACGTAGATCCTGACCGCCGCGTGATCGCTATGCCGTCAGTACGGAAATATGCACGTGATAACGATGTAGACATTCGTTATGTATCCGGGTCAGGCAAAAACGGCCGCGTATCAAAAGAAGATATCGATGCATATCTGAAAGGTGATACTGCTGATGCTAAAGCTGATAGCACTGAACAATCTTCTGATCAGAAAGAAGAAAAGTCAGCGCCTAAAGCTTCTGCTCCGGCTCCAGAGGGTGAATTCCCTGAAACACGTGAGAAGATGAGCGGAATGAGAAAAGCAATTGCTAAAGCAATGGTTAACTCTAAGCATACTGCACCACACGTAACGCTGATGGATGAAGTGGATGTAGAAAAGCTTGTTGCTCACCGTAAGAAGTTCAAGGAAATCGCACTGGAGAAGAATGTTAAGCTTACGTTCCTTCCTTATGTTGTGAAAGCTCTTGTATCTGCACTTCGTGAGTACCCTGTTCTTAATACAATGCTTGACGATGAAGCACAGGAAATTGTACAGAAGCACTATTACAATATCGGTATTGCTGCTGATACAGAAAAAGGACTTGTTGTACCGGTCGTTAAGCATGCAGACCGTAAGTCTGTATTTGGTATTTCTGATGAAATCAATCAGCTTGCAGGAAAAGCACGTGACGGTAAACTTTCAGGTGATGAAATGAAGGGTGCGTCATGCACAATCACAAATATCGGTTCAGCAGGTGGACAGTGGTTCACACCTGTTATTAACCACCCTGAAGTTGCAATTCTGGGAATTGGACGTATTGCAGAAAAGCCGGTAGTAAAAAATGGTGAAATTGTAGCGGCTCCTGTGTTAGCATTATCATTGAGCTTCGATCACCGTATGATTGATGGTGCTACAGCACAAAATGCGTTAAACCACATCAAACGTTTATTGAACGATCCAGAACTTTTACTAATGGAGGCGTAAAACAATGGTAGTAGGAGATTTCCCAATCGAAACAGATACTCTCGTTATCGGATCAGGTCCTGGAGGTTATGTAGCTGCAATCCGTGCAGCTCAGCTTGGACAAAAGGTTACAATTGTTGAGAAAGAAAACCTGGGCGGAGTCTGCCTGAACGTAGGTTGTATCCCATCTAAAGCAATGATCTCAATCGGTCATCGTTATGAGCATGCAAAAGGCTCAGAAGATATGGGTATTGTTGCTGAAAGTGTAAAAATTAACTTTGATAAAGCCCAGGAATGGAAAGCCGGAGTAGTGAAAAAGCTTACTGGCGGTGTTGAAGGGCTTCTTAAAGGCAATAAAGTAGAAATTGTACGCGGAGAAGCATACTTCGTGGACAGCGAAACAGTAAAAGTAATGGATGAAAAGAATTCTCAAACTTACAAGTTTAAGAATGCGATCGTGGCTACAGGTTCACGCCCGATTGAAATTCCATCATTTAAGTTCTCTAAGCGCGTGCTTGATTCAACAGGCGCACTTGCACTGAAAGAAATTCCTAAAAAGCTTGTGGTTATTGGTGGAGGATACATCGGTACTGAGCTGGGAACAGCTTACGCTAACATGGGATCAGAAGTAACAATTCTTGAAGGTGCTGACGATATTCTTGGTGGATTCGAAAAGCAGATGACTTCAGTTGTTAAAAAAGGTCTTAAGAAAAAAGGCGTTGATGTCATTACAAAAGCAATGGCTAAAGGCGTTGAAGAATCAGAAGACGGCGTAAAAGTATCCTATGAAGCAAAAGGCGAAGAAGTATCAATTGATGCTGATTATGTTCTTGTTACAGTAGGCCGTCGTCCAAACACTGATGAAATTGGTCTTGATCAGGTTGGAATTGAGATGACTGATAAAGGCATCATCAAGACTGACAAGCAGTGCCGCACAAGTGTTGAAAACATTTATGCAATTGGTGACATTGTTGACGGACCACCGCTTGCACACAAGGCATCTTACGAAGGAAAAATCGCTGCTGAAGTAATCGGTGGAGAGAAATCTGAAGTAGATTACCTTGCAATTCCTGCTGTATGCTTCACAGATCCTGAACTTGCAACAGTTGGCTACAATGAAGCACAGGCTAAAGAAGAAGGAATTGAAGTGAACGCTGCTAAATTCCCATTCGGAGCGAATGGACGTGCACTTGCTCTTAACCAGACTGAAGGTTTTGTTAAGCTGGTAACACGTAAAGAAGATGGATTGATCATTGGTGCTCAGATTGCCGGAGACGGTGCTTCTGATATGATCGCAGAGCTTGGTCTGGCAATTGAAGCAGGTATGACTGCTGAAGATGTTGCAATGACGATCCACGCTCACCCGACTCTTGGTGAAATTTCAATGGAAGCTGCAGAAGTAGCTCTTGGAACACCAATTCACATCGTAAAATAATACCAAAAGAGCTGTGCTAAATTGCACAGCTCTTTTTAAAATTGTCATAGTTTAAGTCTTTAGCATGCCTCTGCGTATGTTACAATCACTACATACATATATTGAAAGGTGAGGTTATTCTTTGAAGATTTATGCACCAGCGGCTATATCAGCAGTTTTATTACTTGCTGCATGCAGCTCAGATGAAGCAGCTCAAACTGAAGATCAGAATCAGGAAGCAGTGGCTGCAGAAGAAAATACGGAAGAAACAATTCAAGAAGAGACAGAAGTGCTTGAAGAGACTGAGGAAGTAGAAGAGGCTGAACCTGAGGAGCAGGAAGAGATCCCTGAAGAAAAAGTTGAAACGCTGTATGAAATCAATGAAGCCAACTGGTCAGTGACGCCAATTAGTGACGCACCTGAAAACGTAGTGCTTCTTACATTTGATGATGCGCCGGATCAGCATGCTGTAGAGATGGCTCAGAAACTTAATGAAGCGGATGCTCCGGCTATCTTTTTCGTAAACGGCCATTTCCTTGATACACCGGAAGAAGAAGAAATGCTGAAAGAAATTCACGAGCTTGGTTTCCCGATCGGTAATCATACATACAGTCACCCGAATATGCGGGATCTGACTGAAGAAGAGCAGCGTGAAGAAATTATTTCTTTAAGTGACCGTGTAGAAGATATCATCGGAGAACGCCCGAAATTTTTCAGAGCGCCATTTGGAGCGAATACAGATTTTTCTGAAGCACTTGCCAAAGAAGAGGGAATGGTACTCATGAATTGGACCTACGGATATGATTGGGAAGCTGATTATCAAAATGCTGAAGCACTGACTGATATTATGGTTAATACTGAATATTTATCTTCAGGAGCAAATCTGCTGATGCATGATCGTACATGGACAAACGAGGCAATACTGGGTATTGTTGAAGGACTGAGAGCGAAAGACTTCACGATGGTTGACCCTAAAACAATCAAAGGATATCTGGACTAATTAGAGTGGCGCTTATGCGTCACTTTTTGTTGCCTGAAAAATAAACTGAATATTCTTCTTTTAAAAAGGGGATTGTATTTTTTATCCTTGAAGGTTAAAATAAAAAGGAAGCGCTTACAAGCATATGGGGATGGGAGTAAGCTGATCGGATGAGCAATCATATAAACTCGTCATGAATAATAAGGGAAGAAAAAGCTGATGCGAAATGCATCAGCTTTTTATCATTATAAGGTTTTATCTGATTGCGCGGTGTTCTTTAATCACGCGCAGTTTAGTCAATGTTTCATCCTGTGGCCCCTGAACAGGAAGACCGGCCTCAATATTCTCGTGAATATATCTCAGGTTATCGTCTGTAATAATCTCACCCGGAATAAAGATCGGAATACCAGGTGGATAAACCATAATGAATTCTGCACAAACTCTGCCTGCTGTTTCATCAAGAGGAAGCAGTTCTGTATCTGCGTAAAACGCTTCGCGCGGTGTGACTGCTAATAGTGGAATATCCGGCAAAATGACTTCAGGTACTGCCTGTCTGCTGTCATGTCTGAACTCTTTGGAAAGTGCATGAATGGCTTTTACAAGAATATCAGCTTCATATTGCGTATCACCAGGTGTCACGATACATAGAATGTTATATAGATCAGACAGTTCTACTTCGAGGTTATAATGCTCTCTCAGCCAGACTTCAGCCTGATAACCTGTGATGCCAAGCTCTTTAATCGAAATAATAATTTTAGTCGGATCATAATCAAATGTGGCAGGCGTGCCTAAAATTTCACTGCCGATACATTTGATCTGTTCGATTTCACTAAGGCGCTTTCTAATATTTTCAGCGAGGTGTATTGACTGAGTAATCAGTTCCTTGCCTTCAATGGCTAATCTTCTTCTGGCAGTATCAAGAGATGCCAGAAGCGGATAAGAGGTTGAAGTTGTCGTCAGCATACTGAGTATCGACTGAACCCGTTTGGGTGAGACAAGCCCTTCTTTCACATTTAAAACAGAACTCTGTGTCATAGAGCCGCCCAGCTTGTGTACGCTTGTTGCAGCCATATCAGCACCAGCCTGCATAGCAGAAGCAGGAAGTCTGTCGTGAAAGTGAATGTGTACGCCGTGAGCTTCATCGACCAGTACAGGAACCTGATGGTCATGTGCAATTTTTACAATTTCTTTCAGATCAGCAGCAATGCCGAAATAGGTCGGATTAATAACCAGCACACCTTTTGCATCAGGGTGCTGTTCGAGTGCGTGAGCAACAGATATTGGTGTAATGCCATGGGAGATACCAAGTTCTTTATCAACCTCAGGGTGAATAAAGATTGGGATTGCTCCACAAAAAACGATTGCAGACATAACTGATTTATGAACGTTTCTTGGTACGATTATTTTCTCGCCCGGACCACAGACGCTCATAACCATTGTCATGATTGCACCGCTTGTCCCCTGAACAGAGAAATACGTATGATCTGCGCCAAATGCTTTGGCAGCGAGGTCCTGGGCATCTTTAATCAAGGACTTCGGCTGATGAAGATCATCGAGTGGTGCGATATTGATTAAGTCTATAGATAATATATTTTCACCCGCGAAAGCTCTGAATTCAGGATCCATTCCGGCACCTTTTTTATGGCCGGGTATATGAAACTGAACCGGGTTCCGCTCTGCGTGTTTTTTTAATCCAGTGAATAATGGTGTATCATGCTGAGTTAAAGTATGGTCTTTTCTCTCCACATTAAGCAGAGATGAAGGTGTATTGGACAATTGAAAATTCACCTCATTAACGGTATTGTTATCTAAAGAAGGATAACAGAAGAATTATAGCATTTCACCACATAAAAAGAAATATAAGAGTACGTGTCAGAAAGGAAGTTTATTTTATGGAATACCAATACCCACTGTCAATGGACTGGTCAACTGAGGAAATCATTGATGCAGTTAAATTTTATGAAGCAGTAGAAAAAGCATATGAAAAGTCAATTGAGAGAGAAGAGTTTATGAATTATTATAAGCGCTTCAAAGAAATTGTCCCGGGTAAAGCTGAAGAAAAGACAATTGATAGAGAGTTTCAGGAAATGAGCGGCTATTCGATCTTCAGGACACAAAAGAAGGCAAGAGAAAGCGCGCCTGGAGATAAAATTTCTATGACAAAATAAAAGAATGGTAAGTGCATGCGCACTTACCATTCTTCTATAACGCCTGCTGAACGCGGGCACCCATTTTATATAATGGCATCAGCTCTTTCCAGGTCTTAGAAATCAACTGAATCAGCTCCTCTTTTGACAATTTGGCTGCTTCAGCTGCTTCGATTCTTCTGCCTGCAAGAAACTCTGCTTTTTTTACATTTTCAAACCTTTCAAGTGCATGTAACACATCGCCTTCGTTCATTTCGCTAATTTTTTTAGCATCTTTCTTTGTATGGTCAATGCTGATATAACCATCCTCAGGCAGTATCTTCATCACATCATCGAGGTTTTCTATTATTGTTTTTGCGATATTTTCCTTCTCAGGCAATTCGTAAATAAATGCAGTCCAGATAAATAAGTGATCATCCCAGAGGCCGAACTGGAAATGCGGCATTTTTTTATACCCTCTTTTACTTGGTGCAGCAGCCATCCAGGTATCGTTTGGCGGATTCACGGAACGTCTGGCATGCCTTGCGATATGGAGATGCATTTCTTCATCCGTCAGATCTGACAGAGCGGGAACTACCTGTTCTCCGATCTCCTGAAACTTTGGCTGAATGTGGGACCGGATGCCTTCCATCCGCTCATCTAAACCTTCAATATTGAATACTTCAAAATCTTTTTCACTGAAATAGCCAGTCATGAACAACCCTCCGTTGTGTTTTAAAACAGTTTAATCAGTTTGAGCTCTGCTTAAAGTGGCTATAATACATGTAACAGGCCGCCTGAAACTTTATTTATTCTAGCACAGATGAAGTTTGTGAATAAACTGATTTGAATTGAATAAACTGCTTTAAACACAATATTTTGAGAGGAGTGGAAGGGTATGAAGCAGGTCATCCAGGTAACCAGAAAAAGAGATTATATACAGGAAAGGCTCGCAGTGCTCAGAATGGAGCTTGATTATGAGCTTGCAGTATTGTTTGAAGCAATGGAACTTGAAAATAAAACAGAGATCGACAGTGTAAAAGAAAGGCTTTCATTAATCCGGCATGAAATGAATGAATTGGGCGGTTTCTCAAAATGAAACATTCAGTACTAAGTTTGTATCAGCAACGCTAAGACGAACGCTTAACCAATGAGCGTTCGTCTTAGCGTTGCTTTACAGTTGATAATAAAAAAAGAATCTAATACAGTTTAACTATGTTGTCTCATATAGGAGGAAGTTTTATGGAGGAGAATTGGAATGACATTGATCAATTCACTAAAAGTTCAATAAAAGAAGCAGGAAGTAAGATCATTGATTCATTTGATGAAGTGTTAAAGATACAGACTAAAAGCAATGTCAATGATCTGGTCACTAATATGGATAAACAGATTGAAAAATATTTTGTTGAGAAAATAAAAGATCATTATCCAACGCACAGAGTACTTGGTGAAGAAGGCTTTGGTGATCAGGTGGAAGACACAGCCGGAACAGTCTGGATTATTGACCCGATTGATGGGACGATGAACTTTGTCCATCAGCAGAGAAATTTTGCGATATCGATCGGGATCTTTCATGAAGGTGTCGGTATGCTCGGCTATATCTATGATGTTGTAGCTGACGAGTTGTATCATGCACGTAAGGGGCAGGGAGCATACCTTAATGAAGAAAGACTTTCTCAACTCGGAGAAGTTCCGGTTGAAGAAGCTATTCTTTCGATCAATGCTACCTGGCTAGTGCCGAATAAAAAGGTAAATCATGAACAATTCGCATCGCTGGTCAGAAGAGTCCGCGGGACAAGGTCTTATGGCTCTGCTGCCATCGAACTGGCATACATTGCAGCCGGCCGTCTGGATGGTTACCTGACAATGAGGCTTTCTCCGTGGGATTTTGCAGGAGGTAAGGTACTGATCGAAGAAGTGGGAGGCACGATCACTGACCTTAAAGGAAACGACCTTTCACTGGTCGAAAATTCCCCCGTATTCGCAGGAAATCCGGCCGTCCACAGCGAAGTGCTGGACAAATATTTAAAACATTAGCTTGCTGTTCAGTGCAAAGCTAACAAAAAAGCTGAGACAATGCTGTCTCAGCTTTTTAACATTAACTTTCTGCCTGCTCACGAAACTTCTTCTTCGTTTTAAACCCCATACCAAATACCGCAATGACAGCAATAATAGATATAATTGCACCAATCGCACTTCGCTCGGCAATTGCGATCCCAATACCTGACATAGCAATGACCGCAGCAAAAGCAAACAGGATAAATACCATGTTATTTTTCATCGTCATCCTCCTCTATACAGTCATTTTACATAATTCATTTCTATAATTCCACCTATTGTGATACAATAGTACAGTTAGAAAAGATTAGAACGTAAAAACAGGAGTGAAATAATGACGAATCTTAGGCAAGACTTACGAAACATTGCAATTATTGCTCACGTTGACCATGGGAAAACAACTTTAGTAGACCAGCTATTGAAACAATCAGGTATCTTTCGATCAAATGAGCATGTAGACGAACGTGCAATGGATTCGAACGACATTGAAAGAGAACGCGGTATTACCATCCTTGCGAAAAACACTGCGATTCAATATAAAGATACACGTATTAACATTCTCGATACACCTGGACACGCAGACTTTGGTGGAGAAGTGGAACGTATCATGAAAATGGTTGATGGTGTTCTTCTTGTAGTCGATGCATATGAAGGCTGTATGCCACAGACCCGCTTTGTACTGAAAAAAGCGCTTGAACAGAATTTGACACCAATTGTAGTTGTGAACAAAATTGACCGTGACGCTGCCCGTCCTGCAGAAGTAATTGATGAAGTACTTGAACTATTCATCGAACTTGATGCGAACGAAGATCAGCTTGAATTCCCGGTCGTTTATGCTTCGGCAATTAATGGAACAGCAAGTCTGGACCCTGAACAGCAGGATGAGACGATGGAGTGTCTGTATGATTCAGTTGTAGAGAACATTCCTGCACCAGTTGATAACAGTGCTGACCCGCTTCAATTCCAGATTGCTCTTCTTGATTATAACGACTATGTAGGCCGTATCGGAATCGGTCGTGTATTCAGAGGAACGATTGAAGTAGGACAACAGGTTTCATTAATGAAGCTTGACGGCAGTGTGAAAAACTTCCGTGTTACAAAAATATTCGGTTTCTTCGGCCTTAAGCGTGAAGAAATCCAGTCAGCTAAAGCCGGAGATCTAATTGCAGTATCCGGAATGGAAGACATTAACGTAGGGGAAACAGTTACACCTGTAGACCATCAGGAAGCACTTCCTGTACTGCGTATTGATGAGCCGACTCTACAGATGACGTTCTCTGTCAACAACAGTCCATTTGCAGGACGTGAAGGTAAGTTTGTTACTGCACGTAAAATCGAAGAACGTCTGGAAGCGCAGCTTGAAACAGATGTAAGTCTTCGTGTTGATCAGACTGATTCTCCTGATGCATGGGTTGTATCAGGTCGTGGTGAACTGCACCTTTCAATTCTGATTGAAAACATGAGACGTGAAGGATATGAGCTGCAGGTTTCTAAACCTCAGGTAATCGTACGTGAAATTGATGGTGTCCGCTGTGAACCGGTTGAGCGCGTTCAAATTGATGTGCCTGAAGATAATACTGGTTCTATTATTGAATCAATGGGTGCAAGAAAAGGCGAAATGCTTGATATGGTGAATAACGGAAACGGTCAGGTACGTCTTGTATTTATGATTCCTGCACGTGGTCTAATTGGATATACAACTGAGTTTATGACAATTACACGTGGTTTCGGTATCATTAACCACTCATTCGACAGCTACCAGCCAATGCAGCAGGGACGCGTCGGTGGACGTCGTGCCGGAGTACTTGTATCTATGGATAAAGGCCAGGCATCACAGTATGCAATTCTTGGCGTTGAAGACCGCGGTACAATTTTTATTGAACCTGGTACTGAAGTATATGAAGGAATGGTTGTTGGAGAGCACACGCGTGAAAATGACCTGACTGTTAATGTAACAAAGATCAAAGCAGCTAATAATATCCGTTCTGCCAACAAAGAGCAGACAACTACACTTAAAAAAGCGAGACTGATGACGCTTGAGGAATCTCTTGAGTATCTGAATGATGATGAGCTTTGTGAAATTACGCCAGAGACAATCAGAATCCGCAAAAAGATTCTTGATAAAAACGAACGTGAGCGTGCTCAGAAAAAGCAAAAGTACGCTGAAGCAGGCAAATAATTAAGAGGAGCTGACAACCTCCATGGTGAATGTAGAAGACCGCTTATCATTTTTTCCTGCGCTGTACAGAGTTGATGCCAACCCTGATGCAGGAATGTGGTATCTTTACCTCACGATTATATTATTGTCAATTGTCGTCTATAAGCTTGGCTTTGCGAAAAAGCTGCCACCGCTGAAATCTGCACTGATTTATCTGTTTCTGATTTTAGGGTGTACAGTTCTTACGTTTCTGGCGGTCTTTTTACCAGTCACAGAAGGATTGATTATTGCAGCACTTATCCTGATCATTTATAAGATCAGATTAAGACGTGAGCAGGCTAAAGGCACAGTTTAATACAATGGATAAGGAACGAAGTGAAACTTCCTCTATATCAGAAAAGACACCTGATCCCAGGTGTCTTTTCTTTTTAATGGAAAGCTGAAACTGCATAAATATTTTCGTTAGATATGCGGTTCTAAAAAGATATAATGAATAATATTGTATATAAATTCTTAAAATTGTATATGATTTTAAACATCTAAAAATTGGTGATTTATCTGTAATTTTTAAATTTAAAAGCTGTCAAGACACCTTTGTAAAGGCATTTCGCTCAAATTTACCTCACATGTACATGTAAAAATAAAAAAATTTTGATCTGCAAAAAAATGCACAGTATCGCATAGTATCAATGATGTAAACGATTACATTTTATTTAAAAATTCTAATTTGTCAAAAAACTTAATTTTCAGCTGTTGACGGACTTGTATATCCGCGTTATGATTGTCAACAATTCAAGCCTACGGGCAACGATAAAGCGATGGAAGGAGTGAATAAGGTGAGTGAACAATTAATTTTTCTAGATGGAGAATTTGTTTCAAAACAAGATGCTAAGATCTCAGTTTATGATCATGGTTTCTTATACGGCGATGGGGTGTTCGAAGGTATTCGCTCCTATAATGGAAATGTATTTCGCCTCGAAGAACACCTTGTAAGGCTGTATGATTCTGCTAAATCAATTCTGCTTGAAATCCCTTATACCAAAGAGGAGATGCAGCAGATTATTATTGAGACACTGCAGAAGAACAACTTGAAAGACGGTTATATCCGATTAGTTGTATCACGTGGTGTTGGCAACCTTGGACTTGATCCATTTACATGTAAGAGACCAAGTGTAATTGTCATCGCTGAATCCTTAGCACTGTTTCCGAAAAAGCTTTATGAAACTGGCATTGAAATTGTTACAGTTGCCAGCAGAAGAAACCGTTCAGATGTATTGAGCCCGAAAGTAAAATCACTGAACTACTTAAATAACATCTTAGTGAAAATTGAAGCCGGTCTCGCAGGTGTACCTGAAGCATTGATGCTGAATGATCAGGGTTACGTAGCAGAAGGTTCTGCTGACAATATCTTTATTGTCAGAGGAAATAAGATCCTGACGCCTCCCGGTTATGTGGGGGCACTTGAAGGGATTACAAGAAATGCAATTATTGAACTGGCAAAAGATAAAGGTTATGAGATGGAAGAAGCAGTATTTACAAGACATGATGTATATGTAGCAGATGAAGTTTTCCTAACAGGTACTGCAGCGGAAGTCATTGCAGTCGTAAAAGTGGATGGACGCGTTGTAGGTGAAGGTGTCCCTGGAAAAGTAACAAACGATTTACTTGAATCTTTCAGAGAATTAGTCATTAAAGACGGTGTAAAGGTATATAATTCAGCATTAAATGCAGGTTAACTTTTTTATCGCTTAACTTTCGTGAGTTAAAGCAATTATACGTTAAATCATTGATGAGGTTAAAGTACGCAGCAATGGGCTTTTACAGAGAGCCGGGATTGGTGGAACCCGGTATTGCCAGCTGTGTATGACATCCCCTCGGAGTGGAACACTGAAAATTTGCAGTAGGTGTTCACGGACATTTGTTCGTTATCAAAGAACAGGTTATCTGTTCATGAGGCAGCTTTTGCTGCGAAGTAGGGTGGTACCATGAAAAGTCTTTCATCCCTATACAAAGGATCACGTGTCTATTTGTATGGGTTTGAAAGGCTTTTTCATTTGTTTAAAAAAGGATTTAAAGGAGGCATGTTTCAATGAGTGTGCAAGTAAATGCGAAACAGGCAGAAGCACTTGGCGGTGATGTACAGAAGCAGGCAGTTCAGGGAGCGGATATATTTATTCAATCTCTTCAAAACGAAGGTGTGGAAATGATTTTTGGGTATCCGGGTGGCGCAGTGCTCCCGATCTATGACGCACTGTATAAGAACCCGATCCCGCATATTCTCGCAAGACATGAGCAGGGAGCGATCCATGCTGCTGAAGGATATGCAAGGGTTTCAGGTAAAACAGGCGTTGTGATCGCAACATCCGGGCCGGGTGCTACTAACCTGGTAACAGGCATTGCCGATGCAATGATGGATTCGCTGCCGCTCGTTGTGTTTACAGGCCAGGTGGCAAGTGCAGTAATTGGAACTGATGCTTTTCAGGAAGCAGATATTGTTGGCATTACTCAGCCGATCACAAAGCATAACTATCAGGTGAAAGACGTAAATGATTTGCCGAGAATTATTCATGAAGCATTTCATATCGCATCGACAGGCAGACCGGGACCGGTACTCGTTGACATCCCGAAAAATGTATCAAATGAAGTGTTTACAATGGCTGAGGTAAAGCAGACGGAAGTGAATCTGCCGGGTTATCAGCCTACGACTACACCAAATTTTCTGCAGATTCAGAAAGTAGCGCAGGCAATTCAAAAGGCTGAAAAGCCGCTCGTGCTTGCAGGAGCAGGCGTGCTTCATGCCAAAGCTTCAGAAGAGTTGACTGCTTTTATTGAACAAACCGGAATACCGGTTACTAATACACTGCTGGGTCTCGGAACGATCCACGGTGAGCACGAACAATTCCTGGGTATGGCTGGTATGCATGGCACATATGCCGCAAACATGGCGATCTGTGAATGTGACTTGTTAATCAACTTCGGTGCCCGTTTTGACGATCGCTTAACCGGAAACCTTGAACACTTTGCACCGAATGCACAAGTCATCCATATTGATATTGATCCGGCAGAGATTGGCAAAAATGTCCCGACGGATATTCCAATCGTTGCAGATGCAAAAGAAGCACTGCAGGCATTATTAAAGCTTGGAATCAAATCGGACGGGATTGAAAAATGGACGAACCATCTGAACAGCATGAAGGAAGAATACCCGCTTCATTATAAGAAAGAAGAAGAAGGGATCCTCCCACAGGAAGCAATTGAACTGCTTCACAAACATACCGGCGGAGATGCAATCGTCACTACCGATGTTGGGCAGCATCAAATGTGGGCAGCACAATATTATAAGTTCAATCATCCTGATCACTGGGTGACATCAGGCGGACTTGGCACAATGGGCTTTGGCTTTCCGGCAGCCATTGGCGCACAGCTTGCAAAACCGAAAGAAACAGTCATCGCTATCATAGGAGATGGCGGCTTCCAGATGACGCTGCAGGAACTGTCACTATTGCAGGAAAGTCAAATTCCGGTAAAAGTTGTCATCTTGAATAATCAGTGTTTAGGTATGGTAAGGCAGTGGCAGCAGACGTTCTATCAGGAAAGATATTCGCAGTCACTCATGCCATCACAGCCTGATTTTGTAAAGCTTGCAGAAGCTTATGACCTTGAAGGTTATAAAGTAACCAGTCTGGATGAGGCAGATGAAATATTCGAAAAAGCAATGAATTCAAATAAGCCGGTCCTGATCGACTGCAGGGTAAAACAGATTGAAAATGTATACCCGATGGTTGCACCAGGAAAAGGGCTGCATGAAATGTTAGGGGTGAAATGATGAAACGTGTGATCACAACAACAGTTATTAATCAAAGCGGCGTACTGAACCGGGTCACAGGATTACTCATGAAAAGGCAGTTCAACATTGAGAGCATTACTGTTGGACACACTGAACAGCCTGGCATTTCAAAAATGACTTTCGTTGTTCATGTGGAAGATCAGAGGAAGCTTGAACAACTGCTGAAACAACTGCAAAAACAAATTGATGTGCTAAAAGTAAATGATATTTCTGATAAGGCGATTGTGACCAGAGAATTGGCACTGATTAAAGTACTTTCACCGCCTGCAGTCAGAAGTGAAATCACCAGTATTATCGAGCCTTTCCGGGCAACGGTGATCGACATGAGTAAAAACGTGATCACAGTTCAGGTCACTGGTGATCCTGAAAAAGTTGAGGCATTCATTGATCTGGTGAGACCATATGGCATCAAAGAGATGACGAGAACAGGCGCGACAGCCTTCGTCAGAGAAAATCAGAAAACACCATCGCAGCAATTATCCATTTTATAAAGATTTTTAAAGAACAGCATAAAACCTCAGCTGAGTCTCCACAGAGGAATTCAGCGTGATATAAAAACTAAAAACTCATACACACACTGGAGGAATTTATTATGGTAAAAGTTTATTACAATCAGGACATCAACAGCTCACTAGAAGGTAAGAAAGTTGCAGTAATCGGGTACGGTTCACAAGGTCATGCACACGCTCAAAACCTGAAAGAAACCGGCCATGACGTAGTTGTCGGTGTAAGAAGAGGAAAGTCGTGGGAGCAGGCTGAACAGGATGGACTGGAGGTAAAAACAGTTAGAGATGCTGCAGAAGAAGCAGATATCATCATGGTTCTTCTTCCGGACGAAAGACAAACTCAAGTTTATGAAGAAGAAATCAAACCTGGACTGCGTGCTGGAAAGTCACTCGTCTTTGCACACGGGTTCAACGTACATTTTAACCAGATCGTACCACCGGCTGATGTAGATGTATTCCTTGTTGCTCCAAAAGGTCCTGGTCACCTTGTCCGCAGAACATTTGAATCAGGCGCAGGTGTTCCGGCACTGTTCGCAGTTTATCAGGATCAGTCAGGTCATGCTGCAGAAACAGCACTGGCTTACGCAAAAGGAATCGGAAGCGCACGTGCCGGCGTACTTGAGACAACATTTAAAGAAGAAACTGAAACAGATCTATTCGGAGAACAGGCAGTACTTTGTGGGGGACTTACTTCATTAGTAAAAGCAGGATTTGAAACACTCGTAGAAGCAGGATATCAGCCGGAACTGGCATACTTCGAATGTCTGCACGAGCTGAAGCTGATCGTAGACTTGATGTATGAAGATGGCATGAGCGGCATGAGATATTCAATCTCTGACACTGCACAGTGGGGAGACTTCGTATCAGGCCCTCGTGTTGTGGATGCTGACACGAAAAAACGCATGAAAGATATTCTGACAGATATCCAGGACGGCAAATTTGCTAAAGGATGGCTGCTTGAGAATCAGCTGAATCGCCCTGAATTCACAGCAATTGCAAATCGTGAGAACGAACATCAGATCGAAAAGGTGGGTCGAGAGCTGCGCAGCATGATGCCATTTGTTAAAGCAGGAAAAGAAAAACAGAAGGAAGTGGTTGTGAGTGCGAAAAATTGATGTTTTTGATACAACGCTGAGAGACGGTGAACAGTCAGCAGGAATTAATCTGAATACAGCCGAAAAACTTGAAATTGCCAGACAGCTTGAGCGGTTCAATGCTGATGTGATTGAAGCAGGGTTTCCTGCTTCATCACAGGGTGATTTTGAAGCAGTGAAAAAAATCGCTCAGACGGTCAAAGGCTCAATTGTTACAGGACTTGCAAGATCAGTAAAAAGTGATATTGATACTTCCTGGGAAGCGCTGAAATACGGTGAACAGCCGCATATTCATATTTTTCTGGCTACATCACCGATTCATATGACTCACAAATTAAAGAAAACACCTGATCAGGTAGTTGATATTGCAGTAGAATCAGTGAAATATGCGAAAAAGAACTTTCCACTGGTTCAATGGTCAGCTGAGGATGCTTTCAGATCAGATCCGGATTTCCTGGTCAGAGTCGTAAGAGAAGTCATTAAAGCTGGTGCAACGACAATTAACCTGCCTGATACGGTTGGATATGCGACACCTTCAGAATACGGTGCGATGTTCAGACACCTGAAAGAAAACGTACCAGGTATTGACCGTGTGAAGCTGTCAGCCCATTGTCACAACGATCTTGGTATGGCGGTTGCCAACACGATTGCAGCGATTGAAAACGGTGCAGATCAGGTTGAAGGCACAATTAACGGCCTTGGTGAGCGTGCAGGAAATGCTGCACTTGAAGAACTGGCTGTAGCCCTTCATATCCGGAAAGATAAATTCACATTCGGTACTGATGTGAAACTTGATGAAATCAAGCGTACCAGTCAGCTTGTCAGTCAGCTTACAGGTATGGCGATTCAGGCAAACAAAGCAGTAGTCGGTAAAAATGCCTTTGCTCATGAATCAGGTATTCATCAGGATGGCATGCTGAAAGAGCGTACGACTTATGAGATTATCACACCTGAACTCATCGGTGAAAATTCCACTCAGATCGTACTTGGCAAGCATTCAGGACGACATGCTTTTAAAGATAAGGCTATCGCACTCGGATTTGAGTTAAGCGACGAAAAAATTACTGAAGCATTTAAAGCGTTTAAAGCACTTGCTGATAAGAAAAAAGAAATTTCAGAAGACGATCTGTATGTGCTGCTTACAGATCAGCAGATCCAGGAAGAAGAAGTGCCTGTATATGAATTAAAATCAGTGCAGGTTCAATACGGGAATGGAAGTATCCCGACAGCTTCAGTATCAGTCATCTCACCTGAAGGCGATCTGTTGCAGGAAGCATCTACCGGATCAGGAAGTGTAGAAGCCATTTGTAATACACTTGAACGGCTTGTTCAGGGGAAAGTTCATTTGCTCGATTACCGTGTTACTTCTATTGGTAAAGGGCGGGATGCACTGGGAGAAGCAGTTGTGAATATGACGTATAACGGAAAGTCAACAACAGGTCGTGACGTAGCGCAGGATGTGCTGGAAGCGTCAGCTAAAGCTTATCTTAACGCAATCAATCGTCAGCTTGTTAATGAACGTAAAAGATCTTACGCAAAAACTGTATAACACAGGGGAGGAATTATCATGAAAAAAACAGTAGCAGTTCTGCATGGAGACGGAGTCGGACAGGAAGTAACAGAAGCAGCAGTGAAAGTTCTCCAGTCGGTTGGACGGAGATTTGACCATACATTTGAGGTTAAAAAAGGGCTGATCGGCGGAATTGCTATTGATGAGACAGGTTATCCTCTGCCGAAAGAAACAATTGATGCATGTGAGAAAAGTGATGCTGTCCTGCTTGGGGCAGTTGGCGGTCCTAAATGGGACCAGAATCCTTCAGAACTCCGTCCGGAGAAAGGGCTTCTGGGCATCAGAAAGCACTTTGGTCTATTTGCCAACCTTAGACCAGTAAAAGCCGTTAAGGGAATGAGCGAAGCATCCCCACTGAAAGATCATCTATCAAAAGATGTAGATATGATGATTGTCAGGGAATTGACAGGCGGCCTTTATTTCGGTGAACCAAAAAGAAAAACACATAACGGTGCGGTTGATTCCCTGACCTATTCACGGGAGGAAATCGAACGGATTGTTGAACAGGGATTTGAACTTGCACGTTTGAGAAAAGGAAAAGTAACGTCAGTTGATAAAGCAAATGTACTTGAAACAAGTAAGCTTTGGAGAGAAGTGGTAGAAGAGAAGAAAGCCCACTACCCTGATGTTGAAGTTGAACATTTGCTTGTTGATGCAGCAGCGATGAAGCTGATCACCCAGCCGGGGTCATTTGACGTTGTTGTCACAGAAAATCTTTTCGGAGATATCCTGAGTGATGAAGCTTCTGTGCTGACAGGCTCACTGGGTATGCTGCCATCAGCAAGTATCCGTTCAGACGGCTTTGGACTATATGAACCGGTACACGGGTCAGCACCAGACATTGCAGGAATGAATATTGCAAACCCGTCAGCTGCAATTCTGTCAGTTGCGATGATGCTGAAGTACTCATTTGGAATGGAAACAGAAGCATCAGCAGTTGAAACAGCTGTATACAGCGTATTTGACGATGGTTATTGTACAACTGATGTGCAGAAGTCGGGACACCGCGTACTGACAACTTCTGCTTTTGCAGATAAAGTGATTGAAGAGCTTGAAAGAGAGCTGGTATCAGACCATATCATGTCTGCTTATGTATAAGTGAGGAGGGAACAGTCTTATGGCGAAGACGATTATTGAAAAAGTTTGGAACGACCATATCGTATATGAAGAAGAGAATAAACCGGACCTTCTCTATATTGACCTGCACCTGATTCATGAAGTGACATCACCGCAGGCATTTGAAGGCTTAAGATTAAAAGGAAGAAAAGTCAGAAGACCTGATTTAAGCTTCGCCACAATGGATCATAACGTACCTACAAAAAATCGTGAAGTCATTAAAGATCCGGTGTCAAAGCAGCAGATGAATACTCTTGCAGATAACTGTAAGGAATTCGGTATACCACTTGCTCATATGCATCATCCGGATCAGGGAATTGTTCATGTTATTGGGCCGGAGCTTGGTCTGACCCAGCCTGGCAAAACCATTGTATGCGGAGACAGCCACACCTCTACTCACGGAGCATTCGGTGCTCTTGCATTTGGCATCGGTACAAGTGAAGTGGAACATGTGCTGTCAACGCAGACACTATGGCAGTCCAAGCCGAAGACAATGGAAATCAAAGTAGAGGGAGACCTCGGATTTGGTGTTACTGCCAAAGACGTCATTCTTGCCATTATTTCAAAGTTCGGAGTAGACGCTGGTACAGGATATGTCGTTGAGTATACCGGAGATGCAATCAGGAAGATGTCAATGGAAGAGCGCATGACGGTGTGTAACATGTCCATTGAAGCTGGTGCCCGTGCAGGTCTGATCAGTCCTGATGAAACAACAGCTGAATTTTTGAAAAACCGCGCCTACGTGCCCGCCGATCAATATGAAGAGCTGAAAGAAAAATGGCTTAGCTATGCGACAGAAGAAGGCGCGGTCTATGATAAAACGCTGACCATCCACGCTGATGAGATTGAGCCATTTGTAACATGGGGCACGAACCCGTCAATGGGATCCGGAATATCAGCTCATGTGCCAACTGCTGAAGACTATACGCAAAACTCAAAAAAAGAGGAGTTAAAGCAGGCACTAGCCTATATGGATCTATCAGAGGGAATGCCGATTACCGACATTGAAATTCAGCATGTATTCATTGGGTCCTGTACAAATTCACGGATCGGTGACTTGAGAGCTGCAGCTAAGGTAATTGAAGGTAAGAAGGTACATGAAAATGTCACAGCAATCGTTGTACCCGGTTCATTTACGGTTAAAATGAAAGCTGAAGAAGAAGGACTTGATCAGGTATTCAAAGATGCCGGATTTGAGTGGCGGGAGTCAGGATGCAGTATGTGCCTGGCGATGAATGATGATATTGTACCTGCCGGTGAAAGATGTGCTTCTACTTCTAACCGTAATTTCGAAGGCAGGCAGGGGGCGGGAGCAAGAACGCACCTGGTCAGTCCTGCGATGGCTGCAGCTGCTGCAGTCACAGGCAAGTTCACAGATGTCCGAAAGATGAATGTTTACGCGTAAGGAGGGAAGTTGATGGAGCCGGTAAAAAAGCTAACAAGCAGTATTGCACCACTTGATCGTATCAATGTTGATACGGATCAGATTATACCCAAGCAGTTCCTGAAAAGAATTGAACGCACCGGATTTGGTCAGTTTCTCTTTTATGGGTGGCGATTTAATGAAGATGGGACTCCGAATGAGGATTTCATTTTAAATCACCCTGCTTATAAAAATTCTGAGATTCTTGCAGCAGGAGAAAACTTTGGCTGCGGCTCATCAAGAGAGCATGCACCGTGGTCACTTCAGGACTATGGATTTAAAGTGATTATTGCACCATCTTTTGCAGATATTTTCTACAATAATTGTGTGAAAAATGGTATCCTTGCCATCAGACTTGAAGAAGCTGACCGGGTGATCCAGGCAGGGAAAGAAGGAAAATCCGCTGCAGTGGATCTTGAATCACAGACAGTGAGCTGTGGTGGGCACACCTGGCATTTTGATATTGATCCTTACTGGAAACAGATGTTACTGAATGGCTGGGATGAAATTTCTATTACATTTCAGTATGAAGATGCTATCAGGAAATATGAAGAATCGCACGTCTAATTACAATGAGAGGATGATCAACTTGGGAATTTCTATAACACGAGCGCATTATTTGACGCAGCAGAAGAACTGAGCAGCTATGTTCACAGAACGCCATGTAAACAGTCTGACACACTGAATAAAGTAACAGGACAGCAGGTATTTATGAAGCTTGAAAACCTTCAGAAAACAGGTTCATTTAAAGTCAGAGGTGCAATGAATAAAGTAGCCTCACTGACTGAGCTTGAATGTAAAAGAGGAATTATTGCAGCATCAGCAGGCAATCATGCCCAGGGTGTTGCACTTGCAGGTAAGAAAAAAGGTGTGGATGTTACGATCTTCATGCCGCTTTCAACCCCTGAAACAAAAGTAAATGCAACACGTGAATACGGTGCTGAAGTCGTGCTGACCGGTGAATCTTTTGATGAAGCGTATGCAGCCGCATGCAAAAAACAGGAGGAAACCGGTGCTGTATTTATTCACCCTTTTGATGATCTGAAAATCATCGAAGGCCAGGCTACTGCAGCGCTTGAAATGCTGCAGCAGTGTCCGCACCTCGAAAGAATATTTGTTCCTGCAGGCGGGGGAGGGTTACTTGCCGGCACAGCGCTTGCTGTTAAAGCGTTGAAGCCTTCTGTAAAAGTAATTGGCGTACAATCTGCTTCAGCACCTGCCATAGCAGCATCTTTCTTTGGTCAGGCAAGCAGTGAAGTACCATTTCTTCCGACGATCGCTGAAGGTATTAAAGTGAAGTCTCCAGGGAAGCTGACAACTTCGATCATCAATAAATATGTCGATGATATGGTAACAGTGACTGAAGGAGAAATTGCCAAAGCAATCCTGTTCATGCTTGAAAGAGAGAAGATGATGGTAGAAGGCGCAGGAGCAGCCGGCATTGCCGCGCTTCTGAGTAATACACTGGCTCCTTTTTCAGGCCAGACTGGCGTTATAGTAAGCGGCGGAAATTTTGATGCAGCTAAACTCGGCAAATGTATTGAATTAGCCGGGGAAGTGAAAGAACCGAAGCGCAAGTTGATTATTTGATGTATAAAACCCTAAAGCCGGCCGGCTTTAGGGTTTTATTAAAATTCTTTTTCAATTTTTCTTGAACTTTTGTATTGTTTGAAATTACCTGTAGCAATTCGTTTTTTTGTTTTGGTTTCAATCCGGCTGTTACACTCTTCGCAAAGATAGGTATGGATCGGACGGTTGCGGAGCTTTTTAGCCAGTGGACTGAAGTCTTCAATTGATTCAATTTTATCGCATAAAAAACATTTTACTCTCATTAGTCAAGCTCCTTTTCCACAGGGTATATATCTAATAGTATAACATGTGTGCACGGTGAACTGTTACGGTTAGAAAATCTGCTGTATAATAAATCAGAAAGGAAGTGATGATATGGCTAACAGAGTTGAAGATCACCTGACGCCGGGGCTGTATGAAGAATTTTTACACGAACGGTTTGTCCAGCTTGCAACTGTAGACGCAGAATCCGGCGGTACGAACATCGCATCACTGTCATGGGTACATGCAAAAGACGAATCAACGATTATATTCGCAGTGGATCACCGCTCGAGAATCATTCAGAACATAGAAAAACAGCCGCTTTGTTCACTCTCTATTATTGCAGGCGGAAGCACATATTCAATTAGTGGAAAAGCGGTAGTTGCAGGACAGTCCACGGCTGATGTGCCGATCGGCCTGTCGATAATCCGGCTTGATATTGCTGAAGTAAGAGATGTGATGTTTTACGGAGCTAAAATCATTACAGAGCCGGCATTTGCAAAAACCTATGATGAGCAGGCTGCAAGAAACCTTGATCAGCAGGTCATGGAGGAGTTAAAAAAGCACTGACCGGGTCAGTGCTTTTAGCGTATCAGGAGATTGTAATTTTTCGAACGTTTTTAATCGGATTGTCTCTGTTAGAACCATCTTCAAATAAAATGTGAACGGGACCATCTTCGCGGAGCGGCTTTCCGTTTTTCGAGAAAGCCAAAATCAATTCCCCTGCTTCTTCCATTGAAAATGAATGAACACCATCAGCGGTGGAGATCATCACTTTTTCAGCGCCTGCTTCTGGTTCTGCATTTTTAATAAAAGGCTTCATTTTAATACCAAAAGTGCCGTTTAGCAACGTTTCTTTCTGGGTTTTCTTTTTTGCCGGTGAGACAGGTTTGGGGATTTCGGCCCCTTCTTTAATTTCTCTTGAGAAGTGTTCAGCGACAGCTTTTGAATATTGTTCAATCTCGTCTATTTCCACCCGTTCTTCATCAAAATAAGTCGTAAGGTCAATTTTTCTTTCATCAAAAATCCATACACTCGGGTCTATCGTCAGCTGGAATTTAACCCGGCCTGAAATTGGTATAATATTATTCATGATTCATATCCCCCTTAAGATCTGTCTTCTGAGTATACATCTTAATATTAATTGTGTCACATATCGTAAAACACGTTAAATGAGCAAGACGCTGCTTGCAATTTTGATGATAAAACGCTACACTTTAGGTTAAGCAGCTATGATGTATCGCATGAAAACTGAATGGATTGGGGGGATCAGTGTGACATCAGAAATGAGAATTGACCATCGTGAAAAAGCCTATGAGCTTTTACGTAAAGATGCCGAAAAAATAGCGCAGCTAATCAAAGTTCAAATGGATAACTTAACGATGCCCCAGTGTCCATTGTATGAAGAGGTATTAGATACGCAAATGTTTGGGTTATCCCGTGAAATAGAATTCGCCGTCAGGCTCGGGCTTGTGGATGAAGCAGATGGAAAGACATTAATTGACTCACTTGAAAAAGAAATGTCAACGCTCCATGATGCTTTTACCAATAAATAACTTTCAACCGCTCAAACAAACTTTTCAGATTGTTTGAGTTTTTTTATATCAAAAAAAGAGGATTTTACACATTTCCTGTTGAATAAATATACAGATGGGACTGATAAGAATGTCGACCATTCTGAAAAGAATGTTCAGGTCATACGATTATTCATTGATGGCTGTATACATACTCTTAGGAGTTTTCGGGGTTGTCATGGTTTACAGTGCAGGAATGGTGTATGCAGTAGAAATCCTTGACCAGAGCCCGGATTTTTTCTATATGAAACAGCTTAGAAATCTGATCATTGGGGTAATAGGATTTACAGTGATGGCATTAATTCCTTATAAGTTATATAAGGAGGGAATGATGCTCAAAATCATTTTTGGGCTGATGTTTGTGCTACTGATTGCCGTACATATATTTGGATCTGAAGTAAACAATGCACAAAGCTGGATCATGCTTCCGGGTTTTCAGCTGCAACCTGCAGAATTCGCCAAGCTTGGGATGATCGTTTATCTCTCAGCAGTGTATGCAAAAAAACAGTCTTACATTGATGAATTTAACAAAGGGGTTATGCCGCCGATTGTCATGCTTATTGCTGCATGTTTTCTGGTTGCTGCCGAACCTGATTTCGGAACTGCTGCCATTATATTTGCGATCGGTATGAGTGTGATTATCGCATCAGGCATGAAAGTGAAAAGCATGCTGAAGCTTGCCGGGCTTGCAGGCGGAGTAATCGCTGTAATTGCAGGATTACTATTTTTAATTAGCCGGAATACATTCTCCAATATTTTTTCTGAAGAGCGCCTTGGAAGGATTGCAGCGTACCAGGATCCGTTTGCTCATATTAGTGATAACGGCTGGCAGCTTGTCGGCTCTTATTATGCAATAGGAAACGGCGGGCTGTGGGGAAGCGGACTCGGTCAGAGTATACAGAAGCTCGGTTTCCTGCCTGAGCCGCATACTGACTTTATCATGGCCATCATTGCTGAAGAGCTTGGCATATTCGGTGTCGGGTTCGTCCTGCTTGGTCTTGCCTATATTGTTCTTAAAGGAATCAGAATTGGTCTGCGGTGCCGGAACCAATTTGGAAAAATGCTGGCCATTGGTATATCCAGCATGATCGGTATTCAGACCTTTATCAATCTTGGCGGAATGTCCGGTTTGATTCCAATAACAGGAGTGCCGCTGCCGTTTATCAGTTATGGCGGGTCGTCACTGATTCTTTTATCTTTATCAATGGGGCTGCTGATGAATGTGGCTATGTTTGTCAGATATGAGGAAAAATATTTCGCAAAAGAAAAACAGAGTGTACCGGTTAAAAATAGTAAGACATCTTCAATGAATGAAAAGAACACAGCTAGATTATATCGCTAGAAGTTTGACATCATGAAGGAGGATCATTATGAAAAAAATTAATAAGGTACTAGTAGCTAACAGAGGAGAAATTGCAATCAGGGTATTTCGCGCCTGTACGGAACTGAACATCCGTACAGTTGCGGTATACTCTAAAGAGGACAGCGGATCATTCCACCGCTTTAAAGCGGATGAAGCCTACCTCGTAGGTGAAGGGAAAAAGCCGATTGATGCTTACCTGGACATTGAAGGCATTATTGAAATTGCAAAAAGAGCAAATGTAGATGCAATCCATCCCGGTTATGGATTCCTTTCGGAAAATATTCACTTTGCAAGACGCTGTGAAGAAGAAGGAATTACATTTGTCGGACCAACTTCAGAACACCTTGATATGTTCGGTGACAAAGTAAAAGCCAGACAGCAGGCAATTAATGCTGAAATACCGGTAATTCCAGGCAGTGACGGTCCTGTCGAAAGCCTTGAGGAAGTACAGGCATTCGGTGAAAAACACGGGTTCCCATTTATTATTAAAGCATCTTTAGGCGGAGGCGGCCGTGGAATGAGAATTGTCCGCTCGGCAAGCGATGTCAAAGAATCCTATGACCGCGCAAAATCGGAAGCGAAGGCTGCTTTTGGTAATGACGAGGTATATGTAGAGAAATTTATTGAAAACCCTAAGCATATTGAAGTGCAGATTCTTGGGGATCACGAAGGCGAGATCATACACCTTTATGAACGTGACTGCTCTATTCAAAGGCGTCACCAGAAAGTTGTCGAAATTGCTCCCTCAGTTTCACTTCCTGATGGACTTCGGGATAAAATCTGTGATGCAGCAGTTAAGCTCGCGAATAACGTGTCTTATCTGAATGCAGGTACAGTAGAGTTTCTCGTAGCAAATAATGAGTTTTTCTTTATTGAAGTTAATCCACGTGTTCAAGTTGAACATACGATTACTGAAATGATTACCGGTGTTGATATTGTGCAGTCTCAGCTGCTGATTGCAGAAGGACACACGCTGCATAGTCCAAAAGTAAATATACCAAAGCAGGAAGACGTTCAGCTGAATGGATTTGCGATTCAGTCACGTGTTACAACGGAAGATCCGTTAAACGGATTTATGCCGGATTCAGGACGTATTATGGCTTACCGTTCAGGCGGCGGCTTCGGCGTTCGTCTGGATGCCGGAAATGGATATCAGGGAGCAGAAATTTCTGCGCATTACGATTCACTATTAGTGAAAGTATCAACGTGGGCACTGACTTTTGAACAAGCTGCAGCTAAAATGGTCAGAAATTTACAAGAATTCCGTATTCGGGGAATCAAAACAAATATTCCGTTTCTTGAAAATGTCGTTAAGCATGAGAAGTTCTTAAGCGGGGAGTATGACACATCATTTATTGATCATACACCTGAGCTCTTCCTTTTCCCTAAGCGAAAAGACAGAGGAACAAAAATGCTTGCTTATATCGGTAATGTGACAGTAAACGGTTTTCCAGGCGTAGATCGCGGGGAAAAGCCGGACTTCGGTAAGCCGAGAATTCCGAAAGTAAACCTGCTGGAACAGCCGCCTGCAGGTACAAAACAGATTCTTGATGAAAGAGGCGCTGATGGTTTGAAAGAGTGGGTAAAGGAGCAGGATGATGTACTTGTTACAGATACAACTTTCCGTGATGCACACCAGTCACTGCTCGCAACCCGCGTCAGAACAGTTGATCTGAAAAATATTGCTGATGCATCAGCACGCATGCAGAATGAATTGTTTTCGTTTGAAATGTGGGGTGGCGCAACTTTCGATGTTGCCTACCGCTTCCTGAAAGAAGATCCGTGGATGAGACTGCTGACGCTGCGTGAAAAAATTCCAAATGTCATGTTCCAGATGCTGCTGCGCGCGTCAAATGCTGTAGGATACAAAAACTATCCGGATAATGTGATCCAGGAATTTGTAAAACGCTCTGCTTATGCAGGTATTGATGTATTCAGAATCTTTGACAGCCTTAACTGGGTTGAAGGTATGGAAACTGCTATACAGGCAGTCCGTGATTCTGGGAAAGTTGCTGAAGCGGCAATCTGCTATACTGGGGACATTTTAGATCCAACACGTACAAAATACGATACAGATTACTATAAATCACTAGCTAAAGAGCTTGAAAATCAGGGGGCACATATCCTCGCGATTAAAGATATGGCCGGACTTCTTAAGCCTGAAGCTGCTTATCGACTGATTTCTGAACTGAAGGATACTGTAGATCTGCCAATTCACCTTCATACACATGATACGAGCGGTAATGGTATCTTCCAATATGCCCGTGCAATTGAAGCGGGTGTGGATATTGTTGATACTGCACTCGGTGCGATGAGCGGTCTTACTTCCCAGCCAAGTGCAAGCTCACTTGCTTATGCATTGAAGGGAAATACGAGACAATTAAAGCTGGACGTAGAACACTCACAAACACTGTCTCATTACTGGGAAGATGTGCGTAAATACTATGCTCCTTTTGAGAGCGGAATGAACTCGCCTCATTCAGAAATCTATAAGCATGAAATGCCTGGCGGTCAGTATTCAAACCTTCAGCAACAGGCGAAAGCTGTTGGCCTGGGTGCACGCTGGGAAGAAGTGAAAGAGATGTATGCACGGGTAAACCAGATGTTTGGTGATATCGTAAAAGTAACGCCGTCTTCCAAAGTTGTAGGGGATATGGCACTCTTTATGGTTCAAAATGACCTCGATGAACAATCTGTCATTGAAAAAGGAAATTCTATTGACTTCCCGGATTCTGTGATTGAACTATTCTCAGGATATCTTGGTCAGCCACACGGCGGTTTTCCTGAAGATCTGCAGAAGGTCATTTTGAAAGGCAAAGAACCGATCACTGTAAGACCGGGTGAACTGATGGAGCCGGTTGATTTTGATAACCTGAAAGAAGAGCTGTTCCATGAACTGGGTCGTCCGGTTACAAGCTTTGATGCGCTGGCACATGCGCTGTATCCTAAAGTATTTAAAGAGTTCACTGATACGGCTGCACAATTTGGTGACGTTTCCGTGATTGATACACCTACTTTCTTCTATGGAATGAAGTTAAATGAAGAAATTGAGGTTGAAATCGAAACAGGTAAAACGCTGATTCTGAAACTGGTTTCTATTGGAGAAGCAAGAGCAGATGGTACAAGAGTACTTTACTTTGATCTGAATGGTCAGCAGCGTGAAATTGTGATTAAGGATGAAAGCATTAAATCAACTGTGGCAGTCAAGCAGAAGGTTGATCCATCGAATCCTGAAGAGCTGGGTGCAACAATGCCTGGTACAGTTATTCAGGTAGTTGTTTCAGTTGGAGATCAGGTAGAAAAAGGTGAACACCTGATTATTACAGAAGCAATGAAAATGGAGACGACAGTACAGGCACCATTTGACGGTACAGTAGAAGAAGTCTGCGTCGAAAGCGGAGAGTCACTCTCACCTGGAGACCTGATGATCAGATTGAAAAAAGACAGTTAACATAAAAAGAAAGTTGAGCGATTATGCTCAACTTTCTTTTTTACTGTTTATTTTACTTCTTGAGATCAGCAGGATGAAATAACTCAATAAACCGAACAATAAAGAAATAATCAGTGCGTGAGATAACGCGACGAGCAGGTTCATCTTAGTGACGACTACGAATGCACCTGTGATCACCTGTCCTGTTACAAGTGCGAGCGCAATGATCCACCCGTAATAGACAACTTTCTGATGCTTGTAATGTTTGATCGCAATGATTGCCACATAAATAATCCAGATGAAAATAAAAGCAGCTGCCATTCGATGTCCCATTTGAATCCACTGAATTGAATTCAGTGAAAGGTCACCCGGAGCTGAATTGACACAAAATGGCCAGTCAGGACATGCCAGACTTGCTTCTGTATGACGGACGAAAGCTCCTGAATAGACGACAGCAAAGATGTAAATCATTAATCCATAAGTATGCCGTCTGATTCTTTTATCAATAACCAGCTTGTAAGCGTCAAACTTCTTATCAACTTCAAAGATCAGAAGTGTAAGGAGCAGTACTGCTGCAAATGAAATGAGTGAAATGCCAAAATGAGCAGCCAGAATGATATCAGAATGCCCCCATACAACTGCCCCTGCTCCTAATAGAGCCTGAAGCATTAAAAAGAAAAAAGCCAGTATTGCCAGAAAATTCGTTTCTCTGATATGCCCCATTGCACGCCAAGACCATATTGATAAAGCTAAAACAAGAAATCCTGCACCGGCTGAAACCACGCGGTGAGAAAGTTCAATAATTGTCTCGATTTCCAGCTGATCCGGAATGATTTGTCCATGACAGAGTGGGAATGACTGACCGCAACCCTGGCCAGAATCAGTTTTAGTTACCAATGCGCCGCCAAGTAATACCATCAGCATGACAAGTGTCGTAACGACCCCTAGTATTTTTAAACCCTTTGATTGCAACAACATTCACCTACTTATACAATTCACACGAAACGTGCGTTTTTTAACATTCTCGTAATGTCTATTATGGTACAGAATAATCGGGAGGTGTACCTTTTTTGTGTAAAAAACGAATATTATTAAACGCGAAAGACAAACAATTTTCACATTGCAATACTATATAGAAATAGTACATAACACAGATGGAAGCAAAAGATGTGAAGGAATTGTTACATTTATTTAAACGCTTAATTTCAGAAGTTGTCTGAATTTCATTTTAAATATAGAAATCATGTTCGCTATCCTTTATAGTAGATGTAGTATAATGTATTAGCAAGTTTGGAGAGGAGGGGAAAGTGTGTCAAATAGTCGAGTAGTGTCGGCTGTAAAAGAGGCAGATTTTTCTGAAACAACTGCTTGGAAGGATTTCCTCGCTCTGATAAAAATCGGTATTGTCAATTCAAACTTTATTACAGCATTCACAGGGTTATGGCTGGCAATGTATTTTACCGGTACGCAATTTCTCAGTTCAATTGACACCATGTTTTTAACATTAATCGGATCATCACTTGTAGTCGCGGGCTCTTGCAGCATTAATAATTACATAGACCGTGATATCGATCCATTAATGGAAAGAACAAAAAATCGTCCGACTGTAACTGGACGGGTGGCACCTGTAAGAGCGCTGGGCCTTGGAATCGGGTTTGTAATTTTTGGTGAAATTATGTTGTTTATGACAACCCCAATGGCCGGTTTAATAGGATTATTCGGAGTTTTCAGCTATGTTGTTCTTTATTCAATGTGGACAAAAAGAAAGTATGCCAGCAATACAATTGTCGGCAGCATTTCCGGTGCAGTTCCTCCACTGATCGGATGGGCAGCAATTGACCCGTCGCTTGGAGCGATTCCATTTGCACTGTTTTTAATTATGTTTGTGTGGCAGCCGCCTCATTTTTATGCAATTGCAATGAGGAGGGTAAATGAATATCGAGCTGCCGGAGTACCTATGCTACCGGTTGTAAAAGGGTTTGCAAGAACAAAGTTTTCAATGCTCCTTTGGGTAGTTGCTTTGTTTCCGCTGCCATTTTTATTGTCGGAACTTGGTACCGCTTTTATTGTCCTTGCGACCGTGCTTAATATTGGCTGGCTGGCGCTGGCAATTAAAGGATACAAAACAAAAGATGACCACAAATGGGCAACAATGATGTTTGTTTATTCATTAAATTACCTGACAATCATGTTTACAGGTATGGTCATTCTTACATTTATTTAGGGAATTCTTTCTCAAGAGAAATCCATATAGAGAGTCTCCAACATCAAGAATATTCAAATGAAAGAGGGGTTTAATGAAGCTATGAAAAATGGGCTTAAGAAATGGCGTTTTCTGCCGCTTGTGGCAGCAATGGCGTTTATTCTTTCCGGCTGTGGAGAGCCGTTTCTGTCAGCGCTTCAGCCTGCGGGTGAAGTAGCACAGAAGCAATTTAACCTGATGATGCTGAGTGTAGCGATCATGGTTTTAGTAATTATCGTCGTATCAATTGTATACGTGATTGCTGTAACTAGGTTCCGCCGCTCAAAATTAGGTGAAGATTTTATTCCAAAACAGGTAGAAGGAAGTCACAGACTTGAAGTAATCTGGACTGTTATTCCAATTATTCTTCTTCTTATTCTTGCAGTACCAACTGTTGCATTAACTTTCGAACTTGGCGATCAGTCAGGAGCGGAAGCTGAAGATGAAGAAGGTAACAGAGAAGCACTTGTAGTTGACGTGCGCGCGAACCTTTACTGGTGGGAGTTCTCTTATCCGGATCAGGGAATCGTTACTGCACAGGAGTTAGTTGTACCAACTGATCAGAATGTATACTTTAATGTAATTGCTTCTGATGTTAAGCACTCTTTCTGGATCCCTGCAGTAGGGGGTAAGATTGATACTAACGTTGATAATATGAACAAGTTCTATCTCAGCTTTGACAGCGAACGCGCTGAAGAAGCGAATAATTTATTCTATGGTAAATGTGCTGAGCTTTGTGGTCCTTCTCATGCCTTAATGGACTTCAAAGTAAAGACTATGGGTGAAGAAGATTTCAATCAGTGGGTTACTGCAATGCAGGAAGCCGGTGAAGCTGAACAGCAGTTTGAAAGCGACACTGTAGCAGATGGCTATGCTGTCTTTGAAGACACTGGCTGTATCGGTTGTCACGCGATAAACCCTACTCAGCAGATCGGAACTTCAAGCGGACCAAACCTGACTACGTTCGGTGAACGTGAGCATGTGGCTGGAATTCTTGATAACAAGGATTCAGAAGAAGTTCAGGCTGAAAATATCAAAAACTGGATTCGTAATTCACCTGATCTAAAGCCGGGTAATGAAATGCCGGTTTATAATCAGGATGATTTATCGGATGAAGATTTAGATGCACTGACTGAATTCTTAATGAGCTTAAAAGTTAACAATGAATAATTTGATTTCTAAGGGAGGTATACTTAGTGAGTACCGTTGCTGAAAAAAGAGGTTTCTTAGCTGTCCTATGGGACTACCTCACAACGGTCGACCACAAGAAAATCGCTATTCTTTATCTTGTATCCGGCGGATTTTTCTTCCTGGTTGGCGGTATTGAAGCAATGCTGATCCGTATTCAGCTTGCTGTTCCTGACAACGACTTTGTGTCAGCAGGATTTTATAATGAACTACTTACCATGCATGGAACAACCATGATTTTCCTGGCAGCCATGCCGCTATTATTTGCATTTATGAACGCAGTTGTTCCTTTACAAATCGGAGCACGTGACGTTGCTTTCCCATTTTTGAACTCACTGGGATTCTGGCTTTTCTTCTTCGGGGGAATTTTCCTGAACCTTTCATGGTTCCTTGGTGGAGCACCTGATGCAGGGTGGACATCTTATGCATCACTGTCAATTGCTTCTGATGGTCACGGGATCGACTTTTATGTTCTCGGGCTCCAGATATCCGGTGCCGGGACACTGATTGCCGGGATTAACTTCCTGGTAACGATTATTAATATGCGGGCACCAGGCATGACTTACATGCGTATGCCGCTTTTCACTTGGTCAACATTCGTTGCATCAGCACTTATTTTATTTGCATTCCCTCCACTTACTGTAGGGCTGTTCCTGATGCTGTTTGACAGAATGTTCGGCGCGAATTTCTTCGATGTAACTATGGGAGGAAATACGATTATCTGGGAGCACTTATTCTGGATCTTCGGTCACCCGGAAGTATACATTCTGATTCTGCCGGCGTTTGGTATTTTCTCAGATATTATTTCAACATTCTCTAAAAAGCGTCTGTTCGGTTATGCTGCGATGGTATTCGCAACAGTCCTGATCGGCTTCTTAGGATTCATGGTATGGGCGCACCATATGTTTACAACAGGTCTTGGACCAACGGCAAACGCGATCTTCGCTGTTGCAACAATGGCGATTGCAGTGCCGACAGGGGTTAAAATCTTTAACTGGCTTCTCACAATGTGGGGAGGAAGCATCCGTTTTACAACGCCAATGCTTTACGCTGTTGCATTCATTCCTTCATTCGTAGCCGGTGGTGTTACAGGGGTTATGCTTGCATCTGCTCCAGCTGACTATCAGTACCACGATTCTTATTTCGTAGTAGCTCACTTCCACTATGTAATCATCGGTGGGGTAGTACTTGGACTTCTTGCCGGTACACATTTCTACTGGCCTAAAATGTTCGGTACAATGCTGAATGAAACACTTGGTAAAATTACGTTCTGGTTATTCCTGATCGGTTTCCACGGTACGTTCTTTATCCAGCATTTCCTTGGTTTGATGGGTATGCCACGTCGTATCTGGAAGTACCTTCCTAACCAGGGGTTAGATCTATTCAATATGATCAGTACAGTCGGTGCATTCTTCATGGCTGTAGCTGTCATTGTACTGTTAGCTAACGTAATCATTACACAGGTTAAAAATGTTCGTGTTGGTAACGACCCATGGGGAGATGGACGTACGCTTGAATGGGCGATTTCATCACCACCTCCTTACTACAACTTCAAGCAGCTTCCGTTAGTGCGTGGACTTGATCCGCTTTGGATTGAAAAAATGGAAGGCCGTACTGAAATGACACCTGCTGAACCGCTTGGTGACATTCACATGCCTAACAGTTCATTCATTCCATTTGTTATGTCACTTGGTCTTTTCATTGCTGCTTTTGGTGCAATGTATCAGATTGACTGGAGAGCTTCTGACGGAGCAGATTATGTATGGTCACTTCCTGTACTGATTATTGGTATGGGTATCACGATTGGTTCAATGGCTGTCAGATCACTTAAAGATGATCATGGCTACCATATCCATAAAGAAGAACTGATGGATGACCATGATAAAGGGGGTAGGGAGTAATGGATATGAATAAAAAATACACGGCTCGCACGTGGCCTGAATCTCCTGAAAAAACTACCCTTGAAGGTAAAAATAAGTTTTTGGGTTTCTGGCTGTTCCTTGGCGGGGAAACTGTATTATTCGCAACACTTTTTGCAACATATCTTGCCTTAAAGGATAAGGTTCCAAGCAATGATCATTACCTGGCAGCAGATATGTTTGAACTGCCGCTTGTATTCATTATGACGATGCTGCTGTTAACATCTTCATTAACAAGCGTGTATGCAATGTACCATATGAAAAATCATAACTACCAGAAGATGCAGACATGGTTACTGATTACAGTACTCCTTGGACTTGCATTCCTCTGTTTTGAAATTTATGAGTTCAATCACTATGTTCATGAATTTCATCACACATTTACAAGCAGTGCGTTCGGTTCAGCTTTCTATACACTTGTAGGCTTCCACGGAGCCCACGTAGTTATAGGACTTGGCTGGTTCACACTACTGCTTGTACGTAACGCCAAGCGTGGATTGAACCTTTACAACGCACCGAAGTTCTTTGTAGCTTCTCTTTACTGGCACTTCATTGACGTTGTCTGGGTATTCATCTTCACGGTTGTATACTTAATGGGAATGGTGGGATAAACTGATGGCACATGAAACAACTTCAGCAAACCCTAAAGTCAATTATGAATACCGCCGCAGAAAAGCACGCGATGAAATGCGTGGACAGGTAACATCATTTGCAATGATGATCTTTATGACATTTATTGCATTTATCATTGTCCTTGCTGACTTTGATAAATTCTATGCATTCCCGATCCTGCTGGTACTTGCAGCAGCTCAGGTTGTACTTCAGCTTTATTATTTCATGCATATGAGTCATAAGGGACACGGAACTGCAGCATTATTCCTGTATTCCGGTGCGTTAATTGCATTTGTCACAATCCTGACTTTCTTAACAATCGTCTGGTGGTAATATAGAAGAGACCGGTTTATACCGGTCTTTTTTCTATGTCTGATATCTGTTCATGAACTTGTCATCTGACTGCATTGAAGTAAGTGTTAGACAGGCTTATAATAAAGTAGATGAGACCGGAACAGACAGAAAGGAAGGTGCCTGATGTCAATCACAATATTCGGATTCCAGGCGTTATGGAGCCCTTATTTCTTTATCAGCCTCACAATAATTACAATCCTGTTCTTTTTACTGGCAACGAAATGGAGACATAAGATTCAGGATTCAAGGCCGATCACAAGAAAAGAAACCGTACTTGTACTATTATCAGTCATTATTATCTACGTTATTAAAGGTTCCCCGGTAGACTTATGGGGACACATTTTATTCTCAATGCATATGGTTCAGATGGGAATTTTCTATTTACTGATCCCACCACTATTAATTGCAGGAGTACCAAATTATATGTGGAAAGCACTATTGAATCTGCCAGTGATCAAGCAGGTATTTTCATTCTTTACTAAACCTCTTATTGCACTGATTGTATTTAATGGAGCATTTTCTTTTTACCATATACCTCTGATATTCGATACGATAAAAGTAGATATGGTTCTGCATTCAATTGTCACCGGAACGATCTTCGTTTTATCATTCTTTATGTGGTGGCCGCTTGTAAATACCCTTGAAGGTGAATATAAGCTGAGCGGTGTTAAAAAAATCGGATATATTTTTGCTGATGGTATTTTACTGACACCTGCATGTGCGCTGATTATATTCTCAAATGACCCGATGTACGAAACGTTTTTTAACGGTGGTGCATGGTTAGAGGCGATGGCACTATGTGTTCCGGCAGGTACGCTGCAGAGTCTGCAGGGACTTGGGATTACCGGACCTGAGTTGTTTACAAACATGCCTCCCATTGAAGATCAGCAGGTAGGCGGAGTGATCATGAAAATTATTCAGGAAATCATTTATGGTGTTATATTAGCTCAGGTATTCTTCGAGTGGTATAGAAAAGAACGATCTGAAGAAGATGCACTGAATGCTTCCCTTTACGCAGCTAGAGAGTCAAATACTTTATCATGAAGACAAGAAAGAGGATATAGACAATGACATTACCTTTATTACCAACATTGAGTACCTTCTTTATTGTTGTCAGTGCTGTACTGGTGGCGATTGGCTGGGCACTTGTCAGAAAGAGAAAAATTGAAGCACATAAGAAAACGATGTTTGCAGCAGCTATAGCTGCTCTTACGTTTTTTATTATCTACATGAGCAGAACAATTTTTGCAGGGAATACGGCATTTGGCGGGCCGGATGAAATGAAGATTTATTATACTGTATTTCTTGTTTTTCACATTATTTTAGCAACTACTGGTGCTGTATTTGGCCTTGTAACAATCTGGCTTGGCTATAAGAACAGAATTAAGAAACACCGTAAAATAGGACCGGTCACTTCGGTTATCTGGTTTGCTACGGCGATCACCGGTGTAATGGTCTATCTGCTTCTATATGTACTATATGAAGGCGGAGAAACTACATCAGTGATCAAAGCGATTCTCGGAACATAAGCATAAAAAAGCGTGCCCCGTATTCAGACGGAGGCACGCTTTTTTATCATTTATTATATAGAAGTTACATATTGTTTAAGCGCAGCTGGTGAGGGGACGGCTCAGTGACCACCACCGTCCGGAAAGCGTTCCCCTGGAGCGGAAATCATCAGCCAGCCTCAACAGAGCCTAAAATTTAAAATTCATTTTGATGATACCGGCTTCTTTTGCTGAATTGAAGATAATCAGGATCAATGGTCCGATAATAAAGCCGAGAATCCCAAAAAGCTTTAACCCGATAAACATTGCAATTAAAGTAGCAAGTGGTGATAATCCAATATGTGTTCCCATGACCTTAGGTTCAACAGTACGTCTGATAATCAACAGCACAGCTGCCAGTATTGCAAGCTGAGTTCCCTGTTCTATGTCACCAGTAATCAGCTGGAAAATAGCCCATGGAGCAAGCACAACAATTGAACCGATAATTGGTATTAAATCTATTAACCAGATAATAATTGCCATCACCAGCGCAACTTCAGGTGCAATGATATAAAGTCCAATCAAAGAACCTGCCAGAATGAGCAGACTGACAAGGAACTGAGCTTTTGCAAATCCCCATATGACCTTTGACAGCCGTGCAGTCATAAAGCGGACTTTCTCAGCGGTTTGGTCTTTGAGGTGTTTGTAAATATTTTTTCTGATGCCTGGAAGATCAAGCATGATTAAAAACAATGCGATCAGGTATACAAGAAAGCTGACAAGGTAATCTGGTATATTTGTAATCATACCTGTTACACTTTCAGCGTTAATTGAATTTGTAATACTTGTTCTGAAGTCATTCAGGAAGTTATTAACTTCCTCACTGGTCTGATTCATTACCTGAGGCGGTACCTGTGCGAAGGTGATGGCCATATCTGTTTCAACAGTCTTCCACCATTTTGCCAGTTCATTTACATAATCAGGTGTATTTTCAACAAATTGAATGGCCTGACCGATTAGTTTCGTAACTGCAAAATAGGAGATTAAGCCGATGGTACCAAGGAATAAAACAAAAACAGTTCCTACTGACATCTTTCTGTTCAGTTTTGTCCGGGTGTTGATGAACTTAACAAGTGGCTCGAGTATAAGTGCTGTAATGACTGCCACAATTAAAGGTACAGATACTGGTAAGATGAAATAGATTAGTATCAGTGTGATCAGTATCACTAAAGCGGTTATCATATTTTTCTTTGTAAATATCTTGTTCAACGCCGGGCCCCTCTCAGCAAATTTAATGATTGATTAACATGCGGAGTATATGAAATTATCATTTATTGGATAAAATAAAAGAGCCATAGCTATAATGGCTCTTTACCATCAGATCGCAACCTTAGAAAGGTCTTCATAAATGGCAATCAGAATTTTTTCGCACGTTTGAACCAGGTGTTCAGGGAACTCTTCACCTTCACCATATTCAACACCGTGAGGGTAGTAATGCTTTCCAAGAAGTGGGGTCAGCAGTTTTACGTCTGCATCACTTGCACCAATGTCACCTTTTTCAGTGTAGCCGAAAATGCGCAGGTAAAAAGTACCTTCTCTGATTTCAAACTTTCTGTCATATGTAACACGTTCCCAGTCCCATTGACCAGCACGAACCATTCCATGTTCATTCATAATATCTTCCAATGGATCAAATTCGATTAATAGGGATTCTAATCCTGTATTTTCAAAACGCATTTGAAAATCTCCTCCTGTAAACCAGTTTTAAAATAAAACATCTCATGATTAATAATAGTCGAAAAAATAAGAAGTTGCAATTATGTCAGCAATTAAATGTCACTTTTTTGTGGCGAAAAGATGACAGTTAACATACTGTCTATCGCTATTATTATAAACGTTTCATATGTATAATATAAGTAACAGAAAGGAGGGACGCGCATGAAAGCAGTGATTAGAATAGGCGTAGTCATATTAGTCATATTCCTCATTGGCTTTTATAATGGTCCTTCTTTCCAGGAAAATGAAGAACTTGAAAATCAGCCATTTAATGTTGATCCTGATCAACGTGCAGAAATACCTGCTTCAGACGGTTTGACCCGTCCGAAATCCGGTGTTTCTGTCTATATAGGCAAGGCTGTGGACAGTCTGACAGAAACTTATGGGGAGCCTGACAGAATTGACCCGGGAAGAAATGGGCTCAGCTGGTATATCTATAATCAGGAGAACGGCTATATGCAGGCTGCTGTTAAAGAAAACGAGATCAAAGCTCTTTATGTGATGGGGGCGGCTTTTGACAGTACACCTTATCATACAGGACAGTCAGTACAGGACATTTACCGGTTTACGATGATTAACAGTGAAATTGTTGTAGAAGATGAAGGACGTGTATATCAGCTAGAGCTCAGTGAACAGGACCTTCATACAAGGTTGCTGGTGCAGTTTGAAGATATTTATGCGCAGTTAATGATTGACTCTGTCACCGGTACATTAATGGGCGTTTATTATCTTGATAAAGAGACCCTATTAGATCAGCAGCCTTATGAAGGATCCATAGAGGGAGGACCGGCAGCTGACGCTGAACAGGTTATTCTTGAAGAAGTGAATCAGGCGAATGAACGTCAGATATTTGATATCGTCAATTTTGTGAGAGCTTCACAAGGTTTACCTGAATTGATCTGGAGCGATCATGTGGCAGAAGTAGCGAGATCCTTCAGCCTCCTTAGAAACCAGTTATCAGCTGAAGAGGACAGTACTGAACTGCCAGGTTTATCTGACCGGTTGACAGAGCTGGAGCGTAAGTATAAGTCTGCTGGTGAGAATACAGCTTCACAGTATTATCTGACTCCCGCTGTAGTCCACGGCTGGCTTAATTCAGAAGGGCACAGAGAAACGATGCTGGCTGATACTTTCACTCATACAGGAGCAGGCGTCTACGGCAGTTACTTTACACAGGATTTTGTTCAGTATGAAGAAACTGACGAAGCAAACTCAGATCAGACATCATTGCAATCAGATGAATAAGGACGGGACAAATTTGTCCCGTCCTTATTTTTTATCAATCATAAAAAATGATCCTGTTGCATGGGCTGCCCGCTTACCATCAGCAGTTTCAATCCATCCTTCGATCACCATTGTTTTAGTTCCCGCATGAAGAACTTTAGCGTAGGCTGTAATTTCACCATCAATGATTGGTGCGGTGTAGTGAAGATTCAGCTGATTTGTAACTGCAGCTTTTCCTGGAAGAGCGGTTTTATTTGCAAGTGTACCCATAGCGGTATCAATCGCTGTTGCTGTAATACCGCCGTGCATAATCCCGAGTGAATTATATACAATTGGTGTGACAGGCATCTTAATAGAAAGCACTTCACCATTGAATTCATGTTCCATCGCAAACAGTGCACTTACATACGAAGAACTTTTCCCCTGCCGTTTTGATTCAAATCCTTTAAGGACCTGATCTATAATCATTTTTTCTTTTTCGTTTAACTGATCAGCCGTTATCTGATTGTTTGCATCCATTCTGAATATCCTCCTTTAACCATTCAACCCATTTTACCATAAAATATATGAACAAACGCTAAGAGGAGGCGGACGTATATGAGCAGCGACCTGACCCAATTCAAAGGTTATCTGAAAAAACATCCCGAGCTGATTATGAAAGTAAGAAGGGGGGAAACAACCTGGCAGGCATTATATGATGAGTGGCTATTAGTTGACCAGAAAGATTCAAGAGGGATAGAGTTCGATCAGATACTAAATACAGTAAAAGAAAAAATTCAGGATATTGATCCCGGCCAGATTGAAGAGTATTCAAAACGGATTCAGTCAGGTTTGGACTTTTTTCAGGAAATGCTAAGCAAATTAAATCAGGGGAATAACGAGTCAGATGATATTTTAATGAAACAATGGAAGCAATAAGGGTTCATTCTGTGAATTTCATGTTATGATAAAAGTGGAGGTGCGATTATGTTAGCTACGATGGAAAGAATCATGCTGCTTGATGCCTCAGATGAACTGTCTGAAGCAATCCTGCATTCAGAAACACTGGAAAATTATTATGAGAAGTACCGCACACTTAAATCATCCGGGAAGTCCATGGATAAAATATATAAATTTAATAACCTGAAGGAGCTGTATGAAGAAGTACAGCGCTTTGGAAGGTATCACCCTGATTACAGCAGAGTGATGAAGGAAATCCGGGAGACAAAAAGAGATATGGATATGGATCCGAATGTTGCACAATTCAGGGTAGCTGAAAACGAGCTGCAGCAGCTGCTTGATGAAGTCAGTGCTTTAATTGGCCATGCAGTATCCGAGAATGTAAAGATTCCGACGGGAAATCCATTTTTCGATTCACAATCCGGCTGCAGCGGCGGCTGCGGTTCCGGCGGGGGATGCTCCTGCTCAGCTTAATCAAAAAAGAACTGGCATACGCCAGTTCTTTTTTTAGTCGTTTTTAACAAGATGAATCGCAATGTCAGGACGATCCGTAATGATACCGTCCGCGCCGAGTCTAAGCAGGCGGTCCATTGTTTCAACATCATTAACAGTCCAGTACTCAACCTGGATATTCAGGGCTGTCAGAAATTCAATAAACCCTTTTGAGTCCAGTGGAATAGATTTATGCTTGGTTGGAATTTGAATAGCGTCAGCATTTGGATGATACAGATGTCCAAAACCGCTTCTGAATAATGAGAATGCTTTACGCGCTTCATTTTCACCTGCACCGATCGCAACGCGGTCCTGAGAGTAAAGGGAGAATCGGTCAATCTGTTCATCATAAAAGCTTGTAACAAGAACTCTGTCCATTACATCAAGCTTTTCAATCAGGCGCCATAGTTTTGACGGCATCAGACTGCCTTCATAAGTATCTGGATCTTCTTTCATATCAATATTGAAGAGGTGATCCGGAAACGCTTCAAGCGCTTCTTTGAGGCTGAGGATTTTTTCATCTTTGCCTCTATATGTCTGTTCACCCTGAAGGTCTCTGAAATGGTAACCAAGATCAAATTCCTTGAGCTCAGCAAGTGTGTAGTCTGAAACTCTTCCGGAACCATTCGTTGTTCTGTCGATAAATTGATCATGGAATACAATCAGCTCTTCATCTTTAGTCATTCTGATATCAATTTCAAAACCGTCTACGCCCAGTTCAGCAGCATGCTTAAAAGCAGCAAGTGAACTTTCAGGAGCGAGGGCTGCACCGCCGCGATGAGCAAAAATGCGTGGTTTCTCACCTTCAAAGAATGGTTTTGTTTGTCTTTTTACAGGCTTTGATGTCATTTTTGTACCAGCCCATATTGCTGCACCTGAAGCAGCCAGTGCAAGACCGATATTCGTTTTCTTTCCCATTTCAAATCCTCCCTTATACAAATATTTCACAATTTAATGTTAGCATGCCAGGGTAGCAGCGCACAAACATAAGCTCACCTGAACCTGATACAGTCGCTGCATAAATTTCCACAGCAGAACATTTTCTCGAGCGGCACATAAAAACGGTGACGGTACACCCATTGTTTGTGATGTGATCTGACGAATACGGTTTCTGCATTCAGCCGTTTACCCCGCATCGCCCTGGCTGCACACTTCATGATCATATGTTCAACTTCATGTCGATCAGTTTTAATCGTTGTTAAGTATAAAAAAGGTATACCGGCGGACTTCTTCCACTCAGCCTGAATCATACCGGGTTCATCACGCAGTAATGAAATAAATCTCTCCCAAATGTCATTCACATCCATATAAGCGCTTCCTTTCATTGCCGTAGCGGCATGGGATATGCTACAATTCTGTATAAGAATAACGAGTGAGGTAATGACTATGCTGACAGAGCGTCAAGGATTGATCATATGGCTGCACAGCTTAAAGCACGCTAAAACATTAAGGCGCTTTGGGAATGTGCATTACGTATCCAGAAAAATGAAATATGTATTATTATACTGTAATCAGAGTGAAATTGAAAAATTGACAGAGAAGCTATCCAACTACTCTTACGTGAAAAAAGTGGATGTTTCATTAAGGCCGTTTGTTAAAACAGAATATGAAAACGCAAGACCGGATAAAGCAAAAGAGTACGATTATAAAATGGGTCTTTGACAATTTAAAAAAGGCGGGCACAGGCTCCGCCTTTTTTTGTATCTGATTTTATGAAAGTGGGGCAATATACCGGTTCATTCTGAGTATACCGATTAAGTGCTGGAAATAAAGCTCAGTCTCTCCGAATACGGTAGAAGGCTGTACGTCAAGATGTACGATGGGAACACCGGATTCAGCCGCCGCCGACTCAATCAGCTTTAACCGTTCAGAAGTGTCTTCAAGGTCTGGAATACCCTCTCTGGAAATATAAATTGCCTGGAAATTACCCATTTCAGTTTTCTTCATAATCAGAGCGGGAGACACGACTTTTCTGTCATTTATTACAGTATGTAAGACAGCAAGACGTGAAGCGCGGTTTTTATTATAGCGGATTAAATCCAACAGCTCATAAATGTCTGCATATCCCTCACCAAGTTCAATAAAACGTTGAATCATTCTGTCACCTGCTTATAAAAATTTTATACACTTAATGTATCATAAGTTTTCATATTAAGCTTTCATAATGAGATAAAATTCGATGATCAGGGGTGGTCTACATGCATATTGCAGTGATTGTACTGGTAATTGTTTTACTCATCGTATATTTTTTGCCTGCCAGAGAACAGAAAGTGGATATTAAAGACGAAGGGTGGATTGTAGCTGCTATTGTTACAGCATTAGCGGCTTATGGGGCGATTGAACTTGCTAAACAGGAAGAGTTAAAAGAATTAACACTTGATGAACTTAAGAATGAGCTGGATCAATTTGAAGACTTACCTGACATCGACATGATCGTTGAAAACATGGGAATAGAAGCGGCGATACCTGATTTTTATGACATGGGTTAAATGTACCTAATATTTTTTGTTTAAAATAATAGAACTTTAAGACTACATGCCGTATAATGGTTTTATCAAATATGCGGGATGTGATGAGATGAAATGGGTATTATCTTTTTTTACACTTTTATTGATGACAGCTGCTGCCGGCCTTTTATATTTCCAGTGGACAGGTTATGACTCCGCCGCTGCATCTGATGAAAAAGTTCTTGTATCTCAAACGCTCGATGTCAAAATAAAGCCACGTGGTATCACGGTCTCGCAGACAATTAACGGGTTGCCTGATACTGAACTTTTAATAGACTGGCCTGAGATTGCTGATCCTGTCTCTTGTATGGAAGAATGCGGCCGGGTCTCTAAAAATATGGATAAAGTGATTGCCGGAGAAAAAACTTCAGTCACACTGACTTACACGCTGCAGACCCCGGTTACGCCTGCATTGCTTAAAAACTGGGGTGCTAAGCTAAGAGGGACTGAAGTACAGTCAACATCTGTCCATTTAACAGAGTCTTATCAATCTGAGGGTATGTGGATCTCAAGCCTGCCTTTTAATGGCAATTCACAGCTGGAATTGATACGTTTCTCTTCCTACAGCCATCAGGGAAATGAAGGGGAACTGATATGGGTGTCTGGTCAATTGTATCCCGTCTCAGCAGGGCCCGGGCAGACTGTATTCTCCCCATCAGAAGCTTTACCTGATATAACACTCTCTGAATACGCTGCAGACGTTCCTTTTACAGCAGTGGTAACAGATACTTTTACACCTGAGGATTCAAATGACTTTATTATCATCAATAACCTGAATGATTCTGATGCTATGACTAAGCTGATCAACGAATACGCGATGAAAAAATCTTATGGTTTGTCAGGCGAGTCTCAGTTTGTTGTTGATTATGTCATGTTGCAATTATTAAATGAGGAAACAGACTCTGAAAAAACATTACGTGCCGATCAGTCAGTCAAATCTGTTTTATCAAAAAGTAAGCTGACTGAATGGGAACAATGGCTTCATGAAAAAAGAAGCAGTCTGACAGCAGCTGATCTGGATCAGAAGCTGTCTGATCTAATGAAAGGAAAGACAGCATTTTTTGAATTGAATGCAGCAACAGACGGGTATATACCACTTTCAATTACTGATTCACGTGAGGTCACACTGAACGGGGAGCTGCTTGAAGGTGCACACAGAATAGATTCAGAAAATGAATCATATTATACACTTTTACCACTGCTTGAGCATCTGGGGTACACAGTACAGGACGCCGCGGGAAGTGTAACAGCCATTGGTGACAGCAGTTATACATTCTATCCGGATGAAGCAATCTTCAGATATAACGGATCCGGATATGACCTGATGTCTCCGCCGGTCATCAGTATCAACAATCAGCTGTATATTCAGGAAAGATGGGTCCAAAAATTTCTATTACTTTCGGTGGAAAAAGATCAGCAAATACATTTGACGAAATAAGCCGGCCTGATGAGCCGGCTTATTTTCTGTAAAAATCAGCGTATCTCATAGCGGTCAGCAGGCAATTATGGTAGCATAGGAACGAAATGTGTGACTCTTTATCATATATTGGCAAATAGAATGTGAAATCGTGGTGATAAAATGAGAATAATTTCAGGAGATAAAAGAGGCATTCAGCTGCAGGCAGTACCGGGAACCAATACAAGACCGACCACTGATAAAGTGAAAGAATCCATTTTTAACATGATTGGTCCTTATTTTGATGGCGGTGCGGGACTGGATTTGTTTGCCGGGAGCGGGAACCTTGGACTTGAAGCGTTGAGCAGAGGCCTTGATCATATGATCTTTGTAGATAAAGACCGAAAAGCTTTTCAGACGATTAAAGATAATATCACAAAGTGTTCGTATGAAAATCAATCAGAAGTCTACCGGAATGATGCGGAACGGGCACTGAAAGCAGTTGCGAAGAGATCGATGCGATTTAAACTAATTTTTCTTGATCCGCCTTATAAGTACAAACAGATTGACACATATCTGGCATTTATCAGTGAACATCAAATGCTGTCGGATGACGGGGTTATAATGTGTGAACATGATTCAAGTACAAATACACCTGAAGTTAACGGCGATTTAATCCGGGTAAAACATGAAATCTACGGGACAACAGGTGTTTCAATTTATCGGCTTGAAATAGGAGAGGAAGAGATGAATGAAACGTAAAGCAGTATGTCCGGGAAGCTTTGATCCGATTACGCTGGGACATTTGGATATTATCTCACGCGGAGCAAAGAACTTTGATGAATTACATATCGTCGTACTCAATAATTCTTCAAAAAAACCGGCATTTTCAGTTGAAGAAAGAATGGATCTGATCAGATCTGTCACAAAAGATCTGCCGAATATTAAAGTGGACTCTTATCAGGGGCTCCTTGTGGATTATGCGAGAGAAGTCGGCGCTAACGTAATCATCAGAGGGTTGCGTGCTGTATCAGACTTTGAATATGAAATGCAGATCACTTCTATGAACAGGGTATTACATAATGATCTGGAAACCTTTTTTATCATGACAAATAATCAGTACTCTTTCCTGAGCTCAAGTATTGTAAAAGAAGTCGCGCGGTACGGTGGAGATATATCAGAACTGGTTCCGCCTGAAGTTGAAGAAGCGCTGAGACAGAAGTATATGGTGAAATAAGAAAAGTCCCGGCTAAAACCGGGACTTTTCTATGCGATACGTCATCAAAAAGGTAAGTATGCCCAGTATTATCAGGGAAAGTGTAATCACCTGTGCAGATGTAATCCCATATTCCACAGGGGCTATAACTTCTTTCACTGCAGGTGAGTCCGTCTTGAGCGGGAACAGGTATGTATAGATAACAAAAATCAGCGGTGAAATCACTGCATGAAGCAGTCTCGAATAAAAATATGACTGATAGGAAATGGGAAGATGGCTGATAAAAGATAGAATCTGCATATGTATACACAAACCGCTGAATGAAGTCATTGAAAGAATAAGAATCGCAGCAATGTAAGTGGACGAAGCAGATGCTGCTGATTCTGCACCATTTGACAATTCCAATATACCAGAGATGACCAGATTGATTTTTGCATGGTGAGCACCCGTGTAGATTTCCTCCAAAAGCTGATTACATGATTCAATCAATACAGAAAAAAATACAATCAAACCACCGACTGTCAAAAGCTGTCTGACTGATGATGAGATGGCTTCCCTGAATAAAGTAAGGTAATCAACGGGCTCTCTTTCTGTCAGATCTGCATGAAAAGAAGGACCTTTTATATACTTTCCGGCTGCGATTCCTATGATGATATTTCCGGTTAGATGGCATAAAAATAAAGTACTGCCCAGGGTTGGCTGACTCATCAGGCCCCCTGCGACTGCGCCAATTAAAAACATCGGACTCGCCCCGTTGGTAAAGCAGATCAGACGATTGGCGTCAGGTATACTGATTTTATTTTTCTCGAGGAGATCTGCAGTCATTTTTGCACCGGTAGGAAATCCTGATACAGAGCCACTGAAGAATACGATTGCTCCGTAACCTGAAACGTTAAAAAGCTTTCTCGTCACAGGAGAGATAAAAGTTGCAAATACATTCACCCATGGAATGGATGGGAGTAAAGCGGTCAGGACGAAAAAAGGAAAAAGTGACGGGAAGATGATATCAGCAAAAAGCCGGATCCCGCGCATTGCAGCATCGATGGATGACATTGGATAGGATAGCATAAATACAAAAAATAGTAAGAACATCAATGAAATGATATGTTCTCTGAATTTCATCTGAATCGGCTCCGTTAGTGTGTGATTAGTTCTTTTTATAGCAAGGCAGTGCTAAAATTAACTGTATAGTGATTGTATGAGTTAAAGTGACGGGTAGAACCTGCCGGTTAGGGGTGTGGTAAATATGAATCCAAAAATAGGATTGGCGCTTGGGTCTGGCGGATCAAGAGGTTTTGCACACCTGGGCGTATTAAAAGTGCTCGAACGTGAAAATATTAAGATTGATTATGTAGCCGGCAGCAGTATGGGGTCATTGGTTGGTGCTTTATATTGTGCCGGACAGCGTATAGAGGATCTTGAGAGACTCGCTGACACATTCAGAAGTAAGTATTTTATGGATCTGACAGTACCGAAAATGGGTTTTATAGCAGGAGAGAAATTCAGGCAGTTTGTTAAACTGTTTTCACATGGGAAGAAAATTGAAGAACTGAATATTCCGTTATCGATTATTGCAACAGATCTCGTAAATGCAGAAAAAGTCATTTTCACATCAGGTCCCATAGACAGGGCAGTTAGAGCGAGTACTGCAATACCCGGGATTTTTGTACCCGAAAAAATTGATGGCAAGTTACTGGTTGATGGCGGTGTGATTGATCGTGTGCCTGCTTCAGTTGCGAAAGATATGGGTGCGGATATCGTAATCGGTGTAGATGTTTCACAAGTGAAAAAGCATGCTGAGATCAATACAATTTATGATGTGATTATTCAAAGTATTGATATTCTGCAGACAGAGATTGTCCACTTAAAAATGACAGGAGCAGATATTCTGATCTCCCCGAAAGTGGAACAGTTCAGCAGTAAGTCTTTTCAGTATGCCAAACAGATCATTCAACTCGGTGAAGAAGCTGCAGAAGCTGCTTTGCCTGATATTTTAAAGGAAATTGAACGCTGGAAGGAGCTTAGACATGAATAAAAAATCAATGGTTATACTGCTGATCATTATGCTGATTTCAGTGTTCCTGAGTTTTTATACATTACCTTACTATATTCAAAAGCCGGGAAGTGCATTCGCACTTGATGACATCGTGGAAGTAACTGATGGAACTGAAAGTGAAGGGGACTTTTCTTTAATGACAGTTTCACAGGTTGAGGCGAACGTTTTCGCTTATGCATGGGCATATTTTAGTGACTATCAGGAGATTTTCGAAATAGAAGATGTCAGAAATCCTCATGAGAGTGAGGAAGAATATGATGTCAGACAGCTGTATCTGATGGACAATTCTGCTGCACACGCGATAGAAGTAGCGTTTAAAGAGGCAGGAGCCGATTTCGAATATATCTATAATGGGATTTATGTGTTAAATGTTTTCCCGGGTATGCCTGCAGAAGGCGTATTAGAGGCGGGTGACCGGATCATTGAAGTCGACGATATTCAACTGGAGTCTTCGGAACAATTTATTGATTATGTTTCTGAAAAAGAAGCAGGGGATTCAATTTCACTTGTGATTGAAAGAGACGGAGAAGAATTGGCAGACCAGCTTACACTTGCTGAATTTCCTGATAATGATAATCGGGTCGGGATGGGGATCTCACTTGCAGATGATATTGAGTTAAATACTGACCCCGAAGTTGAAATTAATTCAGGTGGTATCGGCGGCCCGTCAGCAGGACTGATGTATTCACTTGAAATTTATGATCAGCTTGTCGAAGAAGACCTGACTTCAGGTAAAATGGTGGCAGGAACCGGTACAATTTCATCTGATGGTACTGTTGGAAGAATCGGCGGAATTGAGCAGAAAGTGGTAGCAGCAGACAAAGACGGAATTGAAATCTTTTTTGCACCTGATGATGAATTACCTGAAGATATGCAGGAAAATAATCCTGATTTGAAGTCAAATTACGAAGCAGCTGTTGAAACAGCAGAAAATATAGGAACCGATATGGAAATTGTTCCTGTTAAAGAATTCAGCGATGCATTAGAATATTTAAATTCTCTATAAAATTGAGCGGCCGGAATTATTTCGGCCGCTTTTTTACTTACAAAATGACCGGCGGTGCTGTGAAGTCTCTGCTGATCATTTTTTGTCTGTATACGGGGTCAGAAAACCCCATTGCATACGTTTTTGAAGCCCTGATATCAATCGCACATAACTCCTCATGTTTCCGGCTCAGCTTACTGATAACCGGCAGCGCGAAATCAGCTTTATGCATATTTAAATATTCCCTGCCTTTTCCGGTCATTCCGAGCATTCTGAGATATGAAGGCGAGCTGTTTTGCTGCACGTCAGTTTTCAGTGTTTTTGTTAACAGATGTGTTAAAATCCGCTGAATTCTTGTCCATGTATACCTTTTTGTTTTTACCTGATGCATAAACTCATGAAAACTGCTGCTTGCAGCTGCAGCAATCAGCCTGTATTCAATCCCTTCTTCCATTTCATATATATTGTTCAGTGACTGGGGAGAAGAAGTAAGAAGCGTGTGCTGAATAAATGGCCAGTATCGCTCCCAGTTCATCAGCTGTCCCCCGTCATTTATGTAAGATTCAGTCATGAGAAAGGTCGCTTCAGGAACGTGTTTTTTCACTTCGCTGAGTCCTTCCTCAAACATTTTTTTTCTGATTGATGTGGCACTTGAAATATAAGTCTCATGCAGTGATTCATCATGATACTCTGAGGCGGTTCTTTTAATAGTATACGGTGACATAGAAGATGCGTTTAAATCAGCAGCTTTTACATATTGATAGCCAAGCATATTATTCGGTCTGGACAGGTCAAGTCCTGCTTTATGTTCAAACAGTTGTCTGTAACTCTCAGCAGCTGCTGAAGGATAACTTCTGCCAAGCTTCATCTGTTCGCGAATCGTTTCCTGCAGCACGTCATGATACTCCTTTTCAAGCTGCAGCTGATCGAGAAATGGTTTGATCCGGCCGTTTTCACTGCCGAAACAGATCGAACTGCATCCTGCTGCGTGAAGCAATTTTACGGCACCTTCAGCAAAAATAGATGCATGCTGTACTGCAAAGTGGTAGGGCAATTCAAAAACAATATCCACACCGGATCTCAGCGCCATTTCAGCACGTTCCTGTTTTGGTAAAATAGCGGGTTCCCCTCTTTGCAAAAAGTTTCCGCTCATCACTGCGATGACAAGTTCACTGTCTGTCTTCTGACGGGACTGTTGTGCATGTATAAGATGACCATTGTGAAAAGGGTTATATTCGACGACAATTCCACAAGCTCTCATATTACTCATTCCTTTCTAAAAACTTTTCTGCTTATTAATGGGAAAGTAATAACTATACCTTTATATTCTAACTGATTTGCGTTATAATAGGTTGTAGTTTCGGCCGGTAAAAGCAACCGGTCTTTTATTGTGCAACTTAAACCGTAAATACTTTCAGGCCGGTACTTTTAGTTGTAAAGAAAAAATCTTGACATTCCTTTATACAGGGAATATAATCTACTTTGTGCCTTGAGGTGATGACAGATGAAATGGTCAATCATTCAGCTGCAGAAATATCGCAATGAAGACTTCAAGATCGACGAAACGGTAGACATGAATGAACTGACAGAACGCCACCGTGACATCAGACAGGTCAGCCCTGTTCATGTTACAGGACGCGGTGATATCAGTTCCTCGAGAATAACGTTTCACCTTCAGATTGAAACAACACTTACACTGCCTTGTGCAAGAACACTTGCAGATGTAGCGTACCCTGTTTCTCTTCAGACAGTGGAAACTTTTATTCTTAATTCATCTTATGTGGATGAAGATTTGAATGAAGAAGTACATGAGCCGGAAGGTGAGGTCATTAACCTTCGTCCGGTTATTGAAGAAATTCTGCTGACCTTGGTGCCGCTTCAGGTCTTTAGTGATAAAGCCATGAAAGAAGAAGGCATGGACAGTGGAAAAGGCTGGGAAGTTTTATCTGAGGAAGAGCTTGAAGAAGCAAGAGAAGAAGAGCAGCAGGAAGAGCCTGCAGCAGACCCGAGACTTGCTGATCTTGCGAAATTTTTTGACGAAAAAAAATAACCCGTAAAAACTGGACCTCTGGTTCATTTTACAATCACTCTCTTTAAGGAGGTGGGAAACATGGCAGTACCATTTAGAAGAACATCGAAAACCGCTAAAAGAAAGCGTCGTACGCATTTCAAGTTATCTGTACCAGGTATGGTAGAGTGCTCTAACTGTGGAGAAATGAAGCTTTCTCACCGCGTGTGTAAAGCGTGCGGAACTTATAAAGGCAAAGAAGTTGTAGGAAAATAATAACTTCTGCTGAAAACCTGCAAGAGGGACCATGGCCCTTTGCAGGTTTTTTTGCGTATGAAAGACTTGAAAACAGTATACAGATTATAAACATCCCGTGTTACAATGATGAACAGATTCAGGTAAAGGGGATTTGGATATGGGGTATACGATTCGTAAAAAAAATCACGCACTGATCTTTACAATTGCCAGACCGGATAAAAGAAATGCAGTGAACAATGAGGTCATGGATGGACTCGAGAAAGCTGTAACTGAAGCTGAGCAAAATGACGCTGTCAAAGCGCTCATTATAACAGGAGAAGGCGGCGAAGCATTCTGTTCAGGTGGGGATCTTCAGGAGTTTCATCAGCTGAAAACACAGAAAGAGTCATATGAAATGCTCTCAAAAATGGGTGGAATTCTATATAGAGTTGCTACACTGAACAAAGTGACAGTTGCATTTATCAACGGAACTGCAATTGGCGGAGGCTGTGAAATCGCGACTGCCTGTGACTACAGAATTGCCCGTAAAGGCGTTAAAATGGGATTTGTTCAGGGGAACCTTGCTATCACGACAGGATGGGGCGGTGGTACTCTGTTATATGAGAGACTCCCGTTAAATCAGGCATTCCGTCTGCTGACTGAAGCAAAAATTCACTCTGAGGAAACATTAAAAGAGCTTGGATTCATTGATCAGACAGTTAACGCATTATCTGCTGAAGACATGATTGATCTGTTTGAGGACGTTTTCAAGAAAACCGGTCCTGTTCTATCAGCATATAAAAAAATGCTCAACAGAAAATGGGCTTCAGGTGATCTGCGGGACCGCATGGAAAGCGAGATCCATGAGTGCTCAGTCCTTTGGGAAAAAGATGAACATCATGAAGCAGTGGAGAAGTTCTTAAATAAATAAAAAAATAGACATAAAAAATACGTTTTTCGTATTTTTTATGTCTATTTTTTTATATTCAAGCATAAGATATCAGTAGATTCAGAAAGTAGTAAAAAGAATGAGATGACTGGGGGAATCATTGTGAAATTCAGACAGGACGGATGGACATCCAAAGAAGATCAGTTATTAAAAGAAAAAGTGCTGACGCATATTGAGCAGTGCAGCACCCAGCTGAATGCATTCGAGGAAGTTGCGATTGAACTGAACAGAACGCCTGCAGCATGTGGCTTCAGGTGGAACTCCTGCCTGAGGAAAGAATGCCAGAAACAGATCTCGGAAGCTAAAAGAGCAAGGTATGCTAAAAGAAGAGAAGAAGAGAAAAAGAATACTGTAAAACATAATGACTGGACAGCCGAACAGCTCCTGCAAAGAATGAATCAGTGGATCAGCAGACTTGAAACGCACCAGCCTGACGAGGAGCTTGAGCTGAAAATCAAAGAAACGGAAAAAGAGCGTGAACGGCTGGAAAAAGACAATGAATTCTTAAGAGAACAAATCTCTGAACTGAAGGAAGATTACCATGCACTGCTTTATTTAATTGAAAAAGCCAGAAAGCTTGGATCAGAGGATGCTGAGAGGTCGCCTGGTGTCTTTAAGATGGAACCAAACGGTAATCTGTTCAGAATGGATAAAAAGGCAGTGAATGAATCATCAGATCATTATTAGATATATATAAAGGCTGAGACAGATGTCTCAGCCTTTACTCATTACTCATGTACTTGTTCTGTAACGCCTTCAGGGTACCAGACCATCGGGTTTTCTCCAAGGTCACGCTCCAAGTCATATGTGACGCGCTCAAAGCCCATCTTCTCCCAGAATTCAGTTGAGTTAACTCTCGGGTTCGTTTTGATTGGCAGACCAAAGCTTTTAGCGAACTCTACCATTTTAGAACCATAGCCTTTTTTCTGATAGCCCGGCAGCACTTCTACTTTCCATAACTCCAGGTAATTTTGAGGCGGCTCGAAGTACTGGTCAAACCTTGCGTCTCTCTTATACAGATTCATTCTCGCAACCAGCTTATTGCCAAGGTAGATCCCGTAAAAAGGTGATTCACTGTCGTTTTCCACCATATTTGTTTCGAGTTCTTCTTTCATTGACAGCTCCTGTACGCCAACTTCCCGAAACTTATTGAACTCTTCAAGAGTTTTGTAATTGATTTTCAGATTTTCCACTTTAAAAGACATTCCGGACACTCCCTATATATTTTCTGATATGCTCATGTAACCGCTTTAAGCAGTTTCTGACTATATTATATCGCAACAGGTCAAAAAATTCTGCACATTTACTTAGAAAGCGTTTACAATAGAAAATGGGATGGGGATAATTAAACAGAAGGGGGATTCATATGAGAAAAATACTGATTGCAAATCGCGGTGAAATTGCACTGAGAATTATTAAAACGTGTAAACGTATGGATATTAAAACAGTAGCAGTATATTCTGATGCAGATCAGGACCTTCCATACGTAGAGGCAGCTGATACTGCCGAGCATATAGGTCCGCCACCGGTTGCCCAGTCTTATTTACATATTGAAAGACTGCTTGAAATTGCTGCAAAAGAAAAAGTTGATGCGATTCATCCCGGTTATGGCCTGCTCTCTGAAAATGCCGAGTTTGCTGAGCGTATTGAAAAAGAGGGATACATTTTTATTGGTCCGTCCTCTGAAGTAATGAAAAAAATGGGCGATAAAATTGAAGCAAGAAAGACAATGGCAGAAGCAGGGGTACCTGTCGTGCCAGGATATGAAAGTGAATCAATGACGCTTGAAGATGCCTGCAAAGAGGCCGGAAGAATTGGATATCCCGTTATGCTTAAGGCGAGCAGCGGTGGAGGTGGTGTCGGAATGGTGCTTTGTGATGATGAGCAAGCGCTCACTCAGCATTTTGAACCGACAATTAAACGCTCCCAGACGTATTTTGGTTCAGGTAAATTATTTATTGAAAAATATATCCCGAAGGCACGCCACATTGAAGTACAAATATTCGGAAGTGCGGAAGGAAAAGTTTTTCATCTGTTTGAACGCAACTGTTCGATCCAGAGGCGGAATCAGAAGGTTATTGAGGAATCTCCATCACCATCACTCACTCAGCCCGCTAAGGATAAGCTGTACGATCTTGCAGTCCGTGCTGCTGAAGCAGTGAATTATAAAAATGCAGGAACAATTGAATGTATTCTCGATGCAGATGAGAACCCATACTTTTTGGAAATGAATACACGCTTACAGGTTGAGCACCCAGTTACTGAAGAGGTGACCGGAATTGACCTTGTAGAGTGGCAGATCCTGACTGCATTTAACGAAGAGATCCCGGTTCACAGTCAGAAGGATATTCAGCAGCAGGGCCATTCAATTGAATTCAGAATCTATGCTGAGGATCCGAAAACGTTTTACCCTTCACCTGGCACGCTTGAAAAACTTGAGTTTCCTGAGGGTGAAGGGATCAGAGTGGATGAAGGATACAAAGAAACAAATAAAGTTACACCGTATTATGACCCGATGATCGCCAAATTTATCGTGACTGCGGATTCAAGACAGTCCTGTATCAGTCAGGCAAGACAGGCAATCGATTCAATAAAAGTCGAGGGTGTTAAGACAAATATACCTGTTCATAAAGCCGTGCTTGATTCAGCTGAATTCATGGACGGGAAATACCACACACAAACATTAACGAAAATTAAAGGAGAATGATGAAAATGACACAGATTACTTCAACAATGGCAGGAACAGTTCTGCAGGTATTGGTCAATCAGGGAGATGAAATTGAAAATGGTCAGGCTGTAATGATGCTTGAATCGATGAAGATGGAGATCCCCGTGGAAGCAGAAACAGCTGGTAAAGTAAGTGAGGTTAAGGTAAACGCAGGGGATTTTGTAAATGAAGGTGACACACTGCTCGTACTTGAATAATCAGGAAAGGAGAGAGGGATTATGCAATCTGAGACAATTCAAAACAGGCTGAAAGAAGCAAGGGATACGATTAAAAAAGGCGGGAAGCCTAAGTATCATGAAAAACTCAGCGAACAGGGGAAAATGTTTGCACGTACAAGAATAGAGCATCTGGTAGATGAAGGTTCTTTTAAGGAAGATGCAATGTTTGCAAACTTTAATGCGGGAGACCTTCCTGCTGACGGTGTCATTACAGGTACCGGACTGGTTGAAGGGCGTCCTGTTTGTATTATGGCAAATGATTCAACGATAAAAGCCGGATCATGGGGCGCGAGAACGGTTGAAAAAATTATCCGCATTCAGGAGACAGCTGAAAAGTTGCGTGTTCCAATGCTTTATCTGGTGGATTCAGCGGGTGCAAGAATCACTGATCAGCTGGATATGTTTCCAAACCGCCGCGGTGCAGGACGGATTTTCCACAATCAGGTGAGGCTGTCAGGGACGATCCCTCAGATCTGCCTTCTTTTTGGACCTTCAGCTGCCGGTGGTGCATATATCCCCGCATTCTGTGACATCGTGATTATGGTGGAGGGGAATGCATCCATGTATCTCGGCTCACCGAGAATGGCTGAAAAAGTCATCGGTGAAAAAGTGTCACTTGAAGAGATGGGTGGCGCAAGGATGCATTGCTCAGTAAGTGGTTGTGGTGATGTCCTTGCTAAAGATGAAGAGGAAGCGATTGAACATGCGGTCAATTACTTAAGCTATTTTCCTTTAAACTTCGAAGGTGAGATTCCGGTAAAAGAAGCGCGGGCGAAACAAAGTTATAAAGAATTATCAGGCCTGATCCCCGCAAACCAGAATGCGCCGTTTAACATGTATGATGCCATTGATACACTGATCGATGAGGGCAGTTTTTTTGAAATTAAAAAGCTGTTTGCACCTGAACTGATCACAGGTTTTGCCAGAATGAACGGGAAGCCGGTAGGTATCATTGCCAATCAGCCAAAGGCAAAGGGAGGCGTGTTATTTGTAGACTCAGCTGATAAGGGTGCAAAGTTCATACAGCTGTGCGATGCGTTCAATATTCCGTTATTGTTCCTTGCTGATGTTCCTGGCTTTATGATCGGGACAAAGGTTGAGCGGGCAGGCATCATCCGTCACGGTGCAAAGTTAATTTCTGCGATGAGTTCCGCGACTGTGCCAAAAATTTCTGTAGTTGTACGAAAAGCGTACGGTGCAGGATTATATGCAATGGCAGGTCCTGCTTTTGAACCGGATTGCTGTATTGCACTCCCGTCTGCCCAAATCGCAGTAATGGGACCTGAAGCTGCAGTCAATGCAGTGTATTCGAATAAAATTCAGGACATTGAAGATCCCAAAGAAAAAATCGCTTTTGCACAGGAAAAGCACAAAGAGTATCAGGAAGAAATCGATATATACAGACTTGCATCAGAACTGATTATTGACGATATTGTAGAACCTGATGAGCTGAGAGATGTATTGATCAGCCGCTTTGAGTACTACGCTTCAAAAACCATTCCGATGCCGCCAAAAAAACACCCGGTGTATCCGGTATAACACACTTACCGCCAGAAGCGTTTTCTGGCGGTATTCTTCTGAATTGCGATATCAGGGGCTATTATTATTTTTATACAACTGTAATCAGCCAATCTTCAGCTGATTTTATTAAAAAAAGGATGCTATTTCACCTGCATTGTCTGATAAACTAGATAAAAAGGAGTGATCATTATTCGGGTAAATATCATAGGAGCAGGGTCAATTGGACTCCTTTTTGCTCATCAATTACAAATATGCGGTCATTCTATACATATAAGCACTAGATCTGATGAACAGGCCCACACTCTAAATAAGAATGGTGTAACTGCACCACAGAGCCAGGCAGTCAAAGTAGCAGCTTCCCAAATAGATAAAACAACTTTCAATGAATCAGAAGCAGTAATCATTGCAGTTAAGCAGTATCATTTAAATGAAATCTTACCTGCTTTAAGACGGGTACCTGATCATATTCCACTGATCTTCCTGCAAAACGGCATGTCGCATCTTACATATCTCTCTTCAATCCCACACAAACATATTTTTGTCAGTACAGTGGAGCACGGTTCAAAAAAGCTGAACAGTCATACCTATCAGCACAATGGCATTGGCTGGTGGCGTGTTGCCTGCTACAGGGGTAACAGCGAACTGGCGGATCGTTTAATCGCCTGTAACAGAACTGAGTTTCCGGTTGTATTCGAAGCTGATTATGAACGATTGCTGACAGTTAAGTTAATTAAAAACCTCATGATCAATCCGTTGACAGCGTTATTTAATGTGAGAAATGGTGAGCTTGAAGCTAATGCCCGTTACAGAGAAATGATGAAGTTACTTTACAGCGAAATTATGTTCATTTTTCCTGAAGCGGTCACACACTGCAGGCTGGATGATATTTTTGATTTATGTATGAAAACTGCAGAAAACGAATCATCGATGCTCTCTGATATAAAAGCTGGCAGAAAAACAGAAATTGAAGCAATGACAGGCTACGCTACAAAAATCGCTGAAGAAAAAAAGGTAAAGCCCCTGATTATACCATTTCTTGAAAATGCTATTCTTGCCATTCAGGAAAGGAAGGAGAAAAATTAATGGTTGCTGCAGCAAACCTTCTCAGCATACTGCTATATGCACCTTATCTGATCTATCTGCTTGTTTTTATTATTGTTAAGAAAATATCATCAAGGCACCGTCTGGCTGTTTCTTCCGGTATCAGTGCAACAAATCCATTCTTAATCGGATCAGTATACTTTCTCATTCTTTTTATATGGAAGATATCAATTTTCTGGGTTCTCTGCTTAATCGTAGCCGCTATCGGAATCCTTACTGCATTTTATATAAGAAGTAAAAAGGATGACTTCACCATCTCACATATTATTAAAAGTACGTGGCGGCTTTCTTTTTTAGTATTCTTCCTGCTGCATATAGCACTTATTGTGACCGGAACTGTGTTATCGATCTATGAATCATTGCTTTAGCGAGCAATATTCTTTCGGCTTTCGAAAAGCGGATGGTATACTGACAGTGGACTAATGCGGATTAAAGGAGAATTTCAGATGCTCGTAAAACAATTTGACCTTCCGGCTATTCAGCCTTTCGCTTCGGCGTATATAAAAGAATCTTCAAATACAATGAAACATTTCCATTATTCATACCGTCATGATTTTAAAAAACGGCTGACTGATCTGGATCAGCGTTCTTTTATGAGAAATGAACTTGCTGCCTGTATTGAATCATTTATGGGAAATCTCCCTTCTTCCCGGGAGACTGCTAATTCACTGGATGCTTTAAAAGGTGATGGGGTAGCAGTTGTTGGAGGACAGCAGGCCGGTCTGTTAACCGGACCGCTTTATTCAATACATAAAGTCATATCAATTATAAAACTTGCTGAAAAAAAATCTGAAGAACTTGGAAGAAAAGTGATCCCGATTTTCTGGATTGCTGGAGAAGACCACGATTTTCTTGAGATTAATCATGTTTATACTGAATCTGAAGGTAAACTGATTAAAAAGGGTTACCCTGAGCGGGTGCTGACTAAAAAGATGGCGTCAGATATTAGCTATAGTCATTCAGAGATGGAAGCATGGATTAACGAAGTGCTATCAGAATTTGGTGAGACATCTTATACTGTAGATCTGAAGAAAAAATTATATCGAGCAGCTGCAGACTGTACAAATATATCAAAAATGTTTGCCTGGCTGATTATGGATCTGTTTAAAGATACAGGTCTGCTGGTGCTGGATGCGGCTGATCCGGAACTGAGAAAACTTGAATCCTCATTTTTCAAGCAATTGATCGAACAGAATCAGGAAATCAACCGGTCAGTATTAGAGCAGCAGGAGTTGTTAAAGCAGGATGGATTTTCTCCAATGATTGAGCTTGAGGAAGATGCAGCAAACCTTTTTATCAGAAGAGATGGAGAGAGACAGCTTCTATTTTATAAAGATAATGCTTTTTATGATAAAGATGGCAGGTCTTATGGCTTCAAAGACATCATGGATGCAGCAGAACATTCTCCTGAGGATCTCAGCAACAATGTTGTAACAAGACCGCTGATGCAGGAATGGCTGATTCCGACGCTTGCATTTATTGGCGGGCCCGGAGAAATTGCTTACTGGGCTGAACTGAAAACGGGTTTTGAGAAAGCCGGATTCTACATGCCGCCTGTTGTGCCGAGACTCAACTTTACAATTGTGGAACGTCATATTGAACAGGATGCAGCGGAGCTTGGAGTAGAAATTGAACACGCTATCTCAAATGGATTAGAAAAAGAAAAAACAGCGTATTTTGAATCAGTGAAAGATCAGTCGCTTAGATCAGTGATTCAGGAAACGGAGAAACAGCTCGCTCTTCAATATGAAGAGATTAAGAAGCTCTCTAACGAATATGACCCTGCTTTTAATCAGATCGTAGAGAAGAACCTGAGCTTTCATTTGAAGCAGCTGACGTTTCTGCAGATGAAATCTGATCAGTCTATCAGTCAAAAGCATGGTCATGTACTGAGAAGATATGACAGAGTGCAAAACGCTCTCAGGCCACTAGGCGGCCCCCAGGAGCGGATCTGGAATATATATTATTATATTAATCGCTATGGAGAAACTTTCATGAGCGATCTGCTAAAAGCAGAAGCAGCATTTAATCACAAACATAATATTATTTATATCTGATGAAAAAGCTGTCCGGAATCAATGTTCCGGACAGCTTTTTTATTGGAATGAGATTGATTTGAGCTTTGTTTTTAGAAAATTCATTTATTTTTTATTCTTTAATATTACAGTTGTGTTATTATATCAGAAACGAGTGGTACAAAGTGGGGGACTGTGGTACATTTATTTTGAGAGGTGGGAAACCTGATGTTCATGGGGGAGTATCAACATTCAATCGATACAAAAGGGAGAATCATTGTCCCTGCAAAATACCGTGAACATGTTAAAGATCTTTTTGTGATTACAAGAGGTCTGGATCAGTGTTTATTTGGTTACCCTATGGATGAATGGCGCCGTCTCGAGGAGAAAGTCCGTTCACTTCCTGTAACGAAGAAGGATGCAAGAGCATTTGCCAGGTTTTTCTTTTCCGGTGCAGTTGAATGTGAGATTGACAAGCAGGGGAGAATTAATCTTCCCAAAAATTTAATTGATTACGCGAAAATTGAAAAAGAATGTATGATTATCGGGGTTTCATCAAGAATTGAGATTTGGGATAAAGCGGTCTGGAACGATTACTTGTCTGAATCCGAAGAATCATTTGCAGAAATTGCAGAAAACCTGATTGATTTTGACTTATAGAATTTAAAAAGTGTTGAGGTGGCAAGGATGTTTGATCATACGACTGTCCTTTTGAAAGAAACAGTTGATGGACTGAATATTAAAAAGGACGGTATATATGTAGACTGTACGCTTGGCGGTGCAGGACACAGTGAGTATTTATTATCCCAATTATCCAGTGAAGGTCATCTTTATTGTTTTGATCAGGATAAAACAGCCATTGAACATGCAAAACAGAAACTAGCGCCTTATAAAGGTCAAGTGACATTTATTCAATCGAATTTCAGACATTTAAAGGAAGAGCTGAATGAGCGCGGTGTTATGAAAGTAGACGGCATTTTATATGACCTGGGTGTTTCATCTCCACAGCTGGACACACCTGAAAGAGGATTCAGCTACCATCATGATGCACCGCTTGATATGAGGATGGATCAGACTTCACCTCTGACAGCAAGAGTGGTGGTAAATGAGTGGCCTTTTGAAGATCTGGTCAGAATTTTTTTCAGATATGGGGAAGAAAAATTTTCTAAGCAGATCGCCCGGAAAATCGAAGCTGCGCGTGAACTTAAGCCGATTGAAACGACGGCAGAGCTTGTTGAATGTATTAAAGATGGAATACCTGCACCAGCAAGACGAAAAGGCGGACACCCTGCCAAAAGAGTTTTCCAGGCAATTAGAATTGCAGTAAATGACGAACTTGGTGTCATCGAGGAGTCGCTTGAACAGGCAATCGGGATGCTGAATCCGGGGGGAAGAATCAGCGTCATTACCTTCCATTCTTTAGAGGACAGAATCTGTAAAACAATGTTTAAAGAAGCTGCAAAAGGACCGGAATTACCACCTGGTCTGCCGGTGATTCCGGAAGGGTACGAACCTGAATTAAAGCTGATTACCAGAAAGCCGATCACAGCAAGTGATGAAGAACTTGAACATAATAACCGTTCAAGATCGGCAAAACTTAGAATAGCAGAGAAAAACAGATAAAAGCGAAATGGGGGAAATAGAATGATGAACTCTGCAAGAAATCTTGAGCACAAGCAGTCTGTTCAGGTTACAAAGAAAAAAGTAGTCAAGAAAAGGACGTCCGCATTTACACTTGGTGAAAAAATGATCGCTGCAATCTTTGCTGCATTCGTGTGTATTGCGAGTCTTCAAATCATTACTGCCCAGGCTGAAATCTATAATACAAATAAAGAGATTCAGCAACTAGAATCCAACATTGTGACCCAGGAAAATGTGAATAATGACCTGACAATTCAGGTGAGTCAGATGAGTACATATGAGCGTGTCTGGGAAAAAGCAAAAGAACTCGGACTGACGCTGAATGATTCAAATGTTAAGGTTGTGCAGCAGCCATGAGGAAATTGAAAAAGAATTGGGGAGCCTACCTGCTGTTTACAGTATTTAGTGCTCTCTTTTTCATTTTAGTTGTAAGATTTATGACTTTACAGATCACAGGAGAAGCAGAAGGCAGAGATCTTGCAGCCCAGGCTCAGGCGCAGTATGCAAGAAGCCAGATTCTTGAAGCTGAAAGAGGGAAAATATTGGACCGTAACGGGGAAGTCATTGCAGAAGATACGCAGACTTATAAAATCGTAGCGGTACTGGATGAAAATCTGACCACAAATGAAGAAAACCCTCGTCATGTCATGAATCCTGAATCGACTGCAAGAACACTATCACAGTACCTGGACCTTACAGAGAGTGAAATCCTCGATATTCTTACACTTGACAGAAAACAGGTTGAATTCGGTACTGAGGGTAAAGATATCCCACTGGAAATTAAGCAGCAGATAGAAGATGAAAAATTGCCGGGTATATTCTTTCTTCAGGACCTGAAAAGATTTTATCCAAATGGTATTTTCTCATCTCATCTGATTGGATACGCCCAGCCTGAAGCAACAGACGATGGCATGGTAAAGACCATTGGTAAAATGGGGATAGAAAAAAATCTCAATGACTTTCTTGAAGGAAAAAGCGGTGAACTTTCATTTGAGACTGATGCAAGAGGTTACCTGCTTCCTGGCGGTGAAGAGGCGATTAAAAAAGCCCGGGATGGCCATGACGTATATTTAACGATTGATAAAAAAATTCAGACATTCTTAGAAGACGCAATGAGTCAGGTATCTGAAGAATATAACCCCGGCAATATGTTCGGAGTAGTTGCTGATGCCAAGACCGGTGAAATCCTTGCGATGAGCCAGCGTCCAACGTTTGACCCTGATACGCGTGTAGGCTTAAGTGATAACTGGTATAACCAGATTGTCGAGAGTACTTTTGAACCTGGTTCTACATTTAAAACCTTTTCACTAGCGGCGGCTGTAGAAGAAGGAGTGTTTAATCCAAATGCTACCTATCAGTCAGGATCATATGACGTACTGGGACAAAAAATTAGTGATCACAATAATGTAGGGTGGGGAACCATCAGTTATCTCGAAGGTGTACAGCGGTCCTCTAACACAGCATTTGCAAAACTACTCGAATTAATGGGAGACGACGTATATAGAAATTATCTGGATGACTTTGGGTTCGGTCAAATCACAGGAATTGACCTGCCTAATGAAGCACCCGGTCAAATTTTATATAATTATCCGCTTGAAAAAGTGACGACTATTTTTGGTCAGGGTACAACTGTTACGCCTCTGCAGATGATTCAGGCAGAAACCGCGATTGCAGGTGACGGGCAAATGAAGCGTCCCTACGTTCTTTCCAAAGTGGTTAACCCTGATACTGGTGAAGCAGTATATGAAGGAGAAACGGAAATAAGCGGACAGCCGATTTCAGCTGACACTGCAGCAAAAGTAAGAGAGTATCTGGCTTCTACAATAACGAGTGAGGTGGGTACCGGACAGCCATTCAGTATACCTGGATACGAAGTGTCAGGAAAGTCCGGCACAGCTGAAATTCCTGATCCAAATACAGGCGGATATATGAGAGGCAGAGATAATTATCTGTTTTCATTTATGGGAATGGCACCGGCTGATGATCCGGAGCTGATCGTATATGTCGGGGTTCAGCAGCCCGCTCTGCCACTTGATGAAATTGGTTCTGTTCCGGTATCAAAAGTGTTCAATTCTGTTATGCTGAACAGCTTAAAATACCGTAATATTCAACCGGCTGAAGCGCCTGTAAAAGAAAATGTATCCGTAAAAGACTATACGGATCAAAATGTATCAGATGTAAGACAAGAGCTCGAAGCAGCTGGTCTTGAAGTCATTGTACTCGGCACCGGCTCTGTGATTAAGAGCCAGTCAGCTGTTGACACTGACTTAATAGCAGGTGAAAAGCTGATTCTGGTTACAGATGGGGACTTAACAATACCTGATCTGACCGGCTGGTCGTATAGAGACGTGGTTAAAGCTGCAGCAGCTGCGGATCTTCAGCTGAATGCCACAGGAGCAGGATTTGCAGTTCAGCAGAATGTAACCGCAGATACAATCATTACACAGGACCAGCCGCTCACAGTAAAATTTGAAACACCTGAAGAAACAAGAACAAGATTAAGCCAGCCTGAAGAAGAGAGCGAACTTCCGCAGGACTGAATTAGAAACATGAAAAGCCTTTTCTGATCACTTCAGAAAAGGCTTTTTGCATACCTGAAAAATCCTGACATACGATGTGAATATAGCTTACTACAGGGGGAACAGTGTGCAGTATTTTTCAGAGAGGTTAATTAAGAAGAGACTACTGGTCGTGTTTGCCTTATTCTTGCTTATTTTCTTTGTCGTGATCATCAGACTTTTTTTCGTCCAGGTCATTTCCCATGAAAAATTATATGATAAAGCAATTGAAAGCTGGACGAGGGAATTACCGTTAGAACCTGAACGCGGCTCTATCTTTGACAGAAACGGTGAACCCATTGTATTAAATGAGTCCGCGCCAAGTCTCTTCATCATACCCAAACAGATTGAGGACCGTGAAAAGACTTCTGCACTATTAAGCAAAGTGTTGAAAATGCCAGAGGAAAAAGCAGCAGAGTTTGTAAACAGAAAAGGCTCGATTGAAAAGCTGCACCCGGAAGGCAGGAAGCTTTCATTTGATCAGGTAAGAGCGCTTGAAGAGGCATCACTTCCGGGAGTATATATTGCAGATGACTATAAGCGTGCTTATCCTCATGGAAGGATGCTTTCACATGTGCTTGGATTTATTGGGGTTGATAACAGAGGATTATCAGGACTCGAACTGCTGTATGACGATCAGCTATATGGCATTCAGGGAGCAACCGGCCTGTTCACGGATGCGAAAGGTAAAGAGATGGAAAAGTCAGGTTCATTTAACAAGGAACCTGAACACGGGATGGACCTGCACTTAACAATCGACCTGAACGTGCAGAATGTACTTGAACGTGAATTGACGAATGCACAGGAAAAATATGATGCAGATCAGATCTTAGCCCTTGCTATGAATCCGAAGACAGGTGAAATTCTGGGAATGGCTTCAAGGCCGGACTTTGACCCATCTAATTATCAGCAGTTCTCTCCGGACATTTATAACAGAGTATTACCGATCTGGAGAACGTATGAACCAGGATCAACTTTTAAAATTATTACACTTGCAGCAGCGCTTGAAGAAGGACTTGTAGACCTTGAAAACGAGCAGTTCTATGACAGCGGTCATGTGGAAGTAGGCGGGGTGAAGCTTCACTGCTGGCAAAGAGAAGGCCATGGAAGTCAGACGTTTCTGGAGGTCGTTCAGAATTCATGTAACCCTGGATTTATAGAATTAGGAAACAGACTTGGTAAAGACAGGTTATTATCTTATATTCATGATTTCGGATTTGGACAGAAAACAGGTATTGATCTGACAGGTGAAGCGAGCGGAATATTATTTAAGCCGGAAAATATGGGGCCTGTTGAACAGGCGACCACCGCTTTTGGACAGGGGGTTTCAGTCACTCCGATCCAGCAGGCGGCAGCTGTTTCGGCTGTGATAAACGGTGGTCATCTTCCAGTTCCCACGATTACAAAGAAATGGACTGACTCCAATACGGGTGAAACCGTTCACGAAGTAGAGATGAAATCAAAAAGAAAAGTTATTTCTGAAGATGTATCCGCTGAAATGAGAGAAGCACTCGAATCTGTGGTGGCACAGGGTACAGGAAGAGGAGCTTTTGTCGATGGGTATCGTGTAGGCGGGAAAACAGGTACTGCACAAAAGGTCGAAGATGGCCGCTATATGAAAGACAGTTACATTGTTTCATTTATAGGCTTTGCTCCAAGTGATGATCCGGAATTGCTGGTCTACCTTGCAGTTGACCACCCTAAAAATACAGTTCAATTCGGAGGTGTAGTTGCTGCACCGATCGTAGGTACAATCATTGAAGAATCATTAAATGCCATGGGTGTTGAAAGAAGAACAAAACAAATTGAAAAAGAAGTCAGGTGGTTAGACCCGCCTGAAGTCAAAGTCCCTGATGTAACTGGTATGACAAAAAGTGAACTGCTTGAAATGAACCTTCCGATTGAACTCGATATTAAAGGGGATGGCAAAAAAGTAATCAGACAATCACCAGAACCGGGAGCCGTACTCGAAGAAGGGAATACACTTCGAATCTTCACTGGTCAATAGCATTCTTTCGACCTATGAGGTAATATAGCAGTATAAGATTTGTTCGAGGAGTTGAATATATGAGACTTTCAGAGCTGTCAGGCTGCCTCCCGTTTTATACGATAAAAGGCCCTGAATCAGACCCTGAGATCATGAAGCTGTGTCATCATCATCAGGAAGTTGAAAACGGATCCCTTTTTGCAGCGATTAAAGGTGAACAATCTGACGGCAGATTATATATAGAAAAAGCGATCGAAAATGGTGCAGCTGCTATTATATCTGATACTGAGTACGAATTGCCGGTGCCGCAGATTATTGTTAAACAGCCGAGGCATGCACTTGCATATCTTGCCAATTATTTTTACGATTATCCGAGTTTCGATCTGAATGTGATCGGTGTGACCGGTACGAATGGAAAAACGACCGTTACTCATATGATTCACAGTGTACTTGAAACTGCCGGTATGAAAACCGGTATGATTGGCACGCTGTATATGAAACAGGGGAACCAGGTGAGAAAAGCCGTTAATACCACTCCTGATAGTTTATTACTGCAACAGACCCTGGCAGATTACAGAGATGCAGGAGTGAAGGCTGCAGTTCTCGAAGCTTCATCCCATGGTCTGTCTCAGGGCAGAATGTTCGGGTGTGATGTTGATATTGCAGTATTTACGAATATTACACAGGACCATCTCGACTATCATGAAACAATGGAGAATTATAAATGGGCAAAAACCCTGCTATTCTCCCAGCTCGGTCATTCACACGTCAAATCATCACCAAAATTTGCTGTTCTGAACAACGATGATCCATTTTCAAAAGAGATAGAATCAGTTACATCTGCTCATATTTTAACGTACGGTCTAAGCAGTGATGCTGATATATATGCTGAAAATATAAATATTCAAAAAGAATCTGCTTCTTTTGTATTAAGAACACCTTTGGGTCATACTGAAGTTGTTATCAAATTAGCTGGTATTTTTAATATTTATAATGCGCTGGCTGCAGCAGCAGTAGGTTTTGTAAATAGAATTTCTCTGCCGGAGATTGCCTCAGGTCTCGGGCAAATCTCAGGGGTACCCGGACGTTTTGAAATTGTCAGGCATGAGCATCCGTTTACAGTGATTGTGGATTACGCCCATACGCCTGACAGCTTAAAAAATATCCTTCAGGCAGCAAACAGGATGAATCCGAACAATCTGATTACGTTAATTGGCTGCGGCGGCGACAGAGATCGTGCCAAGCGTCCGGTTATGGCAAAAATTGCGTGTCAGTATGCGGATCATGCCATTTTCACCTCAGACAATCCGAGAAGTGAGGATCCGAAAAAAATTCTGAGGGATATGGAAAAGGGAGTGCCTGGTGACTGCTACACAGTGATTGAAGACCGTAAAGCGGCCATCAGCGAGGCGATCAGTCAGGCAACTCCCGGAGATATTGTCATTATTGCAGGAAAAGGTCATGAAAAATATCAGATCATTCAAAATGAAAAAATCCCTTTTGATGATAAGTCTGTAGCTGAAGAAATACTGAGGGAATTACAGGTGAAGGGTGTTTAGTCATAAACCTTTATAAAAACTGAGACAAATTCGTCTCAGTTTTTTTCTGTTCACCAGTATAACAATTGTCCTGAAATTAAAAATGTAACAAACTTTACCGCTCTAAACACTGTGGTTATGATAAAATGAGAGATTGTCAGCATACAACATAAACAGTACAATAAACTGGAACGATTTGTTAGGAGGAAGCAAGATGTCATTATGGGCTGTACTATGGGCAGCAATAGTTGGATTTGGAATTTCCGCAGCGGCAGCTCCGGTATTTATTCCATATTTAAGAAGATTAAAATTTGGACAAAGTATTAGGGAAGAAGGACCTGAATCCCATCAGAAAAAGTCCGGTACGCCAACAATGGGCGGTTTAATTATTTTGAGCGCACTGACGATTGCAACGGTAGCAGTCAGCGCGATCTTCGGTGTACTTTCCGTGACAACTTTTCTATTATTAATGGTCACAATTACCTTTGGCATCCTTGGATTCCTAGATGATTTCATTAAAGTAGCCAAAAAGAGAAACCTTGGCTTAACTTCAAAGCAGAAGCTTCTGGGACAAATTGTGATTGCAATTATATTTTATATTGTTTTCAGCGCTAATGATTTTTCGTCAATCATTGCAATACCATTTACGTCAATTGAATTAAATCTTGGCATTTTATATGTCGCATTCGTTATTTTCTGGTTAGTCGGATTTTCGAATGCTGTTAACCTGACAGACGGACTTGACGGGCTTGTTTCAGGAACTGCAGTCATTGCATTTGGTGCATTTGCGCTGATCGCCTGGCAGCAGGAACAACTGGCACTGGCAATTTTCTGTATGGCAGCTGTCGGGGCGCTGCTTGGGTTCTTACTATTTAATGCCCATCCTGCAAAAGTATTTATGGGTGATACAGGTTCACTTGCTCTTGGTGGCGCGATCGGAACCGTATCATTGCTTGCAAAACAGGAAATCTTGCTCTTATTGATTGGGATTGTTTTCGTATTGGAGACTTTATCAGTTATGATTCAGGTTACTTCATTCAAAACAACTGGAAAAAGAGTTTTTAAGATGAGTCCGCTTCATCATCACTTTGAACTCACTGGCTGGTCAGAATGGAAGGTCGTTACCGTCTTTTGGACAGTTGGTCTTGCAGCAGGTGTGATGGGCGTTCTAATAGGAGTGTATGGCTGATGATCAATTATAAAGGGTATCAAAATAAAAAAATCCTGGTAGTCGGACTTGCAAAAAGTGGAGTCGCTGCATCACTTCTGCTTCACAGATTGGGGGCATTTGTTACAGTTAATGACTGGAAGCCCCTTTCTGAGAATAAGGACGCACAGCAGCTGCTTGATCAGGGAATAAAAGTAATTTGCGGCAGCCATCCGGTTGAACTTCTCGACGAAGGTTTTGAAATGATCGTGAAAAATCCGGGCATTCCTTATACAAATCCACTAATTAAAGGTGCTATTGCAAAGGGTCTGCCTGTAATCACTGAAGTAGAACTTGCTTATCAGATCAGTGAAGCAGATATCATCGGTATTACCGGTACGAATGGAAAAACGACAACGACGACACTGGTTCATGAGATGATTTCTAAAGATCAGAAAAAATCATATGTCGCAGGTAATATTGGAACTGTTGCCAGTGAAGTAGCCCAGATTGCACATCCTGGTGAAGCAATGGTCGTTGAATTATCGTCATTTCAGCTGATGGGGATCAGACAGTTCGCACCGGCAATTTCAATCATTACGAACATATATGATGCGCACCTTGACTATCACGCTTCAAAACAGGAATACGTGGAAGCAAAAGCTGCTATTACTAAAAATCAGACAGAAAACCATTATTTAATTGTCAATGCTGATCAGGAAGAACTCATGGATGCTGTTCAGCATACAAGAGCTAAAAAGGTACTATTTTCAACGAAGAGATTAATGACAGAAGGTATATCAACTGACGGTGAACAGATTTTCATGAATGGTGAATCTGTCGTAAGACTTAAAGATATCGTACTGCCAGGAAGACATAACCTTGAGAATATTATGGCTGCAATCGGTGCAGCAAAGTTGTATGGTGTCTCAAATGAAAGCATCAGAGCAGTACTCGGGGAATTTGCGGGTGTAAAACACCGTACACAGTTTGTAAGAGAGTGGAATCAGATTAAGTTCTATAATGATTCCAAGGCAACAAATATCCTGGCTACCCAGAGTGCACTTGATGCATTTAAAGGTCCAACTGTCCTGTTATGCGGGGGGCTTGACCGTGGAAACAGCTTTGATGAATTGTCAGCGTCAATGTCGAATGTCAAAGCGGCAGTTGTATTTGGTGAAACGGCAGACAAGATGGCTGAAGCTGCAAAAGCAGGTGGTGTGGAAAACATCATCAGTGTGAAAGATGTAAAAGATGCTGTTCATGCTGCAGCAGAAAGTGCAGAAAGTGGAGATGTTGTCCTTTTATCACCAGCATGCGCAAGCTGGGATCAATACCCGACTTTTGAAGTGCGGGGAGACATATTTATTGATGAAGTGAATAAGCTGAAGTAAATACGCTGAAGGGACGAGTGTCATGGATCGTCTGCTGTTTACTTTAGTACTGTGCTGTTCAGTTTTTGGAGTTTTATTAATTGATAGTGCAAGCAGTGTATGGGCATTCGACCGTTTTGGGGATGCCCATTTTTTTTCTTTCAGACAGGCCTTGTATCTGGTTGCAGGAGCCATAGCGATGGTCATCATCTCAAAAATACATTATCACATATGGCGTAAACATGCGTCTGTCATTTACCTGATTTCGATTATTCTGCTTGTTCTTGTGTTGATCCCGGGAATTGGTCTTGAGCGTAACGGTTCTCAGAGCTGGATCGGCGCAGGGCCAATATCAATTCAGCCTGCAGAGCTCGCGAAAGCAGGAGTATTAATGATGACTGCAGCTTTAATCAGTTCATCACGGAAAAAACTCACTCTAAAGCAGACAGCTTTTCTGATTTTGATTATTTTATTGCCTTTTGGCATCGTTATGCTGCAGCCGGACCTTGGAACCGGGACTGTCCTTGCAGGAAGCGGCATGTCACTGTTATTTTTAGCAGGGGTCAGTATCCGTTTCTTTGTTTTTCTTTTTGGGACAGGAGTGGCAGGGTTTGCAGGGCTGGTCATAGCTGCGCCATATAGAATGCAGAGAATCAATTCGTTTATTGATCCGTGGCAGGATCCGCTTGGAGCGGGATTTCAGATGATACAGTCACTATACGCAGTCGGCCCGGGGGGACTTTTCGGCACAGGTTTTTCAGACAGCAGACAGAAGCATTTTTATCTGCCTGAACCTCAAAACGACTTTATCTTTGCCATTGCTGCAGAAGAGCTTGGCTTAGCGGGAAGTATAATGATTATTCTGTTGTTTGCTGCAGTGATCTGGCGAGGCATTCTGATTGCAGTAGCAGCACCTGATACATTCAGTAAAATGCTGGCAGGAGGGATTGTCATTTCACTTGGATTACAAAGTGCGATCAACATTTCAGTTGTGATTGGGTTAATACCTGTCACAGGTATCACCCTGCCGTTTTTCAGCTATGGCGGATCATCACTGATGGTGGTTCTCTGCATGATTGGAATTTTGTTAAATATCAGCCGTTATACAGGAAAGTAGGTATTTTACATTTTCATGACGTTAAGCATGTTTCTGTATGTTATCAGCTTTCAATAGTGTAGTATAAAGGTAGATTCAAAAAGAGTCGTTTGCGGCTCGTATCGCGTGACTGGAGTGAAATGAATGAAACGCAAGCCGGTTGTCTCACTTGAAGACAGAGTACCGCAGTTAAGACAGCGCCGGCGGAAAAGAGCGAACAGGCGCTTAGTCGGTGTTGTTCTGCTATTCGTCTTCCTAATTATTATTGTACTGTATTTCCAGTCTTCCTACAGTAAAGTTCAGGATATTCAGGTGAATGGAAACAGCGGGATATCTGATGATGCTGTTGTGGATCTAGCAGGAATTTCACCAGGAGACGCTTATTGGACTTTAAATCTGGATAATGCTGAAAAAAAACTGACTGATCATAAAATAATCAGAAACGCAGAAGTTAAAAGGGATTTTCCATTAGGTGTAGAAGTAACAATTGAAGAATTTGAAAAAGTTGCATTGAGCAGAGAAGGCCAGCAATATCGTACAGTGTACGAAAATGGTTATATCAGTGACCCCAAACCAGTGCAGGATATCGATTTTAGCGCACCTGTTCTGAACGGTTTCAGGCAGGGTACTGTGTTAAATGATCTTGCATCCGCTTTGTCAGACCTTCCGGGAAACGTATTGAATTCCATTTCTGAAGTGCACCATACTCCATCTGAGGTTGATTCAGGAAGAGTTACGCTCTATATGAATGATGGTTTTGAAGTGACTGCGGTGATTCATACGCTAGCTGAGAAGATGACACATTATCCATCTATCGTCAGTCAGCTCGACCCTGACGTAAAAGGCGTGATTGATCTGGAAGTAGGATCTTATTTCCGTGCTTATGAGAGTGGGGAAGATGTGCCGGATGAGTCGGCAGTAGACACTGCCGGAGAAGATATTGATGACTCGCTGGATAATCGTGCAGGTGTGATTGAGGGAGACTCAGAAGAGTAAGATAAATAAAGTATGAATTTGTCAGTAATATCGGTCATTTATTACTTTTCTGAGTATCTCAATTGGTGTAGACTATACCTATTGAGGTTTCTGCCATGAAACTGCAAGAATGCTAACTTTTGTAGTTGCGTTTATAAATATGAAATCCTGAAAAATAATGAATGATTGAAAACAAAGTTAAAAGGTTTAAAGGAGGTGCCACACGTGAGCAGCAACGAGTACTATGTCAGTCTGGACATAGGATCATCTTCTGTAAAAGTAGTTATTGCAGAATTGGTCCAGGATTCAGTTAATATTATTGGAGTCGGAAATGTTGAGTCTGAAGGAATCAGAAAAGGTTCAATTGTTGATATTGATGAAACTGTACAGTCAATCCAGAAAGCAGTAGATCAGGCTGAGCGGATGACAGGTCTTTCAATACATAATGTAATTGTAGGTATACCGGCAAATCATGTCGCCCTGCAGCCATGCCATGGAGTAGTGGCAGTTTCTACAGAGGACAAAGAAATCCGTGATGAGGATATTGCGCGCGTCTTAGATGCGGCACAGGTCATGCCGATGTCTCCTGACAGGGAGTTAATTAATATTGTACCCCGTCAGTTTATTGTAGACGGACTGGACGAAATTAAGGATCCACGGGGTATGATCGGAGTAAGACTGGAGCTTGAAGGTACAGTCGTGACTGGTTCTAAGACAATGTTGCACAATATTTTACGCTGTGTTGAAAAAGCCGGGCTTGAAGTCGCTGATATTTTTCTTCAACCGCTTGCATCCGGCACGATCGCCCTGTCAAAAGATGAACAGGACCTTGGCACAGCTATTATTGACATTGGTGGCGGTTCAACAAGTATCGCAGTATTTGAACATGGTCACCTGATTGCGGCTTCAACTGTACCAGCAGGCGGTGAACATATTACAAAAGATCTGTCGATCGGTCTCAGAACTACAACTGATGATGCTGAGAAAATCAAACGTAAGCATGGACATGCTTTTTATGATTATGCCTCTGAGGATGAAGTGTTCAGTGTGCCTATTATCGGGAGTGATCAGCACCAGCAATTTAATCAGCTTGAAATATCTGATATCATTGAAGTCAGAATGGAAGAGATGTTTGAATTAGTGCTGAATGAACTGAAAAGGCTCAATATTCATGATTTACCTGGTGGATTTGTCCTGACCGGCGGTTCTGCGGCCATGCCTGGCGTGCTTGAACTCGGACAGGCAGTGCTTCAAAACCAGGTTAGAGTTGCAGTGCCGGATTATATTGGGGTCAGAGAGCCGCAGTATACGACGGCAGTCGGTTTGATTAAATATGCATACAAACATGCCAAGCTGCAGGGACAGGCTGACAAACAGCCTTCTGCATCAGAATTTGATCACAATGATTATGCACCTAAAAAACAAAAGTCCCAGGAAGCAGCACCTAAGCAGCAAAAGCCAAAGCAGAAAAATGAAGAGGGCAGATTTAAAAAACTATTTGGATACTTTTTTGAATAGCTTTGTTAAAGTTAAATATTTTTTAGCACAGCTGGTGATTGCAGCGGAAGGGGACGACTCCAGCAGGAGAAGTCGGACAGGTGAGACCCCGCAAGGCGAAGCCTGAGGAGGCGGGATGGCGCCACAAACCGGCGCACCCATGCGGAAAGCGTTCCCCTGGAGCGGAAATCACCAGCCAAAATTAACAGAGCCTATTGAATAGAAGTTCCGGGAAGTAATTTTGAATTAGGAGGATTTGCGATGTTAGATTTCGATACGAATGTTGATTCCCTGGCAACGATCAAAGTCATCGGTGTAGGCGGCGGCGGAAACAATGCTGTTAACCGCATGATTGAGCACGGCGTTCAGGGAGTAGAATTTATAGCGGTTAACACTGATGCACAAGCACTTAATCTTTCCAAAGCAGAAATCAAAATGCAAATCGGCGGCAAGCTGACGCGCGGTCTTGGAGCAGGTGCTAATCCGGAAGTAGGCAAAAAAGCAGCTGAAGAAAGCCGTGAACAGATTGAAGAGGCGATCAAAGGTGCAGATATGGTATTCGTTACTGCCGGAATGGGAGGCGGTACCGGTACTGGTGCAGCGCCTGTTATCGCACAGATTGCCAGAGAACTTGGCAGCCTGACAGTCGGAGTCGTAACCCGTCCATTTACATTTGAAGGACGCAAGCGTGCCACACAGGCAGCAGGCGGTATCAGTTCGATGAAAGAAGCAGTGGATACACTGATTGTCATTCCTAATGACAGACTTCTTGAAATTGTTGATAAGAGCACGCCGATGCTTGAAGCATTCCGTGAGGCTGATAACGTACTTCGTCAGGGTGTTCAGGGTATTTCTGATCTGATCGCAGTTCCGGGTCTGATCAACCTTGACTTTGCAGACGTTAAGACAATCATGTCAAATAAAGGCTCAGCACTGATGGGTATTGGTATCGCATCAGGAGAAAATCGTGCATCTGAAGCTGCTAAAAAAGCGATCTCAAGTCCGCTTCTTGAAACAGCGATTGATGGTGCCCAGGGTGTGCTGATGAATATTACAGGCGGTACAAACCTGAGTCTTTATGAAGTTCAGGAAGCAGCTGATATTGTAGCAAGCGCGTCGGACCAGGAAGTAAATATGATCTTTGGATCAGTCATTGATGAAGATCTCAAGGATGAAATTCTGGTTACAGTCATTGCAACAGGATTCAGTGAAACGCATAATCAGTCAAAACCTGCCCGTCCTCAGATGGGTGGCCAGGTAAGACAGCAGCCTCAGCCTCCAAAACGTGAGAGAGAGCCTGTACGTGAACAGCATCATCAGCGTGAGGAAGCTCCTCAGGCCGAGCAGCAGCCGCGTAATCAGCAGCCTGTTGAAGATACTTTAGATATTCCAACCTTCCTGCGTAACCGCAACAGACGCAGAGGATAACACGAAGTCCGGCTTACTTAAGCCGGGCTTTTTTTGTGGGCTGATGACGTAATTTATCCCACGAAATATTGAACTCCTAATAGGAACTGACAAGTTTCACTGCTGCTGAGTTTGTAGAATGTGGTTATCGGGAGGACAGGAATCATGACTCTGTATATCGAGTATCTGCTGATCGTCAATATTGGCGGAGGTTTGATTTTACTGTTTACGTTGAACCGGCTGTTAAAAACTCAGTTAAAGGTGCACACTGCATGTCTGGTCTTACTTATGTATACGGGTCTTGAATGGTACTTTTTGCAAAGTGGTTCTGAATTCATCAAAGTCATTGCACCTGTTCTCATGATTGCAGTTGTAAAGGCTTCGATCAGAAAACAGATTATGCTTCACACGGCATCATTATGTTTGTTTTTATTTTCTTCAGGGTCATTGGCTTCATTTATGAAAGGTCTGCTGTCTGTATCAACCCCTATTTCGGGACTTGCTCTGCTATTTTTGATCTTATTTATTCATTTATTTCTTGCAGGGAGAGTTTCGTGGCAGATCAGCAGCTCTTCTGCGCAACAATCTTATATCTATGAGGTGGAACTGACACTCGGGGAAAAAATATGGGCCGGCAATGGGTATCTCGACTCAGGCAATGCACTCATTACACCGTTTTCAGGAAAACCGGTTATGTTTGCAGACTATTCTGTTGCTAAATATTTACTTCCTGATGAAGTATTGTGTTTTGTAAAAAAAGAGTCAGACTGTCCTGAAGAGTGGAAACAGAAAATCAATTATATTCCCACTAAGTCAGTCCATAAAGAATGCGACGTTCTCATCAGCATTGAATGTGACCTTATCAAAGTACGTACAGATGAGGACCACTATGTTTTCGAGAAAATCCCGGTTATTTTCAGTCTGGAGAATCATTATGTAGACCGTTCCTGTCACTGTCTGCTAAATCCGCTGCAGATGCTTCATTGTTATCAAATATAAGGGGTGCTGTATGAATGAACTTATTGGATGCTAAAAAGAAAGTCCAGTTATGGCTTGTGCAGGTTACCGGAAAGTTAAAAGCTAAAGAAATACATTATATTGGTGGCAGTGAAGCGCTCCCGTCTCCGCTTGCGAGACCAGAAGAAGCAAAAGTTCTCGCGAGGCTCGCACAGGGAGATGAGCAGGCCAGATCTTTATTGATTGAAAGGAACCTCAGACTTGTCGTATACATTTCAAGAAAATTTGAAAATACCGGAGTAAACCTTGAAGATCTGATCAGTATCGGAACAATTGGTTTGATAAAAGCGATTAACACTTTCAATATTGAAAAAAACATTAAGCTTGCCACGTATGCTTCAAGATGTATTGAAAATGAAATTCTGATGTATCTCAGAAGAACAAGCAAACTGAGATCTGAAGTTTCGTTTGATGAACCGCTGAATACAGATTGGGATGGAAATGAATTATTATTATCTGACGTACTGGGAACAGAAAATGATCTGATCATAAAAGGAATTGAAGAAAAAATGGATAAAGTGCTGTTATATCAGGCGCTCAATATTCTTGATGAAAAAGAGACGTTTATTATTGAATCACGCTTTGGGCTAAATGGACGTAAAGAGCATACCCAAAAGGATGTAGCCGATATGATGGGCATCTCACAGTCCTACATATCGAGACTTGAAAAAAGAATTATTAAAAGGCTTCAAAGAGAAGTGGCGAAACTGGTGTAAAACCAATCTTTTCCTTTATAGCGCGACCGCATAATTTTCATGTGCAGGGACATACTGAACGAGAACAATTACTCCCGACTGGAGGAAAATCTCATGTCCCGGAAAGTTGAAATTTGTGGTGTTGATACTTCTTCACTTCCAATTTATAAAAATGAAGAAATGAGACAGTATTTTTCTGCTTTTCAAAGTGGCGATAATGAAGCAAGAGAAAAACTTGTTTATGGCAATCTCAGACTTGTCTTAAGCGTCATTCAGCGTTTCAGTCACAGAAGCGAAAATCCGGATGATCTGTTTCAAGTTGGCTGCATCGGGCTATTAAAATCGATTGACAATTTCGATCTCAGCCAAAATGTGCGTTTCTCAACCTACGCAGTTCCAATGATTATTGGAGAGATCAGAAGGCACCTGAGAGATAATAACCCGATCCGCGTATCACGGTCGCTTCGGGATATTGCCTACAAATCACTTAAAGCCAAAGAAGAGCTTATTACTGAAACTTCTAAGGAACCAAAAATCAGTGACATAGCAAAGCGCACAGGTATACCTGAAGAAGATATTGTTTTTGCACTTGATGCGATCCAGGAGCCGGTATCCCTGTTCGAACCGGTTTATCAGGATGGTGGAGATCCGGTTTATGTAATGGATCAGGTAAAGGACCACCGGGTAAGTGATGAAAAATGGATTGAAGAACTCTCAATCAGAGAAGGGATGCATGATCTTGAAGATCGCGAAAGACTGATCTTAACAAACCGGTTCTTCAATGGGAAAACCCAGATGGAAGTAGCTGAGGAAATCGGAATTTCACAGGCTCAGGTTTCCCGTCTTGAAAAAGGGGCCATTAAGCAGATGAATAAATATTTTTTATGAAAAGCCGGGGCTGCCCCGGCTTTTTGCTGTGTTTAAAATCACTGCAGTGTCGTAAAAGTTTCGTAAAGCATAGTCAACTGCATATGATATAGCAGGGAGGAGATAGATGATGAGAATTTCTGATCTGCAATCAAAGGATATTGTATCTATAACGGATGGAAAAAAACTGGGGTTAATCGCTGATATAGACCTGAATGTTAAAACCGGCATGATTGATTCTTTTATCTTGCATTCCTCAGGTGGCTGGTTCAGCAAAGGAGAAGAAGTAAAAATCATGTGGAAAGATGTAGCGAAGATCGGTAACGATGTGATCTTAGTCAGACACCCTTTCAATCAGGAGACACTCATCAAATAAGGAGATTTTTAAGGATTTATGGTACACTCTTATTGAATCTCTGAACAGACAGAAAGGTTTGATATACATGCAAATGGTTGCTGATCAATCAAATATATTTCTGGAATCTCCTTTATGGAAAAAAAGGTTCCCGAACCTGACTGCAATCTTCACAACAAAAAACGGTGGTATCAGCAGCGGACATTTTTCAACGCTGAATACTGGTTTACATGTTCAGGATCATCAGGAAGATGTCATCCAAAATCGCCGGACAGTCGCAAAAAGCAGCGGCTGGGATCTAAATAAATGGATATTTGCAGACCAGATTCACGGTACCCGTGTAGTGAAAGTGACTGCACGTCATGCCGGAATGGGTACTGAATCTTATAATGAAGCGGTAAAAGCTGCAGATGGCCTCTGGACTATTGATCAGGGGCTTGGCCTTTCTCTTGGGTTTGCGGATTGTGTGCCGATTTATTTTACTGAACCGGAAACAGGATTCGCGGGCGTTGCACATGCAGGCTGGAAAGGCAGCGTTCAGAATATTAGCGGTGAAATGATCAGACAGGCTGATGAAGCTGGTGTCTGCATAGATAAAGTCCACGTACTGATTGGTCCTTCAATCGGCAAATGCTGTTACACAGTTGACCATAAAGTCATCAGCCAGTTGCCTGTGGAAGTTTCACAAGCGCCCGGAATTTATGAACAGACAGGAACTGATCAATATAAGCTTGACCTGCCTGAACTGAACAGAAAGCTTCTTCAGTCAGCAGGTGTAAAGGATGAACATATATTGTTAAGCGAAATGTGTACATCGTGCAATAAAGATCTGTTTTTCTCACACCGGAGAGACCAGGGGAAAACAGGCAGGATGTCTGCTGTGATCGGATGGAGGGAAGAATAGCATTGAAAGTATCTGAAAAGCTGAAAGTAATTAATAAAGATATTCAGGCAGCAGCGGAACGTGCCGGAAGAAATACTGCCGATATTAATATTGTAGCAGTTACAAAGTATGTAAGTAATGACAGAACCCAGGAGGCAGTTGATGCAGGACTTGTCCACCTTGGTGAGAACCGTCCTGAAGGATTCAAAGAAAAAAGTGAAACTATCAGTGGAGATGTGAACTGGCATTATATAGGATCTTTGCAATCAAGAAAAGTTAAAAATGTGATTAACGAAGTAGATTTTCTCCACTCTTTGGACCGGATCTCGCTTGCAAAGGAAATTCAAAAGCGTGCTGAAAAACAGGTCCCATGCTTTATTCAGGTAAATGTGTCAGGAGAAGAACAAAAACATGGACTTTCTCCGGAAAATACTTCACAATTTGTCGAAGAACTCGCAAATTATGATAAAATAAAGGTAATTGGCCTGATGACAATGGCGCCGCTGACTGAAGATAAAGAGGTGATCCGCAGCTGTTTCAAACAGCTGGCAGAGCTCAGAAAGGAAATCGCTGCAAAAAATCTGCAGCACGCACCCTGCACTGAGCTGTCAATGGGGATGTCAAATGACTTTACGATAGCCATTGAAGAAGGAGCTACCTACATAAGAATCGGATCTTCGCTCGTCGGAGAATAAAGGAGGAAATCCGTATTATGGGGATGAAAACGAAATTTAAAGATTTTTTCTTTGGTGAAGAAGAGGAATACGTAGAGGAAATAACAGAAGAGACACCTGAAGAGCCGAGAAGTATTAAAAAATCTTCTCAAAAACAGAATGTGGTCAGTCTTCAAAGCATTCAGCAGTCTTCGAAAATGGTATTAATGGAGCCGAGAATGTATGCTGAAGCTCAGGAGATTGCCGATCACCTGAAAAGTCACCGTGCAGTCGTGGTGAACCTCCAGCGTATCAGTAAAGATCAGGCAAAAAGAATCGTGGATTTTCTGAGCGGGACCGTCTATGCAATCGGCGGAGACATTCAGCGGGTCGGCACTGATATCTTTTTATGCACGCCTGATAATATAGAAGTCAGTGGAAATATCACAGACTTAATTCAAGAAGATTAACATGATGGGTGGTTAAAAGCAGCATGGATAGTGTTTTAATTTCAATATATCAGGTGCTGGAAATGTTATTAACATTCTTCAGCTATGCACTAATTATTTATATCCTGCTCTCATGGTTTCCAAATGCCAGAGAAAGCAGTTTTGGTCAGATTCTCGCAAAGATCTGTGAGCCTTATCTCGAGCCTTTCAGGAGGATCATACCACCTCTTGGCATGATTGATATCTCCCCGCTGGTAGCGATCATCGCGCTTAACCTGGCAATTGGCGGGTTGGGACAGTTATTTCAACTGCTTATTCGTATGTTTTAATAATCATTCAAGGCCCGGTGGCTGTCACCGGGCTTTCTTGTATAGAAAGGGATTGACAAATATGACAGTATATCAGCATTTCCGGGAAGAAGAAAAAGGATTTATCGATCAGGTGCTGGACTGGAAACAGGATGTTGAATTTAAGTATGCGCCAAGGCTGACCCACTTCCTTGATCCAAGGCAGCAATTCATCATTCAGTCGATCATAGGGTCAGCAGGTGAAATAAAAGCATCATTTGATGGCGGTACTGATGAGAGTGAACGGAAAAGAGCATTCATCTACCCTGAATATTTAATTCCTTCTGAAGAGGATTTTGAGCTCTCCCTGCTCGATGTCGGCTTCCCTTCAAAATTTGTACAGCTCACTCACGGAGATATACTGGGCTCTCTGATGGGGCTTGGTATTAAAAGAGAAGCACTTGGAGACATCCTCGCTGCGAAAGACAGTATTCAAATCATTACATCAAAAGACATGAAAGATTTTCTTATGATGAATTTTATCCAGGCAGGAAAGGCTAAAGTGAATGTAACCGAAGAGAAATGGGAAAATATCATTCAGCCGGAAAACAGGTGGAGTGAAAAAAATGTACTTGTATCCTCTATGCGACTTGATACGGTGATTGCCAGTTCCTTAAATCTTTCACGTCAAAAAGCCCAGCTGCTGATCCAGGGAGGAAGGGTAAAAGTTAACTTCAGGCAGGAAGAGAAAACTTCTTTCGAATTAGACCAGGGGGATATGATCTCAGTCAGGGGGCATGGAAGAATGAGGGTCGGGGAACGAAGCGGTATGACGAAAAAGGAAAAAATCAGACTCAATTTTTATTTCCTGCAATCATAATGAAAGAATTAAAAGGATTTTCCCACAAAAGGTCGAATCATCAGTATAATGGATAATAGAGACAAAAAGTTTTGGAGGTGCAGATGATGCCGTTATCACCGCTTGATATACATAATAAAGATTTCAGCCGGGGATTCAGAGGATACGATGAAGATGAAGTAAATGAATTCCTTGACCACGTGATGAGAGATTATGAACTTGTTCTGCGTGAGAAAAAGGAACTTGAAGAAAAACTGAATAACCATACAGAAAGGCTCGGGCACTTCACTACAATTGAAGAAACACTCAACAAATCAATTGTCGTGGCCCAGGAAGCAGCTGAAGAAGTAAAGCGTAATGCAAATAAAGAGGCAAAACTGATTGTAAAAGAGGCAGAAAAAAATGCTGACAGGATTGTGAATGAATCACTCACAAAAGCGCGAAAAATCGCCCTCGAGATAGAAGACCTTAAGAAACAGTCAAAAGTCTTCCGTACACGATTCAGAATGCTGATAGAAGCTCAGCTTGATCTGATCAATAATGATGATTGGGACGAACTGATGGAGTACGACCTCGATACAGAAGAGCTGAAAAGTCTTGAACCTGAACATGATTAAGAAAGATTGACGTTTAAGCTTTATGTTACTATAATTAAACTGTTAAAATGAAATATCTTGTATATGCACTTATATGATTCATCAACTATGATGGGAACAGTATTTTGTGATGATCCGTCTTCAGCGAACCGGGGATGGTGCCAGCCCGGTACGGAGTCACTTGAGAAAATCACCCCTGAGTTTTCAGACTGAAGCCGAGTAAGTCTGAACGTGTAACAGCGTTAACCGTTACTTGAGTGGAAAAAGTCTAAGCTTTTTCTATAAGGGTGGTACCGCGTGAAGCACAGTCTCTCTCGTCCCTTTACCAGGGATGGGGGAGTTTTTTATTGTATTGGCTTTGTTAAAGTCAAATGTTGTTTTTGCACAGCTGGTGATTGGAGCGGAAGGGGGACGACTCCAGCAGGAGAAGCGTGACAGGTGAGACCCCGCAAGCGCCCCGCGCTGAGGAGGTCCGATTGAATCGGAGCCAAAAGACGGCTCATGCGGAAAGCGTTCCCCCTGGAGCGGAAATCGGGCAGCCACCTTTAACAGCGCGAGTATTTTTAAGCATGTTTATAAACAGGAGGAGAAAAAATGGAATACAAAAATACATTATTAATGCCAAAAACAGCGTTCCCTATGCGTGGAAACCTGCCGAACCGTGAACCGGATATGCAGGAAAAATGGGCAGAAATGGACATCTATAAAAAAGTTCAGGAAAGAACATCAGGCCGTCCACTATTCGTTCTGCACGATGGACCTCCATATGCAAACGGAGATCTTCACATGGGTCACGCGCTGAATAAAGTATTAAAGGACTTTATTGTGCGCTATAAATCAATGAGCGGATATCAGGCTCCATATGTCCCAGGCTGGGATACACACGGTTTGCCGATTGAGCAGGCACTGACAAATAAGGGTGTGAAGCGTAAAGAAATGACTGTAGCAGAATTCCGTGAAAAGTGTGCGGAATATGCCCTGCAGCAGATTGATAATCAGCGCACTCAGTTTAAGCGTATTGGCGTACGTGGCGATTGGGATAACCCGTATATCACACTGAACCCTGAATATGAGGCAGAACAGATCCGCGTATTCGGTGAGATGGCGAAAAAAGGCTATATCTATAAAGGGAAAAAGCCTGTCTACTGGTCACCTTCAAGTGAGTCTGCATTAGCAGAAGCAGAGATTGAATATCAGGATAAGCGTTCTCCTTCAATTTATGTATCATTCGATGTGAAAGATGGGAAAGGCAAGCTTGATGAAGGCACTGCATTCATCATCTGGACAACAACGCCATGGACGATTCCTGCTAACCTTGCAATCGCACTTCACCCGGATCTTGAGTATGTAGCGGTTGATACTGGCAGTAAAAAGTTTGTCGTTGCAAAAGAGTTGCTTGAAAAAGTTCAGGAAACAATGGAGTGGGAGAAGGCAGAAGTTACTGATACATTCAGAGGTTCTGACCTTGAGCATGTAACTGCACAGCACCCTCTTTATGAGCGTGAATCACTTGTGGTACTTGGTGAACACGTCACAACTGATGCTGGTACAGGATGTGTTCATACTGCACCTGGACATGGGGAAGACGACTTTATCACAGGTAAAGAATATGGGCTAGATGTTCTTTGCCCGGTTGATGACCGCGGGGTATTTACAGCTGAGGCACCTGGGTTTGAAGGACTGTTTTATGATACAGCGAATAAGCCAATCACAGAAAAACTTGAAGAAGCAGGCGCACTGTTAAAGCTTGAGTTCTTTACTCACAGCTATCCGCATGACTGGAGAACGAAAAAGCCGATTATTTTCCGTGCTACTGCACAATGGTTTGCTTCGATTGATAAATTCAGAGATGAATTAATGCAGGCAGTAAAAGATACAAAGTGGATCCCGGGCTGGGGTGAAACCAGACTGTTCAACATGGTGCGTGACCGCGGTGACTGGTGTATCTCAAGACAGCGTGCATGGGGTGTGCCGATTCCGGTATTCTACGCAGAAAATGGAGATGCAATCATTACGGAAGAAACGATCGAACACGTGTCGAATCTGTTTGCAGAACATGGCTCTAACATCTGGTTTGAGCGTGATGCGAAAGATCTTCTTCCTGAAGGATTTACACATGAAGGCAGTCCTAATGGCCGTTTTACAAAAGAACAGGATATTATGGATGTATGGTTCGACAGTGGTTCATCCCACCAATCCGTACTGACAGTCCGTGACGACCTGCAGCGTCCTGCAGATCTTTATTTAGAGGGAAGTGACCAGTACAGAGGCTGGTTCAACTCTTCGCTGACAACTGGTGTTGCTGTGACAGGTAAAGCACCTTATAAGGGTGTGTTAAGTCACGGATTTGCCCTGGATGGCAACGGCCGTAAGATGAGTAAATCACTCGGTAATGTAGTTTTACCTTCAAAAGTGATGAATCAGCTTGGTGCTGACATCCTGCGTCTGTGGGTAGCTTCAGTTGACTATCAGGCGGATGTACGTGTATCTGATCCGATTTTGAAGCAGGTTGCTGAGGTATATCGTAAAATGCGTAACACTCTGCGTTTCCTGTTAGCTAACCTTGCTGATTTTGATCCTGCAAAAGATGCGGTATCATTTGAGAACTTAAGAGAAGTCGATCAATTCATGATGGTTCGTCTGAATCAGGTAGTAAAATCAGTTACATCATCGTATGAAAATTATGAGTTTGCTTCAATTTACCATACGGTCAATAATTTCTGTACGACTGACCTGAGCTCGTTCTATCTTGATTTTGCAAAAGATATTTTATATATCGAAGCAGCAAATCATCCGGATCGTCGTGCAATGCAGACAGTCATGTATGAATCACTTGTGTCACTAGTTAAGCTGCTGTCACCGATTCTTTCACATACTGCAGATGAAGTATGGTCATTCATTCCTGGTGTGACAGAAGAAAGCGTTCAGTTGACTGATATGCCGGAAACTGCAACGTATGAAAATGAAAAGGCGCTGCTTGATAAGTGGAATGCGTTCCTTGATGTGAGAGATGATGTGCTTAAGGCGCTTGAGGAAGCAAGAAGCAGTAAGCTGATCGGTAAGTCACTTGCAGCTAAAGTAACGCTGTATGCTGATGAAAAGACGCATGAGCTTCTATCTTCAGTAAATGAAGATCTGAAGCAGTTGTTTATTGTGTCTGACTTTGAACTTTCAACTTCAGAAGGTGCCCCTGAAAAGGCGATGCAGTTTGAAGGTCACAAAGTGGCAGTTGAAAAAGCTGAAGGTGAAACATGTGAAAGATGCTGGACAGTAACAACTGACGTTGGCAGTGACAGCGATCACCCGACTCTTTGTACAAGATGTGCATCTGTCGTAAAAGAACATTACGCAGATGTCACTGCAGAATAATACCACTCAGGCTGCCGGCTACATTGCCGGCAGCTTTATTAATTAGAGAGTGCATAGATTTTGACTCATTCCATGCCTGCGGGCTTGGCTTTTCAAGCGGAGCTTGAAAAGTACCGAATAAGAAAAGAAGGCAGGAATTCAAGCTAGCTTGATTCCTGTCTTCTTTTCTTATTCGGTAAATGAGCCAAAATCGGACGTTGTCCTGTTAAAAACCAAACTATTTACGAAACATCTTCTGTAATCATGTCTAAGTCTTTGAATTATGCTACAATACTTTAAGGGTTTGCAACGAGATAACGGAGGTAGACAAGTGATCTATTATTTGCTGGCTTTATTTATTATCGCAGTGGACCAGCTGACTAAATGGCTGGTTGTCCGGAATATGGAAGTAGGGGAATCGATCAATGTGATTGACGGTGTCTTCTACCTGACCTCGCATCGTAATACAGGTGCGGCATGGGGAATGCTTGAGGGACAGATGTGGCTTTTTTATATTGTTACACTGACCGTAATCGCAGGAATTCTTTATTACTATTACAAACATGCTAAAGGAAATAAATTGTTCAGTGTGAGTCTGATGGTATTGCTTGGCGGAGCGGTTGGAAATTTTATTGACCGTATCTTCAGGCAGGAAGTTGTGGACTTTGTACAGCTGACATTCTTCAATTTTATTTTTAATATTGCAGATGCGGCACTGACAATCGGTGTAATCATGCTGTTTATTCAGATGATTTTAGAAGAAGTGCAGGAAAAGAGGAAGAAAAATGGAAAACATTCAACACTTGATACAGGAGAATGAAAAAGGCAAGCGTATAGATGCAGTGCTCGCGGGACTTGAATATAACTGGTCAAGAACGCAGGTGCAGCAATGGATCAAAGAAGGTAACGTAACTGTAAACGGCGCTAAAACAAAGCCGAATTATAAAAGCGTACCGGGAGATGAAGTACAGATCGAAATCCCTGACCCGGAACCGCTTGATGTGGAAGCAGAAGAAATGAACCTGGATGTTTATTATGAAGATGCTGATGTCATCGTCGTTAATAAACCAAAAGGAATGGTCGTCCACCCGGCACCAGGTCACCTTTCAGGTACCCTGGTAAACGGTCTGATGGCTCACTGTAAAGACCTTTCAGGCATCAACGGGGTTATGCGTCCCGGCATTGTCCACAGAATTGATAAAGATACATCAGGTTTATTAATGGTCGCTAAAAATGACGCAGCACATGAAAAACTCGTTCAGCAGCTGGTTGATAAGACGGTAACGAGAAAATATACGGCTGTTGTACATGGTGTCCTCGATAACACTGCAGGCACCATTCATGCGCCGATCGGACGGGATAAAAAAGACCGTCAGAGTATGACTGTCGTTGATGGCGGGAAGCAGGCAATCACGCATTTTAACGTAATAGAAAAATTTAAGGACTTTACACTGGTAGAGTGTATTCTTGAAACCGGACGTACACACCAGATCCGCGTTCATATGAAATATATCGGACATCCGCTTGCGGGAGATCCGAAATATGGACCACGTAAAACGCCTGACTTAAATGGACAGGCACTGCACGCAGGAGTGCTTGGATTTGTGCACCCGACGACTGAAGAATATATAGAATTCACTGCACCTGCTCCGGCAAGCTTTGATGAGTTTGTCGAAAAACTACGGAATGACGTTGACAATCCGGTTAAGAAAGATTAGAATGAGAACAACTTCATAACTGAAACCTTTAATCCGGTCCAGAGAGACAGGGAAGGCTTAGCGAATATTACAGGATATTTCTGCCCTTCCGACTGCTCATAAGCCGGGAGGGTTTTTTTATAACTCAGTATCCTGATCATAAAGGAGAATGATGACATGTCTGGAACAGTCGTGATGGACGAGCAGATGATGAAAAGGGCACTGACAAGAATCGCCCACGAAATCATCGAGCGGAATAAAGGCGTCGAAGACTGTGTACTCGTTGGGATTAAAACACGGGGCATACATCTTGCAGAGCGTCTGAAAGAAAAAATCGAGTCAATCGAACAGGTAACCGTGCCAGTCGGTGAGCTGGATATTACCATGTATCGTGATGATCTTGAAAAGAAACATACAACTGGTGAACCGGTTGTTCACAGTAAAAATCTTTCACTTGATATCAACAATAAAAAAGTGATTGTAGTAGATGATGTGCTCTACACAGGAAGAACGGTCAGAGCAGCAATGGATGCCATTATGGATAACGGCAGACCTACTCAGATTCAGCTGGCCGTCCTCATTGACCGGGGACACAGAGAACTTCCGATCAGAGCTGACTTCGTCGGCAAAAACATTCCGACATCAAGCAGTGAGAAAATCAGCGTTGAACTGCAGGAAACAGATCAGTTTGAACAGGTTACAATAAACAAATAAACATCCTTTAATGCAGTCCAGAGAGGCTGGCGAAGGAGACTACAGGAGATCAGACTATCTTCTGGCGCCTCTTTGCCATGCGCTCGGCAAAGAGGCGTTTTTTATTAGGAGGAATTTCAATGACAAATACACAAACTGCTAAACCGATTTTAGATGTAGAAGAAAAGCCGAAATTAAACCAATGGCTGACACTCAGCCTACAGCACTTATTCGCTATGTTTGGTGCAACAGTGCTCGTACCGATGCTTGTCGGGTTAAGTCCGGGTACTGCACTGCTTTCAAGCGGACTTGGTACAATTGCCTATCTGATTATCACAAAAGGACAAATTCCCGCTTATCTTGGTTCATCCTTTGCATTCATTGCCCCGATTATCACAGCCACTGAACTCGGAGGACCTCAGGCTGCGATGCTTGGTGCATTTTTTGCGGGGCTTGCATATGGTGCAGTAGCCATGCTGATCTATAAGTTCGGTGTGAACTGGCTGATGAGAATACTGCCTCCGGTTGTGGTCGGCCCGGTCATCATCGTGATTGGTCTAAGTCTTGCCGGTACTGCTGTTAATATGGCGATGTACGAAAATCCGCTTGCAGATCCTGCTGACTTTATCTATAGCGGAACACATATCACAGTAGCGCTGATCACTCTAGCCATTACAGTCATTGCATCAATATATTTTAAAAAATTCTTTGGACTGATTCCGGTTCTTGTTGGAATTACAGGGGGTTACATTGCCGCATTTTTTGCAGGGCTTGTAAACTTCCAGCCTGTGCTTGATGCACCTTGGTTTGCTGTACCTGAACTGTATATGCCATTTGTAAGTTACACACCTGAGTTCTCATGGACAGCCATTGCGATCATGGTCCCAGTCGCAATTGTGACATTATCAGAGCATACCGGTCATCAGATGGTTGTCAGTAAAGTAGTTGGAAGAAACTTTCTGGAAAAGCCGGGGCTTCACCGTTCTTTACTCGGCGATGGTGTTGCAACAATGATTGCTTCAATGATTGGCGGACCTCCGAATACGACGTACGGTGAGAATATCGGTGTACTGGCAATCACAAGAATTTTCAGTGTGTTTGTGATAGGAGGCGCAGCAGTTCTAGCGATTCTCTTTGGATTCATCGGAAAAATATCCGCGCTGATCAGCTCGATTCCAACACCTGTTATGGGTGGTGTATCAATCCTGCTCTTTGGCATTATTGCTTCAAGCGGACTTAGAATGCTGATTGAAGCAAAAGTGGATTTCGCTTATAAAAGAAACCTGATCATCGCATCTGTCATTATGATTATTGGAGTAGGAGGCGCATACGTTCAGTTCAGCGAAACATTCGTTTTACCGGGAATGGCGCTCGCAGCAATTATCGGAATCGCACTGAACCTGATTTTACCTGGCCGCAAGAAAGAAGAAGAAACGCTTTTTAATGAAAATAAAGCCGCATAACAATCCTTTTAAATGAAGTCCAGAGAGGCTTTCAAAAGGGTTTCTGACAGGATCAGTCTGTCTAAAACCGCTTTTTGAGCCTCCTCTCAAAAAGCGGTTTTTTATATGGTTAAAACAACTCACAGGGAGGGTTCACACATGCATTTTCTTACACTTGACGAACTGACAGTAGAAGACATTTATAAAGTGCTTCATCAGGCTGAGGCGCTTCAGAACCATCAGCCACTTCCAAAGCCTGACCTGTATGCAGCCAATCTGTTTTTTGAAAACAGTACAAGAACGAAATGCAGTTTTGAGATGGCACAGAGAAAGCTCGGGATGAATGTCCTTTCTTTTGATGCCGGAACCGCTTCAATCAGTAAAGGTGAATCGCTTTATGACACAGTAAAAACGCTTGAAGCAATCGGTGTGGACGTTGTTGTAATCAGACATAGTGAAGAAAGATACTTTGATGCACTGAAAGACAAAGTGTCCCTTTCGATTATTAACGGCGGTGACGGAATGGGGCATCACCCGTCACAGTGCATGCTTGATCTGCTGACGATCTATCAGGAGTTTGGCAGTTTTAAAGGTCTGACAGTTACCATCGCAGGCGATATCAGGCACAGCAGGGTAGCAAGATCTAATACGTATGCACTTCAAAGACTTGGTGCAGAGGTGAACTTTTCAGGACCTCCTGCATGGCGTGATCCGGAAATGACAGATATCCCATTTGTAGATATGGATCAGGCAGTAAAAGAAAGCGATGTTGTCATGCTGCTCAGAGTGCAGCATGAAAGGCATGCTTTTGGAGAAAATTTTACAAAGCAGGAATATCATCAGCAGTACGGTCTGACAGTGGACAGGGAAAGAAAAATGAAGAAAAACAGTATCATCATGCATCCTGCACCGGTGAACCGTGGTGTTGAAATTGCAGATGAGCTGGTTGAATGCGATCGGTCACGCATTTTTAAACAAATGAAAAATGGTGTTGTGACGCGTATGGCTATGCTTCAATATGTACTGGCAAAAAGAGAGGAGACAAAACATGAGCTTATTAATTAAAGGTGCAGATATATATGGTTTTGGAAAAGGGGATGTCAGAGTTTCTGATGGTAAGATTCAGTCAATCGGCAGCCTCGATGCCTTACATAACGAGGGGATCATCGAAGCAGACGGGAAAGTCCTCTCTCCCGGATTCACAGATGTCCATATTCACTTAAGAGAACCGGGTGGCGAACATAAAGAAACAATTAAAACAGGGACACAGGCAGCAGCGCGGGGCGGATATACACTCGTATGCGCTATGCCTAACACGCGACCTGTACCTGATGACGTGGAGACACTTCAACATATCCAAAACAAAATTACGGAAGATGCCATCATACCGGTACTGCCTTACGCTTCCATTACACAAAATCTCGCGGGAAAAGAAATCAATGATTTAGAAAGTCTCGCGATGCAGGGGGCATTCGCATTTACAGATGACGGTGTTGGTATTCAAAACGCAGATCAGATGCTTGAAGTTATGAAGAGAGCAGCAGACTTGAATAAGGCAGTTGTCGCACACTGTGAGGATAACAGTCTCATCCATGGCGGGTGCATGCATGAAGGAAAACGGTCAGCCGAGCTTGGGCTGCCGGGGATTCCTTCAGTCTGTGAATCAGTACAAATTGCAAGGGATGTATTACTTGCTGAAGCAGCAAATTGTCATTATCACGTGTGTCACGTATCGACTAAAGAGTCAGTCAGAGTCATTCGTGATGCAAAGAAAGCGGGCATTAAAGTTACAGCTGAAGTAACGCCGCACCACCTGCTACTCAATGAAAAAGATATTCCGGGTGAGGATGCGAACTTTAAAATGAATCCGCCGCTGCGTGCTGCAGAAGACCAGCAGGCATTAATCGAAGGACTCGAAGATGGAACGATTGATTTTATCGCAACAGATCATGCACCGCATGCATCTGTTGAAAAAGCTGAAGGAATGCTGCGGGCACCGTTTGGCATAACAGGTCTTGAAACAGCATTTCAGCTGTTATATACAGAATTCGTGCAGAGCGGCCGGTGGACGATGGATCAGCTGATTAACTGGATGTCTGTGAAGCCCGCTCAAGTATTTGGACTGAATGCAGGGAAGCTTGCTGTCGGTGCAGACGCTGATCTGGTATTGCTGGATCTGACGGCTGAAAGAGAAATTAATAAAGACAATTTCTTATCTAAAGGAAAGAATACGCCTTTTAACGGGCATAGAGTGACTGGACTTGTCTCACTCACTGTAAGTAAAGGAAAAATCGTATGGCAGGAGGAAATGTGATGACGAAAAAGCAGCTTATTTTAGAAGACGGTTCAGTATTTTCAGGTGAAGGTTTTGGCTGGATGGGAGAAGCTGAAGGTGAAGTCGTATTCAATACAGGGATGACAGGCTATCAGGAAATTCTTTCAGACTCGTCTTATTGTGCGCAGATGGTCGTACTTACCTATCCGCTGATTGGGAACTACGGAATCAACAGAGATGATTTTGAATCAATTCACCCATATATTAAAGCGCTGATCGTCAGGGAAGCGTGCGATCTGCCTTCTAATTTCAGAAGTGAAGCAAGCATTGATGACCTGTTGAATGAAAAGAAAATCCCCGGCCTTTCCGGTGTTGATACGAGAAGGCTGACGCGCCTGATCAGAAGTTACGGCACGATGAAAGGCAGAATCTGCGCGGAAGATGCTGATGTGAATCAGGTAATCACTGAGCTGAAATCCTCAGAGCTGGCTAAAGACCAGGTCAGCCGGGTCTCCACCAAGTCAGCATATCCAAGTCCCGGAAGAGGAAAGCGCGTTGTGGTTGTTGATTACGGCATGAAGCACGGAATCTTACGCGAACTGAACCGCAGACAGTGTGACGTCATCGTTGTACCTTATCACACATCAGCAAAAGAAATTCTGAGACTTCACCCTGATGGTGTGGTATTGACCAATGGTCCTGGTGATCCAAAGTCTGTACCTGAGTCTGTTGAAACTGTAAAACAGCTGATCGGATCAGTTCCGATTTTTGGAATCTGTCTCGGTCACCAGCTGCTTGCACTTGCAGGAGGAGCAGACACGTTCAAGCTGAAATTCGGTCATCGCGGATCCAACCATCCGGTGAAGGAACTCTCAAGCGGCAAAGTTGCGATCACATCTCAAAACCACGGTTACGCAGTAGAGGAGAACTCACTGCTGTCTACAGACTTTATCGTTACGCATAAAGCACTGAATGATGGAACAGTTGAAGGAATTCAACATCGGGAGCAGCCGGCTTTCTCTGTTCAGTACCACCCGGAAGCTTCACCCGGACCTGAAGATGCCAATGAATTATTTGACCGCTTTATCAACATGATGGAAGAGGAGGAAGTTCAATATGCCTAAACGTACTGATATTAAAACAATTCTTGTAATTGGATCTGGTCCAATCATTATCGGCCAGGCAGCTGAATTTGATTACGCAGGAACGCAGGCCTGCCTCGCTTTAAAAGAAGAAGGGTACCGTGTTGTGCTTGTGAATTCGAATCCTGCAACCATCATGACGGACACTGAAATTGCAGATAAAGTCTACATGGAGCCGCTGACAGTAGATTTTATCAGCAGGATTATCAGAATGGAAAGACCGGATGCACTCCTTCCGACACTTGGCGGTCAGACAGCACTTAACCTTGCTGTAGAGTTGTCTGAAAGCGGCATTCTTGAAGAATGCAATGTTGAGATTCTTGGAACGAAGCTCGATGCGATCCAGCAGGCAGAAGACAGAGACCTTTTTAGAAAGCTGATGAATGAGTTAAACGAGCCGGTACCTGAGAGCGAAATTATCCATAACCTTGATGAAGCGTACGCATTTGTGAATGAAATCGGCTATCCTGTGATCGTCCGGCCTGCTTTTACACTCGGCGGAACAGGTGGAGGGATTTGCCACGATGAAGAAGAACTGATTGAAGTTGTCACTTCAGGATTAAAATACAGTCCTGTCACGCAATGCCTGCTCGAGAAGAGTATTGCCGGATTTAAGGAAATCGAGTATGAAGTGATGCGCGATAAAGATGATCATGCCATCGTTGTCTGTAATATGGAAAACATCGATCCGGTCGGTATTCATACAGGAGACTCAATTGTTGTAGCTCCTTCACAGACCTTAAGTGACAGAGAGTATCAGATGCTTAGAAACTGTTCATTGAAAATTATCAGAGCACTTGGCATTGAAGGTGGCTGTAACGTACAGCTTGCACTCGATCCTGACAGCTTTCAGTACTATATTATCGAAGTTAATCCACGTGTCAGCAGGTCTTCGGCACTTGCCTCTAAAGCAACCGGCTACCCGATTGCAAAACTGGCAGCAAAAATTGCCACCGGATTAACACTGGATGAAATGATTAACCCTGTAACAGGTACTTCTTATGCATGTTTTGAACCGGCACTTGATTATGTAGTAACAAAAATCCCGAGATGGCCGTTTGACAAATTTGAAGCCGCAAAACGAAACCTTGGTACACAGATGAAAGCAACTGGTGAGGTCATGGCAATTGGCCGGACGCTTGAAGAATCACTGTTAAAAGCTGTACGATCTCTTGAAAACAACGTCTATCACCTTGAAATTGAACAAAACGATGCAGAGTGGGTAGAGAGAAGAATCAGAAAAGCTGGAGATGAAAGGTTATTTTATATCGGTGAAGCACTGCGAATGGGTGTAACGATTGAAAACATCCATGACTGGAGTAAAATTGATTACTTCTTCCTGAACAAAATGAATAACATCGTTCAGTACGAAAAAGTTCTGAGTGAGAACCGTACAATAGATACTCTATATAAAGCCAAAAGAATGGGCTTCAGCGATAAGACAATCGCCAGACTTTGGGATATGACTGAAGAAGACATCTATAACAGAAGAAAAGCAGAAGGCATCATGCCTGTCTATAAAATGGTTGATACATGTGCAGCAGAGTTTGAATCGGAAACGCCATACTTTTACGGAACCTATGAAGATGAAAACGAATCTGTTGTCAGCAACCGCAAAAAAGTGATTGTTCTTGGATCAGGCCCGATTCGTATCGGTCAGGGTGTGGAATTCGATTATGCAACGGTTCATTCAGTATGGGCCATTAAAGAAGCAGGCTATGAAGCGATTGTCATTAACAGTAATCCTGAAACAGTCTCAACAGATTTCTCGATCTCAGACAAACTGTACTTCGAGCCGTTAACACTTGAAGATGTCATGCACGTGATTGATCTTGAGCAGCCTGAAGGGGTAGTCGTACAGTTCGGTGGACAGACTGCGATTAACCTTGCAGATGGGCTCGCTAAAAGAGGCGTTAAAATTCTTGGCACATCTCTTGAAGACGTAGATAGAGCGGAGAATAGAGATCAGTTTGAAAAAGCATTGAAGAACCTTGGCATTCCACAGCCAGAAGGAAAGACAGCTGTTTCAGAAGAAGAGGCTGTAGTAATCGCAGGTGAAATCGGCTATCCGGTTCTGGTAAGGCCATCGTATGTATTAGGCGGCAGAGCAATGGAGATTGTCTATCATGAGCAAGAGCTTCGTCACTACATGAATACAGCTGTAAAAGCGAGTCCAGAGCACCCGGTATTAATAGACCGCTACCTGACAGGGAAGGAAATCGAAGTTGATGCAATCTGTGACGGTGAGACAGTATGTATTCCGGGAATCATGGAGCACATCGAACGGGCAGGTGTACACTCTGGAGACTCTATCGCTGTCTACCCGCCGCAGACTTTGACAGCTGAGCAAATCTCAACGCTTGAAGATTATACGATCCGCCTTGCAAAAGGGTTAAATATTAAAGGGCTGATTAACATTCAGTACGTTATTTCAAAAGGTGACATCTACGTACTTGAAGTGAACCCGAGATCAAGCCGGACAGTGCCGTTTATGAGTAAGATTACAGGGGTTCCGATGGCGAACCTGGCGATGAAGGCCATCCTTGGCGAAAAGATCAGCACGCATGGCTATGAGACTGGAATTGCTGAGCAAAAAGAGGGTGTATATGTAAAGGTTCCTGTCTTCTCTTTTGCCAAGCTGAAGCGTGTGGATATTACACTTGGACCGGAAATGAAGTCAACCGGGGAAGTAATCGGAAAAGACGAAACGCTCGAAAAAGCACTCTATAAAGGACTGACAGCAGCTGGAATGAATATCAGGCATCATGGCTCAGTACTGCTGACAGTAGCTGATAAAGATAAAGACGCTGGTACATTGCTTGCAGAAAGATTCCACAGACTCGGATATCATATCCTGGCAACTGAAGGAACTGCACAATCGTTCAACGAAGCGGGTATTCCGGCAGAGCCGATCAATAAAATCGGTGAGCAGGGTAAAACGCTCATTGATGGCATTCAGTCAGGAGAAATCCAGCTCGTTGTTAATACACTGACAAAAGGAAAGCAGCCTGCAAGAGACGGATTCAGAATCAGAAGAGAGTCAGTTGAAAATGGTGTGCCGTGTTTGACATCACTCGATACAGCAGAGGCAATGCTACGCGTACTGGAATCCATGAACTTTACAATGGCACCAATGAGTCCGATTAAAAAGGCGGCACTTGTATGATCAAAGTTGAAAAGATGAAGATTCTCAGCCAGAAGATCATTGCTGAAAATATTTATGAAATTGAATTGCAGGGGCCGCTGGTCAATGAAATCTCCATGCCCGGCCAATTTGTTCATATCAAAGTAAATAAAGCAAATGATCCTCTGCTGAGAAGACCAATCAGCATTTCCTCTTATGATAAAAAAAGGCAGACGATGACGCTGATCTACAGAGCGACAGGGGCCGGTACAATAGAGCTGGCTCAGCAGACAGGGGAAATTAATGTGATGGGCCCGCTCGGCAGCGGGTTCCCTGTTGAAGACGTGAAAGGTGAAACGGCGGTATTAATTGGAGGCGGTATTGGTGTTCCGCCTCTCTATGAATGTTCAAAACAACTAAAGGCACGAGGGAAAAAAGTGATTCATATCCTTGGCTTTGAATCCGCTGAAGCAGTATTTTATGAAGATAAATTCAAAGAGCTGGGACCGGTCTATATCACAACTGCAGACGGTTCATATGGCACTAAAGGATTTGTCACTGATGCGGCTGTACAGTTTAATATAAAAGCGGATATCTTTTATGCCTGTGGTCCTGTACCAATGCTGAATGCCGTTGAAAAACTTTTTGAATCAATTCCCGGCTACATTTCAATGGAGCAGAGAATGGGATGCGGCATCGGTGCCTGTCTGGCGTGTGTGTGTGCTGTAAATGGTCCTGAACTGTACAAAAAGGTATGTACGGATGGGCCTGTTTTTGCGAAAGGGGAGTTAGTCTATGGATAAGCTTCGTATCAGCCTGCCGGGTCTTGAGCTGAAAAATCCGATTATGCCGGCATCAGGGTGTTTCGGGTTCGGACGTGAATACTGTCAGTTTTATGACCTGAGCCTCCTTGGTTCTATTATGGTAAAAGCAACTACGCTCGAGCAAAGACTTGGAAATCCGGTACCCCGAGTAGCAGAAACCTCTTCAGGTATGCTCAATGCAATCGGCCTGCAAAACCCTGGACTTGAAAAAGTGATGAACACTGAACTTCCATGGCTTGCAGGGTATGATCTGCCGGTAATTGCAAACGTTGCAGGATCAATGGTGGAGGATTATGTAGAGGTAGCTAAAAATATTTCCCGTGCAGGAAATGTTCATGCACTTGAACTGAATATTTCCTGTCCAAATGTAAAAGAAGGTGGAATCGCATTCGGCACAGATCCGGAAGTTGCGAGAGAGCTGACAGCAAAAGTAAAAGCAGTCTCTGAAGTACCGGTCTATGTAAAGCTCTCACCAAACGTAGCAGATATTAAAACAATGGCCCTGGCTGTTGAAAAGGGCGGGGCTGATGGTCTTACAATGATTAACACGCTTGTCGGAATGAGGCTTGATCACCGTACAGGGAAGCCGGTGATTGCGAACAAAACAGGCGGGCTGTCGGGTCCTGCAATCAAACCGGTTGCACTTAGAATGGTGTATGAAGTGAGTCAGGTAACGGACCTCCCGATTATTGCCATGGGTGGCATCAGTTCAGCCTGGGATGTCATTGATTTTATCTCAGCAGGCGCAAGTGCAGCAGCTGTTGGAACAGCAAATTTCGTTAATCCATTTGTCTGTAAGGAAATCATTGATGAACTTCCTGCGATATTAGATGAACTGGAAGTGGAACACATTCATGATTTAAAAGGGAGGAGCTGGAAAGTTGGAGAAACTGCCGATTATCGCGCTTGATTTTACAGGAGAAGAAACGAAAACATTTCTGAAGCAATTTGATGAGCAGCTCTTTGTAAAAGTCGGAATGGAGCTCTTTTATGAAAGCGGTCCTTCCATTGTAAAAGAGATTAAAATGATGGGGCATAAAATTTTTCTGGATCTGAAACTGCACGATATTCCAACGACAGTCCAAAAAGCGATGACGCAGCTTGCAGCACTGGATGTAGACCTTGTAAATGTTCATGCAGCAGGCGGACTCAATATGATGAAGGCTGCTGTAAAAGGGCTGGATGAAGGAGCTGTTAATGGAAAGCGTCCAGAGATTATTGCTGTGACGCAGCTGACTTCAACCTCAGAAAATCAGATGCAAAATGATCAGCAGATACACAGTACTCTCATTCAATCCGTCTTGCATTACGCAAGCCTTGCTAAACAGGCAGGCCTCGACGGAGTTGTCTGTGCAGCAACTGATTGCAGACACTTAATCGGTGAGCTTGGTTCTGACTTTAAATATATTACGCCGGGCATCCGTCCAAACGGAACAGACACAAACGATCAGGTAAGGACGGCTACACCTGCAGAAGCTGCGCAGCTCGGAGCCTCAGCGATCGTCGTAGGAAGAGCCATTACAGGAAGCGAAGATCCTGTTAAAAGCTATCAGCAAATCAAAACAGAATGGAGCGGAACGGATGAATAAAGAAATGGCAGCATACCTCCTTGACATCAAAGCAGTGGAATTAAATCCGGATAACCCGTTCACATGGGCATCCGGTATAAAATCACCAATCTACTGTGACAACCGGTTAATCATGTCATATCCTGAAATCAGATCTTTCGCAGCTGATCAGCTGACAGAACTGATCAAAACAAATTTCAGTGACGCAGACATCATTGCAGGAACGGCAACAGCCGGAATCCCCCATGCGGCCTGGGTCAGCGAAAGAATGAATCTGCCGATGAATTATGTAAGATCATCAGCTAAAAAGCACGGAAAGTCGAATCAGATTGAAGGGAAAATCACACCGGGTAAAAAAGCAGTTGTGATCGAAGATTTAATTTCAACCGGCGGGAGCAGTCTTGACGCAGTCAAAGCGCTTGAAGAAGAGGGAATTAGAGTACTCGGAGTCGCTGCACTGTTTACATATGGATTCAAAAAAGCACAGCAGCAATTCGAAGAAGCAGGTGTACCATACTATACAGTCACAGATTTCGATACACTAATCAAGCAGGCGGAAGACATGTCGTATATCAGTGAAGACCAAGTGACTGAACTTGCGAAGTGGAAGAGAGAGTTTTAACTAATTACATTGTATTTACATTATAACCGCTGAACCTTTCCGTGGAGGGCTGCGCTTTCCTGCCCTCCACGGAAAGGTGCAGCTAATTTTTACTTAACTAATATTAGTGTTCGTCGTAGTTCTATTTAAAATTAATGTGCTATAAAAAAGTCTTACCACAGCTGTTGATTGGAGAGGGAGAAGACGCCCCTGCTAAAAGCGTTCTCCTAAAGCTGAGATTAACAGTCGGCTTGAGTATAACTTATTTCTTCAAACGTCTGATCAGTTCATCATCAGGTGTGACATAGACAGTTTCCTGCTGTTCATAAATCACATAACCAGGCTTTGATCCGCTTGGTTTTTTGACGTGGCGGATTTTTGTGAAATCAACCGGTACAGAACTTGAAGCCCTTGCTTTACTGAAGTAGGCCGCAATCTTTGCAGCTTCAAGGATTGTTTCTTCATCAGGCTCTTTATCCCGGATTACTACATGCGACCCCGGAATATCTTTTGTGTGCAGCCAGATTTCATCTTTTCCTGCAGCCTTATTCGTCAGGTAATCATTCTGTTTATTATTCTTCCCGACAAGAATTAAAGTCCCGCTGCTCGCAATGTATTCTTCAAGAACAGGCTTTTGAGGCTTGGATTTTTTCTTTTTCTGCTTTTTCGCTTTCATATAACCTTCTTCAGCCAGTTCTTCCCGGATCTCTTCAAGATCAGAAGGAGAGGCAGAGTCAAGCTGCTGCGTCAGCTGATCAAAATACTCAATTTCTTTTTCAGTAAGAGAAATTTGATCTTTTACAATATCAACTGCATTTTTCGCCTTTTGATATTTTGTGAAATACCACTGTGCATTTTCTGAAGGTGACTTTCTCGGATCAAGCTTAATTGTGACAGCTGGTGAATCCTCTTCGTAATAATTGAGTACTTCCACTTCTGACATCCCGCGCTCAACTGCATATATATTCGCTGTTAAAAGCTCTCCGCTTAATTGATATTTCCCTGCTTCAGCTGCCTGATCTAACGTTTTTTTCAGCTTTTTAATTTTTAACACGTTTTTATCTTTTTCATTTTTAATAAAACGTTCCAGGTCATGTCCCTGCTGTCTGACACGGTCACGTTCTGCTTTACCGAAATAATAACGGTCGAGCAGCCTGCTGATCGTAGAAAAAGATTCTGCGTGACTGTTTTTAAATTGCTCAAGTGGAAATAAATAAAAATGATCTTTGTTTTCGTGCTGAATAAATGAAGGCTTAATCTCTTGTGGGCCAGCGTTATTCAGCAGCTGTTTAAAAGCTTCATATAATCTATTTTTCTCTGTCAGTCCCGCACGTGCCAGCACTTCTTTAGCAAAAAGCGGTGATAGCCCGGCAAAGTGCTGAACAATCTGTTTATCAAGCTTGCCACTGTTCCAGTCCAGTGTTCTCAGAAATGTCTCTTCATCTACTTCAAACGGATTTAATTTATTTTGGGAAGGAGGCCATTCAAAGTCAGCACCGGGCAGAATCGTTCTGGCACGATTCACTGCAGGATTCAGGTGTTTGATGCTGTCTAAGATCATATGGCGGTCTTTATCCACTAATATAATATTTGAATGTCTGCCCATAATTTCAACGATTAATTGTTTATAGGAAATATCACCGATTTCATTGCGTCCTTTAACTTCAAAAATGATGATTCGTTCCATATCCTTTTGCGTAATCGACTCTATAATAGCACCTTCTAAATGCTTTCTCAGCAGCATACAGAACATTGGCGGTTCAGAAGGGTTTTCATAATGTTCTTCTGTCAGTTGGATTCTTGAATAGGAAGGGTGGGCAGATAAAAGCAGCTTATGATTTTTACCCTGTGCACGAATCACCATAATCAGTTCGTTCTGATACGGCTGATGAATACGGCTGATTCGTCCGCCGTTAAGATTCTCTGTTAATTCTTTCGTAATCGCTCTTGTAAATATTCCGTCAAATGACATACGGATCCCTCTTTCCAGTCTACTTATTGTTCTGTCCCATCTTATCATCTTTTTAGGTATGCTGTATGCTATAATGGAGTACATTGAAGCTAATAAGCAGGTGACTTACGATATGACAAACAGTATGACCGGATTTGGAAGAGGAACAGCAGGCAGTGATCTTCTTACTGTAACCGTGGAGATCAAATCAGTGAATCACCGGTTTCATGAATGTACGGTAAAAATGCCAAGGGTGTACGCTGAAACAGAAGACAAGATAAAAAAATGCATATCTACTTACATAAAGCGTGGTAAAGTGGATGTTTATATTTCAGTAGAAAGTGAAAAGCCAAGCAGTCATAAGCTGATCATTGACTGGCATTTACTTGATGAGTATGCACAGTTTGTAAAAGACGCTTCAAAAAGATATGGCGTCGATGAACACCTGCGTATCAGGGATCTGCTGAGACAGACAGATGCTTTTACTGCTGTTGAAGTTCAAGAGGAGCATTCTGCTGATCAAGTCATTCTCGATGCGCTCGAGGAAGCATGCAGAAAACTTTCGGATATGAGAATGAATGAAGGAAAAGAGCTTGAAAACGAATTGCGCTTTCAAGTACAATCATTAAAGCAAAAAGCAGAATACGCGATGAGTATTTCTCCAGATATTTCAAAAAAGTATAAAGAACGTCTTGAGAAAACCATGAGAGAGTATGCTAACAGCCTTGACGAGAACAGGCTGCTGACTGAAGTAGCAGTATTTGCTGAAAAAGCGGATGTAACAGAGGAGTTTACAAGACTGCTCAGTCATATCAAACAATTCGAACATGCACTGGACAAAAAAGAACCGATCGGCAGACGGCTTGATTTCATGACGCAGGAAATGCACCGTGAAATCAATACAGTCGGATCAAAAGCAGGGGATGAAAATGTGGCTGCCGCGGTGATTGATATGAAATCAATTCTTGAAAAGATCCGTGAACAGGTTCAAAATATCGAATGAGCAAATTGATTAAGGGGTGTCAAGGATGTCTATTAAGTTAATAAATATCGGGTTTGGAAACATCGTCTCTGCTAATCGTATTATTACAATCATCAGTCCGGAATCCGCACCGGTAAAAAGACTGGTTCAGGATGCGCGTGAAAGGGGCACACTGATTGATGCAACGTACGGACGGAGAACAAGAGCAGTCATGATTATGGATAGTGATCATGTCATACTGGTAGCGGTTCAGCCGGAGACTGTGGCATCCCGTTTTACAGATAAAGATGAAAGTCAGGAAGAAGGGTGAAAATGATTGAAAAAGGTGTACTGATTGTACTTTCAGGACCTTCCGGTGTAGGAAAGGGAACAGTCAGAAAAGAGTTATTCCAGGCAGAAAATACGGGGTATGAATACTCTGTTTCCATGACAACAAGACTCCCGCGGGAAGGGGAAGTCGATGGGAAAGATTATTTTTTCAAGACACGTGAAGAGTTCGAAGCACTGATTTCACAGGACAAGCTTCTCGAATATGCAGAGTACGTCGGAAATTATTACGGCACACCTGTTGATTATGTGAGAGAAACACTTGATAATGGAAAAGATGTGTTTCTTGAAATTGAAGTTGAAGGTGCCAAGCAGGTCAGGGAAAAGTTTCCTGATGGTCTCTTTATTTTCCTCGCACCTCCAAGTTTATCAGAACTTGAAAGCCGCCTTGTTACACGGGGCACTGAAAGTGATGACGTCATTAAAAGCCGCGTGGAAGCTGCAAGAAGAGAGCTTGCAATGATGAATCTTTATGATTATGTTGTTGAAAATGATCATGTACTAAATGCCTGTGAGCGGATCAACGCAATTGTTCTTGCAGAACACTTAAAAAGAGAACGCGTGGAAGCCCGCTATAAAAAAATGCTGGAGGTAGAATAATATGTTATACCCATCATCTGATGCACTCAGAAAGAATATCGATTCAAAATATTCATTAGTCAGTGTGGCTGCAAAGCGTGCACGCAACATGCAGGAAAAAGGGGATAAAGGTTCATTGGAATCTTATCACTCTGTTAAGTTTGTCGGCCAGGCACTTGAAGAAATCGCTGCAGGTCAGCTTGTCATGAAAAAGCCGCAGGAAGGCATTCTATACGAAGACGAAAAGTAATAGACAAAAAAGAAAAACAGCCCCGGCTGTTTTTCTTTTTTGTTCTGAACTGACTTCTTTAAAGAATGAAAAATGTTGTATTTTCGTTCATAATGGAAGTATCTATTTAATAGGGAGATGGCTGTATTGGTTAATAAAAATATACTCCTTTGTGTCTCAGGGGGAATTGCTGTATATAAAGCTGTTGCATTGACCAGCAAACTGAGTCAGGCAGGCTTCAATGTAAAAGTAATCATGACGGAAAGTGCAATGGAATTCGTGACACCGCTCACTTTTCAGGCCATGTCACGAAATGATGTATATACTGATACTTTTGATGAAAAAGACTCTTCAAAGATTGCGCATATTGATCTGGCCGACTGGGCGGACCTTGTCCTGATTGCACCTGCAACGGCAAACGTATTAGGCAAGCTCGCAAACGGGATCGCAGACGACATGATCACGACTACGCTGCTTGCCACGACTGCACCAGTATGGGCAGCTCCTGCGATGAATGTTCATATGTACAGTCACCCGGCAGTTCTTAAAAATATCGACGTTCTACACGAACGCGGCGTTCAATTTGTAGAACCGTCAGAAGGGTTTCTTGCCTGCGGGTATGTTGGTAAAGGCAGACTCGAAGAACCGGAGAAGATCACACAAATTATCACAGAATATTTTTCAAAAAGAAAAGAACGTCTGCTTGAAGGTAAAAAAGTGCTCATCACTGCCGGACCTACACGAGAAAAAATTGATCCGGTACGTTTTTTTACTAACCATTCAAGCGGCAAAATGGGTTATGCCATTGCCAAAAAAGCTGCTGAAGCAGGAGCTGAAGTAACGCTTATTTCGGGACCGGTTTCACTTTCATCAACTCCAGGAGTCACAACAATAAAAACTGAAACAGCTGAGGAGATGTACCAGGCAGTGATGAAGTACTTTCATGATTCAGATGTGGTGATCAAGAGTGCAGCAGTAGCTGATTACAGACCGGTTCAGACAAATGAGCAAAAAATGAAAAAGAAAGACGGTTCACTCATACTTGAATTTGAAAGAACGACGGACATTCTAAAAACGCTGGGCGAACAAAAGAAACATCAGATTCTGATTGGTTTTGCTGCAGAAACTGAACAGCTTGAAACCTATGCATTAAATAAACTGAAGTCAAAAAATGCAGATCTTATTGTAGGAAACAATATTATGACTGAAGGTGCAGGGTTCGGCACAGAAACAAATGCTGTTACTTTTTTCAGAAAAGACGGGACGGCAGCGGAGCTTCCGCTTCAGACAAAAGATCAGGTGGCAGAAGCACTGATCAGTGAAGTTCATCATCTTCTTCAGGAACGATTAACATGATTGCTTCTGTCATTGTAGATGTTCCTGCAAAGCAGATTGACCGGACTTTTGATTATCTGGTTCCTGAAAACCTGCAAGCGGTTGTCAGAAAAGGAATCAGGGTGATTGTGCCGTTTGGTCCCAGAAAGATTCAGGGGTTTATTTTATCCATAAAGGATGAAACGGCTGTAAAAAACCTGAAGCCGATAGAGGAAGTCGTTGATATCGAACCGGTTTTAAATGATGAACTGCTGTCTTTATCTGAATGGCTGACAGAGCAGACGCTGTGCTACAGAATTTCTGCATTGCAGGTGATGCTGCCTGCTGCAATGAAAGCAAAGTATAATAAATATTTTCATCTGCTTGATTCTCATGGCATTCCGGTTGAGATGAAGAGACTTTTTGAAAAAGAATCTCCCCTTACCTGGAAAACAGCAGACGCGCATCATGCGTTAAAAGATTTGCAGGAGCTGATCAGACATCGTAAAGTCGAAATGCGGTACGTCGTGAAACAGTCTGCAAATGTTAAAAAAGTAAGGATTGTAGAACTCAGTAATGAAAATATCGAGGTTTCAGGTAACGCCAAAAAGCAGTTAATGATCATAGAAGAATTAAAAAAATCAGGCGGCAAGTTGTCAGTTCCGGTGTTAAAAGAACTGACGGATGCGACCAGTGCTGTGATTAAAACGATGATCGATAAAGGCATTCTCATTGAATCTTATGATGAACAGTATAGAGATCCGTTCAATCAGCGGACATTTGATAAAACTGAGCACTTTAAACTGACTGATGATCAGCAAAAAGCTATTATGCCGATTTTGGAAAAAGTGAACAGCTTTGAGCAGCAGACCTTCTTGCTGCACGGTGTAACCGGAAGCGGGAAAACTGAGATTTATCTGCAGACGATTGACCAGGTACTGAAGCAGGATCGCCAGGCAATTATGCTGGTTCCTGAGATATCGCTTACTCCCCAGATGGTTCAGCGGTTTAAAGGAAGGTTTGGAGATCAGGTAGCTGTAATGCACAGTGGACTCTCTGTTGGAGAGAAATATGATGAATGGCGAAAAATTCACCGCGGGGAAGTCAATGTAGTCGTCGGTGCACGTTCAGCGATTTTCGCTCCATTTAAAAGGCTTGGCGTCATCATTATTGATGAAGAACATGAGATGAGTTACAAGCAGGAGGATTCCCCGCGCTATCATGCAAGGGACGTGGCGATTGAAAGGAGTAACAGGCACGGCTGTCCTGTTATTTTAGGCAGTGCTACACCATCGCTTGAAAGTTTCGCCCGGGCTAAAAAAGGTAATTACCATCTGCTCGAGCTTGAATATAGAATGAACAATCAGGATATGCCTGAAGTGAAAGTTGTGGATATGCGTGAAGAGCTCCGTGAAGGGAACAGATCCATGTTCTCAAGAGATCTGTTAGAAGAGGTTGCAAAACGGATTGAAAAGAAGGAACAGGTTGTTCTTTTTCTTAATAGAAGGGGCTACTCATCATTCATTATGTGCCGCGATTGCGGGACGGTGATGCAGTGTCCGCACTGTGAAGTTTCATTGACCTATCACCGGTCAAAAGAGAGTATGAAGTGCCATTACTGCGGACATGAAGAGTATGTACCAAATGAATGTCCTGAGTGTACGAGTGAGCATATCAGATACTTTGGCACGGGAACCCAGAAAGTTGAAGAAGAACTTTTTAAGCTTATGCCGCATGTCAGAACAATCCGGATGGATGTGGATACGACTTCGAAAAAAGGCTCCCACGAAAAACTGCTGAATGCGTTTGGCAGAGGTGAAGCTGATATTCTGCTAGGTACACAGATGATTGCCAAAGGCCTTGATTTTCCTAATATCACACTGGTTGGTGTGCTGAGTGCAGACACGATGCTGCATCTGCCTGATTTCAGAGCATCAGAAAAAACTTTTCAACTTTTAACGCAGGTCAGCGGCAGAGCAGGACGTCACGAGAAAACAGGAGAAGTCATTATTCAGACGTATACCCCTGAACACTTTTCGATAGAGCTGGCCAAATCACAACATTATGAATGGTTTTACCAAAAAGAAATGATGATGCGTAAAACTGCGCAGTACCCACCGTTTTATTATATTTCACTGATTACAATCAGTCATGAGAACGTGAATAAAGCAGCGGGTGTATGCAGTGAAATTGCTGATATTCTAAAAGCAAAACTGACAGATCAGTCCATTATACTCGGACCTGTCGCGTCACCAATTGCAAGAATTCAGGACAAATACCGTTATCAGTGCATGATTAAATATAAACAGGAACCTGAATTAAAAAGTCTGTTGAAAAAAATATTGGATCAATACAGTCATACAGGTAAAGATGCAGTAAGTATAAATATTGACGTGCAGCCTTATATGATGATGTAAATGGAGGATAATATGAAGAAACTTGAAATTGTGACACACCCTGATGAGAGACTTGAGCAGGTATGCAGCAAGGTAACTGTGTTTGATCAGTCACTGCATGATACATTGGATCAGCTTTTTGACCTGATGATGGAGCATGACGGGATTGGTATTGCAGCACCTCAGGCTGGAATTACAGAAAGAATTGCAATCGTCTATCTTGATGACGAGAGCGGGGTGATCGAGATGATCAATCCTGAAATCAAGATGATTTCAGGTGAGGAGACTGATGTGGAGGGCTGCCTCAGCTTCCCTGGTATCTTCGGTGAAGTCTCACGCACAGATCAGATTCTCCTTCAGGCGCAGGACCGCAATGGTAAAACATTTGTGATGGGAGCAGATGGTTATCTATCACGTGCGATCCAGCATGAAGCAGATCACCTTGACGGCGTATTATTTACTTCAAAAGTAACTACATTTGTAACGGAAGAAGAACTGAAAGAACAGGAGGAAGCAGAATGACTTCAGTTATTTTTATGGGGACGCCTGATTTCTCCGTCCCGGTCCTGCAAAGAATCATTGCAGATGGATATGAAGTAAAAGCAGTCGTCACGCAGCCGGACAGACCAGTAGGGAGAAAGAAAGTACTGACGCCGCCTCCTGTAAAACAGGAAGCAATGAAACACGGCCTGACTGTGATCCAGCCTGAAAAACTTTCTGGATCTGTAGAACTTGAAAAGATTATTGCACTTGAGGCAGATCTCATTATCACTGCAGCATTCGGCCAGCTGCTGCCTAAAAAACTGCTCGAGGCGCCTGTACATGGCTGTATTAATGTGCATGCTTCACTGCTTCCAGAGTTAAGAGGCGGAGCACCTATTCACCATTCAATCATCAGAGGATATAAAGAGACTGGTATTACAATTATGTATATGGCTGAAAAGCTTGATGCAGGTGATGTAATTAGTCAGAGAGCGGTGGAAATCACCGATGAAGATCATGTTGGTACACTTCATGATAAGTTAAGTGAGACTGGTGCAGAGCTGCTGTCTGAAACTCTCCCCCAGTTAATTGCAGGAGAAACAAACCGGACACCACAGGATCATGAGAAGGCTACATATGCCTGGAATATTAAGCGTGAGGAAGAGAAAATTGACTGGAACCGTCCGGGACGTGAAGTGTTCAATCAGATCAGAGGTCTTTATCCGTGGCCGGTCGCATACACCATTTTCAGGGACAAGCCGATGAAAATACAGCAGGCGAAGCTCTCAACCGGCAGCGGTGAGCCTGGTGAAATTATCAGAACAACAGACGAAGGGATCGTCTTTGCTACGGCGGATCATGAGGCTGTTCTTGTAACAGAGCTTCAGCCATCCGGTAAAAAGAAAATGGCTGCATCTGACTTCCTGAGAGGTTCTCAGGTGAAAGTCGGAGAGAAGGCACAATTATGAGTAAATTTTCTTTAAGAGAAGCAGCACTTCATATTTTGGATCAGATTGATAAAAATCAATCCTACAGCAACCTGCTGCTGAACCACGCCATTCAGAAATTTAATATCAGTAAAAAAGACACTGGTCTTTTAACAGAAATTACTTACGGTACGATTCAGCGGAAAATGACGCTTGATTACTACCTTGAACCATTTCTGAAGAAAAAAGTTGAAGGATGGGTACGCAACCTGCTGAGGCTGAGTCTTTACCAGATGATCTATCTCGACAGAGTGCCTGAGCGCGCTGCCATTCATGAAGCAGTTGAGATCGCGAAGAAAAAAGGTCATAAAGGAATTTCAGGTATGGTGAACGGCGTTCTCCGTTCTATTCAGCGTCAGGGTGTGCGGCCGCTTGATGAATTATCAGATCCTGTTATAAAGATTTCTATAGAAACAAGTCATCCTGAATGGCTTGTCAAAAGATGGGCTGAGCATTTTGGTCTCGAAAAAACAAGGGAAATGTGTGAAAGAAATCTGATAGCCCCTGTTCAGACTGCACGTGTGAATACCAGCAGAATCAGCCGGAGTGAAGTGATCGACATGCTGAAGCAGGAAGGTGTCGAGGCTTCAGAAAGCACAATTGTACCAGCAGGCATCCGCGTGAAAAAAGGAAATATCGCCCACACTGTTGCATATAAAGAAGGGTATATCAGTGTGCAGGACGAAAGCTCAATGCTTGTTGCCTATGCACTCGGGGCAGTACCTGGAGAATCAATTCTTGATATGTGTGCGGCACCGGGAGGAAAAACGACGCATATTGCCGAATCTTTAAATAACGAAGGTGAAGTTCTTGCACTTGATCTTCATGAACATAAGATCAAGCTGATAAAAGAAAATGCTGATCGTCTGAAGCTCGGAAATGTAAAAGCTGAAGCGATGGATGGCCGGAAACTGAACGAGCATTATCCTGACCGGCAATTTGACCGGGTTCTGGTTGATGCACCCTGCAGCGGTTTAGGCGTATTGAGAAGAAAACCTGATATTAAATATGCAAAAAGAGAACAGGATCTCGAATCACTTTCCCGTATTCAGCAGGAATTGCTTCACTCGGCAGTGGGCAGTCTGAAGAAAGGCGGTACACTGGTATACAGTACATGTACTGTTGATAAAGAGGAAAACGAAGGAACCGTCAATAGATTTTTAGCTGATCATCCTGAAATGGAACTTACAGTACCTTCTGGCCTGCCGGAGAGCATTGCTGCACTTGCTGAAAATAATATGCTGCAGATCTTCCCGCAGGATTTTGACGGGGATGGATTTTTTATCGCTTCATTTAAGAAGAAGTAAGCAGAAATAAAACGAGGTGGATGGATGGAAGCCGTTTTTAAAAGTGACCGTGGGAAAATACGTAAACTGAATGAAGACTCAGGTGGCATATTCAAAAACAACCATGGTGTTCTTGCTGTTGTGGCTGACGGCATGGGTGGTCATCGTGCCGGTGATGTGGCGAGCAGGATGACAGTCGAATTGATTGAAGAAAAATGGAAAAACGTGACGAATGTTCTTAGAGCCGGCGCAGCTGAAGAATGGCTGTATGAGGCGATCGAAGAAGTGAACAAAACCATTTATCATTATGCTAATCAGAACCCGGACTGTGCAGGTATGGGCACAACGCTTGTTGCTGCAATCTGCACAGAGGATTTTATTTCAATTGCCAATATCGGTGACAGCAGAGGTTACGTCATTGATGAATCCAGGGTGCTTCAAATGACTGAAGATGATTCCTTTGTCAATGCGCTTGTTCAGTCAGGTGAAATTTCAAGGGAGGATGCTGAGCATCACCCTAAGAAAAACCTTCTTTTAAAAGCGCTTGGCACAAAAGGTAAAGCTGATCCGGCAATTAAAACGATTGTGCCTGAAAATGACACTGTTGTACTGTTATGTTCTGACGGACTCTCAAACAAAGTCAGTGAAGAGGAAATTAAAGAGATACTGCTGCAGAGCGTCACGCTCGATGAAATGGCTGAAGATCTGATACAGCTTGCCAATGAACATGGCGGAGAGGATAACATCACACTCGCCGCAGTTAAAGTTTCTTTTGATGATGAGGCAGGTGAACCCTCATGATCGGCAAGAGAATTAATGGCAGATATAAAGTGATTAAAACCATTGGCAGCGGCGGGATGGCGAATGTTTATCTGGCGAGAGATATGATTCTTGACAGGGATGTAGCGGTAAAAGTGCTGCGGATGGACTTTGTCAGCGAAAGTAATATGCTGAAGCGGTTTCAGCGTGAAGCTCAGTCTGCAACAAGTCTAGCGCATCCAAATATTGTCAGTATGTATGACGTTGGTGATGAAGATGATTCTTATTATCTGGTAATGGAGTATGTGGAAGGAATGACCCTTAAGCAATATATCAGGGAACATTCACCACTGGACCTTGAAGATGCAGTAGATATTATGCTTCAGCTGACTTCAGCTATTGCACATGCCCATCATAACGGCATCATCCATAGAGATATAAAACCGCAAAACATTTTAATTGATGACCAGGGTAATATTAAAATTACTGACTTTGGTATTGCTATGGCATTAAGTGCTACAGCGATCACACAGACCAATTCAGTAATGGGAACTGTTCACTATCTATCACCTGAACAAGCGAGAGGCGGAACGGCATCCAAGAAATCTGATATTTACTCTCTTGGCATAGTGATGTATGAGCTGCTGACGGGTACACTTCCCTATGAAGGGGAAACACCAATCTCTATCGCATTGAAGCACCTCCAGAGCGATCTGCCAAGACCCTCAGAAATCGTGCAGGACCTACCGCAAAGTATCGAAAACGTAATATTAAAAGCAGCAGCTAAAGATCCGCATTACCGCTATTCAAGCGCTGATGAGATGGCTGATGATCTTAAGACGTCGCTGAATCCTGAAAGATCCGGCGAGCCGGTTTTTGCACCGGCTCCTGACCTTGAAGCTACAAGAGCGATACCGATTATAAAAGACCGAATGAATATTCCGGCTTCTGAAGACACAAAAATTCATGAACCTGAAAGTAAAAAAGAACCTGTCGCCAAGAAAAAGAAAAGAAAAAAATGGCCATGGATTACTGCACTGGTTCTTCTGCTGTTAATCAGTGGCGGTGTTATGGCTGCAATGGGCATATTTGGCCCTTCTCAGGTACAGGTTCCGGATGTAACGGGTGAAGATGTCAATGATGCTGAAGATATATTGACTGAAGCAGGTTTAACAGTGGGGGATATTATTTACGAACCTAATGAGGATATTGAAGAAGATATCGTCATAAGGACCTCGCCAAAAGCAACAAGATCACTCGATGAAGGTGAACCTGTCAACCTGACTGTCAGCAGCGGAAAAGAAACTGTTGAAGTAGATGGGTATGTGGGAAGAAACTTTAACAGCAGTGAAGACTTAATCCGTGATGCCGGATTTCGTGGTATAGACCCTGAAGAAAAATTTGATGACGCTGCAGAAGGCACAATTCTCGAACAGGACCCCGAAGAGGGAGAAGAAGTGGTTCCAGGAGACACAGTCATGAGACTAGTGATTAGTAAGGGTCCTGAACAGGCGGAAATTCCTGATCTGACAGGTTTCAGTGCTGAAGAAATTGCCGCTTATGAAGAAAGCAGCGGCATGACGGTATCTGTTACACGAGAGGAATATTCAAATGATTATGCTGCCGGTACTGTCATCTCACAAAATCCTGAAGCAGGAACAATGATAGAACCGGGCAGTAACATTAATGTAGTGACTTCTCTCGGTCCGCCACCACTGCCGGTTAACAATGTGGTTATTCCGGTCACAATTGACTATCTCGAAGCGGAAGAACAGGAGCCTCCTGAAGACGGTGAGGAACCTCCTGAATTGCCTGAGCAGGTCATTACCATCTATATTGATGATAAAAATAATAGTATTGAAGAACCTTTTGAAGAATTTACAATTACAGAAGATACAGAACGCAATATCAGGTTAACGATTGAACAGGGTAGCAGCGGATCATACCGGATTGAAAGAGACGGTGAAGTTTACCTTGAAGATACAATCACATATCAGGAAAATGACTAAAGGAGAGAGTAAATGCCTGAAGGAAAAATTATGAAAGCCCTGAGTGGTTTTTATTACGTAAAAGACCAGAGCTCAGTCATCCAGTGCAGAGGACGGGGAATATTCCGTAAAAATAAAATCACACCATTAGTCGGAGATTATGTTGAATATCAGGCAGATAATGATCAGGAAGGCTATATTCTTGATATTCATGAGAGAAAAAATGAACTTGTGAGACCGCCTATCGCGAATGTGGACCAGGCTGTCCTCGTCTTTTCTGCAGTTGAGCCTGAATTCAGTACATCCCTGCTGGACCGGTTTCTCGTATTAGTTGAAAGTCACCATATCAGACCAGTCATTTGTATTTCTAAAATTGACCTGCTCGATGTTGAGAAGCAGAAGAAAATCGAGCAGTTTGCTGATGATTACAGAAAAATTGGCTATGAAGTCATTTTGACATCAGCAAAATGGGAAGAAAGCATAACGCACCTGAAGCCGATTTTAGATGAATATGTGTCTGTATTTGCCGGTCAGTCAGGTGTAGGTAAATCCTCGATCCTGAATGCTCTTAGACCTGACCTTGACCTGAAGACAGACGAAATATCCAGTTCACTTGGCAGAGGGAAGCATACGACTCGTCACGTGGAACTGCTTGAGATCGGTAACGGGTTTGTAGCAGATACACCGGGCTTTAGTGCACTTGAATTTGCTACACTAGAGCTTGAAGATCTGCCGGGATGTTTCCCTGAAATGGTGGAAGTGTCAGAGCGCTGTAAATTCCGGGGTTGTCTTCATATGAATGAACCTAAATGCGCAGTGAAATCAGCTGTGGAGACAGACGAAATTAAATCATATCGCTATGAGCACTATCAGCAGTTTTACGAAGAAATCAAATCAAGAAAGCCGAGGTATTAGGTTATGGTTAAAATTGCACCATCTATATTATCAGCCGACTTTTCAAAGCTAGGCGATGAAGTCAGGGAAGTGGAAAAAGCAGGAGCTGACTATATCCATATCGACGTAATGGATGGTATGTTTGTGCCGAATATTACTATGGGTCCGCTTGTGGTTGAAGCAGTCAGACCAGTCACGTCACTCACTCTCGACGTACACTTAATGATCGAACAGCCGGAAAGATATGTGGAAGCTTTCGCTAAAGCGGGGGCTGATATTATCTCTGTGCACGCTGAAGCTACCAGACACCTGCACAGAACGGTTCAAATGATAAAATCAGCCGGTGTTAAAGCAGGAATTGTACTGAATCCTCATACACCTGTTGAAGCAATCAGACACGTCTTAAGTGAAGCAGATCTTGTGCTTGTTATGACGGTAAATCCAGGGTTTGGCGGACAGTCATTTATAAAAGAGACCGTTTCTAAGATTAAAGAATTAAACGAGATCCGGGCACACGAACGTTTTCATTATGAGATTGAAGTGGATGGCGGTGTAACAGACGAAACCATTTCACTATGTACAAATGCAGGCGCCGATGTTGCTGTAGCCGGTTCATTTGTATTTGGCAAAGCAGATCGCGAAGCAGCAATTAAGGCGCTGACAGACGCAGTGAAATAAAAAACTACATGGCTGGCTTAAACGGTATGAACGTTTGCAGCGAATAAAGCAGAGGCTGAGACAAAATTGTCCCAGCCTCGCATTATTTATTAACTATATATTTATTATGTAAACTAAGGGGTGGTTTTATGATTAATTTGGTAGGAGGAGGTCCGATTTATTCAGAGTGGTTTCAAACGCTTCCTAAGGATGGTCAATGGGTTGGAGTAGACAGGGGAACAGTTTTTCTGCTTGAGCATGGACTTCATGTTGATCACGCATTTGGGGATTTTGATTCTGTAAGCCCGTCAGAGAAAGAATTGATTCTGCAAAAAGTCAGCACTGTTCATGAAGAACCGCCTGAAAAAGACGCGACAGATATGGAACTTGCGCTGCAGTGGGCGTTCACACAGTACGAAGAGGTTAGAATGATAGGCGTTACAGGAGGAAGACTGGATCACTTCTTTGGGAATATTCAGCTGTTGCTCTCTGATTCAGCACTAAATCATGGTTACCCGGTTTGTATAGAGGATGAAAAAAATAAGATAACCTGCCATTTGCCGGGCAGGATGACGGTTGAAAAGAACGCGCAATTTCCTTATTTGTCATTCATCCCATTTACCCAAAGCGTTAAAGGCTTAACACTCACAGGCGTAAAATACCCGCTGTCAAACCATGAAATAACCTATGGAATGACGCTGACACTCAGTAATGAGATACTTGAGAACTTTGCTTCTATTTCGTTTTGTGAAGGCATATTAATGATGATAAGAAGCAGAGATTAGCAAGGAGGGAGTCATATGCGCTTCTATTCGATAAAATTGCCGAGAATGCTTGGAGGAATGGTTAGAGGGGTTTTAAGCCTGTTCAGAAGGAGAACTGCTTAGAATAGATCAAAAAAGGCTTGAAGATCATCATGATCTTCAAGCCTTTTTACGTTATTTTATTACACGCGTTCTACTTTGCCTGATTTCAGAGCACGAGCAGAAACCCAAACACGCTTAGGCTTACCATCAACAAGAATACGAACTTTTTGAAGGTTTGCGCCCCATGTACGCTTGTTAGCGTTCATTGCGTGGGAACGAGCGTTACCAGAACGTGTTTTACGACCTGTTACAACACATTGTTTTGCCATTCTATTCCCCTCCTAACAAATGAAGCTGAAAACATTGTTTCAATCTTTCACTTAGTCAATCACACTTTAACTAATTTATCACAAGGATCGTCATTATGCAATAAAAATTAAAATATCTATCAAGTTTTTTTGCTTTACAGGCGCAGAATGGCGATTCATGCTGTTTATCTTTCATTCACAGCTGTAGTATAGTAAAATATCTGTAGCCAAAACAGTATTAAAAGGGGGATCACTACATGTCGATTGAATTAAATACCAAATATGGTCAGATCGATATATCGAATGACGTCATTGCAATGGTAGCCGGTGGAGCTGCGATTGAATGTTACGGAATTGTCGGGATGGCGTCTAAGCATCAGGTCAGAGACGGTCTCACCGATATATTAAGACGTGAAAATTTTACCCGGGGCGTGATTGTACGTCAGGATGGCGATAAAGTGTCAATTGATATGTATATAATTGTGGGATATGGAACGAAAATTTCAGAAGTTGCTCACAACGTTCAGTCATCAGTGAAATACACACTTGATAAAACTGTTGGGCTTTCAGTAGAAGCAGTCAATATTTTTGTTCAGGGAGTCAGGGTGACGAACCTGTGATAGGAGGAAAGTTTTGTGATTAGAAAAGAGATAGACGGCCATACGTTTGCCGCGATGGTACTTCAGGGGGCAGCAAGCCTGTCAAATCATGCAGATACAGTCGATGCGCTGAACGTTTTTCCTGTACCCGATGGTGATACAGGAACAAATATGAACCTTTCCATGACTTCAGGGTCAAAGGAAGTCAAAAACAATACTGGAGATCATCTTGGGAAAGTGTCAACTGCACTTTCTAAAGGGCTTCTTATGGGGGCACGTGGAAATTCCGGTGTGATTTTATCCCAGCTTTTCAGAGGATTTGGGAAATCCGTTGAATCAAAAGCAGTATTAAATGCAAAAGAATTTGCCGAAGCACTTGATGCTGGTGTTGTGTCAGCATATAAAGCTGTAATGAAGCCTGTTGAAGGCACCATTTTGACAGTTGCAAAAGATGCAGCAAGAAAAGCAGTTGAAGCTGCAGAAACAGAAGAAGATCTAACGAAGCTGATGGAGATTACGCTTGATGAAGCGAAGGCTTCACTAAAGCGCACGCCGGATCTGCTTCCTGTATTAAAAGAAGTAGGTGTAGTGGACAGTGGCGGTCAGGGACTTGTTCATGTCTATGAAGGCTTCCTTGCAGAACTGAAGGGTGAAAAGATTTCTGACACTCCTTCTGCCCCATCAATGGACGAGCTTGTAAGTGCAGAGCATCACATCGGTGTGCAGGGCTTTATGAATACAGAGGATATCGAATTCGGTTATTGTACAGAGTTTATGGTGAAGTTTGAAGATAAAAAGCTCTCAGATAACCCTTATGATGAAATGAAGTTTCGTGAGGATCTGAGTGAACTTGGTGATTCTCTTCTGGTAATTTCAGATGACGAAGTGGCTAAAGTACATATTCATACTGAAGAGCCTGGGAAAGCACTTTCGCAGGGGCAGTTGTATGGCAGCCTGATTAATCTGAAAATCGAAAATATGCGTGAGCAGCATACCGGAATCGTTGGAGAAGGACACCGTGCAGCTGAAAAAACTGAGAAATCTGCTGAGAAACAGCCATATGCAATTATTACAGTTGCTATGGGTGAGGGAATCTCTGAGCTGTTCAAGAGTATTGGCGCTACCGGTGTGATCGAGGGCGGACAGACAATGAATCCAAGTACGGAAGATATTGTTAAAGCCATCGAAGAATCCAATGCAGACCGTGTCATTATTTTGCCGAACAATAAAAATATTATCATGGCAGCTGAGCAGGCTGCAGAAGTTGTCGAAATGGAAGCAGTCGTCATTCCGACAAAAACGGTACCGCAGGGCATGTCATCTATCCTGGCTTTTAACCCATCTGCTGAACTTGATGAGAATGCTGAAACAATGACAGATGCGCTAAAGCACGTAAAAACCGGACAGGTAACCTTTGCGGTCCGTGACACGTCAATTGACGGCGTTACAATTAAAAAGGATGATCATATGGGCATTGCAGAGAGCAAAATCGTCACATCTGGAAACAGCCGTTTCGAGACAGTTAAAAAGCTGCTTGAGCATATGATCGATGATGAGTCCGAAATTGTTACAGTGCTTTACGGTGAAGATTCACCTGAAGAAGAAGTTTCTGAAATTGAAGCATTGATCGAATCGTCATATCCTGACGTTGAAGTAGAAGTTCATAATGGCAAACAGCCGTTATATTCATATATTCTTTCTGTAGAGTAAGTTGAAAATTAAGATGAAACGCGAGAAAATAGAAGGGCGGGGCCCTTCTATTTTTTTGAAGTGCCATTAAATTGAATGAAAGAGGGGGCAGCTATGAAATATAAAAGTGTTTTTGATATTATTGGTCCCGTTATGATCGGGCCATCATCTTCACATACAGCAGGTGCAGCTAGAATCGGTAAAATGGCCAGAGAGCTTTTTGGCAGAGAACCTGAGTGGGCAAACATTTCATTTTACGGATCTTTCGCCAAGACATATAAAGGGCATGGAACCGATGTTGCCATTATTGGCGGACTTATGGATTTTGAAACAGATGATGTCCGGATTATCGAAGCAAAGCAGATTGCAAAAGAAAAAGGGATCCGTATTAAGATTCGTGAAGAAGAATCCCTGACAGATCATCCTAATACAGCAAGAATCAGACTTGGTGATAAAGATGGCGATATTGAGCTTGTCGGTATTTCAATCGGAGGCGGAAAAATTGAAATTATTGAACTCAATGGCTTTGAATTAAGCCTGACCGGTCATCATCCGGCGATTCTTGTTGTTCATGAAGACCGCTTTGGAGCAGTAGCGGCTGTATCAACAGTACTTGCAAAACATAAAATGAATATCGGTAAAATGGATGTCTCGAGACAGGACGTCGGGAAAATGGCACTCATGACAATTGAAGTGGACCAGAACGTTGAAGATGCATTATTACATGAATTAAAAGCGCTGCCGGAAGTAACACAGGTTACAAAAATCACTGATTAAAAAAGTGATAACGCTTACAAACAGGAGGGTTAACATGTTCAGAAACGTTGCAGAGCTTGTAGAGCTTGCTGAAACGAATAATAAAAAAATCTCAGATATTATGATTGAACAGGAAATGGAAGTCCGTAATAAAACACGCGAAGAAGTATTCGATACAATGGAAAGAAATCTGACTGTTATGGAAGAAGCGGTTGAAAGAGGGCTGCAGGGCGTTAAGTCGCACTCAGGATTGACTGGCGGTGATGCAGTACTGATCCAGAAGTATATTGAAAGCGGTAAGTCACTGTCAGGCACCCTTTTACTGGATGCTGTCAGTAAAGCTGTTGCCACCAATGAAGTAAATGCAGCAATGGGTACAATCTGTGCAACACCTACTGCAGGTTCAGCAGGCGTCGTGCCTGGCACGTTGTTTGCAGTTCAGAATAAGTTGAATCCGACAAGGGAAGAAAAACTCAGATTTCTGTTTACTTCAGGTGCATTTGGATTTGTCGTTGCTAATAATGCCTCCATCTCAGGAGCTGCTGGCGGATGTCAGGCAGAGGTAGGTTCAGCAGCAGGAATGGCCGCGGCAGCGATTACTGAAATGGCTGGCGGAACCCCGTCGCAGTGTGCTGAAGCCATGGCGATTACGCTGAAAAATATGCTTGGACTTGTATGTGATCCTGTTGCGGGATTAGTGGAAGTACCATGTGTGAAAAGAAACGCAATGGGTGCAGCGAATGCTATGGTAGCTGCTGATATGGCACTTGCAGGTGTAACAAGCAAAATTCCATGTGATGAAGTCATTGACGCAATGTATAAAATCGGCCAGACAATGCCTGTGGCCTTACGTGAAACAGCCCAGGGCGGCTTGGCAGCTACACCAACCGGCCGGGAGCTGGAGGCGAAAATATTTGGATTCTCTCTTAATAAAAAATCCTGATCATCCATTACTAAAACCTGTGTCAGTTCTGCAGGGGGTTGGTGAAGAGACGGCGGCCCAGCTTGCTGACATGGGTATTTTAACAGTGTCAGATCTCATTAATTATCTTCCGTACAGGTATGATGATTTCAGATTGAAAGATCTTTCTGAAGCTGCACATGAAGAGCGTGTAACCGTTGAAGGCAGTGTTCACAGTGAACCTGCCCTTCAATTTTATGGGCGAAAAAAATCCAGACTTTCATTCAGACTGCTGACCGGCCCTCATAGTGTGAAGGTTACTTTTTTCAATCAGCCTTACCTGAAAAAGAAAGTGAACCTCCACGACAAAATGACGGTAACCGGAAAGTGGGACAGGCAGCGCCAGCTCATTACTGCACAGACGTACAAGCTCGGGGAAGGTGTACAGGAAGAATTGTTTGCACCGGTTTATCCACTGAAAGGGAACGTGACGAATAAGCTGTTAAGAAAATTGATTAAACAGTCACTTGATTCATACGGATCACTGTTGTCAGAAACGCTGCCAGCAACGCATTTATCGAAATATAAATTAATAGATCGTAAAGAAGCTCTTTATTCCATGCACTTTCCTGTTTCACCTGAAAGTATGAAGCAGGCCAGAAGAAGATTTGTTTATGAAGAGTTTTTCTATTTCCAGCTTAAGATGCAGGGGTTAAGAAAGGTCGAGCGTGAACAGTCTGAGGGCGTTCATTTTCAGTATGATGCTGAAATGCTGAGGGCATTTACAGACAGTCTTCCGTTCCCTCTTACAAATGCGCAAAAAAGAGTGTTGAAGGAAATTTTTTCGGACTTATCCTCTCCATTCAGAATGAACCGTCTGCTTCAGGGGGATGTAGGTTCCGGTAAAACAGTTGTTGCAGCAATTGCACTCTATGCTGTTATTACTGCCGGCTATCAGGGAGCGCTGATGGTGCCGACTGAAATACTCGCAGAACAGCATGCCGAGTCCTTGTCCTCTTTATTTGCCAATACTGATGTAAATGTTGCCCTGCTGACTAGCTCAGTAAAAGGGAAAAAGAGAAAATTACTGCTTGAGCAGCTGAAATCAGGCGGTATTGATCTGCTAATCGGAACTCATGCCCTGATTCAGGATGAAGTTGACTTTCAAAAGCTAGGCCTTGTCATTACTGATGAACAGCACCGGTTTGGCGTTCAGCAAAGGCGTGTTCTGCGTGAAAAAGGTGAAAGTCCGGATGTCTTATTTATGACAGCTACCCCTATTCCCCGGACACTTGCGATTACAGTGTTCGGAGAGATGGATGTATCAATCATTGATGAAATGCCGGCTGGCAGAAAGCCGATTGAAACATACTGGGTAAAAGAGAACATGATGAACAGAATTCTGGGATTTATTGAAAAAGAACTTGCAGAGGGCAGGCAGGCGTATGTGATCTGTCCGTTGATTGAAGAGTCGGATAAGCTGGATGTGCAAAATGCCATTGATGTTCACACCCAGCTATCACAATATTATGCGGGCAGATATGAAGCCGGTTTAATGCATGGACGGCTCCATGCGGAAGAAAAAGAAGCGATCATGAAGCAATTTGCCGAAAATAAAACTCATATCCTCGTTTCCACTACAGTAGTTGAAGTTGGGGTGAATGTGCCAAACGCTTCAGTCATGCTGATCTATGATGCAGAAAGGTTCGGCCTCTCACAACTTCATCAGCTGAGAGGAAGAGTCGGCCGTGGCAGTGATCAATCCTATTGTATTCTGATGGCAGACCCGAAAAATGAAGTCGGTAAAGAGCGTATGAAAATTATGACTGAAACAAATGACGGTTTTGTCCTAAGCGAAAAAGACCTTGAACTGAGAGGTCCCGGAGATTTCTTCGGCAGAAAACAAAGCGGGATGCCGGAATTCAGAGTAGCTGATATGGTGCATGATTACAGAGCGCTTGAAACAGCAAGAGATGACGCCCATCAGCTGATTGAAAGTGATGCGTTCTGGGTCAGCGGGGAGTATGAACCGTTAAGGAATTACCTTGAAGCAGAAGGCGTGATCAGCGGCGGGAAGCTTGATTGAGTAGAGCGTTTCCTGTAGCACAGAGTAGATTGACTGGTTACTGGGACCGCTATAAGTATAAAGATAGTTTTAATTTTAATTGAATATAGAGGTGAACGTAGCGGAAGGCGGTGACTTCGGGACGATTAGCGGGATAGCTGAGATCCCACAGCGCAAAGCGTGAGGAGGCTCAGCGACCGCTGTCCGGAAAGCACCGCCTGCAGCGCAGTGAACCGGTTGTAAAAGCAGAGGCCCGGACATTTGTCCCGGCCTCTTTATTAAATTACAGTTAATATTCTTGTCAAATCACTATCAGCCGTCGGTTTCCTTTACAAAAGGGACTTTTTATTTATATACTACTATTAGTACCAAGTGTTAGTATCGGACGGTGATGAAATGAAAAAGATAAAAAAAGTGCGTCAGTCAGAACTGATCAAAAAAATTGAAGATAATCCATTTGTAACTGACGATGAACTTGCAAAGTTTTTCGATGTCAGCGTACAGACAATCAGACTCGACAGGATGGAATTGTCTATACCTGAACTGAGAGAACGGATTAAATCGGTGGCTGAACAGACTTTTGAGGACGAGGTGCGATCTCTTCCAATTGATGAGGTAATCGGTGAAATCATCGATGTGGAGCTGGATGATTACGCTATTTCGATCTTTGACGTGCAAAAAGAACACGTTTTTCAACGCAACAGCATTGCAAGGGGGCACCATTTATTCGCACAGGCCAATTCATTGGCAGTAGCTCTGATAGATGATGACCTGGCTCTGACCGCTAAAGCTGCAATCGAATTTTGCAAACCGGTGCGTTCAGGACAGCGGGTCGTATCAAAAGCGCGTGCGGTGAAAACTGACGGGCGCAGAACAACTGTGGAAGTAACATCTTCAGTAGGAAAAGAAGTAGTGTTTAAAGGTGAATTCGATATGTATCGTTCATCTGAAAAAGGAGGAGAATGACTTTGATTATTGCAGTTGATGCGATGGGCGGAGACAATGCGCCTGAAGAGATTGTTAAAGGTGCAGTGAAAGCAGCTGCCGAACAGCCTTCTTTGACGATCAGACTTTATGGTGATGAAGAAAAAATAAAACCGCTGTTGAATAGTGAATCTAACATTGAGGTTATACATACAGATGAAATGATTCTCTCAGCTGACGAACCTGTCAGAGCTGTCCGCAGAAAGAAAAATGCTTCGATGGTACTTGCAGCACAGGCTGTAAAAGACCAGGAAGCTGATGCGTGCGTATCTGCAGGTAATACAGGTGCATTAATGGCTGCAGGTCTTTTTATTGTCGGGAGAATTAAGGGGATTGACCGCCCTGCACTGTCACCAACTTTGCCGACCATTGACGGCCAGGGGTTTGTGATGCTCGACCTAGGTGCCAATGCTGATGCAAAGCCTGAGCATCTGCTGCAGTATGCAGTTATGGGCAGCATCTATGCTGAGCAGGTCAGAGGGATTAAGAATCCGACAGTCGGACTATTAAACATTGGTACTGAAGAAGGTAAAGGAAATGAATTAACAAAACAGGCTTATGATCTTCTCAAGGATTCAGGACTGAACTTTGTAGGGAACGTGGAGTCAAGAGACCTGTTGAACGGCGTATGTGACGTCGTTGTTACCGATGGGTTTACTGGAAACATGGTATTGAAAACGATTGAAGGAACAGCACAGGCACTATTTGGCATGCTAAAAGAAACCTTTACCTCTTCTGTAAAGACAAAACTTGCTGCCGGACTTGTGAAGAACGATCTCAGAAACTTAAAAGGCAAGCTTGATTACACAGAGTACGGCGGCGCAGGACTATTCGGTCTGAACGCACCTGTGATTAAAGCGCACGGTTCGTCTAATGCGAATGCAGTATATAATGCGATTAAACAGGCTCATACGATGGCAGAATATGATGTCAGCGGGAAAATTTCCGCATCACTAAATCAGTAAAGAGAGGTTTTTATGATGGCGAAAATTGCAGTATTATTTCCGGGTCAGGGTGCCCAGGCAGTAGGAATGGGGCATGAAATTGCACAGCATTTTGATGCAGCTGAAGGTATCTTCAGTCAGGCCGCTGATATTTTAGGGGAAGATTTTGTGAAGCTGATGCAGGAGGGACCCCAAGAAGATTTAACAAAAACAGTGAACGCGCAGCCTGCTCTTTTAACAGCAAGTATTGCGATACTTGAAGTGTTAAAAGAAAAAGGCATACATATGGATTACGTGGCAGGCCACAGTCTTGGTGAATATTCGGCGCTTGTAGCTGCTGAATCCTTAACTTTTGAAGATGCACTGAGAACTGTCAGAAAACGCGGTGAACTGATGGAAGAAGCTGTGCCTAACGGTGAAGGTGCCATGGCCGCTGTACTCGGTATGGATCGTGAAGCATTGAAAGCTGTAACAGATGAAGTGTCTGAACGCGGGGAAGCAGTTCAGCTTGCAAACCTGAACTGCCCTGGTCAGATCGTCATTTCAGGTACTGCTAAAGGAGTGGAGGATGCTTCAGCACTTGCAAAAGAACGCGGTGCAAAAAGATGTCTCCCGTTAAATGTCAGTGGACCGTTTCATTCTTCTCTTATGAAACCGGCAGCAGAAAAGTTCGAAGCTGAATTGAAAAATATTTCAATATCTGACGCATCAGTTCCTGTCATAGCCAATGTAACAGCAGATGCAGTATTTGAAGCGGAAAAAATTGAAAAGCTGCTAGTTACTCAACTTTATTCTCCTGTGTTATGGGAAGATACGATTGAAAAACTGATTAACATGGGTGTAGATACATTTATCGAGGCAGGTCCGGGGAAGGTTTTATCAGGGTTAGTGAAAAAAGTGAATCGCAGAGCAGCTGTTTACCCTGTATATGACCAGGAAACACTTGATCAAATGCTTATAAAGCTGGAAGGAGAATCATAATGAAACTTGATGGTAAAACAGCAATTGTTACAGGTGCATCACGCGGTATAGGCCGTTCAATCGCCATTGAACTTGCTAAAAACGGTGCAAACGTAGTTGTAAATTACAGTGGTAACGAGGAAAAAGCGAAAGAGACAGCTCAAGAAGTAGAGTCAGCGGGCTCGAAAGCGCTGGTATTTAAAGCGGATGTATCGAATGCGGATGATGTTCAGGCGATGCTGAAGGAAACGATCAGTGAATTTGGCAGTATTGATATTCTTGTTAACAATGCAGGTATCACGAAAGATAACCTTCTGATGCGAATGAAAGAAGACGAATGGGATCAGGTAATGGATATTAACCTGAAGAGCGTTTTCCTTACGACAAAAGCAGCAGCACGTCCAATGATGAAACAGCGTAAAGGAAAAATTATTAATGTCTCATCAATTGTTGGTGTTATGGGTAACGCAGGTCAGGCGAATTATGTTGCTTCGAAGGCCGGTGTCATCGGATTGACAAAAACTTCTGCAAAAGAGTTGGCTGCAAGGGGTATTAATGTGAATGCAGTTGCACCTGGCTTTATTGAAACAGATATGACCGGCGAACTCGCACCGGATATCCAGGAAGCAATGAAACAGATGATTCCGCTTGACCGGTTCGGTAAACCTGAAGATATTGCAAAAGCAGTCGTTTTTCTGGCTTCTGATGATGCTGATTATATTACAGGTCAGACAATTCATATTGATGGTGGTATGGTGATGTAAAAAGCCTGTTTTAATCAGGGCTGTTTTACACTATAATACTTGAAGGGAGGTGAACGAACATGGCAGAAGTATTAGACCGCGTAACAAAAATCATCGTTGACCGTTTAGGTGTTGATGAATCTGAAGTTAAGCTTGAAGCTTCTTTCAAGGAAGACCTTGGTGCTGATTCTCTTGATGTAGTAGAATTAGTAATGGAGCTTGAAGATGAATTTGATATGGAAATTTCTGATGAAGATGCAGAAAAGATTGGTACCGTTGGAGATGCAGTGAGTTACATAGAAAGCAAAATGTAATCAGCCAGGACGAACCATTCTGCGCGCTTGGCATGATTTTTCATGCCAAGCTTTTGTATTTTAGACCTAATTAAAAAGCAGTTAATCATGAATTGAAAAGAATAAAGAATGGCAAGGTGAAGTCGGAGTGGGTAAATATAAACGAGAGCAATATTCAAAACAGTTAGAACAGAAATTTAATGAATTTCAAAAGAAACATGGCATTCAGTTCAATAATCATAAATTAATGATGACAGCATTTACTCATTCGTCTTATGTAAATGAGCACCGGAAAAAACCTTATGAAGATAATGAAAGGCTTGAATTTCTGGGAGATGCGGTTCTTGAACTGTCAGTATCGCATTATTTATTCGAAAAGTATCCTTCAATGAGTGAAGGAGAAATGACAAAACTGCGAGCAGCCATCGTATGCGAACCTTCATTGGTCATTTTTGCAAATGAAATGGAATTTGGTAATTTAATTCTGCTGGGTAAGGGAGAAGAACAAACCGGGGGCCGGATGCGCCCTGCGTTATTAGCTGACGTGTTTGAAGCCTTTATCGGCGCGCTGTATCTTGATCAGGGTATGGAGCCGGTCAGACAGATCCTTGATAAAGTTGTTTTCCCGAAAGTAGATACCGGTGCTTTTTCGCATGTGATGGATTATAAGAGCCAGCTTCAGGAGTTTATTCAGCGTAACCATTCGGGTACGCTTCATTATGAAATTCTGAAAGAAAAAGGCCCGGCTCATAACCGGGAGTTTGTATCGAGAGTATTGCTTGGGGATGAAGACCTCGGATCAGGGACAGGCCGTTCCAAGAAAGAGGCGGAGCAGCACGCTGCCCAGCAGGCACTGCTCTACTTAAAAAAGTCAGGAAGCCGGGAGAATAAATAATGTATGTGAAACAGCTTGAAATACTCGGCTTTAAATCATTCGCCGAGAAAGTTCAAATTGATTTTGTGCCGGGCGTGACAGCAGTTGTCGGTCCAAACGGCAGCGGTAAAAGCAATATTACAGAAGCGATCAGATGGGTGCTTGGAGAGCAATCTGCAAAATCACTCCGTGGCGGTAAGATGGAAGATGTTATCTTCTCGGGAAGTGACTCCCGTAAAAAGTTGAATGTAGCAGAAGTATCACTTGTGCTTGATAATACGGATGGTGCACTGCCGCTTGATTACGCTGAGATCAGTGTGACGAGACGGGTTTACCGCTCAGGGGACAGTGAATACCTGTTAAATGGTGTCTCATGCAGACTGAAAGATATTACGGAGCTCTTTATTGACTCAGGTCTCGGAAAAGAAGCTTTCTCTATTATCGGTCAGGGAAGAGTGGATCAGATTCTTAACAGTAAACCTGAAGACAGAAGACTGATCTTAGAAGAAGCGGCAGGCGTTTTAAAATATAAAAACCGCAGAAAGAAAGCGGATCAGAGACTTGGTGAAACGCAGGATAACTTATTTCGCGTACAGGATATCCTTCATGAACTTGAGTCCCAGGTAGAGCCGCTGAAACAGCAGGCTTCTTTAGCGCGGGAATATCTCGCATATAAAGAGGATCTCAAAAAAATAGAATCCGGACTTCTCGCTTATGAAGCAGAAGAGATGACAGCTGAATGGGAAGCGGGAAATGCGGAACTTGAAAGAATTCACAATCACGAACAGAAATTGAAAATAAAGCTGGCGCAGGATGATGAAGCTTTAAATATAAAACAGCAGGAACGTTCTGTCTGTGATAAGGAGACTGAACATCTTCAATCTGCACTTTTAACCGTCACGAAAGAAGCAGAACAACTTGAAGGACGCCGTCAAGTTCTGATTGAACGTCAGAAGAATGCTGATCAGAATGAAGACCAGCTGAAACAAAAAACAAAAGACCTTGATAATCAGCTGAAGCAGCTGAAAGAAAAAATGGACAATAAAGAGCAGGCTGCAGATGCGTATAAAGAAGATATCCGTGATATCAAACGTCAGCTTGCAGATACAGACCGTCTGCTCAGCACGACAGCTGATGAAATTGAACAGCAGCTTGAAAAAGCAAAAAATGATTATTTTGAAACGTTAAACAGCAAAACAACTGCTCAGAATGAATTGAATTATCTGAACCAGCAGCGTGATCAGGAACTGAAGAGGACTGAAAAACTGACTGGTGCAAATGTCAGATATATTGAAGAACGGGAAAAATGGAATCACAAACATCAGGAAATGATGACTGAATCAGACAGTATTACAGCCGATCTGCAAACAGCTGCTACGCAATATAAAGAGGCACTTCATAAAAGAGATACAGTCAGAAGTGAACTGTCAGACCTTGAAAAAAATCTTTATAAAGCTTATCAGTTTGTCAGCGATTCAAAATCCAGAAAATCAATGCTTGAATCAATGGAAGAAGAGTTTTCGGGATTTTATCAGGGTGTTAAAGAAGTACTGAAAAACCGGGGTACTGTATTAAATGGTATTGAAGGCGCCGTTGCTGAACTGATAGATGTTAATAAAGAGTATGAAACCGCCGTGGAAACAGCACTTGGCGCATCGATGCAGAGCGTTGTGACTAAATCGGAAGCAGACGCAAGGCAGGCCATCCAGTACCTGAAGCAAAGCCGTGCAGGCCGGGCGACATTTCTTCCGATGTCAGTTATTAAGGCGAGAACACTGCCGCAAACATTGATAGAACGTGCGAAAGAACATGAAGACTTTATCAGTCCGGCTTCGGAACTGACTGGATTTGACGAGAAATACCGTCACGTCATTGAGAATCTGCTCGGTCACGTATTAATTGTAAAGACATTAAAAGGCGCAAATGAGCTTGCAAAAATGCTTCAATACAGATACCGGCTCGTCACGCTCGATGGAGATGTGGTGAATCCGGGCGGTTCGATGAGCGGGGGATCACAGGCTAAGAAAACGTCTACGATTTTCTCAAGAAAAAATGAACTTGATCAGCTGAGCGAGCAGATTCCGCGCTATGAGGAGACGGCTATTCAGCTTGAGCAAAAAGTACAGAGCCTGAAAAATCAGGCGGCTGAAGCAGAACAGGTAATGGAAAAGGAGCGTTTGAATGGTGAACAGCTTCGGGTGAAGGAAGCTGAATTAAAGGCGGATCTCCGGGAAGTTGAAACAGCGATCAGACAAGCTGATGAGCAGCTGAAGCTTTATGACCTTGAAATGGCTGAACTGAAAACTGTCGAAGGCTCCTATGAACAAAAAGCAGCAGATTTAAAGAGACAGACAGCTGTGGCTGAAAAGCTGATTGCGGCACTGGATCTTAAAATAAAAGAGCTGACCGGACAGCGTGAGACTGAGCAAACGTCAAGAGCTGACAGGCTTGAAGCGAGGTCTGCTCTTCAGGCTAAGCTTGCAGTTGCTGAAGAAAAGTTCTCTCAAGTGAAAAGGGAATTGAAGGAACTTGTTCAGCTGAACGCTGAAACGAAAGAAAAGTTTGAACTGGCGCTTGAAGATCTGAAATGGCTGACCGATGAGATGTCATCAGGTGAAGGTCTTGCAGACCTGCTTGAGAGCCAGATTCAACAGAAGCAGGACGAGAGCTTAACGCTGTCGAAAAAATTGCAGGAAACGAAAAATAAGCGGGAAGCACTTGAAAGAGAGCTGAATGAATTAACGTCTTCCTACAAAGAATCCAGCAGAATTCATCAGGGACTGCTTGAAGAAATAAATGATCTGAAGCTGAGAACAGGCAGACTGTCATCAGAAATTGATTTCAGACTCAATAGACTAAGTGAAGAGTATGAATTATCATTCCATGCAGCCAAAGAACAGTTTCCACTTGAACTTGCCCCGGATGAAGCAAGATCAAAAGTGAAGCTGATCAAGCTCTCAATTAGTGAGCTTGGGCCTGTTAATATTGGTGCGATAGAAGAATATGACCGCGTATCAGAACGCTATGAGTTTCTTCTTGATCAGCAAAACGACCTGCTTGAGGCCAAAGACAATCTGATGGCAGTCATCGAAGAAATGGACGGTGAAATGTCGAGAAGGTTCAGTGAAACATTTGAACAGGTGAAAAGTCATTTTTCAACGGTATTTAAAAAACTGTTTGGAGGCGGTTATGCTGAATTAAAGCTGACAGACCCTGCAGATATGCTTTTAACAGGGATTGATATTGTCGCGCAGCCTCCCGGTAAGAAACTGCAGAACTTAAGTCTGCTCTCGGGCGGGGAGCGCGCACTGACAGCAATCGCACTGCTTTTTTCCATTCTTCATGTACGTCCTGTGCCGTTTTGTATTCTTGATGAAGTCGAAGCGGCTCTTGATGAAGCGAATGTACAGCGGTTCAGTGATTATCTGAACCAATTCAGTGAACAGTCACAGTTTATCGTGATTACACACCGGAAAGGAACAATGGAAGGTGCAGACGTTCTATATGGTGTTACGATGCAGGAATCAGGTGTATCCAAGCTTGTTTCTGTTAAGCTTGAAGAACAGACAAATATGAATTAAAGGGGACACGGGCATGAGTTTTTTTAAGAAGCTGAAAGAAAAATTTACAACTCAGGATACGGCAACTGATAAATATAAAGATGGGCTGTCAAAGACGAGAAACAGCTTTACGTCACGATTAAACGATCTGGTAGCTAACTACAGAACTGTAGATGAAGATTTCTTCGAAGAACTTGAAGAAATCATGATTCAGGCAGACGTCGGCTTTGATACAGTGATGGAGCTTGTTGAAGAGCTGAAAATGGAAGTGAAAAGACAGAACATTAAAGATACAGAAGGCATTCGCAGCGTGATTTCTCAAAAGCTGGTTGACATCTATTATGACGGGGAAGAGCCTGATGAATTGTTGAATATGCAGGAGGATGATTTGACCGTCATTCTTTTTGTAGGTGTCAATGGTGTAGGGAAGACGACAACAATCGGAAAGCTTGCACATCAGTTCAAGGAAGATGGCAAAAAGGTTGTCTTAGCAGCAGGGGACACGTTCCGGGCCGGAGCCATTGAGCAGCTTGAAGTATGGGGGGACCGTGTAGGTGTGGATACGATCAAACACAGCGAAGGGTCTGATCCCGCTGCTGTGATGTATGACGCTGTTCAGTCTGCGCGGGCGAAAAAAGCAGATGTACTGATTTGTGATACAGCAGGCAGACTGCAAAATAAAGTAAACTTGATGAAAGAGCTTGAGAAAGTAAAGCGTGTCATTGAAAGGGAAATCCCGGGCGCGCCGCATGAAGTGCTGCTTGCACTTGATGCAACAACTGGACAGAACGCAATGACACAGGCGAAAATATTTAAAGAGGCAACCAATGTATCCGGTATCGTACTGACAAAGCTTGACGGAACAGCTAAAGGCGGAATTGTACTGGCGATTAAAAAAGAGCTTGGGATTCCGGTTAAATTTGTCGGGCTTGGTGAAAAAATGGATGATTTGCAGCCGTTTAATGCTGAAAAATATGTGTACGGCCTGTTTTCAGATCTGGTTGATAAAGAAGAATTGATTGAAGAAGAAGAGTAAAGGTTTACGGGTTGACACAGAGGCCTGTAATCTGTATGATTTTTAGTGTAAAGGCTTTTCACTTAACAAAGGGGGATATGTGATGCTCGAAAAGACAACAAGAGTAAACTTTCTCTATGATTTTTATCAAATGTTGTTAACGCCTAAACAGCGGAGCTACATGTCTCTATATTATCTTGATGATTACTCACTCGGCGAAATAGCGGAAGAGTATGATGTCAGCCGTCAGGCGGTTTATGACAATATCAGAAGAACAGAAGCTATGCTTGAGGAGTATGAGTCTAAATTATTGTTATTTCAAAAGTTCCAGGAGCGCACAAAAGTGATCGAACAGTTGAAGGCTGCTGCAAATGAGCAGGCAGAGCTTCTCTCAATCATTGACACGCTTGAGGAATTGGAATAGGAGGCTTTCCATTTATGGCATTTGAAGGATTAGCCGATCGTCTGCAGGGTTCCATCCAAAAGATCCGCGGGAAAGGCAAAGTGAGCGAAGCAGATGTAAAAGAAATGATGCGTGAAGTCCGTCTCGCTCTTTTAGAAGCCGATGTTAACTTTAAAGTTGTCAAAAACTTCGTTAAACAGGTGAGCGAGCGTGCAGTAGGGCAGGAAGTCATGAAAAGTCTTACGCCCGGACAGCAGGTCATCAAAGTAGTAAAAGAAGAACTCACAGAACTCATGGGCGGGGAGCAGAGCCAGATTGCTGTAGCTAAAAAACCGCCTACTGTGATTATGATGGTCGGGCTGCAGGGTGCAGGTAAAACCACTACTTCCGGTAAGCTTGCCAGTCTTCTGCGTAAAAAGCATAACCGGAAGCCGCTTTTAGTTGCTGCTGATATTTACCGTCCTGCTGCGATCAAGCAGCTTGAGACGATTGGAAAACAGCTCAGTCTGCCTGTTTTTTCGATGGGAGACCAGGTCAGTCCGGTTGAAATCGCTAAAGCAGGGATTGAAAAAGCAAAGGAAGAACACCATGATTATGTGCTGATTGATACAGCAGGTCGTCTGCACGTAGATGAGACGCTGATGGATGAATTAAAACAGATCAAGGAGCTTTCTGACCCAGATGAAATTTTCCTTGTTGTAGATTCCATGACAGGTCAGGATGCTGTCACAGTCGCACAAAACTTCGATGACGCGCTCGGCGTAACAGGCGTAGTGCTCACGAAGCTTGACGGTGACACACGAGGCGGTGCCGCACTGTCTATTCGCTCAGTAACCGGTAAACCGATTAAATTTGCCGGGATGGGTGAAAAAATGGATGCGCTCGAACCGTTCCACCCTGAAAGAATGGCATCAAGAATTCTCGGGATGGGTGATATGCTATCCCTGATCGAAAAAGCACAGACGAATGTGGATGAGGATAAGGCGAAAGAGATGGAGAAAAAACTCCGCACCGCTTCATTCACTCTCGATGATTTTCTTGATCAGCTTGGACAGGTAAAGCAAATGGGCCCTCTTGATGAACTGCTGAAGATGATTCCGGGTGCAAACAAGATGAAAGGGCTTGATAACATCGATGTTGATGGTAAACAGCTCGGTCATGTTGAAGCAATTATCCAGTCGATGACGGCTCAGGAAAAAGAACAGCCCGAAATTATTAATGCCAGCAGAAGAAAGAGAATCGCCCGGGGCAGCGGAAGACCGATCCAGGAGATCAACCGTCTGCTTAAGCAGTTTGAAGAAATGAAAAAAATGATGAAGCAGATGACAAACGCGCAGGCAAAAGGCAAAAAACGCGGTGGATTCAACTTCCCATTCATGCAGTAACAGCGTTTTAACAGAAAAATTTTAGTGTGTTAAGAAAAAAGACTTTACAAAGGGAGAAACCCTTGATATTATACTATCTTGTGTGAAACTATTCGGAGGTGCAATAACATGGCAGTAAAAATTCGTTTAAAGCGTATGGGAGCTAAAAAGTCTCCTTTCTATCGTATTGTAGTAGCAGATTCTCGTTCACCACGTGATGGACGTTTCATTGAAACAGTAGGAACTTACAACCCGGTTGCAAACCCTGCAGTTGTAGAAATCAATGAAGAAGCGATCCTTAAGTGGATGGGTAATGGCGCTAAGCCGTCTGACACAGTACGTAACCTTCTTTCTAACGAAGGCATTATGGAGAAATTCCATAACTCAAAGAGCGGTAAGTAAGAGACGTGAAAGAGCTTATCGAAACGATTGTCAAGCCACTCGTTGATCACCCGGAGGCTGTAAGAATTGATGTGCAGGAAACTGACAGAACAATTTCTTATAAGCTTTCAGTCCATCAGGACGATATGGGTAAAGTCATTGGCAAGCAAGGCAGAGTTGCGAAAGCTATACGTACTGTTTCTTTAGCCGGCGAGAGCGGGTCAAAGAAAAAGACCGTGATTGAAATAGTTGATAAGTAAAAAGGGAGGCCTATGTCCTCCCTTTTGCTGTATCATAAACTGATTCATTTTTTCGGCTATGTTAAAGCCCAATATTGTTTTAGCACAGCTGTTGATTGGAGCGGAAGGGGGACGACTCCAGCAGGAGAAGCGTGACAGGTGAGACCCCGCAGGCGAAGCCGAGGAGGCTTACCGCACGCCCTGCGGAAAGCGTTCCCCCTGCAGCGGAAATCAACAGCCACCTTTAACAGAGCTATTCTTAAAGTATATAGTCTTATTGAACAGATGCTGGTTCCCGTAATAGTCGGGGGGCAACAACCAGCTTAACTTTCTAAAGGGGTGCAGATCATGCAGGTAACTCAAAAAGTAATTGTGAAGGAAATCATGACGAACTCTTCTAAGAAGCGTCTGAAGGATTCCCTGACACAAAAATCAGAGCGCGCACAAAAAGAGATTGAACAGCTTATTTTTCAGCAGAAGAAGCTTGAAAAACAATTTGAACAATCTTCAGATGCCGTAAAAAACCGCATTAACCAGGAAATCAATAAAAGAAAACAGCTGATGGCTCAGACAGAGGCTCAGCACAAGACAATTGATGAAATGCCAATGGGTACTGAATATACGCTGAGAGAGACAGACATGCTTGTGGAACTTGACCAGGGAAGCATCTGGCATCCTGATCAAAAGCCTGTGATCGTGCTTGAAGACGGTATGGTTAAAGAAATCCGTCAGGGGTGGTAATGATGGAATGGTACGATGTAGGCAAAATCGTAAACACCCATGGAATAAAAGGGGAAGTCAGAGTCATATCAAGTACTGATTTTCCTGAAGAAAGATATCAAAAAGGCAGTACGCTGCACTTATTCCAGGCAGGTAAGGATCCGGTTCAGCTGACTGTATCATCCTACCGCAGACATAAAAACTTTGATCTCTTGACGTTTGCAGGGTATGACAATGTAAATCTGGTTGAACCATTCAGGGAAGCATTGCTGAAAGTGTCTGCTGACCAATTAAATGAACTGGACGAAGATGAGTTTTATTACCATGAAGTAATTGGCTGCGAAGTATTTACTGAGGAAGGCGCACTTCTTGGTAAGGTTACTGAAATCCTCTCACCCGGTGCGAATGATGTATGGGTGGTTAAGCCTGAGAGCGGAAAAGATATCCTTATACCATATATTGAATCTGTCGTTAAAGAAGTGAACATTGCTGATAAGAAAATACTTATCCATGTAATGGAGGGGCTGCTCGAATGAAGATAGATATTCTATCATTATTCCCTTCAATGTTTGAAGGGGTTTTTGGAGAATCAATCTTAAAAAAAGCAGTAGAAAAAGGTGCAGTGGAATACAACGTTACTGACTTCAGACAGTTCGCTGGTAATAAGCACAATTCAGTGGATGACTATCCTTATGGCGGCGGTGCCGGAATGGTGTTAAAGCCCGAACCGATTTTTCAGGCTGTGCGTCATCTGACTGAAAAAACGTCTTACGCTCCGCGTGTGATTCTGATGTGCCCCCAGGGTGAGAGATTCAATCAGAAGAAAGCCGAAGAGCTTGCAGGGGAAGATCACCTGATTTTTATCTGCGGTCATTATGAAGGATATGACGAGCGTATCAGGGAACATCTGGTGACAGATGAGATCTCTATAGGTGACTTCGTCCTGACAGGAGGAGAGCTTGGGGCCATGGTGGTGACTGACAGCGTAGTCAGACTGCTCCCTGAAGTGCTGGGGAATGAGGAATCTGCTGTGAAAGATTCTTTCTCGAGTGGATTGCTTGAACATCCGCATTATACGCGGCCGGCAGATTACGAGGGGATGAAGGTTCCGGAAGTTCTCCTGTCAGGAAATCATGCTAAGATTGATGACTGGAGAATGAAAGAATCACTCTATAGAACCTTCACAAGGCGACCTGATTTGCTGGAGCAGATGGAACTTAGCGATCAGCAGATTAATTGGCTTGAAGAATTTAAAAATAACGTTGAATAGCTTGTTTCTATGTGGTATTATAGTTTTTGTGCTTAGTTCACGTAAGTGGATAAGCCTTGAACACAATGTTCCGCTGCAAAAGAAGCAAGAGCATTTGTTGGAAGGAGTTGAAAATGATGCATAACCTTATTCAGGAAATTACTAAAGAACAGCTTCGTTCAGATCTTCCTACATTCAAGCCGGGTGATACTGTAAAGGTACACGTTAAGGTTGTTGAGGGAACTCGCGAACGTATTCAGGTGTTTGAAGGTGTTGTAATTAAGCGCCGTGGCGGTGGTGTAAGTGAAACTTTTACAGTACGTAAGATTTCTTACGGTGTTGGAGTTGAGCGTACATTCCCTGTACACACACCAAAAATTGCGAAGCTTGACGTTGTGCGTCGCGGTAAAGTTCGTCGTGCGAAACTTTACTACCTGCGTAACCTACGCGGTAAAGCGGCTAGAATTAAAGAAATTCGCTAATTGTAGAAAAAGAGCCTGCGGGCTCTTTTTTTATGTCCGAATCACCTGGCAGTCGTGTTGCTGTTGTATGTTACAATATGTTCATCTGAGATACGCGGGGTGAAGGGTATTGGAGATTAAAAATGAGTGGTGGGAATGGTCTAAAACATTGCTTGCAGCAGTGATTATTGCAGGCATGATCCGTTTATTTTTCTTTTCTCCTGTCGTAGTGGATGGAACCTCAATGGTTCCCACGTTACAGGACGGTGACCGGATGATTGTGAACAAGTTTCAGTATAAAGTGACATCACCGGACCGGTTTGACATTGTTGTATTTCATGTCTCAGAGCGGGAAGATTATATTAAAAGAGTGATTGGACTCCCTGGTGAGTCTGTTGAATTTGAAGATAATCAACTATACATAGATGGAGAGCCTGTAGAAGAATTTTTCAGTGATGATGATACAGTCACTGAGGATTTTACACTGTTTAATCTGACAGGCTATGAGGAAGTTCCGGAGGGTCATCTGTTTGTGATGGGTGATAACCGAGAATACAGCAAGGACAGCCGTCACATCGGGCCTGTATCGATCGAGGAAATCGTAGGGGAAACCCCTTTGATTTATTGGCCGGTCGATGATATAAAGATTATTTTTAAGGAGTGAACTATATGAGCATACAATGGTTTCCCGGCCATATGGCTAAAGCGAGAAGGCAGGTAACGGAAAAACTGAAGCTTGTTGATATAGTATTTGAATTAGTTGATGCACGCATACCACTGTCTTCACGAAACCCCATGATTGAAGAAATTATCGGTCAAAAACCGAGATTGATTTTAATTAATAAAGCTGATATGGCTGACCCGGCAAAAACGAAGGAATGGATTGCTTATTTCGAAGATAAAGGAATAAAAGCTGTGGCGATCAATTCTGATAAGGGTAAAGGACTGCAGCAGATACAAAAAGAAACAATGAAGATTCTCAGTGAAAAATGGGAACGGATGAAATCCCGCGGAATCAGACCCCGTGCTGTAAGGGCAATGATTGTCGGGATTCCCAATGTCGGGAAATCCACGCTGATCAACCGACTGGTGAAGAAAAATATCGCTCAGACAGGGAACCGTCCAGGTGTTACTAAAGCCCAGCAGTGGATTAAAGCAGGAAAAGAAATGGAGCTGCTTGATACACCTGGGATTCTGTGGCCGAAGTTTGAAGATCCGGAAGTAGGTTACAGATTGGCACTCACAGGTGCAATAAAAGATAATATTTTGAATCTGCAGGATATCGCACTTTATGCACTGCGTTTTCTTGAAACGTATTATCCGGAACGCCTGAAAGAGCGGTATGCCATGGAAGAGATTCCCCAGGATGCAGCTGAACTGTTCGATCATATCGGTAAGAAACGTGGCTGCCTGATGTCAGGCGGGCAGATTGATTATGATAAAACAGCTGATATCATCGTCAGAGACGTAAGAAATGTTCAATTTGGACCGATCACTTTCGACCTTGAGCTATTAGAACAAGAATGACAAATGGGCTTCCGCACTTGTGGAAGCCTTTAATTTTTATAAAAATGACCGATATAGAAAACAGGTGACAACATGCGATCAATTAAACAAATTAAAGATTTACTAAGTGAAATGCCGGACGCTGAACTGATCAGTGAACTTCAGACAGATGAGCGTAAAGGGGTGCAGCAGCTCTTAAAAACATACAATGCCAGACTTGAAAAAGAGCGTAAAGCCGAAGAACAGTACCGGAGTATGCAGGTGTATGAGAACCTTGCATCCTCTAAAGGGTACCGTTATATTGCAGGGACTGATGAAGCCGGCAGAGGCCCTCTTGCCGGTCCTGTCGTAGCAGCAGCGGTTATTTTACCGGATCAATTTTTCCTGCCCGGACTGAACGATTCCAAAAAGCTCAGCGCAGCAAAGAGAGAAGCTTTTTTCGATATCATTCTGGGCTCTGCAGATGTAGGTGTAGGAATCATAAGTGCAGAAGAAATTGACCGTATTAACATATTGAATGCATCTAAAAAAGCGATGCTTACAGCAATCAGCCAGCTGGATCAGCAGCCGGATTATGTGTTAGCGGACGCTGTGACTCTAGATACACAGATCTCCCAGGAGTCTATTATTAAGGGTGACGCAAAAAGTGTAAGTATTGCAGCGGCATCAGTGATAGCCAAAGTGACAAGAGACAGACTGATGCAGGAAGCCGCGAGGAAATATCCCGGTTATGGATTTGATAAAAATGCAGGGTATGGCACAAAAGAGCATGTAGACGCGATCAGCCGTTCCGGTGTCACAGATGAGCACAGGCGTTCATTTGAGCCGGTGAAGTCAATGATCCGTCAATAAGCGGAGGTGAGAATATGTCTTCATATATTTCAGGTCAGCAGCGTCCAGGTGTTTTAACCCAGGCTCAGGACCGCCAGCAGCAATTAAAAGCGGGCCAGATTATACACGGAAAAATGATGAAAGCACTCGGTAATCAGCAAATGGAGGTCCAGGTCGGAGGAAGGCTCTTAACAGCAGTTGTATCAGGAACATTTGCTGAAGGAGAAGCGAAATGGTTCCAGGTGGAAAGTGCAGGTAACCCGATCGTATTAAAACCAGTCAAAACAGACGGGACCGGGAAAGCAGACCTTCAACAGCTTCTCCAGTCGATCGGGCTAAGCGGCAATAAAGAGATGAAGGCACTGCTCTCATCATTGATCAGCCGTCAAGTGCCAGTCTCAGCAGAAAAGCTGACACAAGCAGCAGCACTGCTTGCGGGAACACCTGATAAAACAGAAGGAATTTCAGTTATAAAATTAATGATGACAAGAGACCTGCCGTTAAAAGAAAGCGTATTTATGCCTCTATTATCTGCTAACAAAGGCATTGCAGAACCACTAAGCGGTCTGCTTAATCAGGTGAAAAGTGATTTGTCTGTCCAGGCCAGTCCTAAAACCAGCCAGATCATGACCTCAATTGAAGAGCCGTTAACAAAAGTCATGCACGACCATACTGTTCAGCGTATGTTTGAAAAGATGTCAGCAGGACCGCAAGCATCAGCAAATCAGGCGCTTACCGGACTGAAAGACATGCAGATCCTCCCCGGACAGGCGACATTAAATAACTGGATGGTGCCCGGTGAATCTGCACAGATGATGAAAGGACTTGAGCATATCATTAAAGTGCTGCAGGGACTTCCTTCCACTCAGGTGAATCAAAATGAACTGCATCAGCTGCAGCAGACGTTAAAAAATGCGCAGCAGAGTGCGGGTTCTCAATTGCAGAATGCACAGCCTCAAACTGCTCAGGTGCCTCAGCAAAGTGCACAATCTCAACCCAATCAGCTGCAGGGACCGCAGCAACAGCTGGCAGAAGCGATTATAAAAGGACAATCGCTTATTCTACAAATAAAGCCGCAGTCATCGCTTCAAAGTCTTCAGCTGCTCAGCCTGCCACCAGCAAACGCAAATCAGCCGCTGTCGTTCCTCAGTACTTCTAAAGAAGTGCAGAGTCAGCTTGGAACACAGACCGGATCCAATGCGATACAGATGGTGCTGAAAGAGGTCATGCAGCGGCTCGGTACCGATTATGAAGCAAGGTTGTCAAACCCTTCTTCACCGCCTGAATCAGCTGCACAGACGCTAAAAGCACAGCTTGTGTCCTTACTCAATATGCCTGGACTGACCGCTCAAACTAAGGATTCAGCCGAACAGGTATTGAACCGGCTGAATGGCATGCAGCTGATGTCCGCAGAAAATGGCCCGCAGCAGCAGTTAATGATGCAATTTCCGATTCAACTTGGAGAGACAAGATCAGACGTCACGATGAAAATGAATGGCAGGAGAAAAAGTGACGGCACGCTAGACCCGGATCATGTCAGAGTTCTTTTTTATATTACATTGTCTGAACTAAAGGAAAGCGTCATTGATATGAATGTTCAAAATAGAGTGGTGTCTCTGGATATTTATAATGATAGTGAGCACCTCAACCGTGTAGCCGAGCCGTTTATACCAGCTTTGAAAGCTGCACTTGAAGGAACGGGCTATGCTTTTTCATCAGTCAAATTCCACAGTACAAAAGAAGTTGACCCGCCGATCATCAACCCTGCAGAAGACGCGCTTTCTTCTGCTTATCATAAAGTGGATGTGAAGATATGAAAGAACACAAAAGGCTTGAAGCTGTTGCGCTTACGTACAAATCTGAAACCAGCGATGCACCGGTTCTCTCAGCGAAGGGTAAAGGTAAAATCGCCCAGTCGATTATCGATAAAGCCAAAGAACATCAGGTGCCGATTCAGCAGGATGAATCTCTTGTAGAACTTCTTAGTCAGCTGGAATTAAATGAAGCGATTCCTGATGAACTATATCAGGCAGTGGCAGAAGTTTTTGCTTTTATCTACAGAGTGGACCAGAGCAAAAAATAAGATTATTCAGACAATGATCAAATTTTCACAATATCGCCTCAAATAGTAGACATCATCACTTTCATTCTATACAATGAAAGCGCAGTCTATTTTCAAAAGAGTTTGATAGGAGGATGGAACATGAATATCCATGAGTATCAGGGGAAAGAACTCCTTAGAAAATATGGAGTAAGTGTACCCCGTGGTTATGTGGCTTTCACGCCAAAAGAAGCTGTTGAAGCAGCAAAAGAACTTGGATCAGCAGTTACAGTAGTAAAAGCGCAGATTCATGCGGGTGGCCGTGGTAAAGCGGGCGGAGTAAAAATCGCAAAAAGTCTTGATGAAGTCCGTACATATGCAAAAGAACTTCTTGGTAAAACACTGGTGACACATCAGACAGGTCCAGAGGGTAAGGAAATTAAGCGCTTACTTATCGAAGAGGGCTGTGACATTAAAAAAGAATATTACGTAGGTCTTGTACTTGACCGTGCAACATCACGTATTACGCTTATGGCATCTGAAGAAGGCGGAACTGAAATTGAAGAAGTTGCAGAAGCAACACCTGAAAAAATCTTCCGTGAAACAATTGATCCGGTTGTAGGTCTGACAGCATTCCAGGCACGCCGAATCGCATTTAATATTAATATCCCAAAAGAGCTTGTGAATAAAGCTGTGCGCTTTATGCTTGGTCTTTATAAAATGTTTGTGGAAAAAGATTGCTCAATTGCAGAAATCAATCCGCTTGTTACAACTGGAGACGGAAATGTAATGGCACTTGATGCAAAGCTTAACTTTGATGCAAACGCTCTTTACCGTCAAAAAGACGTTATGGAGTTCCGTGACCTTGATGAAGAGGATTCAAAAGAAATCGAAGCATCTAAATATGACCTGAGCTATATTTCACTTGATGGAAATATCGGCTGTATGGTTAACGGTGCCGGCCTTGCGATGGCAACAATGGATATTATCAAGCATTACGGCGGAGACCCGGCTAACTTCCTTGATGTTGGGGGCGGCGCGACTGCTGAGAAAGTAACAGAAGCATTCAAGATTATTCTGTCTGATGAAAATGTAAAAGGTATTTTTGTTAACATTTTCGGCGGAATCATGAAGTGTGACATTATCGCTGAAGGTGTTGTTGAAGCAGCGAAACAGGTTGGACTGAAAGTACCGCTTGTGGTCCGTCTTGAAGGTACGAATGTAGAACTTGGTAAGAAAATTCTAAATGAGTCAGATCTTGATATCGTAGCAGCCGGAACAATGGCTGACGGTGCACAAAAGATCGTGGAACTTGTAGGCTGAGAAAGGCAGGGAGCATAAATGAGTGTTTTTATTGATAAGAATACAAAAGTATTAGTTCAGGGAATCACAGGCTCTACAGCCTTATTCCATACAAAGCAGATGCTTGAGTACGGCACACAGATCGTTGCGGGTGTAACACCTGGAAAAGGCGGTTCTGAAGTTGAAGGTGTACCTGTATTCAACACAGTGGAAGAAGCTGTTAAGGCAACAGGCGCTAACGTATCAGTTATTTACGTACCGGCTCCATTTGCTGCTGACGCAATCCTTGAATGTGTAGACGCAGAGCTGGATATGGCAATCTGTATTACTGAGCATATTCCTGTAGTGGATATGGTGAAAGTAAAACGTTATATGGAAGGCAAGAAAACACGACTTGTCGGACCTAACTGCCCGGGTGTTATCACACCTGACGAGTGTAAAATCGGTATTATGCCTGGATACATTCATACAAAAGGTCACGTAGGCGTCGTATCACGCTCAGGAACACTTACTTATGAAGCTGTACACCAGCTTTCACAAGAAGGAATCGGTCAATCTACAGCTGTTGGAATCGGTGGAGACCCGGTTAACGGAACAAACTTTATTGATACGCTTGAAGCTTTCAATAACGATCCTGACACTGAAGCTGTAATTATGATCGGTGAAATTGGCGGAACTGCTGAAGAAGAGGCTGCAGAGTGGGTAAAAGCGAATATGACGAAGCCGGTTGTAGGCTTTATCGGCGGCGCTACTGCACCTCCAGGAAAGCGTATGGGTCATGCCGGCGCAATCATCTCAGGTGGTAAAGGTACTGCTGAAGAAAAGATCCGCATAATGAACGAATGTGGAATCGCTGTAGCAGAAACGCCATCTGTAATGGGTGAAACGCTAATTAAAGTACTTAAAGAAAAAGGTCTTTACGATAAATGTAAAACGCATTGATCATTCAAGAGCTGTCTGAATGCAGGCAGCTCTTTTCTTCATATAAAAACGCTGAGGAGTGATGTAATGACTGACCGCTTCCGTAAAAAACTACTTTATTTGCATTATATGAACGTTTTAACAAACAAACAGCTTCTGACATGGCTGAGGGTTGATCCCGGCTTCGAACAGCCTCTAAGTACCCCTCCGGCCCATATAAAGCTTACTCCTGCTCAATCCTTGAAGTTACAAAAAAATCTATCCGCAGCCTCCTATCTAGAAATTTCCGCTCATCTGACTCATTCAAACACTTCCTTCATCACAATATTTGACTCCATTTACCCGGATAATTTAAGAGAAATTTATGACCCGCCTGTCATTTTATACATGAAAGGTAATGTAGAATATCTGCGCAACGAAAAAATGCTAGCTGTTGTCGGATCGAGAAAAGCAGATCAGTATACTGAAACAATGCTGAACATCATTTTGCCTGACCTCCTGGCAGAAGGAATATGTATTATCAGCGGCCTTGCAAAAGGAGCTGACAGTATCGCACACCGGCTGGCATTGAAAGGTCAGACAATCGGTGTGACGGGGAGCGGTTTTCAACATGTTTATCCAACCTCCAATCAGCAACTGTATAAAGAAATGGCAGCCGCACAGCTCCTTCTTTCGGAATACCCTCCATATATAAAACCTCAAAAATTTCATTTTCCAATGAGAAACAGAATCATAGCCGGCTTATCAAAAGGTCTTCTCGTCACGCAGGCAGCAGTGAAAAGCGGTACGATGATTACCGTTGATAGAGCACTTGAAGAAGGAAGAGACATATTTTCTGTGCCCGGATCTGCTGTAGACCCTTTAAGCGAAGGAACGAACAGCCTGATTTCACAAGGCGCAAAGTTGACCGTCAGCGCAAAAGATATTTTAAATGAATGGTCTATTTAGCAGGTATAAAACAGTTTAAAAAAGCTCATTTTCCTTTAAAGCATAGGATATGTTTCAAATAAAAAAGTTGCAATTTAAAAAAATATAGTTTACATTGTGTCTCAGACCGTAAAATGCACATAAGAAGAGATTTTTTTATCTTAATCAGGTGTAAACGCTAACAAAGCCGATGCATTCGTAATAAGATAATTTCACCGTTAAACTTGAACCAAACGACTTTAATGATTAAAAAGCGGTTGATTAAACAGGATGTATTTATCAGAAAAATGATTGACAAATGGAAAATGTTACACATATAGTTACGCATAAGAAGGTAAGTATACCTCCAGGGAGGATTAAGAATGGCAGATTTTTTAGTAATTGTAGAATCACCCGCTAAAGCAAAAACGATTGAGCGGTATCTTGGAAAAAAGTATAAAGTGAAAGCATCTATGGGACATGTCAGAGATCTCCCGAAAAGCCAAATGGGCGTAGATGTAGAAAAAGAGTTTGAACCGAAATATATTACAATCCGCGGAAAAGGTCCTGTATTAAAGGAACTGAAAACAGCGGCTAAAAAAGCGAAACGCGTTTTTCTCGCGGCTGACCCCGACAGAGAAGGGGAAGCCATTGCATGGCATCTGGCACACAGTCTGGACCTTGATCTGGATTCTGAATGCCGCGTTGTATTCAATGAAATTACAAAAGACGCGATAAAAGAATCGTTCAAGCACCCGCGGAAGATTGATATGGATCGCGTTGATGCACAGCAGGCCAGACGGATTCTTGACCGTCTGGTTGGATATAATATCAGCCCGATTTTGTGGAAAAAAGTTAAAAAAGGTCTCAGCGCTGGACGTGTGCAATCGGTAGCAGTCCGCCTGATCATTGACCGTGAAAATGAAATCAAAAATTTCCAGCCTGAAGAATACTGGACAATCGATGGGCAGTTCAAAAAAGGAACAAAAGATTTCCAGGCATCATTCTACGGGATTAATGGCAAGAAGAAAAAGCTTGAAAACGAAGATGATGTGAAAGAAGTTTTGAATCAGATGAAGGGGAAACAGTTTGAAGTTCAATCTGTAACGAAGAAAGAACGCAAACGCAACCCGGCACCATCATTTATTACTTCTTCACTGCAGCAGGAAGCAGCGAGAAAACTGAATTTCAGAGCACGAAAAACAATGATGCTCGCCCAGCAGCTGTATGAAGGAATCGATCTTGGTAAAAAAGAAGGTACTGTCGGTTTGATCACTTATATGAGAACTGACTCAACACGGGTATCAGATGTAGCAAAAACTGAAGCCGCCGGTGTCATTGAAGAGCAGTACGGAAAAGAGTTTTTAACGACAGAAAAACCAAAACAGCAAAAGAAAAACAATGCACAGGATGCACACGAAGCGATCCGGCCAACGAGTGCAATGAGAACACCTCTGTCAGTCAAGCAGTATCTGAGCAGAGACCAGTACCGCCTTTACAAGCTGATTTGGGAAAGGTTCATCGCCAGCAGAATGGCGCCTGCCGTGATGGATACAATGAGCGTGGATCTGATGAATGGAGACGTTCAGTTCAGAGCGAGCGGTTCAAAAGTGAAATTCGCAGGATTCATGAAAGTATATATTGAAGGCAGCGATGATCAATCAGACGATAAAGAGAATTACCTTCCTGATCTGAAAGAAGGCGAGAAGGTGTCGTCAGAAGATATCGAATCGAAGCAGCATTTTACACAGCCGCCTCCGAGATATACTGAAGCGCGTCTTGTAAAAACGCTTGAAGAACTTGGTATAGGAAGACCTTCTACGTATGCGCCTACACTTGATACGATTCAGAAGAGAGGATATGTATCTCTAGATAATAAGAGGTTTGTGCCGACTGAGCTTGGAGAAATTGTTCTCGAGTTGATCGTTGAGTTCTTCCCTGAAATCATAGACGTTGAATTCACGGCGAAAATGGAGAAAGAGCTTGATGATGTTGAAGAAGGTCAGATACAATGGGTTAAGATTATCGATGAATTCTATAAAGACTTTGAAGTACATCTTGATATAGCAGAAAAAGAGATGGAGAAAGTTGAAATCAAAGATGAGTATGCAGGTGAAGACTGTGAAGAGTGTGGCAACGCGATGGTTATTAAAATGGGCCGCTACGGCAGGTTCATGGCATGCAGCAACTTCCCGGACTGCCGTAATACGAAGCCGATTGTTAAAGAAATCGGTGTGAAGTGTCCAACCTGTAAAGAAGGAAACGTGATCGAACGTAAAAGTAAAAAGAATAGAATCTTTTACGGCTGCGACCGTTATCCGGAATGTGAATACCTGTCCTGGGATAAGCCTGTTGACAGACAGTGTCCGAAGTGTGACACCACATTAATTGAGAAAAAGCTTAAAAAGGGCAATCAGATTCAATGTCCGAACTGTGATTATAAAGAAGAGCAGCAGGTATAATCAGGTCCTGGCGGTTTCTCCGCCGGGCCCTTTTCCTGTGACTGATCAATAGGAGGAATTAAAATGACACAAAGTGTAAATGTAATCGGAGCCGGTCTTGCAGGAAGTGAGGCTGCGTGGCAAATTGCTGAAAGAGGCATCCATGTAAATCTGTATGAAATGCGTCCTGTCAGACAGACGCCTGCACACCACACAGATAAATTTGCTGAACTTGTATGCAGTAACTCCCTGCGTGCGAACAGCTTAACAAATGCAGTAGGTGTATTAAAAGAAGAAATGCGTACACTTGATTCAGTGATTATTTCTGCAGCAGATGCAAGTTCTGTTCCTGCAGGCGGGGCACTAGCTGTAGACCGTCATGAATTTGCAGGCTATGTAACTGAGAAGGTGAAAAACCACCCGAATGTAACTGTGTACTCAGAAGAGATCACAGAGATCCCAGAAGGTCCAACAATCATTGCGACAGGACCTCTGACAACTGAAGGGCTTGCAGAAAGTATTAAAAAAATGACTGGTGAAGAGTACTTGTATTTTTATGATGCAGCTGCACCTATTCTTGAAAAAGACAGCATTGATATGGATAAGGTATATTTGAAATCCCGTTATGATAAAGGTGAAGCAGCCTATTTGAACTGTCCGATGACTGAGGAAGAGTTCAACCGCTTTTATGACGCTTTAATTGAAGCGGAAGTTGTACCGCTTAAAGAGTTTGAAAAGGAAATTTATTTTGAAGGCTGTATGCCGGTAGAAGTCATGGCAGCTCGCGGCAGAAAAACGCTTCTTTTCGGACCGATGAAACCGGTTGGACTTGATGATCCTAAGACTGGCAAACGTCCATATGCAGTTGTTCAGTTAAGACAGGATGATGCAGCTGGCACGCTCTACAATATTGTCGGATTCCAGACACACTTAAAGTGGGGGCCTCAAAAAGAGGTAGTCCGAATGATTCCGGGGCTTGAAAATGCAGAGATCGTCCGATATGGCGTGATGCACAGAAACACATTCATCAACTCCCCAAGCGTACTAAAATCAACTTACCAGCTGAAAGCAAGAGAAGATCTTTTCTTCGCAGGACAGATGACTGGTGTTGAAGGATACGTTGAATCAGCTGCAAGCGGTCTGGTTGCAGGAATCAATGCTGCACGACTTGTTAAAGGGGAAGAGCCGCTATTATTCCCGGCTGAAACAGCGATGGGAAGTATGGCGCGCTATATCACACAGGCTGATACAAAGAATTTCCAGCCGATGAATGCCAACTTCGGTCTGTTCCCTGATCTTGGTGAAAGAATTAAAAATAAGAAAGAACGCGCTGAGAAACACGCTGAACGCGCAATCGAAACAATTCAGAACTTTGTGAAAAAAATGTAATATTAATTGCAAAAGCCTCTAAATCATGATAAGATTTAGAGGCTTTTGTGAGGTGAAAAAATGATACAATATTCCGATGAAGCAAAACAATCTTTTATTCAATATCTGCAGACAGAAAAGAATTACTCTTCTTTAACTGTAGAACACTATATTCATGATCTGGATCATTTTTTTGAATTTTTGAACCGGGAAGGTGTCGGGCATATTAAAGAAACGGACGATTTGCTTGCCAGAGGATATCTGGTCAGCCTGCATGAACAGTCCTACTCACGTGCATCGGTATCCAGAAAGATCTCAAGCCTGAAGACGTTTTTCAGCTTTTTAAATAGAGAGAACCCGGAATTTGTTAATCCTATGACTTATGTGATTCATCCAAAAAAGGAAGGCAGGCTGCCTCATTTTTTTTATGAGAATGAAATGGAGCAGCTTTTTTTAGCGTGCAGCGGGGATGATCCGCTTTCTAAAAGAAATAAAGCACTGCTGGAATTGCTATATGCAACCGGGATCCGCGTAACTGAATGTACAGGCATTCAGCTTAAGGATCTCGACTTGACAATTGGTACTGCGTTGATTAAAGGTAAAGGAAGTAAAGAAAGGTATGTGCCATTTGGGCATTTTGCTGAAAAAGCACTGAGGGACTATATTGAACATGCCCGGGGTACGCTGATGAAAGACGAGCACAGTTTTCTCTTTGTTAATCACAGAGGAACGCCGCTGACTGCCAGGGGTGTGCGTCATATCCTGACAAAGCTTGTTGAACAGACAGCGCTCACGCATTCTATCCATCCGCATATGCTCAGACATACTTTTGCGACGCATATGCTTAACAGCGGAGCAGATCTCAGAACAGTCCAGGAGCTTCTTGGGCATGCACACCTTTCTTCTACTCAGCTGTACACGCATGTGACAAAAGAACATTTGAAGAAAACATATCAATCATTTCATCCGAGAGCATAATAAGAAAAGAGGGTGCTTATGGAACAATTTCATGCAACAACAATATTTGCAATCAGGCATAGATATGGTGCTGCAATGGCAGGAGACGGCCAGGTGACGCTTGGCAATTCTGTTGTGATGAAAAATACAGCACGCAAGGTGAGAAAACTGTTTAACGGACAGGTTGTTGCAGGTTTTGCAGGATCTGTTGCAGATGCTTTTACGCTTTTTGAAATGTTCGAAGGAAAGCTTCAGGAGTATAACGGCAACCTTCAAAGAGCGGCAGTGGAAGTAGCGAAGCAGTGGAGAAGTGATAAAGTGCTGAGACGGCTTGAAGCCCTGCTGATCGTCATGAATAAAGATAGTCTACTGCTGATCTCCGGAACAGGAGAAGTAATAGAACCTGATGATGATATATTAGCAATCGGTTCAGGCGGAAACTATGCATTATCAGCAGGCAGAGCACTGAAAAAGCATGCAGGTGAACATATGAACGCAAAAGAAATCGCTGAAGCTTCATTAAATACAGCAGCTGATATTTGCGTATTTACAAATCACAACATTATTGTTGAAGAGCTGTAAGGAGGCGGTCAGAATGAGACAGTCAGCAGAATTAACACCAAAACAGATTGTTGAAAAGCTTGACCAGTATATCGTAGGGCAGCGCGAAGCTAAAAGAGCAGTTGCTGTCGCACTGAGAAACCGTTACAGAAGAAATCTGCTTGAAGAATCAATGAGAGAAGAAATTATCCCTAAGAATATCCTCATGATGGGCCCAACTGGAGTTGGTAAAACTGAAATCGCAAGAAGAATTGCCAAGCTTGTCGGCGCTCCTTTTATTAAAGTGGAAGCGACAAAATTCACTGAAGTAGGATATGTCGGCAGGGATGTTGAATCAATGGTGCGTGATCTGATGGAAACGTCAGTGAGAATCGTTAAAGAAGAAAAGATGGAGTCAGTGCAAGCTAAAGCAGAAGAGAATGCGAATAAGAGACTTGTCAAACTGATCGTACCATCAGCGAAAAAATCACAGAACTTTAAAAACCCGTTTGAAATGATGTTTGGCGGAAATGATCAGAATCAGGAGCAGCAAAGCGAACCTTCTGAAGATGAATCATCTCTCCGCGAAAAACGCCAGGAGATTGCGCGGAAGTTAAAGGACGGCGAACTTGAAGACCGCATTGTCACAGTAGAAGTAGACGAAAATCAGTCAGCTTCCATGTATGATATGCTTCAGGGATCAGGTATGGAACAGATGGGGATGAACTTTCAGGATGCGCTCAGCAACCTGATGCCGAAAAAGAAAAAGAAGCGCAAGTTAACTGTAAGAGACGCAAGAAAAGTACTGACGCATGACGAAGCTCAAAAACTGATCGACATGGACGAAGTATCCCAGGAAGCACTGTACCGCGCTGAACAGACGGGGATGATTTTTATTGATGAAATCGATAAAATCGCTTCGAAGTCTTCCGGCTCCGGATCACAGGATGTATCCAGAGAAGGTGTACAAAGGGACATCCTGCCGATTGTAGAAGGCTCAACTGTCAATACGAAGTACGGTCCCGTGAAAACGGACCATGTGTTGTTTGTAGCGGCAGGCGCATTCCACACAGCCAAGCCGTCAGATTTAATCCCTGAACTGCAGGGGCGTTTCCCAATCCGCGTAGAACTGCAAAAACTTGCAGTTGAAGACTTTGTACGGATCTTAACTGAGCCGGATCATGCATTATTAAAGCAGTACACAGCACTGATGGCAACAGAAGGGATAGAAGTAGATTTCACAGAAGACGCTGTCAGAAGGCTTGCAGAGATCGCTTATCAGGTTAATCAGGAAACTGACAACATCGGAGCGAGAAGGCTGCACACGATCATGGAAAAACTGCTCGAGGATTTATCCTTTGAAGCATCTGATATCGCACTTGGTACAATCTCCATTACACCTGCTTACGTAGATGAAAAATTAGCTAAAATAGCAGGCAGCAGAGATTTAAGTGAGTTTATTTTATAAAGGTTTTGCGTTTTTTGAATAAGGGAAAGATGATACTAAAAATAGAGAATCAGCAGGAGGAATTCAGGATATGAATTTACTAGGAAAAACAAGAGAAATTAACTCAATGCTACAGCAATCAGCCGGTAAGCCGGTAAACTTTAAAGAAATGGCAGAAACACTCAGCAGCGTGATCGAAGCCAACGTATTTATCCTCAGCAGAAAAGGTAAACTGTTAGGCTTTGCGGTTAACCAGCAGATTGAAAATGAGCGTATGAAGCAAATGCTAGAAGACCGTCAGTTCCCTGAACAGTATACAAAAAACCTTTTCAACATTACTGAAACATCACCAAACCTTGACATTGAAAGTGAGTATACAGCATTCCCTGTTGAAAACAAGGATCTGTTCGCAAAAGGTCTTACAACAATTGTACCGATCATCGGAGGAGGAGACCGTCTTGGTACTTTGATTCTTGCGCGTGTAGAGCAGAACTTTGAAGATGATGATCTGATTCTTGGTGAATACGGGGCAACAGTGGTAGGGATGGAAATCCTTCGTGAAAAAGCTGATGAAATCGAAGAAGAAGCGAGAAGCAAAGCAGTTGTTCAAATGGCAATCAGTTCACTTTCATACAGTGAGCTCGAAGCAATCGAACACATCTTTGAAGAACTTGATGGAAAAGAAGGCCTGCTTGTAGCATCTAAAATTGCTGACCGCGTTGGCATCACACGTTCAGTCATTGTAAATGCACTGCGTAAACTTGAAAGTGCGGGTGTTATTGAATCACGTTCACTCGGTATGAAAGGAACGTATATTAAAGTACTGAATGATAAGTTCTTATTTGAACTTGAGAACCTTAAAAGAAACTAAATGACTATAAAAAAGAGCCTGTACACATTTCGTGTCCAGGCTCTTTTTTGTATCTGCAAATTTGTCTAAAATGTGAAGAATGTCGTAAAAAGACAGAAAATTAAGAGGATAAATATGGATGATTCATTTCAAAAAGTTAACGTCTGAAAATGGCTTTGTAATAGTCATTCCAGATTTTGTAGAAGGTAATAGAAAAACATTTGTTCTGAAAATTAAACTAATCCAAAAGAACTGTTTATAAAAAATAGAACTTTATAACTATAAAACTTTACTAATAAAGTGTAGACTATCAATGGTCCTACCATTAAAATGATGTATAAGTGATTTTTTATGTTGTCTGACAATTAAAGTTGTTGTCGAAATACAAGGAATTGAGGTGTTTTTATGAACTTGTTTTCCGGTACGATCAGTTCTCTTGAGAGAGGACTCGACTATTCTGCAGTTAAGCAAAAAGTCATTGCGAACAATGTAGCGAATGTGGACACACCAGGCTATAAGTCTAAAGACGTAAGCTTTCACGCAATGTTACAGGATGAAATGAAACTGTCATCAAATCAATCCCAGAAAAATCCGCTGCATTTTGATCTGTCGAATCAGGGAAGCGGTGGCATTAATATAAGCAGCCGGCCATATAACGTAAGAGAAAATGGCAATGGTGTAGATATGGACAAGGAAATGGCGGATCTTGCTACTAATCAGATTTACTATAATTCACTGATTTCAAGGATCAGCGGCAAATTCGGATCTCTTAACAGTGTAATCAGAGGAGGCGGTCAGTAATGACAATGTTCCATTCAATGAATACAACTGCATCAGCCTTAACGACACAGCGACTCAGAATGGATGTTATTTCATCTAATATGGCAAACATCGACACGACTAGAGCTACGCTTGAAAATGGGGAATGGCAGCCATATAAAAGGAAATCTGTCGTATTAAAGCCTCAGGGAGACAACTTTTCATCATTTTTAAATACAGCGATGAACAGACCTTCTAACGCCGGGGAAGGTGTGACTGTGTCCAGAATTATTGAGGATAACGAAACACCGGGCGAACTTTTGTACGATCCGGAGCACCCTGATGCGAATGAAGAAGGGTATGTAGAAATGCCAAACGTGGATCCACTGCGTGAGATGGTTGATCTGATGTCAGCTACACGGTCTTACGAAGGTAATGTTACAGTTTTTAATGCGAATAAATCCATGATGATGCAGGCGCTTCAGATTGGACGATCTTAAAACCTGAGAGGAAGATGAACTTTTGGCTATTCAACAGATCAATACGGCGGGATTAAATCTTTTAAGTCCGTCAGTTCCACAAAACTCTACAAAAATTTCTCCTTATAACGCTCAGCAAAATTTTGCTGCGATGTTAAAGGACTCTATTAATGAAGTAAATGCTGCACAAATTGAAAGTGATAAAATGACGACCCGGATGATCAACGGTGAAGACGTTGAACTTCATGATGTTATGATCGCTTCACAAAAAGCATCTGTATCTCTGAACCTTACAATGGAAATGAGAAACAAAGCAGTAGAAGCGTATCAGGAAATTATGAGAATGCCAGTATAACAAAGCAGATTTTCAATGTGAGACCGGAGGATTGTCATGAACGAGAGATTTAATCAGATTTTTTCAAGAGTTAAGACATTCACCGGCACTAGAACTAAAAAACAGTGGGCTTTGTTTGGCGGACTTGCAGCACTTATTATTTTACTAATCGTCTTCATATCAATATTTACAACAAGACAGACGTTAGTGCCACTGTACAGTAACTTAACACCTTCAGAAACCGGAATGATTAAAGAAACACTTGATGGCAGAGGGATCCCTTCAGAGATCACAGAAGGCGGTACGGCCATTCTTGTACCCGAACAGCAGGCGGAAACCTTAATGGTTGAACTGGCTGCTGAAGGAATTCCGAATACAGGGAATATAGATTACTCGTTTTTTAGTGATAATGCCGGTTTTGGTATGACAGATAATGAGTTTAAAGTTATGCATGTAGACGCGATGCAGACGGAAATTGCGACACTGCTGAAGAGTATTGATGGTGTACAGGACGCGACAGTGATGATCACTATTCCTGAGCAGGGCGTATTTTTGAATGATAACCCGGAACAATCTTCAGCTTCTGTTGTGCTGAATACACAGCCGGGTTATCAATTTGATGAAGGGCAGGTTCAGTCACTTTACCACCTTGTATCAAAAAGCGTACCAGACCTTCCTACTGAAAATATCGTCATTATGAATCAGTTTTTTGAGTATTTCGATATGCAGGACCAGAATTCATCGCTTGCCGGTGTGAACCTGACAGATCAGATGGCACTTCAGCAGACGATTGAAAGAGACCTGCAGCGCCAGGTACAGATGATGCTTGGAACGCTTGTTGGTCAGGACAAAGTTGTCGTGAGTGTGTCAACTGACATTGATTTTGATCAGGAGAACCGTGAAGAAAACCTGGTAACACCTGTAGATGAAGAAAATATGGAAGGCATTGAAGTCAGTGCGAGACGGATTACAGAAACGTTTGAAGGCACTGATGCAGCAGGAGGCGTACCTGAAGGGGAAGATCCTGCTGATAACCTGACAGGCTTTGTTGAAGGCGCCGGAGGTAACGGTGATTATGAGCGTGAAGAAGAAACAATTAATAATGAAGTAAACAGAATCAGAAGAGAGATTGTTGAGAGTCCATACCGGATCCGTGACATTGGATTCCAGGTAATGGTGGAACCGCCAAACCCTGATGATCCTGCATCCCTTCCGCCGCAAACTGTTGCGGATATAGAAACGATGCTTGAGACCATTATCAGTACATCTTTAGACGCTGATGTTTCAGCTGAACTGACACCGGAAGAGATTGCGGAAAAAGTGTTTGTGTCTGCCCAGACATTGAACGGCAGAGCTGATTTTGCTGAAGCAGAACCTACTCCTGTCATTCCACTGTGGGCTTACATCTTAGGTGGAGTACTGTTACTTGTGATAATCGGACTGATCTTCTTCATTGTCCGTTCACGCAGACAGCAGGAAGTGATTGAAGAAGAGATGTTTGCTGAGGTGCAGGAACCGATTGATGTACCGGATGTGAATGATGAAAAAGAAACAGAAGGAACGCTGAAAAGAAAGCAGCTTGAAAAAATGGCGAAAGAAAAGCCTGAAGAGTTCGCTAAACTGCTCAGATCCTGGATTGCAGACGAATAGGAGTGTAATAAGTGGCTAGAAGAGAAAAAGAATTAACCGGGAAACAAAAAGCAGCGATCCTGCTCATCTCCCTTGGCCCTGATGTAGCATCTTCTGTTTATAAGCATCTGGATGAGGAAGAAATTGAGCGGCTGACGCTTGAGATATCCGGCGTAAAAAAGGTTGAATCAGAGGTTAAGGAAGATATTCTTGAAGAATTTCATAATATTGCTCTGGCGCAGGATTATATCTCACAGGGCGGGATTGGTTATGCAAAGTCAGTGCTTGAAAAGGCACTTGGAGCAGAGCAGGCAAGTGCAGTCATTAACAGGCTGACGTCATCACTGCAGGTAAGACCTTTTGACTTTGCTAAGCGTGCTGATCCGATGCAGATCTTTAACTTTATTCAAAACGAGCATCCGCAGACGATTGCACTGATTTTATCGTACCTGAACCCGCAGCAGGCAGGTCAGATTCTTTCTAACCTGCCACAGGACGTGCAGGCTGACATTGCGAAAAGAATTGCGATGATGGACAGCACCAGTCCTGAAGTCATCAGTGAAATTGAATCTGTGCTTGAAAGAAAACTCTCAAGTACAGTACAGCAGGACCACACTGAAACAGGCGGGATCGAATCAGTCGTTGAAGTACTTAACGGCGTAGACCGCGCAACAGAAAAGACCATTCTCGATTCACTTGAGATTCAGGATCCTGAGCTTGCTGAAGAAATTAAAAAGAGAATGTTTGTATTTGAAGACATTGTTACACTTGATAACCGTTCCATCCAGCGCGTGATCAGAGACTGTGAAAATGAAGATCTGCTGCTTGCAATGAAGGTTTCTGCTGATGACGTGAAAGATGTGCTATTTAGAAACATGTCTCAGCGTATGGCAGAGAACTTTAAGGAAGAAATGGAGTATATGGGCCCTGTCAGACTCCGTGACGTTGAAGAAGCACAAAGCAGAATTGTTGCAGTGATCAGAAGGCTTGAAGAATCAGGAGAAATTATTGTTGCCCGTGGCGGGGGAGATGATGTGATTGTCTAGAATCATAAAATCCGGCTTTGTCGGAGAAGTGCAGACAGCTGGTAAAGCCATTCCATTCAGACAGATCAATTCTGATATTACGCATTCAGATGATACTTTGTCCTGGACAGTCGAACAGGCAAGGCGTGAATCGAATCGTCTTGTAATGGATGCAAGCGACCAGGCCCAAAAGCTGCTAGAAGACGCACATCAACAGAGAGAAGAAATGCTTGCATCCATCGATCAGAAAAAAGAACTGTGGGCACAAGAGAAAGAACAACTGCAAAAGCAGGCTTATGAAGAAGCTTTTGCTCAAGGCTACGAGGAAGGGCGTAACAAGGGATACGATGATGTTTCTCACCTGATTGCAGAAGCACAGGATGTCGTCGCATCAGCTAAAGGCACGCTGCAGGCTCATCTCGAAGAAAATGAATTTGTGATTTTGGAGCTTGCCATGAATGCTGCTGAGAAGATTCTGTCGCAAAAGCTTGAAGAATCACCTGAGAGTTTTCTTCCGATTGTAAAAAAAGGTGTAAAAGAAGCTCGTGAGATGAAAGAAGTGAAAATTTATACAGCAGTTCAGCAATTCTCATTTCTTCAGGAAGAGAGAGATGAACTGCTCGCTATTTTTCCGACTGACGTTAAGCTCTACATTTACCCTGAAGAAGAACTTGAACCGTATAAATGCTTTATTGAGACGGCTAACGGACGGATTGATATCAGCATAGATACACAGCTGACAGAACTGAAGACAGGACTTTCTGAGATTCTGGGGAGTATGAAATGAAGGCGGCAGAACTGATTCAGCACATATCTTCTATTAAAACAGTCCGTCATTACGGCAAAGTTAAAAGAGTCATCGGATTAATGATCGAGTCACAGGGACCTGAAAGCTCTATAGGAGAAGTTTGTTACATACATGTACACTCAAGTGCAAGGAAACAGACAATCCGGATTAAAGCAGAAGTAGTAGGGTTTAAAGACGAAATGGTCGTGCTGATGCCTTTTACACACGTTCAGGATATTGCCCCCGGGTGTATCGTTGAAGCGAGTGGGAAACCACTTGAGATCAGTGTGGGAGAAGCGCTGGTCGGTAAAATTGTAGATCCGATGGGGGTTCCAATCGATGATAGCGTACTGCCTGCAGGAATGAGACAGGTAGCGACAGAACAGGAACCGCCTAACCCGCTTACAAGACCGCCGATTGATGAAATCATGGAAGTCGGTGTAAAAGCCATCGATGGCATGCTTACTGTCGGAAAAGGTCAGAGAGTCGGAATCTTTGCAGGAAGCGGCGTTGGTAAAAGTACGCTACTTGGAATGATTGCGAGAAATACAGAAGCGGATCTGAACGTCATTGCCCTGATCGGGGAGCGCGGACGTGAAGTAAGGGAGTTCATTGAGCGGGATCTCGGTCCTGAAGGCGCAAAGAAAAGTATTATCATCGCTGCAACTTCTGATCAGCCCGCATTAATGAGAATTAAGGGTGCGCTGACGGCCACTGCGATTGCTGAATACTTCAGAGACCGCGGACTGAATGTCATGCTGATGATGGATTCCGTTACACGCGTTGCTATGGCTCAGCGTGAAATCGGACTCGCTGTCGGCGAACCGCCTGCAACGAAAGGTTATACGCCTTCTGTATTCGGTCTGCTGCCAAAACTTCTTGAACGAACAGGTACAAATGAACATGGCAGTATTACCGCCTTCTATACAGTACTTGTTGATGGTGATGATATGAATGAACCGATTGCCGATACTGTAAGAGGAATATTAGACGGACATATTGTACTTGACCGTACAATTGCCAATAAAGGTCACTACCCGGCAATCAATGTGTTAAAAAGCGTCAGCCGCCTGATGAACCATCTTGTAGATAAAAGCCACTTAAAAGCGGCTGAAAAAATGCGTGACATGATGAGCACGTATGAGCAGGCTGAAGATCTGATTAATATCGGAGCATACAAAAAAGGCTCTTCAAAAGAAATCGATGAAGCAATCAGATATCAGCTGGTGATCAAACAGTTTTTGAAACAGTCAACTGATGAAAAAATACAGCTGTCTGATACAGCAGGACAGTTAATCCAGTTATCAGAAAAAGGCGAGGGATCTTAAATGGCTTATCAATATCGATTTGAACGCGTGCTGACTGTAAGAGAAAGAGAAAAACAGGAAGCTGAAGACCGTTACAGAGATTCAGTAGATTCTTTTGAAAAAATGGCTCAGAAATTATATGAACTGTTAAAAAAGAAAGAATTAATGGAAGAATCCCAGACGAACCAGATCCAGACCGGTATCCCGGTCCAATCACTCAGACACGGTCAGCAGTTTCTAACCAATATTGAAAAAAGCATCTCTTACCAGCAAAAACTGGTGGTGGACGCGCGTACGAATATGCAGCGTCATGAACACCGGCTGATGGAGAGAAATATTGAAGTAAAGAAGTATGAAAAAATCAGGGAACATGATAAAAAGCGGTTTCTTGCAGAGCAGGAACAGGCTGACAGAGATCAGATGAATGAGTTGTCTATCGCACAGTTTATGAACCGCAGAAACAGGTGATTTGAATGAAACAAAAACAGCAAAAGCAATCCATCCGGACTGAGGCTGAAGAGACAAAATCACCCGGTAAGTTCCAGGTATTTTTTCTGCTGATTTTTGTGCCTTTTCTCTTTCTGATCTTTATAGCGCTTATCGTGTTGTCGATTCTCGATATTAATATTTTTGAAAAAGCAGAAGAGGCTGGTATCGATATTCCTTTTACAGGAGAAGAACAGCCTGCTGAAGAAGCGCCTGCGAACCCTGAAGAAAGAATCGTCAGCCTGCAGGCACAGATCGAAGAAAAAGAGGTACTGATTTCACGCCTTGAACAGGAAATGGTCAGTCTTGAGGATGAAAATAACCTGCTGATAGAAGAGCAGGAAAGGCTGCAGACGGAAATTGAACAGCTGCAAAATGAACAGGAATCAGCCGGCAGGGAATTTGCAGAGGTTGTTTCGGTTTATGAGGATATGAAAGGCAGTGAAGCAGCACCGATCATCACGAATCTAAATGATGAGGACGCAATCAGAATCCTGTCAAATCTGTCAGCTGAAAATGTTGCAGAGATCTTTTCAGCTATGACTGCTGAAGACGCTGCCCGTTACACTGAACTGATCTCGACGCGTACACAATAAAACTTGAAAGGAGGTGAAAAAGAATTGATCGGAAATCTTACATTACAGGGTGTGCAGGCACCCCAACAGCTTGGAAGTGTAAAAGAAGCATCACTTATGTCAGGCAGTACAGACTTCAGTCAGATCCTTGCAGGACTTGGTGAGAAACTCCCGGAACTGATTGAAAACAGTGAAGCATCAGGTCTTGAAGCGCTTTTAAGTCAACTGAATGGGTTAGGTCAGTCAGAGGATATTGCTGAATTCATGACAGAAATGGATAAGTTATTCCCTGAAATCAAGCAGCTGTTCACATTATTTTCTGAAGATGAACTGCTTGAGATGACACCGCAGGAACTGATAAGTGCAGCGGGAATTAGCCTTGAAGTGACTGAAGAGCTAACCGATGTGACGGCTGAAGAAATGGTGCAGACTATTAGTGAAATGATTAACACACAATTTTCACCACGAAGCCAAATGAATGATCAGCAGGGTTCTAAAGAAACGTACCAGGCCATGTCATCAGCACAGCCTCAAGAAATAATTAAACTTTTATCTTTGCTCAAAGGCCTGACATTGCTTCAGGAAAAACAGCCTATGCAGAATCAGGAAGTGATTAAGCAGCAAAACAGTCAGCTTCAACAGATTTTTGGTAGTATTCAAAAAGTCTTTGAAGCAGCAGTAAAAGAAATGAAGAATCATACACCTGCTGAGCAGAAAACTGAACAAAAGTCGCCTGAGCTACTTTTATTAAAAAGTCGGACTGGAATTCAATTTACCCAGCTAATCAGTGAAAAAAACCAAAATGCTGATGTTACTGCAAAACCTGAAGCACTGAAAAACGACCAGCAGATGATTAACCTTCAGTCACTTCAGCTTCAGAGTGCACCTGTTAAATGGTCACTCCAGCCTGTTAAACAGCCTGACTCAGCGCAACAGCTGATGGAACAGTTCCAGAACATTATGCAAAAAGCAAAGTTTGGGAAAGTAAACGGGACTGAAAAGCTGATGATCAGACTTCAGCCGGAACATCTTGGCACACTCAAAATCGAGCTTCTACAGAAAGACGGTATGATGACAGCACGTATTATCGCTTCAACAGCGGTAGCGAAAGATATGATTGACTCACAGCTTCATCAGCTCAGACAGTCATTCACATCACAGCAGCTGCAGGTTGAAAAAATTGAGATCATGCAGACTCAGACTGAGAACAGACTTGATAAAGATGGTAAGAATGACCAGCAGACTGACCAGCGAGACAGAGAGCGCGATCAGCAAAGCGCACAGAATCAGTCAGAGGATGAACAGACTTCATTCCATGACATATTCTTAAATATTGAGGTGTAAATATTGGAATTAAAAGGTATTAACGAAGGCTTATATTTATCTTCACTTGAAAAAAAGAAGCTTGAAGCAAAAGACCAGACAATGGGAAAAGATCAGTTTTTAAAATTGCTTATTGCCCAGCTTCAAAACCAGGATCCAACCCAGCCGATGGAAGATAAAGAGTTTATCTCACAAATGGCGAACTTCTCTAGTCTTGAACAGATGACAAATATGGCTACATCATTTGAAAAATTTGCATCCATGCAGGAACAGACAGCACTGATTCAATACAATGAATTTGTCGGTAAAGAGGTAAAGTGGGACAAAATGGAGACTGTTGATGGTGAAGAAGTTGCCACAAACGGTAAAGGAATTGTTGAAACCGTTAAATTTAAAGGCGGTTCAGTCGAATTTACCCTTGAGGATGGTACAACTTTGACGCCAGGTAATGTATCTGAAGTCAATAAAGGCGAACTGCAGGATTCACTTCAGCAGGCCAGTATGATGATTGGCAAAAAAGTCAGCTGGATGAAAGAAGATGAAGAGCTTGAAAGCACAGTTGTTTCGGTATCGAGAAAAGACGGTGCAATCTGGCTTCACACAGCGGATGAACAGCGAATTACAGCTGATGAGCTGACTAAAATCGCACAGTAAAGGATTTGAGTATATGGAGCATATCCGATTTAATCCGATTCACACACCTCCGGCTGCTCCTGTCAAAAAACAGATCAAGCAATCCGGGTTTGCAGACAAGCTCCAGCAGGTCATAGATGGCGAGCTGAAATTCAGCAGACATGCAAATGAGAGATTAACAGCACGAAATATCGAAATCACACCGGACCAGTGGCAAAGAGTAACGGATAAAGTAAATGAAGCTGACAGCAAAGGTGTGAAGGATTCACTCGTACTGCTCGAGCAGGCAGCACTGATTGTCAGCATTAAAAACCGTACAGTTGTTACTGCGATGGACAAGAAAGACTTAAACGACCAGATATTCACGGACATTGATGGCACCATCATTTTAGAATAGGCGGACCTTAGATAAAGGAGCCTTAGAGCCAGCTGACCGACAGAAGCGGCTCACGAAAGGGGAAAAATAACAATGATTCGTTCAATGTATTCAGGTATCGCAGGACTTAAAAACTTCCAGACAAAATTAGACGTAATCGGTAACAACATCGCAAACGTAAACACATTCGGTTTTAAAAAGGGCCGTGTGACGTTTCAGGAAGCTATGAATCAAACAATTCAGGGTGCATCTGCTGCGCAGGAAGGCCGTGGAGGTAAAAACGCACTTCAAGTAGGACTAGGGTCAGTTACCGCAACAATTGACAGTGTACAGACACAGGCTTCACTCCAGACAACAGGACGTTCACTCGACTTAGCGATTAATGGAGATGGCTTCTTCGTTGTATCAGCTCCGGGTGGACAGGATCTGTATACACGTGGCGGTAACTTCTACCTTGATGAAAGCGGACTGCTTGTAACTGGTGAAGGTTATAGAGTTCAGCAGTTCGTCAATGGTGTTCAGGAGGATATTGTGGTTAATAGTAGTGGGGTTATTCCGGCACAGATAACAGACCAGATTACATTAGCAGGAAATTTAGCATCAAATGTCGTAGTTAGTGCAGCTAATCCATTTGTGAAAACTCAACAAATGAAGGTTGTTGACGACGAGGGTACCGAGCATACTATTGAAATCAAAATGGAAAAAGTAGTTGGAAACGATAATGAGTGGGATATTACTTTTACTAATCACGCACTTGAAGATATTGACGGAGTTGATAAATTTGTTAATGGAACTTTAACTTTTGATCCAGCAGACGATGAACCCAACTTTGACTTAAACCCTATTAATCTACCTGTTAGAGTTAACGCGGCAGGTACCGGATATGATACTTACGGTATTAATAATCTCGACATGACGAACTTAACTAACAACGAAGGCGAAGTATCAGCCCAAATGGGAGCTAACGGTAACCTTGAAGGTACACTAGATAGCTTCAGTGTATCAGCAGGCGGCGCAATTAACGCGGTTTACTCTAACGGACAGGTTCGTGAAATGGCGACTCTATCGATTGCCAGATTCAACAACCCATCAGGTCTTGTAAAGATCGGTAACAACGTATTCCAAGAATCAGTAAACTCAGGTGTTGCTAACATTGGAACATCAGCTGATGCTGGTGGGACAATTTCATCAGGCGCTCTTGAAATGTCCAACGTCGACCTTTCAGAAGAATTCACTGAAATGATCACTGCACAGCGTGGATTCCAGGCGAATACGCGTATTATCACTACATCTGATCAGATCTTAGAAGAACTTGTTAATCTGAAGCGATAATTCAGGCAGGGGGGTGACGGCGCCTTCATGAATGAAAGAAGGCGCCTGCTTTTATGATTTATGTAAAAAGGCTCAATGGTAAAGAATTTATGATTAATGCAATTTATATCGAAACAGTAGAAGCTTTTCCTGACACCACGATTTCGCTGACGAATGGTAAAAAATATATTGTCAAAGATTCAATGGCGGATGTGAAGGTGAAGATCACTGATTTTTACCGGTCCATTCACGTATTGAATATGACGCATTTAAAGGAGGATGATGCAGATGAAAAATAAACTACTGTTAACAATGCTCATCATTCTCGTATCGATTACACTGCTGGGTATTATCTTTTTAGTTGTGACAAATCAGCTTGCAGGTGATGGAGAAGAGGAAGAGGAAGAAGTAAAGCTGTCTGCAGATGAAATTGTGGAAGCGACAGTTGAGATTCCGGAAGTGACCACAAATATTGGTGGAAGCAGTTTTGCAAGAGTGTCTATGTCTATTCAGACAGACAGTAAAGATGCTGCTGAAGAATTGAAAAAGCTCGAATTTCAGGTGAAAGATATCTTAATTGATGAACTGCTTGAAATGAATAAAGCTGATCTTGAGGGAAGCGCAGGAAAAAATGCGTTCGAAGATATAGTGAAAAACCGTGTGAATGAGCTTCTTCAAAAAGGAGAGGTCATTCAGGTTTATACGACATCTATTGTCGTTCAATAATGGAAGATGCAGATGGACGGAGGTGAAATTGCGTGGCTGGAGATATTCTCTCGCAAAATGAAATAGATGCATTATTATCAGCCATCTCGACAGGTGAGATGTCAGCGGAAGAGATCAAAAAGGAAGAGCAGGAAAAAAAGGTTAAAGTTTATGACTTTAAGCGGGCACTGAGGTTTTCAAAAGATCAGATCAGAAGCATTTCGAGAATCCACGAAAACTTTGCCAGACTGCTCACAACGTTTTTCTCTGCCCAGCTCCGGACATATGTTCAAATAAATGTGGCATCAGTTGATCAGATTCCATATGAGGAATTTATCCGCTCTGTGCCTAAGATGACGATTCTGAATGTGTATGAAGTTCCACCGCTTGATGGAAAAATTCTGATGGAGATCAACCCTAACATCGCCTATGCTATGATGGACCGGATACTTGGCGGGCACGGCTCAAGTGTCAGCAAGATTGATAATCTGACAGAAATTGAAACGAAACTAATGTCTACAATGTTTGAAAGAGCTTTTGATAATTTAAGAGAAGCATGGGGAAGTATTGCAGAAATCGATCCAATTTTAACGGACTTTGAAGTAAACCCGCAATTTCTTCAGGTGATCTCACCAAATGAAACAGTGGTTGTGATCTCGCTGAATACCGTTGTAGGCGAAACGACAGGTATGATGAATATCTGCCTGCCTCATGTGGTCTTAGAACCAATTATGCCGAATCTCTCAATCAAGCACTGGATGCAGTCTCAGAAGAAGGAGCTGATTCCTGAAGAGCAGCTGCAGCTTGAAAAGCGTGTGAAAAAAGCAGACCTGCCGATATCAGCTGAGCTTGGTACTTCCATGCTTGCGATCGAAGAGTTCCTGATGCTTGAAGTCGGTGATGTGCTTGAACTGAATCACCGCTTCGATGACCCGGTTGTCCTGAAGATCGGCGATGTGCCGAAATTCATTGCTCAGCCCGGTCAGCTTGGCAAAAAAATTGGTGTTCAAATTATTGATGAAGTGAAAGGAGGAGAGGACGATGATGAGTGATGACATGCTCTCCCAAGATGAAATTGATGCGTTGCTGAATGGCAGCGCGGATGATGAACCTGAAACAGAAGAAAGCACTCCATCTGAACAATTGGATGAGGTGGCAATTGATGCGCTCGGTGAGATAGGAAATATTTCTTTCGGAAGTTCAGCAACGGCACTATCTACGCTGTTAAATCAAAAAGTAGACATCACAACACCGACTGTATCTGTCGTAAAGACTGAAGAAATTTCCAATTCATTTCCTCATCCTTCCGTCGCAATTAATGTGCATTATACAGAAGGATTAAAAGGAAATAACCTGCTTGTGATCAAGCAGTCGGATGCAGCTGTCATTGCAGATCTGATGCTTGGCGGAGACGGAACAAATCCGTCAGATGACCTTGGTGAAATTCAGCTGAGTGCTGTTCAGGAAGCGATGAATCAGATGATGGGGTCTGCTTCCACTTCAATGTCAACGATCTTTGGTGTCAAGGTGGATATCTCACCGCCAAGTATTGATCTGGTAGATCTTGAAAGTAAAGACGGGATGGAGAACCTGCCTGAAGAAGAATATGTGATTCAGGTTTCATTCAACCTGAAAATTGGAACGCTCATAGATTCAAATATTATGCAGCTGATACCGCTTGAATTTGGTCAGTCACTGGTACAGCAGCTGATGGGTGGAGGCGGACAGGCTGAGAATGAAGCGGCAGCGTCTGCGCCTGTAGCAGAAAGACCTGCAGCTGAAACTCAGGCAGCACCTGAGCGCAGTGAAACATCTCCGCAACCGCAAAGAGATCCTGAACCTTCAAGATTACCAGAAGACTCAGGTATTCAACTGAACAGAGACCGTGCACCTGAGAGGTCAGTAGACGTTCAACCGGCACAGTTTACACAGTTTGACAGTCCGGGGCTAAGCGCTGGAGAGTCAAGAAACCTGAATCTTCTGCTGGATATCCCACTTCAGGTAACTGTAGAGCTTGGCCGTACGAAGCGTTCTGTTCAGGAAATTCTTGAATTGACATCAGGTTCGATCATTGAGCTGGATAAACTTGCAGGTGAACCGGTTGATATATTAGTGAACAACCGTTTAATTGCGAAAGGCGAAGTGGTTGTAATTGAAGAAAACTTCGGAGTAAGACTGACGGATATTGTCAGTAAGTCAGACCGTTTAAATAAATTACGCTAATATAGCTGGGGGTAAAATGACATGGCGAAGAAAATCTTAATTGTAGACGATGCAGCATTCATGCGCATGATGATCAAGGATATCTTAACAAAGAATGGATTCGAGGTAGTCGGTGAAGCTGCTGATGGTGCGCAGGCTGTTGAAAAATTTAAAGAAACATCACCTGACCTTGTAACAATGGATATCACAATGCCTGAAATGGACGGTATTACAGCGTTAAAAGAAATTAAAAAAATTGACGGTTCTGCAAAAATTATCATGTGTTCAGCAATGGGCCAGCAGGCAATGGTGATTGATGCCATTCAGGCTGGTGCAAAAGATTTTATTGTAAAACCATTTCAGGCTGACCGCGTGATTGAGGCAATTTCTAAAGCGATAGGTTGATGGGTATGTTTCAGAAATTATTCGTTGTTCTCCTTCTGTTGTCAGTTTTAACAGGGGGAGAGCAAATTTTATTTGCAAGTCCGGGGAATGTATCAGATTGCATGGGAGATAATCCGTCTGAAGAATGCGCTGAACAGGAAGTACCCGCACTTGGAGAAGAAAGTGAGCCCGAGGCAATTAATGTCTGGACTTTTGTCAGACTAATCGGTGCACTTGCTCTGGTCATTATTTTATTATACGCACTGCTGAAGTTCGTAAACAGCAAAACTAAAAACTATCAGCAAAGCAGGCTGATTAAAAATATGGGCGGAACAACGCTTGGCGGAAACCGGTCAGTTCAAATTGTTAAAATTGCTGACAGTTATTATGTCTTAGGTGTCGGTGAAGATGTGAATCTGATTAAAGAGATCACGTCGCCAGAAGAAATGGCTGAACTCGAAGCCTATTTTGACCAGGATCAGCCACTTGCAGAAAGTCCTGTTGCCGGTCTGATCGGCAAACTGAAAAACAGAAAATCTGATCAGAAGATAAATGATCAGCAGTCATTCGGCAGCCTGTTTAAAGATCAGCTCGATCAGCATCACGCAGAACGCAGGAAAGTGTTCGAAAGAGTAAAAAGCAAGGAGCGTAATGAAGATGGATGAGTTCATACAGTTTTTCAATGACAGTCCTCCCGATGATGTAGCAACTTCAGTCAGATTGCTGCTGTTGCTGACTGTCCTGTCACTGGCACCGGGTATATTGATTTTAATGACTTCATTTACGCGAATTGTCATTGTACTATCATTTGTCAGAACGTCACTCGCAACGCAGCAGATGCCGCCTAACCAAGTCATTGTCGGGCTTGCACTTTTTTTAACCTTTTTCATTATGGCACCTGTCATGAGTGAAGTGAATGACAGGGCATTAACACCATTATTTAATGAGGAAATAGATCTTGAGACCGCTTATGAAGAAGCTTCTATTCCATTTAAGGACTTTATGAGTCAGCATACACGGCAAAAAGATCTGGAATTGTTCCTAAGTTATACAGAAGCTGAAAGGCCAGAGACAATTCAGGATATTCCATTGACTGTGATGGTCCCTGCATTTGCATTAAGTGAAATTAAAACCGCATTTCAAATGGGTTTTATGGTGTTTATTCCGTTTCTGGTGATTGATATGGTCGTTGCATCAGTCCTGATGTCTATGGGTATGATGATGCTTCCGCCGGTAATGATTTCATTGCCTTTTAAAATCCTGCTGTTTATCTTAGTAGACGGCTGGTATCTCGTCATGCAGTCCTTGCTGCAGAGCTTTTAGGTGGGTGAATTGAAATGAATGGAGAAATGGTTATTGCCATAGCAGAGCGTGGCGTATGGATCACGCTGATTATCAGTCTTCCCTTAATGCTTGTTGCATTAGTTGTCGGTCTGCTTGTCAGTATATTTCAGGCAACTACTCAGATCCAGGAACAGACGCTTGCCTTTATTCCGAAAATTATAGCAGTTATGGTGGCACTGATCTTTTTTGGACCGTGGATGCTGACACAGCTTGTCAGTTATGCCTCAGATATTTTCACTAATCTTACTAGGTATATCGGTTAGATGATGGAAGAATTATATCCCAGACTGACAATTTTACTACTTATAATCGTGAGACTATCAGCTTTTTTTGTGACGATGCCGTTATTTTCCCACCGTACGATCCCGGCAACGCACAGGATCGGGCTGGCTATACTGTTGTCATGGATGATGTATTACACACTTGATGCAGAACCGTTTGATATAAACGGTGAGTATATTTTACTCATTATAAAAGAAGCGGTAGTTGGATTGTTTCTTGGATTGATTGCTTACATTATTCTATCAGCCATCCAGATTGGCGGAAATTTTATAGATTTCCAGATGGGTTTTGCCATGGCGAATGTTATAGACCCGCAGACAGGTGCACAGAGCCCGCTGATCGGTCAGTATCTATATACACTGGCACTTTTATTGCTTCTTGCATTGAATGGCCATCACCTTATACTTGACGGAATCTTTTTCAGCTATCAGTATATTCCGCTTGATCAGGTCACCCTTGGATTTGGGGACCCGATGACAGCTGAACTGATTATTAAAGCTTTTTCAGCTACTTTTGTTATTGCTTTTCAAATGGCAGCGCCGGTCGTTGCTACATTGTTTCTGGTCGATATTGCCCTTGGAATTGTTGCAAGAACATCGCCGCAGTTCAATATTTTTGTAATCGGTTTTCCGATTAAAATTACGGTAGCATTTATCGTCTTAATTGTATTAATGGGTGTAACATTTCAGGTGATTCAGCGACTTTTTGACCTGATCTTTGTAGTGATGAGAGATTTAATGATCACGCTGGGAGGCTGATAGATAATGAGACTGAGGCTTGACCTGCAGTACTTTGCAGGCGAAAAAACCGAAAAAGCCACCCCGAAAAAAAGACAGGACTCCCGTAAAAAAGGTGAAGTTGCAAAAAGTCAGGACGTCAACACTGCATTCATCCTTTTCAGTGTATTTCTCTTTTTGTTTTTCGCAGGAGGCTGGTTTAAAGACCGGATGCTCAATCTTGTGGCTGTCCCTTTGATGGATTATATTAAACGCCCTGTTACAGCCGATACAGCACTCATTGTCTACAGTGAAATGCTGAGCCAGGTCGCATGGATCGTTCTGCCGATCATGGCAGTAGCAGCGCTGGGCGGTATTGTCGGTAATTACATGCAAATCGGTTTTCTAATCTCTACTGATCCATTAAAACCTAAACTGTCCAAGATGGACCCGATTAAAGGACTTAAAAGAATTTTTTCAGCGAGAGCGCTCGTTGAACTTGCAAAATCAGTATTAAAAATTTCCTTAGTGGGAATGACAACATTCCTTGTATTATGGTTCAGCATTGAGGATGTATTAGAACTTTCTTTGCTGCCTGTTGAATCAACGTTGCAGGTAGCAGGCAGTCTGACTGTCCAAATGGGACTGTTTGCTTCTGGGCTGCTGGTAATCTTAGCAGTCTTGGATTACCTTTATCAAAAGTATGACTTTGAAAAAAATATCCGAATGTCTAAACAGGATCTTAAAGATGAATATAAAAACACGGAAGGTGACCCGCTGATCAAATCTAAGATCAAACAGCGGCAAAGGGAGATGGCGATGAAGCGGATGATGTCTGAAGTACCGGACGCAGACGTTGTCATCACAAACCCGACTCACTATGCGATTGTTTTGAAATATAAAGACGGAGAATTTGAAGCGCCAGTTGTGGTAGCAAAAGGTGTGGACTTTGTCGCTCAGAAAATTAAAACCATAGCAAAAGAAAATAATGTGATTGCTGTTGAAAACCGCCCGCTTGCAAGAGCGCTGTATGATCAGGCGGAGATCGGAGACCCGATTCCGGAGGAGTTTTTCAAGGCTGTTGCTGAAATACTTGCTTACGTATACCGGATAAAAAACAAAGTGTAAAGCTTGAAAGGGGACCGGCATGAAAGGAAAAGATTTAGCTATACTCGCCAGTGTCATACTGATTATTGCCATGTTGGTCATTCCTCTTCCATCATGGATGCTGAGTGTTCTCATTATTATTAACATAACGCTTGGTCTGATCGTTCTATTGACCTCGATGAATATGAAAGAGCCGCTTGAATTTGCGATCTTTCCATCATTAATTCTGCTTTTAACACTCTTCAGGCTGGGTCTGAATATCTCAACTACCCGTGCCATTTTAAGCAGAGGAGAAGCCGGAGGAGTCGTTGAAACCTTTGGTACATTTGTTACCGGTGGAAATATTTTAGTTGGTATCGTCGTATTTATCATTCTGATTATTATTCAATTTATTGTTATTACTAAAGGTGCTGAGCGTGTATCGGAAGTTGCTGCACGATTTACACTTGATGCAATGCCTGGTAAACAGATGAGTATTGATGCTGACTTAAATGCCGGTATGATCTCGGAAGTTGAAGCAAGAGAACGCCGGGAAAAAGTTGGACGTGAAGCTGACTTTTACGGTGCCATGGATGGTGCCACAAAGTTCGTAAAAGGGGATGCGATTGCAGGTATCATTATCGTTATGATTAACCTCGTCATGGGAATGGTGATCGGTATTGTGCAAATGGGTATGACACTTGCTGATTCAGCAAACCAGTTTTCATTGCTGACAGTCGGTGATGGAATTGTGTCACAGATCCCGGCCCTGTTAATCTCAACTGCGACAGGTATCGTTGTAACCCGTGCTGCTTCTGACGGTAACCTTGGTCAGGATATCACATCACAGCTTTTCTCATTTGGTCCAATCATGTATGTTGCAGGTGCTACTATTGCCCTTTTAGGTTTGTTCACACCAATCAGTAACATTTTAACCCTCCCGATCGCTCTGATTCTGGTCGTAGGCGGGTATATGTTATCTCAAGCGAAGAAACAGGAAACAGAAGAGTTTACAGAAACAGAAGAAGAAACAGCAACGGATGAAATGAAGAGCCCTGAAAGTGTTGTCAGCTTACTGAATGTGGACCAGATTGAATTTGAATTCGGCTACGGCCTTATTCCGCTTGCTGATGCAAATCAGGGAGGGGATCTGTTAGATAGAATCGTGATGATCAGACGTCAGCTGGCACTTGAACTTGGTCTGGTTATTCCAGTCGTCCGTATCAGAGATAATATTCAGCTGCAGCCTAATGAATACCGTCTGAAAATTAAGGGTAATGAAGTGGCAAAGGGAGAACTGCTGCTTGATCACTATCTTGCGATGAGTCCTGGTGATGATGATTCCATCGAAGGAATCGATACCATTGAACCTTCATTCGGTCTTCCTGCAAAATGGATTGATGAATCTGTGAAGGATCAGGCAGAGATGCTCGGTTACACGGTTGTTGACCCGCCTTCAGTTGTCTCAACACATATAACTGAAATGATCAAAGGACATGCCCATGAGCTGCTGGGGCGTCAGGAAACAAAGCAGCTTGTGGATCATCTGCAGGAATCCTATCCGATACTTGTAGAGGAAGTGACACCTTCTCCGCTAAGCGTTGGAGATGTTCAGAAAGTCCTGTCAAAACTTCTGCGTGAAAATGTATCGATCAGGAATCTGCCGATTATCTTTGAAACACTTGCCGACTATGCAAGGATGACTTCAGATACAGATGTACTTGCTGAATATGTACGTCAGTCGCTCGCAAAACAGATTACAAGTCAATTTGCAGATCCTGGAGATACGCTGAAAGTTATTACCCTGTCAGGCCGCGTTGAAAAGCTGACTGCAGATAATGTGCAACAGACTGAGCATGGTAATTACCTGTCACTTGATCCAAATGATTCGCAGAGGATTCTTGAATCGATGGCTCAGCAGATCGAACAGCTGTCAATGACTGAACAGACACCGATTGTATTGTGTTCACCTGCAGTCAGAATGTATATCAGACAGCTGACGGAAAGGTATTTCCCTCAGATTCCAATTTTATCTTATAATGAATTAGAAGCGAATGTTGAAGTCCAAAGCGTCGGGGTGGTGAATATAGATTGAAGATGAAAAAAGTAACGGCGCCTACAATGCCTGAAGCGATGAAAAAGATCCGTAAAGAACTCGGCAGTGATGCTGTCATTTTGAACTCAAAAGTAACCTATACTGGCGGTTTTTTAGGACTTTTTAAAACAAAGCAGATAGAAGTTGTTGCAGGCGTCGACCAGCCTGAGCCGCCGGCTGCTGAACAGACAGCTGCCACTGCAGAAAGACAGGTAGTAAAAGAGGAAGATAAAAAGCTTGAAGAAGAAATACAGGAATTAAAAAAAATGGTCAGTGCGCTAACGGTCAATCAGACAGGCTATCAGGATTTTCCGCAGTCTGTCAGATCAATTCTTGAGAAACTCAAAGATCAAGATTTTAAAGACTCATGGCTCCTGGAAACAGGCCAGAAGCTGTATGATCAGTGGCAGGAAACACCTAAAACTGAACAGCTTACTGAGTGGGCTGAAGATTATATCAGAACGTCTCTTCAGCAGCAGACACATGCAGGTATTGATGCATCTAAAAAGTACATCAGTCTGATCGGTCCTACAGGCGTAGGTAAAACCACAACGATTGCAAAGCTTGCAGCAAAACTTGTCATGGAAGATCAGAAGAAGATTGGTTTTATGACTTCTGACACATACAGAATCGGTGCAATAGAGCAACTGAAAACGTACGCTGAACTTTTAAATGTACCTTTAGAAGTGATCTACAGCCGTGATGATTTTGAAAAGGCATTAACCAGATTCAAAGATTTTGATCACGTATTAATTGATACTGCAGGAAGAAACTATCGTGAAGTGCAGTATGTGGAGGACCTTGCAAAAACAATTGATTTTGAGATTGATATTCAGACGTTTCTGGTACTGTCAATGACTTCAAAATACAAAGATATGTCCGCTATTTATGAAAGGTTCAATGATATTAATATTCAGGGTCTGATCTTCACGAAATGTGATGAAAGTGTAACAGTAGGTCCTGCTTATCATGTGATGACTGAAAGCGGTATCGGAGCTGCTTATCTGACAGACGGACAGGCTGTACCTGAAGATATTGAGGAAGCCTCCTACAGGAGAGTTAGTGAAATGATGGTTAAAGGTGTGAATAGCTGATGGACCAGGCAGAAACTCTAAGGCAGAAGATGCTGCATATGAATGAGCCCACAGGAAAAGCGATTGCTGTCGTCAGCGGTAAAGGTGGAGTAGGGAAATCGAATTTTTCGATCAACTTTGCTTCTGAAATTGCTGCAAAAGGAAATAAAGTATTGCTGATGGATATGGATATTGGAATGGGCAATATTCATATTCTTCTGGGTAAGTCATCAGCAAGTACAATTATTCATTACCTCGAAGGTAAAGGGTCAATTCAGGATGTAGTCGTTCAGGTTGAAGATAACTTATCTTACATATCCGGCGGGTCCGGGCTCAGTAAGATGGTAGAGTGGAAAGACCTTGAGATCGAACGCCTGATGAAAGGTTTTACAGAGCTTCAGAAATCCTATGATTACTTAATTTTTGACATGGGAGCAGGTGCATCTGAAAACGGGCTTGAGCTGATCATGGCGGCTGATGAAGTGATTGTCATCACAACAGGTGAACCGACATCCATTATGGACGCCTATTCTATGATGAAATTTATTCATATGAAGGATCCTGATAAAGCCTTTGCACTTTTATGTAACCGGGTCATGAATCCTGAAGAGGGAAAGACAGCACTCAAACGACTGGAAGCTGCAATGAATAAGTTCTTAAATAAAAGTGTGCGCCTGCTTGGCAGTATACCGGAAGATCCATCTGTCAGAAGGTCTGTTAACAATCAGACACCTTTTACCAAGCTATATCCGGAGTCTCCGGCTTCAAAGACGCTTAAAAACATGACGGCTGCTTATATTGCGGAGCAGGATAGAGAAATCCATCATAGTAAAAGCCGGTTTACAGATCGACTTTCAGCTTTTTTCAGAAAAAAGTGAGGTGGAAAAATGGTACAGGATATTATTAAAGTATTAGTTGTAGATGATTCTGCATTTATGAGAAAGCTTGTTCAGGACTTCTTATCGGAACATGAAAAAATTGCGGTGGTCGGAACTGCAAGAAATGGTCAGGATGCCATTGCAAAAATCCGCCTTTTAAAGCCGGACGTCATCACAATGGATGTTGAAATGCCAATCATGAGCGGTTTAGAAGCACTAAAACATATAATGAAAGAAAATCCACTGCCGATTATCATGTTGTCGAGTACAACAAAGCAAGGAGCTGAAAATGCTCTTTTAGCCATGGATTACGGGGCAGTGGATTTTATCGCAAAACCTTCCGGGACTATATCACTAGATCTTCATCTGGTTAAAGATGAACTAATTGAGAAAGTTCTGCACGCTTCAAAAGCACTTCTAAAAAAACCGCGTGCTGCGGAGTTATTCATAAAAAATGAAGTGCAAACTAGTAAAAAAAGCCTGAAAAAGGTCGATAGTAGAATTGACAGACATTATCCGGCCGTAGTATTAATTGGTACTTCAACCGGTGGACCAAGGGCTCTGCAGACAGTTCTTTCGCGCCTGCCCGGGAATCTGAATGCGCCTGTCATCATTGTGCAGCACATGCCGCCAGGTTTTACAAAGTCATTAGCTCAAAGGCTTGATCAGCTTTCACCTTTGAAAGTCAAAGAAGCTGAAGATGGAGACAGGCTTGTCAATGGCTGCGCTTATGTCGCGCCAGGTGATTACCATCTGAATATCAATCAGCAGGGCACAAATCTTTCATTGTCCTTAAGCAAAGAACCGCCTTTAAGCGGACACAGGCCTTCAGTTGATTTTCTATTCCAATCTGCAGCGAAATTGAAGGAAATAAAAAAAATTGCAGTAATTATGACTGGAATGGGTGCAGATGGGTCTAAAGGTCTGGTACAATTAAACCACAAAGAACATATTGAGACGATTGCAGAAGCACAGGAAACCTGTGTTGTATATGGAATGCCTAAAGCTGCTCAGGCAACGGGACTCGTTACATATGTTGAGCCGCTTGAAGGAATTGCAAATAGAATTGTCAAAATAGCAGAAGGGTGAGTCCAACATGGAAATGAACCAGTACTTAGAAGTTTTTATCGAAGAAAGTAAAGACCACTTACAAAACTGTAATACGCAAATGCTTGAACTTGAAAAAAATCCTGGAGACATTGCAATTGTAAATGAGATCTTCAGGTCCGCACATACATTAAAAGGTATGTCAGCAACAATGGGCTATGAAGACCTTGCAAGTCTGACTCATAATATGGAAAACGTTCTTGATGATATCAGAAACGGAAAGCTTTCTGTTACGACTGCTGTCATGGATGCCCTTTTTTCTGCAGTAGATGACCTTGAAGATATGACAGCATCCATCGCATCCGGTGGAGATGGAAAAAAAGACGTTTCCCGTTCACTCAGTCTGCTTGAAGCGATTCAAAAAGGCGAGCCGGCTCCAAAGGCTGCAGCTGAAAATAATTCTTCTATTCAATATGATGAGTTTGAAAGAACTGTAATCGAACAATCATTGGAGCAGGGATATATTGCATATGAGCTGACTGTCAAACTGAAAGATGACTGTCTTTTAAAGGCGGCGCGTGTATACATGGTATTTGAGGTGCTTGAGAAAATCGGTGAAGTCATTAAGTCTAACCCGACAGTTGATCAGCTCGAAGAAGAAAACTTTGATCAGCACTTTTGTGTAACACTTGCTTCAAAAGAAGAAAAGGATTTTATTGAAAAAAGCGTTCTGAAGGTTTCAGAAGTTGAATCAGCTGAAGCAGCTGAAGTAAATCTTGAAGCAGTTGAAGAAAAACCGAAAGCAGCCCAGGAAGCAGCTGTTACAAATGAAGCAGCAGTTGTAGAAGAGTCAGCAAAAGAAACACAGAAGCAGGCTGTCTCAAACAAAACAATCCGTGTGAACATTGACCGTCTTGATGTTCTGATGAATTTATTTGAAGAGCTCGTCATTGACAGAGGACGCCTTGAGCAGATTTCAAAAGAATTGAATCATGGAGAATTGAATGAAACCGTTGAACGCATGTCTCGGATCTCCGGAGATCTTCAGTCGATCATTTTGACAATGCGTATGGTGCCGGTGGAAACAGTATTCAACCGTTTCCCGAGAATGGTGAGACAGCTTGCACGTGACCTTGATAAGCAGATTTCACTTGAAATCAGCGGTCAGGATACGGAGCTTGACAGAACAGTTATTGATGAGATTGGTGATCCGCTTGTTCACCTTCTGAGAAACGCGCTTGATCACGGCATTGAATCCCCTGCAGCACGAAGAGAAAAAGGGAAGCCTGAGGAAGGCACGATCCAGCTGCGGGCTTACCATAGCGGAAATCATGTATTCATTGAGATTGAAGATGATGGCGCAGGCATTAGTAAAGAGAAAGTTCTTAGTAAAGCGCTGTCAAGAGGGATTGTTACAGAGGAGCAGGCTAAAACGCTGACGGACTCACAGGTGTACGAACTCATCATGGCGTCTGGCTTCTCGACAGCCGAAACCATTTCAGACATTTCCGGAAGAGGTGTAGGGCTGGACGTTGTAAAAACGACGATTGAATCACTCGGTGGCTCTATTACGATTCATTCGACAGAGGGACAGGGATCAATTTTCTCAGTTCAGCTGCCATTAACCCTATCAATCATTTCAGTTATGCTTGTTGAGGTTGAAGAAGAAAAGTTCGCGATTCCATTGTCATCAATTATTGAAACGGCAATCGTAAAGGATGAAGAAATTCTGCATGCGCATAACCAGCGTGTGATTGATTTCAGAGGAAAAGTAGTTCCGCTTGTATTCCTGAATGAAACATTCGATGTGAAGAAAGAAAACACTGAAGATATTCACTCAGTGATTATTGTCCGCAAAGGTGAAAAACTTGCCGGTCTGGTAGTAGACTCATTTATCGGGCAGCAGGAAGTTGTATTAAAGTCTTTAGGCGATTATCTTGGAAACGTATTTGCTATTTCAGGTGCAACGATTCTTGGAGACGGCCAGGTAGCACTAATTGTAGATTGTAATGCACTGATTCAATAAAGAGTTTTAATGAAATGAAATTCATAGCAGTTAGGAGTGCAGTAAATGTCAAATCAGGATCATGATCTGAAAGTAATTGTGTTTCAGCTTGTAAATAAGGAGTATGCAGTACCTGTTCAAAACGTCCAGTCAATTGAAAAAGTCATGCATATTACGAGGGTGCCGGGTGTTCCTTCATATGTTCGCGGTGTGGTCAACTTAAGAGGGGTCGTGACACCGATTATTGATCTTAGAAAACGCTTCTCTCTTGAAGATGGCACAGAAGATGAACATACAAGAATCATTATCGTAAATATAGGTGATATTGAAGTTGGCTTTATTGTAGATTCAGCTAACGATGTTCTGGACCTGTCATCAGATTCGATTGAGCCTCAGCCAAATGTTGTCGGCAGTATTGAAGCAGATTTCATTGAAGGGGTTGCAAAAAATGACCGTAGACTCCTTATTTTACTGCAACTCGATAAAGTACTGGAGAACGCTGCATGAGTTATGAAGAAGACATTACCGCATACCACCTGGATATCTTAAGGGAAATTGGAAATATTGGAGCCGGTAATGCTGCGACTGCACTGTCAGCGTTGCTTGGCAACAAGGTTGATATGGCCGTTCCGCACGTGAAGGTTGTTTCATTTGATGAAATGATGGATATCGCAGGTGGACCTGAAAATATTGTTGTCAGTGTATTCCTCCGGATCGAAGGCGAAATGACAGGCAGTATGTTTTTCATTCTTTCAACAACTCAGGCAGAAAGTTTTATCAGGACACTGACGAATAACAAATCATTTAATTTTGATGACATTGGGGAATCAGAGCTTGGTCTATCAGCTCTTCAGGAAATGGGAAATATTTTATCCGGATCTTATCTGTCATCATTATCTGACTTTACAAACCTGAATCTTTATCCGACAGTACCTGCTATTGCTATTGATATGGCAGGCGCGATAATCAGTTTCGGACTTGTGGAGCTTTCACAGGCAGGGGACAAAGTAATTGTAATTGATACAGAACTTACTGATGATGGGGAAAAACGTGAAGGAGCAAACGGTCAATTTTTCCTTCTTCCCGATCCTGAATCATTTAAGATCCTGTTTCGATCTTTAGGAGTAGATTGATTTGATAAAAAACATCATTAAGGTGGGGATAGCAGACGCAGGTACTGTGTCTCCACCTGATACAATCAGAACTTCAGGACTCGGGTCCTGTGTCGGGGTAGTTCTATATGACAGCCGGAGTCAAAAAGCAGGTTTGCTTCATGTCATGCTGCCTGATTCCTCTCTAGCAAGATCAGGCGACATTAACCCTGCAAAGTTTGCAGATACAGGTATTCCTCACCTGATTGATCAGCTCAACCTTCCACCGTCAAGATTAAAAGCTAAAATTGCCGGCGGTGCTCAGATGTTCCAGTTTGCAGGACAAAAAGATACGATGAGAATCGGCCCCCGGAATGTTGACGCAGTCAAAGAGGCATTATCTCAATATAAAATCAAAATTGTCAGTGAAGACACCGGCGGCAGCAGCGGACGTACAATTGAGTTCGATCCGGTCAGTGCCAGTCTTCATATCAGGACAGTCAATGTTGGAGAAAAAGTGATTTAATCTAGAGCCTGTATGGCTCTTTTTTAATTGGGAAAACACAAAAGCCACTCCTTTTGATATAATAGGAAATATATATAATCAGTCTTTATATTCAGATCCTAACATTACAGGGCTTAAGGAGGCTTGCCATGAATCAGTCAGTTGATGATCAGGAAAAATATTATTGGCAGATGTGGACTGCCTCCAGAGATTCTCATGCGGGTGATATGCTTGTACAGCGGTATATGCCCCTCGTGCAGTACCATGTCCAGAGGATTAGTGCAGGGCTGCCTAAAAACGTATCAAGAGACGATATAAAAAGTCTTGGTTTAATGGGCTTATTAGATGCTTTGCAGAAGTTTGATCCTACAAGAGATTTAAAGTTTGATACGTATGCATCATTCCGTATCCGTGGCGCGATTATCGATGGCTTGCGAAAAGAGGACTGGATGCCAAGGTCTGCCCGCGAGAAAGCGAAAAAAGTTGATGCAAAGATTGAAGAACTTGAGCAGCAGTCTCTCAGGCATGTCAATGCACAGGAAGTTGCAGCTGCACTTGATATGCCTGTAGAGGAAGTATACCAGATCACACAGGAGCATCTTTTTGCAAATGTTCTTTCAATGGACGATCAGTCCGGTGATCAAGACGACAGTGAAACCACAGCGTTTACTTTAAAAGATCAGAATACAGTTTTGCCTGAAGAACAGCTTGTTAAAAACGAGCTGCTGCAGGATTTAGCCGGTGTTATTTCCCAGCTGAATGAAAAAGAACAAACTGTTTTAAGTCTTTTTTACACGGAAGAACTGACACTGACTGAGATCGGTGAAGTCATGAATCTCTCAACGTCACGTATTTCACAAATCCATTCAAAATGCTTGTTCAAATTGAGAAAATTGCTGGCTTCTGAATACAGCCGGTCTTAAAAGGAGCGGGTTATATGGGGCATAAACTGATTGGGCTGCAGGTGGCTATTCCGAAAACGGTGGATGCCGGAAAAATAGCAGATCAGCAGCAACAACAAAGCAATATCAATCAGAGTCAGGTCGCTGCAATTGCTGAAAAAGAACGGCTGAGGAAGCAGGAAAGTGTAAACCGGTACGGAGAAAGTGAAAAAACCAAAGACAAACGTGAACGTGAAAAGGGTGAACGAAGGAGAAATCAGCCTGATGAGGAGTTGCAGAAAGCCAGTAAGCCTGCTGCTGCCGAAACGCACCCTTTTAAAGGAAGAAGAATGGATTTCTCAGGCTGAAAAGGAGCTATCATGATCATATTTTTATTAATCCTGTCTATAATCTTCAATTTCGCAGCGTTTCTTTCTATTTTTCTTTTATTTATGAGGCAGAACCGTCTGATCAGTAAAGAAGTACAGCATGAAAAAACGCTGAATGAAATTGAGCAGACATTTACAGGCTACCTGCTTGAAATGAGAGATGAAAATGAAGCGTTTTTAAAACAATTCGAAAAAATAAGTCAGTCTCCGGAAAAAACTGAAACCCGGCCGGAGCCTGTCAAAGCTGAAGAACCGGCACTGACTGTGAAGACTTCTCGCAATCTAGCGAAAACAGCTTATAAAAAGCCTGAACCAAAACAGTTTACTGTGAGCGACCGGGCAAAAGAAATGGAGCGGGAAGGGCAGTCAGTAGAAGAGATCGCCCGAACGCTGAATAAAGGAAAAACTGAAATAGAGCTCATGCTTAAATTCAGACAGCCTTCAGACAAAAAGAGTCATCAATAATCACTTGATGACTTTTTTTTTATGTGGTATAGTAATTAACGGTGTTAATACACACGCTTCGTGATTGGGCGGATGGTGCTGCTTGGATTAAGCAGTTTCCGACCTGTAAATGACCGGAGCGGAGGAGAATAACCACAAGGAGGAACTAACACTATGTCAGTAATTTCAATGAAACAATTGCTAGAAGCAGGTGTTCACTTCGGCCACCAGACACGCCGCTGGAACCCAAAAATGAAGAAGTATATTTTCACGGAGCGTAACGGAATCTACATCATCGACCTTCAAAAGACGGTTAAAAAAGTAGAAGAAGCTTACAAGTTCGTGAAAGAAGTAGCTGCTGACGGAGGAGAAATCCTTTTCGTTGGTACGAAGAAACAGGCTCAGGAGTCTGTTAAAGATGAAGCAGAACGTGCAGGTATGCACTTCATCAACCAGCGCTGGTTAGGTGGAACGCTAACAAACTTTGACACTATCCAGCTTCGCATCAACCGTCTTAAGAAAATCGAAAAGATGGAAGAAGACGGCACTTTTGAAGTACTTCCAAAGAAAGAAGTAGTTCAGCTTAAAAAAGAATATGAGCGTCTTGTTAAATTCCTAGGCGGAATCAGAGACATGAAGAAGCTTCCTGATGTTTTATTCATCATCGATCCTCGTAAAGAGCGTATCGCTGTTGCTGAAGCAATCAAGTTGAACATTCCAATCGTAGGTATCGTTGATACAAACTGTGATCCTGACGAAATCGACTACGTAATTCCTGCAAATGACGACGCGATCCGCGCTGTCAAGCTTCTGACTTCAAAAATGGCTGATGCTATTCTTGAATCAAAGCAGGTTGAAGAAGAGGAAGAAGAAGCAGTAGCTGCTGAGTAATAAATTTGAAAAGGTGATAAGCGGGAAAATCCCTTATCACCTTTTTTAAAGGATAAAAATGAATTTTTAACAGATATAAGGAGGAAATTTCATGGCTATTACAGCTCAAATGGTTAAAGAACTTCGTGAAAAAACTGGTGCAGGTATGATGGACTGCAAGAAAGCACTTCAGGAAACAAATGGAGATATGGATCAGGCAATTGACTTCCTTCGTGAAAAAGGAATTGCTAAAGCAGCTAAAAAAGCTGACCGTATCGCAGCTGAAGGTCTTACATTCATTAAGAGTAACGGCAATGATGCAGTGATTCTCGAGCTTAATTCTGAAACTGATTTCGTTGCGAAAAACGAAGGTTTCCAGAAACTTGGTGACGAATTAGCAGATCACCTTCTTACTGCAAAGCCTGAGTCTGTGGACGCAGCACTTGAAACTGAAATGAGCAACGGACAGAAAGTAGGAGACTACATTACTGCTAACGTTGGTAAAATTGGTGAAAAGATCAGCCTTCGCCGTTTTGAAGTACGCACAAAAGGTGATGACGCTGCATTTGGGGAGTATCTTCACATGGGCGGAAGAATCGGAGTGCTTTCAGTAGTTGAAGGTACAACTGACGAGCAGGTAGCAAAAGATGTAGCAATGCACGCTGCTGCACTTAACCCTAAGTTCATCTCTCGTGACCAGGTTTCTCAGGAAGAAGCTGACAGAGAGCGTGAAATTCTTACGAAGCAGGCACTTGAAGAAGGCAAGCCGGAAAATATCGTTGCTAAAATGGTTGAAGGCCGTCTGAACAAGTACTTTGAAGAAATCTGCATCGTGGATCAGCCATTCGTAAAGAATCCTGATCAGAAAGTAAAAGAATTCCTATCTTCAAACAACGCTAAGCTGACTGATTTCGTCCGCTATGAAGTTGGAGAAGGTATTGAAAAGCGCCAGGACAACTTCGCTGATGAAGTAATGAGCCAGGTGAAAAAATAATTTTTATTTAAAACAACAGGCGGGGACACTTTGTGTTCCCTCTTTTTTGGAAAAAATGAACCATACGGGAGGACTCTATGAGTAAATCAAGATACAATCGAGTGGTATTAAAATTAAGTGGTGAAGCACTTGCAGGTGAAGCAGGTTTCGGTATTCATCCTCCGATCATTAAATCTGTTGCCGAACAGATTAAAGAACTGTCTGATCTCGGTGTGGAAGTAGCAGTCGTTGTTGGCGGCGGTAATATCTGGCGCGGTAAGATCGGCAGTGAAATGGGAATGGACAGAGCTTCTGCAGATTATATGGGAATGCTTGCAACAGTGATGAACTCACTGGCACTTCAGGATAGTCTTGAAAACGCGGGGGTTGAAACCCGTGTTCAGACTTCGATTGAAATGAGGCAGGTGGCAGAACCTTACATCAGAAGAAAAGCCATTCGACATCTTGAAAAGAAACGCGTTGTCATTTTTGCAGCCGGCACAGGGAACCCTTACTTCTCTACAGATACAACTGCTGCGCTCAGAGCAGCTGAGATTGAAGCAGAAGTCATTTTAATGGCTAAAAACAATGTAGATGGTGTCTATTCAGCAGATCCTAAGGTTGATAGCGAAGCTGTTAAATATGATGAGCTTTCATTCCTGGATGTCCTTAAGGACGGTTTGGCTGTAATGGATTCCACAGCTTCATCCTTATGTATGGACAATGATATCCCGCTCATAGTATTCTCAATTATGGAGAATGGAAATATAAAACGTGCTGCACTTGGTGAACCAATCGGCACAGTTGTCAGGGGGAAAAAATAATGGCACAACAGACGATGAATGAAACAAAAGACAAAATGTCTAAAGCAATTCAATCTTTTTCACGTGAACTTGCGAGCATCAGAGCAGGCCGTGCAAGTGCTGCTCTACTTGATAAAATCCAGGTGGATTACTATGGTGCTCCAACGCCAATCAATCAGGTAGCTTCAATTTCAGTACCTGAAGCGAGACTTCTTCAAATCACACCTTATGATAAGACTGCGCTTGGAGATATCGAAAAAGCAATTCAGAAATCAGACCTTGGCCTGAATCCGGCTAATGACGGTACACTGATCCGTATCACGATTCCTGCATTAACTGAAGAGCGACGCCGCGATCTGGCTAAGCAGGTTAAAAAAGAAGCTGAAGAAGCTAAAGTGGGTATCCGTAACATTCGCCGTGATGCCAATGATGACCTTAAGAAGCAGGAAAAAGCAGGAGACATTACTGAAGACGATCTGCGCGGGTACAGTGATGACGTTCAGAAACTGACCGATGAGCATATCGCTAAGATCGATGAGCTCGCAAAAGTGAAAGAACAGGAAATCCTTGAAGTTTAAGGAGACTTTTATTCACTAGTACTGGGGCACAGTGCACCGCTTGAAAAGGCTGAGACATATTTGTCCCAGCCTTTTCTTTGTTCCACCCCATTTCAAAACAAGGTAACATTTTCAAGTATATATTTGATATGATAGGACTAGCATAAAATATGCAAACACCAATGGGGGATGTACAATGCTCGAAAAAATGAAAAGATGGACGTCCTTGAAAGAGCCGGACTCCCTTTCCGAACGAATTTCTGAATGTAAAAACTATCAAATACCTGAGCATATCGCCATTATTATGGATGGGAATGGACGATGGGCAAATAAAAGAGCACTTCCGAGAGTGGCCGGTCATCATGAAGGAATGAAAACTGTAAAACCCATTACAAGGCTGGCCAGTGAACTCGGAGTAAAAGCGCTGACGCTTTATGCGTTCTCAACTGAAAACTGGGTCAGACCAAAAGTGGAAGTTGAATTTCTGATGAAGCTGCCGGAAGAGTTTCTCGGTACATTTCTGCCCGAACTGATTGAAGAAAATGTACAGGTGCAGATGATGGGAGACCGCGCTCAGGTACCGGTCCATACACTGAAAGCTGTAGATCAGGCCATCGAAAAGACGGCAAACAATGATGGTCTTGTCCTTAATTTTGCGCTGAACTATGGCAGTAGAAATGAAATTTTACAGGCAGTGAAAGCTTTTTCTATAGATGTAAAAGAAGGTAAAAAAAATCCTGAAGAGCTGAATGATGATATTTTTAGCTCTTATTTAATGACTCCGCACCTGGGAGACCCGGACTTGTTAATCAGAACTAGTGGAGAGATCAGGCTGAGCAACTTTATGCTATGGCAGCTTGCTTACACTGAATTCTGGTTTACTGATGTCCTGTGGCCTGACTTTAAAGGTGAACACCTGATTGAAGCAATCGAAGGTTTTCAAAAACGTTCCAGGAGATTTGGCGGTTTGAAAAGTGAGGACGTAACATGAAACAGAGAATTATAACCGGTGTACTTGCTGCGGCGCTGTTTATTCCAGTCGTCTGGGCGGGTGGCCTATTCTTTATCGCGGGCATTTACTTTATAGCAACCGTTGCATTATATGAAGTATTAAGAATGCGCTCTATTCAGTTTAGATCAATTCCGGGTGCGATTTCCATGATTACACTCTGGATTTTTCTGCTGCCAAATGAATACTATGAGTTATTGAATCAGCTTAATTACTCCAAAATAGAAACGGCGTTATTATCAGTATTACTGCTGCTCGTATATACAGTGCTTAAAAAGAACCGTTTTACATTTGATGATGCGGCATTTGCTGTTTTTGCGATGCTTTATGTAGGAATCGGCTTTTATTATTTTATTGAAACAAGAAATGCTGAAGACGGATCAGGGATTTTCTGGGTTATATATGCACTCGTTATTATCTGGTCAACTGACTCAGGTGCTTATTTTATTGGAAAATCTATGGGTAAGAAAAAGCTGTGGCCTGATATCAGTCCGAATAAAACAGTTGAAGGTTTTATAGGTGGAATTATAAGTGCGCTTGTGGGCGTACTGATTCTTTATTTCCTTGTACCGCTGGATACTGCTCTTTGGTATCTGCTGTTAGCAAGTGTTGTTTTATCTGCATTCGGTCAAATTGGTGACCTCGTAGAATCTGCACTGAAAAGACATTACGGCGTAAAAGACTCAGGAAATATTCTTCCGGGTCATGGGGGATTACTTGACCGTTTTGACAGCCTGTTATTTGTGCTGCCTCTCATGCATATCCTGCAATTAATCTGATGAAGGAGCTTTTTAAATATGAAAAAGATATCATTGATGGGTGCTTCGGGATCAATTGGCGTTCAAACGCTTAATGTCCTTCGTGCTCACCGGGACAGTTTCACATTAGTTGCTTTTTCAGTAGGGAAAAACATCGATCAGGCCAGAAAAATCATTGAGGAATTCAGCCCTTCACTGGTGTCAGTTCAAAATAGAGAAGATGCTGAAGTACTGGCAGGAGAATACATAGGGAAAATTCAGGTTCTGTCCGGAAAAGAAGGGCTGATTGAGACAGCCGTACATCCAGAAGCTGAGCTGCTGGTCAACGCAGTACTTGGCAGTGTAGGACTTGAACCGACGCTTGAAGCAATTAAAGCTAAAAAAACCATTGCGATCGCCAATAAAGAAACACTGGTGACAGCTGGTCATCTTGTTATGCAGCAGGCAGCTGAACATGGCGTAACCATCTTGCCTGTAGACAGTGAACATTCTGCGATTTTTCAGGCGCTTCAGGGGGAGCAGCATAAAAATATCGAGAGACTTGTGATCACTGCATCAGGTGGCAGCTTCCGGGACTTAACCCGAAGTGAACTTGAAAATGTAACGGTTAAAGATGCACTGAATCACCCCAACTGGTCGATGGGAGCAAAAATTACCATTGACTCTGCAAGTATGATGAATAAGGGACTTGAAGTGATTGAAGCGAAATGGCTGTTTGATCTCCCTTATGATAAAATTGATGTTCTGCTGCACAGGGAGAGTATCATCCATTCAATGGTTGAATTCCACGACAGTTCCGTGATCGCACAGCTTGGGACACCGGATATGCGGGTGCCGATCCAATATGCACTGAGCTACCCTGACCGGTTTGTCCATAAATCAGATCACAGGTTAAAGCTTGAGGAAATCGGAAAACTTCATTTCTCAGAGATGGATTTCAATCGATTCAGATGTATTGATTTTGCCTATCAGGCGGGAAGAACTGGTGGAACGATGACAACCGTTCTGAACGCAGCTAATGAAGCAGCAGTTGCACTCTTTTTAGAAGAAAAAATCAGCTTCCTGGATATAGAAAACGTGATTGAAAAAGCAATGACGGTGCACGATCCAATTCAAAACCCCGACCTGGATTCTATTATTGGTACTGACCAGGAAACACGTTCAAAAATTCTTGCGGATTTTAAAGGCTGAAACTGCCACCTGTTTTTTATAACGTGCTACAATGGGTTAAAGTCCGGTTTCACGGGACATAACAATGTAAAAGGTGGTTGTGACGATGAATTCTGTCATCGCATTTATAATAATTTTTGGGGCGCTTGTATTCTTCCATGAACTCGGACACTTTGTGTTTGCAAAAAGAGCAGGCATTCTCTGCCGTGAATTTGCAATCGGGATGGGACCGAAAATACTTGCCTTCAAAAAGAATGAGACGCAGTATACACTTCGTCTGCTTCCGATCGGCGGATATGTAAGAATGGCCGGAGAAGATGCAGAAATGCTTGAATTAAAACCTGGCTTCAGAGCAGGTCTGATTCTTGGAGAGAATGAAAAGGTAAAAAAAGTAATTTTAAATAATAAAGACCGCTACCCTGATCTTCGCGTTGTTGAAGTAGCTGACGCAGACCTTGATAAAGAATTATATATTAAAGGGTATGAAGAGGGAGAAGAAACACTTCAAACATTTACGCTTTCCGAAAAAGCCGTATTTATTGAGGACGGGGTGGAAACACAGATTGCACCGTGGGATAGACAGTTCAACTCGAAAAAGCTTTATCAGCGTTTTCTGACAATCTTTGCGGGTCCTGCGATGAACTTTGTTTTAGCCTTTGTCGTACTGGCAGTACTGGCTATGCTTGCTGGTGTGCCGAATGAAGAACCGATATTGGGTGATGTCATTGAAGGTGATCCTGCCAGTGAAGCGGGGCTTCAGCAGGGGGACGTAGTAACATCGATTGCCGGAAAGGAAATTACAACTTGGACAGATCTTACTGATATTATCAGTGATTCTCCCGGAGAGGAATTGACGGTAGACGTTGTAAGAGGCGGTCAGCCGCTATCATTTGAAGTAACGCCAAGAGTGGAAGTTTACGAAAATGGTGATGAAGAGATCAGACAGGGAATCATGGGCGTATATAATGACCTGATCGAGTCACCGAGTATCTTCCAAAGCATTGCATATGGCGCTGAACGTACTTATGAATTTACTGTATTGATTTTTGATCTGCTTGGACAATTAGTTACAGGCCAATTTTCAATTGATGCCTTAGCGGGTCCTGTCGGAATCTATAAAAATACAGAACAAGTTGCAGCAGCGGGTGTTTATCAGCTGATGCAGTGGGGTGCGGTATTGAGTATTAATCTCGGTATCATGAACCTGCTTCCGCTTCCTGCCCTTGATGGAGGCAGATTATTATTCTTCGGTGTGGAAGCGCTGCGCGGAAAACCGATTGACCGTCAAAAAGAAGGAATGGTTCATTTTGTCGGTTTTGCATTACTCATGCTTTTGATGATCGTTGTTACATGGAACGACATTCAGAGATATTTCTTATAACAGAGAGTTAGAGGTGCTAGTTATGAAACAAAGTCAAACGTTAATCCCAACTTTAAAAGAAACGCCTGCAGAAGCTGATGTTAAAAGTCATCAGCTTCTGCTGAGAGCGGGCTATATCAGACAAAACGCCAGCGGTATATATTCTTTTCTTCCTTTAGGCAAAAAGGTCCTTCAGAAAGTGGAGAACATTATCCGTGAGGAAATGAACGCAGCAGGCGGTGTGGAAATGCTGATGCCGGCTCTGCAGCCTGCTGAACTATGGGAAGAATCAGGCAGATGGTTCACATACGGGCCCGAATTAATGCGTATGAGAGACCGCCATGAACGCGAATTCGCACTTGGTGCCACGCATGAAGAAATGATTACGAGTCTGCTTAGAGATGAAGTGAAATCTTATAAGCGTCTTCCGCTAACGCTATATCAGATCCAGACAAAATACCGTGACGAAAAGCGTCCAAGATTCGGATTGCTGCGGGGACGTGAATTCCTGATGAAGGATGCTTATTCATTCCACGCATCTCAGGAAAGCCTCGATGAAGCATACGATAAACTGTTTGAAGCTTATAAAAACATTTTCAGAAGATGCGGCCTGAATTTCCGTGCAGTACTGGCTGATTCAGGAGCCATCGGAGGAAAGGACAACCATGAATTCATGGTCCTTTCTGAGATTGGTGAAGATACAATCGCTTATTCTGATTCATCTGATTATGCTGCAAACCTTGAAATGGCTGCAGTTAATAAGCAGTATGATAAGCAGAGCCCGAGCGGTAAGGAAAAAGAAGAAGTATCCACACCAGATCAAAAGTCGATTGAAGCAGTAGCAGATTTCTTTGGAACGGATAAAGAAAACACTGTAAAGTCAATGCTCTTTATCGTTGATGAAAAACCTGTACTTGTTTTAGTCCGCGGTGACCATGAAGTGAACGAGGTGAAAGTGAAAAATGCTGTGAATGGCCGTGTTGCAGAGCTTGCTACAGAAGAACAGGCGATACAATATACGGGCGTGAAGCCAGGTTCAATCGGACCGGTTGGACTATCTGAAGATGTCACTGTCATTGCAGACAATGCCGTTGAAGCAATGGGTGACATCGTTGCAGGCGCTAACAAAGAAGGCATTCACTTTAAGTACCTTCAGGCAGGAAGAGATTTTGAAGTATCTCAGTATGCCGATATCCGTGTCGTTGTAGAAGGTGATCCTTCTCCTGATGGGGTTGGCACGATTAAGTTTGCACGCGGAATTGAAGTAGGACATGTATTCAAATTGGGAACTGTATACAGTGAACCGATGAATGCAACAATTCTTGATGAAAACGGCCGTTCAAACCCGATGATCATGGGTTGTTACGGTATTGGTGTATCCCGTACATTAGCGGCTATGGCTGAGCAGTTTAATGATGAAAATGGTCTGATCTGGCCGGGCAATATTGCGCCATATGATGTTCATCTGATCGCAGTGAACATGAAGGATGAAGTTCAGGCACAGACAGCTGAAGAACTTTACAAGCTATTAACTGATTACCGTTATGATGTGCTGCTTGATGACCGAAAAGAACGTGCAGGTGTAAAATTTGCAGATTCTGATCTGATGGGGCTGCCTGTACGAATCACTGTAGGCAAGCGCGCTTCAGAAGGTATCGTAGAAATTAAAATCAGAAGCAACGGCGAATCATATGAAGTTCAAAAAGAAGAGTTAACAGACAAACTTCAGGAGATTTTCCGCCAGCTTTCTAATGAATAATCCTGAAAACTTTTAAAACCTGAGGCTGGTGCATGCACCAGCCTTTGCTGTCTCAAAAAGGAGGAAACATGAGTACTGATTTATCAAAAAAGGAAAAGTTCCGGCTGTTACTGACTCAATTGGATATGACGGGTGATCTGTACGCGGATCATTTTGAAGGTGCAGAAATTGAAAAGCTTGCAGTACACAAAAAAGATAAGAAGTGGCACTTTGTGTTCGGGCTCCGGACTGTTGTGCCCTGCAAGGTAATGAAAGACTTTACAGTCAGGCTGAATCAGTCATTTCAGCATATAGCAGATGTATCTTTTACGATCCGCCACGAAAACGCTGATGTCAGTGCGGAAACAGTGCTTGATTACTGGGAAACGTGTCTTGAGGAACTGCAGGGCATTGCACCGCCTCTACTGAAGCTTCTGACTGTGCAAAAGCCTGAAGTGAACGGCAATAAAATTACGATTAAAGTGTCAAATGAGACCGAGGGTTCACAAATAAAAAATAAGTATGCTGATATTTTGAACAGTGCATTTGAAAAATGGGGATTCGGTCCGTTTGTGCTGCATACTGAAGTATCACAGGATGATTCAAATGAAGAGTATGAGGCATTTGTTGAATCCAAGAGAAAAGAAGAAGAAGAATGGGCAAAGCAGGCACTTGTTGAAATGCAGAAGCTTGAAGATCAGAAGAATGCAGCTGACATACACACCGGTCCGGTTGCAATCGGGTATTCAATTAAACCGGATGAACCTGTAGCCATTAAGACGATTCAGGAAGAAGAGCGTAAAATTGCTGTTCAGGGACTTGTTTTTGATGCTGAAGTGAAAGAACTCAGAAGCGGAAGGTCATTATTGACATTCAAAGTGACTGATTATACTGATTCAATCCTTGTGAAGATGTTTTCTAGGGATAAAGAGGATGCAGCGATTATGCAGCAGCTTAAAAAAGGCATGTGGGTCAGAGCAAAAGGTTCTATTCAAAACGATACTTTTGTCAGAGACCTTGTCATGATCGCGCAGGATGTAATGGAAATCCAGCCGGTACTCAGACAGGATACCTCTGAAGAAAAACGTGTTGAACTTCATCTGCACACACCTATGAGTCAGATGGACGCTGTGTCATCCGTTTCTTCCCTTGTTTCACAGGCGAGTAAATGGGGACATAAAGCAATAGCAATCACAGATCACGCAGTCGCCCAGTCATACCCTGAAGCTCACGCGGCCGGTGCGAAAAATGATATTAAAATTTTGTACGGGCTTGAAGCAAATCTTGTGGATGATGGTGTCCCGATTGCTTATAACACTGCGGACAGAGATCTTGAAACTGAATCCTATATTGTTTTTGACGTTGAAACAACCGGATTATCAGCCGTTTACGATAAAATTATTGAACTTGCTGCGGTGAAAGTAAGAGAAGGGGAGATTATAGACCGGTTTGAACGGTTTGCAAATCCTCATCATCCTCTGTCAGCTACTACCATTAACCTGACAGGGATCACAGATGATATGGTCAGGGATGCACCTGAAATTGAAGATGTATTAGCTGATTTTAACGAGTGGTGCGGTCAGGATACGCTCGTTGCACATAATGCTTCATTTGATATGGGCTTTTTAAATGTCGGCTATAAACGGGCAGGGATGGATAAAGCCTCAAACCCTGTCATTGATACACTTGAACTTGCGAGATTTCTACACCCGGAATTCAAAAATCACCGTCTGAACACGCTCGCAAAAAAGTTTGACGTTGAACTTACTCAGCATCACCGTGCGATATTTGATGCGGAGGCAACCGGCTATATCCTTGCAAGGCTTTTAAAAGAAGCAAAAGAAAAGGGCATTACAAACCATAACCAGCTCAACGATTATATGGGTGAAGGTGATGCGTTCAAACGGGCAAGACCAAATCACATTACGATCCTTGCTAAGACTCAGGCTGGTTTGAAAAATCTGTTTAAGCTGGTATCCATCTCACACCTGGAATACTTTTACCGTGTCCCCCGTATTCCGAGATCTCTGTTGAATAAGCATAGAGAAGGCTTACTGATCGGTTCGGCATGTGACAAGGGTGAGATTTTTGAGGGGATGATGCAGAAGTCTCCTGAAGAAGTAGAAGAGCTTGCTGATTTCTATGATTATATTGAAGTGCAGCCACCTGCAGCTTATCAGCATCTGATAGATTTGGAGTTAGTAAGAGATGAAAAGAATCTGAAGGAAATCATTCAAAAGGTTGTGGATTTCGCAGATAAAATGAATATTCCGGCGGTTGCTACAGGAAATGTTCATTATGTAAATGAAGAAGATAAAATTTACAGAGAGATACTGATCGCATCACAGGGTGGGGCGAATCCGTTGAATCGTCATAAACTGCCTGATGTACATTTCAGAACGACAAATGAAATGCTTGATGCTTTTTCATTTATCGGTAAAGATAAGGCAAAAGAAATTGTTATTGATAATACAAATAAAATTGCTGACATGATTGAAGACGTCACACCAATTAAAGATGAACTTTATACACCTAAAATTGAAGGTGCAGATGAAGAGATGCGTGAAATGAGTTATGGGATGGCGCGCAGCATCTATGGAGACGAGCTGCCTGAGATTGTTGAAGCGAGACTTGAAAAAGAATTAAAGAGTATAATCGGGCATGGTTTCGCCGTTATTTACCTGATCTCTCATAAGCTTGTTAAAAAATCGCTGATTGACGGTTATCTGGTAGGATCACGTGGATCTGTCGGCTCTTCATTTGTTGCAACGATGACAGAGATCACTGAGGTGAATCCGCTGCCGCCTCATTATGTCTGTCCTGAATGCAAGCAGTCTGAGTTCTTTAATGACGGCTCAGTCGGTTCAGGGTTTGACCTTGACGATAAGGATTGTCCTCAGTGTAACGTTCCATTAATAAAAGACGGCCAGGACATCCCGTTTGAGACGTTCCTTGGATTTAAAGGAGATAAGGTGCCTGATATTGACCTTAACTTCAGTGGTGAATATCAGCCTGTTGCCCACAACTATACTAAAGTGCTCTTTGGTGAAGATTATGTATACCGCGCAGGAACAATCGGCACTGTAGCAGATAAGACAGCTTTCGGTTACGTGAAAGGATATGCAGGTGACAATAATCTGCACTTTAGAGGTGCTGAGGTTGAAAGACTTGCAGGCGGATGTACCGGAGTAAAACGGACAACCGGTCAGCACCCCGGCGGTATTATTGTTGTCCCGGACTACATGGATATTTATGACTTTACACCAATACAGTTCCCGGCAAATGCAAGTGAATCAGAATGGAAAACCACGCACTTCGACTTCCACTCTATTCATGATAATCTGTTAAAACTCGATATTCTCGGTCACGATGATCCGACTGTGATCAGAATGCTGCAGGATCTCTCAGGGATAGATCCTAAAACAATTCCAACAGATGATCCTGAAGTGATGAAGATCTTCAGTGGTACTGAATCACTCGGGGTGACTGAAGAACAAATCATGTGTAAAACCGGTACACTCGGTATTCCGGAGTTCGGTACACGGTTTGTTAGGCAGATGCTTGAAGATACGAAGCCGACAACATTTTCTGAGCTTGTTCAGATCTCAGGTCTGTCCCACGGTACAGATGTATGGCTTGGAAATGCGCAGGAACTGATTCATAACGGGATATGTGAACTGTCTGACGTAATCGGGTGCCGTGATGATATTATGGTATACCTGATCTATCAGGGGCTGGAGCCTTCACTGGCATTTAAAATTATGGAATTTGTCCGTAAAGGAAAGGGTCTTTCTCCTGAATGGGAAGAGGATATGAAGAATAATGGTGTGCCGGACTGGTATATTGATTCATGTAAAAAAATCAAGTACATGTTCCCTAAAGCCCACGCAGCCGCATATGTATTGATGGCAGTGAGAATCGCTTATTTCAAAGTGCACCATCCGATTATGTACTATGCTGCATACTTTACAGTCAGAGCTGAAGACTTTGATCTTGAAGCGATGGCAGCGGGATCCCAGGCGATCAAAGCTAAGATTGAAGGGATCAATGCAAAAGGACTAGATGCTGCTCCGAAAGAAAAAAGTTTGCTGACTGTACTTGAACTTTGTCTCGAAATGGTGGAGAGAGGGTATACTTTTAAACAGGTGGACCTATACAAATCTGACGCCAAAGAGTTTAAAATTGAAGGCAGCTCTCTGATCCCCCCGTTTAATGCAATACCGGGCCTTGGAACAAATGCAGCGATCAATATCGTTGAAGCAAGGAAAAACGGTGAGTTTTTATCGAAGGAGGATCTTCAGAAGCGCGGTAAAGTATCCAAGACGATTATCGAATATCTCGACGCACAGGGATGCCTTGCCGGACTGCCTGATCAGAACCAGTTATCGCTGTTTTAAGCGATTTGCACGGGTTCGCAATATATGGTATTATATTCACGGAAATGTTTTAGATAACTCTGACGTCAAAAGAGTGGGTGCCGCCCGCTCTTTTGTGTTGTTTCAGGCATTTTTCAGAGAATAATGGAGGAAACAGATGAGTAAAATTACTGAACTAACTGAAGAACTTGTAAACCCAATTCTAGAAGATATGAACCTTGAACTAGTAGATGTGGAGTTTGTGAAGGAAGGGTCTAACTGGTTTCTCCGCGTATTCATTGATAAAGAACCCGGCGTTGATATTGAAGAGTGCGGGATTGTCAGTGAACGCCTGAGCGAAAAACTGGATGAACTGGATCCGATTCAGCAGAACTATTTTCTTGAAGTCTCGTCTCCAGGTGCTGAGCGCCCTCTGAAAAAGGAAAAAGACTTTCATAACGCAATTGGCAAACAGGTGTATGTCAAAACCTATGAACCAATCGAAGGAATGAAAGAAATTGAAGGCGTACTGGACAAATATGATGGAGATTCATTAACGATAAATGTAACCATCAAAACGAGAAAAAAAGAAGTAACAGTTCCGAAAGACAAAGTAGCAAAAGCCAGACTGGCCGTTACATTTTAACAGGTGAAAGGAGAGAAAAGAATGAGTACTGAATTACTTGATGCGCTGGTATACCTTGAAAAGGAAAAGGGTATTGACCGCGATGTGCTGATCGATGCGATTGAAGCAGCACTTGTATCTGCTTATAAGCGCAATTTTAATCAGGCACAAAACGTACGGGTTGACCTTAACCTTGATAACGGGTCAATGCGCGTATTTGCAAGGAAAGAAGTAGTGGATGAAGTATTTGATTCACGCCTTGAAATCTCAATAGACGATGCTCATGAAATCGACCCTGCTTATGAAGTGGGAGATATCGTAGAGCTTGAAGTAACACCGCGTGATTTTGGACGTATTGCAGCCCAGACTGCCAAGCAGGTAGTTACGCAGCGTGTTAGAGAAGCAGAGCGCGGCATTATTTATACTGAATTTGTTGACCGTGAAGATGATATTATGACAGGTATTGTTCAGCGTCAGGACCACAGGTTTATTTATGTGGCACTCGGCAAGATTGAAGCCCTGCTTCCACTGAATGAGCAGATGCCTAACGAATCATATAAACCGCACGATCGCATTAAAGTGTATATTACTAAGGTTGAAAGAACGACTAAAGGACCTCAGATCTTCGTATCAAGAACGCACCCTGGTCTTTTAAAGCGCCTGTTTGAAATTGAAGTGCCGGAAATTTTCGATGGGACGGTTGAGATCAAGTCAGTGTCACGCGAAGCCGGTGACCGTTCGAAGATCTCTGTTCACTCTGATAATGAAGAGGTTGACGCTGTAGGAGCCTGCGTTGGTGCAAAAGGCGGCCGCGTTCAGGCAATCGTCAATGAATTAAAAGGCGAAAAGATAGATATTGTAGAGTGGTCAGAAGATCCGACAATCTTTGTTGCCAACGCACTGAGCCCGTCAAAAGTTGTTGATGTGCAGGTGAATGAAGAAGATAAGGCTACAACTGTTGTAGTACCTGATTATCAGCTGTCACTTGCGATTGGTAAGCGCGGTCAGAATGCAAGACTTGCAGCAAAGCTGACAGGCTGGAAAATCGATATTAAGAGTGAAACTGATGCACGCGAAATGGGAATCTTCCCGCGTGATGATCAACCGCTTTTCTCAGATGAAGATATGGAAAATTCATTCTCATATCCGGAAGATGACATCGAGTAAAGGAGTTCATTCAAGTGACAAAAAAACGTAAAATACCTTTACGAAAATGTGTTGCAACGCATGAAATGAAAGAGAAAAAAGAAATGATCCGGATCGTCCGTTCAAAAGAAGGGGTCGTTTCAATTGATCTTACTGGAAAGAAATCAGGACGTGGCGCATACTTATCTAAAGATAAAGATGCGATATTAAAAGCTCAAAAGAAAAATGTATTATCAAGCCACTTAGAAGCAGAAGTACCGGACGAGCTGTACAACGAGCTTCTTGAATTAGTGGAAGCGGGATCTAAGTAAATGAATCAGCCTAAATGGATGTCATTACTGGGTCTTGCGACTCGGGCAGGAAAAGTTATATCAGGCGAAGAATTAGTGATAAAAGAGGTCAGGAACAGCAAAGCAAAGCTTGTCCTGCTTTCAGAGGATGCATCAGCAAACACAACAAAAAAAGTGACTGATAAAGCATCATTTTATAAAGTTCCGGTCAGAATGGTTAAAGACCGTTATCTGCTCGGACAACTGATTGGCAAGGATGCAAGAGTTACCGTTGCAGTACTTGATAAAGGCTTCGCAGATAAACTGATCTCACTGCTCGACGAATCTTAACGGGGGTGAACGAATGAGTAAGGTACGTGTATATGAATACGCTAAAAAGCAAAATGTCACCAGTAAAGAAGTAATTGATAAATTAAAAACAATGAATATTGAAGTGAAGAACCATATGGCAGCATTAGAAAATGAGGCTGTTGCAAAATTGGATAAGGCTTACACAGGCGGACAGGACAAACCTGCAAGCCAGAATAAGCCGCAAAGCCAGAATCGCCCGGCTCAGAACAATCAGCAAAACCGTGGTAAAGGCGGCGGTCCTCAGGCGAATAACCGCGGAGGTAAAGGCGGACAGGGCAACCAGGGCGGCAAAGGCCGTGGCGGTCAGCAGCGTCCTGGCCAAAACAGAGGCGGTAAAAACAATCGCAATCAAAAGAACAAGCAGCCTTTCACGCCAACGCCAATGAAGCCAAGAGAGCTTCCTGAAAAAATTACATTCACAGAATCATTAACAGTAGCTGAACTTGCTAAGAAGCTTCATAAAGAACCTTCTGAAATTGTGAAAAAGCTGTTCATGGTCGGTGTAATGGCAACAGTCAATCAGGAACTTGATAAAGATTCAATTGAGCTGATCTGTGATGATTACGGCGTAGCAGTTGAAGAAGAAATTCTGATTGATTCAACAGATCTGGAAACGTATTTCGATGAAGAATCTGATGCTGATAAGCTTGTTGAGCGTCCATCAGTCGTGACGATCATGGGACACGTTGACCATGGTAAAACAACGCTTCTTGATTCAATCCGTAAAACAAAAGTAACTGAAGGCGAAGCAGGCGGAATCACGCAGCATATCGGTGCTTATCAGATTGAAAATGACGATAAAAAGATCACGTTCCTTGATACACCTGGACACGCTGCATTTACAACAATGCGTGCACGTGGTGCGAAGGTAACTGATATCACAATTCTTGTCGTAGCAGCTGATGATGGTGTAATGCCACAGACAGTTGAAGCGATTAACCACGCTAAAGCTGCTGAAGTTCCGATTATTATCGCCGTGAATAAAATGGACAAGCCGTCAGCTAATCCTGACCGTGTGATGCAGGAACTGACTGAACACGGGCTTGTACCTGAAGCATGGGGCGGAGACACGATCTTTGTACCAGTATCAGCACTAACCGGCGAAGGTATTGACAGTCTGCTTGAAATGATCGGTCTTGTATCAGAAGTTGAAGAGCTTAAGGCAGACCCGTCGCGACGTGCAATGGGTACTGTAATTGAAGCGGAACTTGATAAAGGCCGCGGATCAGTAGCTACACTGCTGGTTCAGGACGGAACACTCCGCGTTGGAGATCCGATCGTTGTCGGTACTACATTCGGACGTGTGCGTGCGATGGTCAATGATGTTGGCCGCCGTGTGAAAGAAGCAGGCCCTTCAACACCAGTCGAAATCACAGGACTGAATGATGTACCGCTTGCGGGAGACCGTTTTGTTGTGTTTGAAGATGAGAAAACTGCACGTTCAATCGGTGAATCACGTGCGCAGCAGGCACTTCAGGCTCAGCGCGGAGAAAAAACACGCGTATCGCTTGAGAACCTGTTTGAACAAATGAAGCAGGGTGAAATGAAAGACCTGAATGTCATTGTTAAAGGTGACGTGCAAGGTTCAGTCGAAGCCGTTGCTGCTTCACTTCTTAAGATCGAAGTTGAAGGCGTAAACGTTAAAATTATTCATACAGCAGTAGGTGCCATTACTGAATCAGATATCACACTTGCAGCAGCATCAAATGCGATCGTGATCGGATTTAATGTACGCCCTGATGCAAACGCGAAGCGTGCAGCAGATGCAGAGCAGGTTGATGTAAGACTTCACAGAATCATTTATAAAGTCATTGAAGAGATCGAATCAGCAATGACTGGACTGCTTGATCCAGAGTTTGAAGAAAAAGTAATCGGTCAGGCTGAAGTACGTCAGACATTCAAAGTATCAAAAGTTGGCACAATTGCCGGAAGTTATGTAACTGAAGGTAAAATCACACGTGACAGCGGCGTCAGATTGATCCGCGACGGTATTGTTGTCTTTGAAGGTGAGCTTGATACTCTGAAGCGTTATAAAGATGATGCCAAGGAAGTAGCAAAAGGCTATGAGTGCGGTATCACACTTAAAAATTATAATGATGTAAAAGAAGGGGACATTTTTGAAGCGTTTGTGATGGAAGAAATTAAACGCTAATGATTGTCCGTGCTGAATGTGAATTTCATTTACCTCTTTCACACTCATTAAAAGAAAAGCGATCTGTGTTAAAACGGGTGCTTAACAGGGTAAAGCAAAAGTATAATGTTTCCGCTGCTGAGACAAACTATCAGGATAAGTGGCAGCGCACTGTGATTGAACTTGTTTCAGCATCAGCAGATTATGCCGCTGCTGAAGCAGAAATATATCGTGCAGTCTCTTTTATGGAGTCATTTCCAGAATGGGAGCCTGTCACTTCCCGGGTAGAAAGGCTTTAACGGAAACAAATTTTCTTGATAAGAGGTGGCATGTTATGTCATTGCGCTCAAACAGAGTCGGAGAACAAATGAAAAAAGAGCTTGGCGATATTATTGGCCGCAAAATCAAGGATCCAAGAATCGGTTTTGTTACAGTGACAGATGTTGAAGTAACAGGTGATCTTCAGCAGGCAACTGTTTACATTACTGTTCTTGGAGACGAAGAACAGCGTGAAAATACGCTGCGCGGCCTTGCTAAAGCGAAAGGGTTTATCCGTTCTGAAATTGGACAGAGAATCAGGCTGAGAAAAACACCTGAATTGCTGTTTGAATTTGATGAATCAATTGAAACGGGTAACCGTATCGAATCATTGATCAGAGACTTAAAAGAACGCGAATAAGTTAAAGGCAGGCAGATCTGATTCTGTCTGCCTTTTTTAGCGTTTATTAAATGAAAGGAGCAATCATATATGAACGGTATTCTTCCTTTATGGAAAGACCCAGGCATGACTTCACATGATTGTGTATTTAAAGTAAGGAAAATATTGAAAACAAAAAAAGTCGGTCATACAGGTACACTTGATCCTGACGTCGATGGCGTACTGCCAATCTGTATCGGGCGCGCTACTAAAATAGCAGAATATATAACAGAAGCAGGTAAGTCCTACAGAGCTCAGATTGTAATCGGGGAATCAACTGAAACAGAAGATGCCTCTGGTCCTGTGGTCAATAAAAAAGACGTTCCACACCGGATCAGTCTTGATCATCTGCTAGCTGCAGCCGCACAATTGACCGGGGATATTGAACAGACGCCCCCAATGTATTCTGCAGTTAAAGTAAATGGGAAGAGACTCTATGAATACGCGAGGGAAGGAAAAACCATCGACCGTCCAACGCGCGTTGTGAAGATACATGAGATCGTGATCGATGATTCCTCACTCACCTACAATGAAGAAGATCAAACGTTTACTTTTTCAGCTGATATCAAATGCGGGAAAGGAACGTATATCAGAACGCTTGCTGTTATGGTCGGGGAAATACTCGGTTATCCCGCGCATATGGCAAAACTGACGCGGACTTCTTCTGCGCAATTCACAGCTTCAGATTGCGTCACGCTCGACCAGCTTGCAGCACTTGAGCATCCAGAAGAAATCTTAAAACCCTCAGAACTCGGGTTAAGTGGTTTGAAGAAGCTCTCTGTAAGTGATAAAGTTGCTAGTAAAGTGAAACATGGTGCGGTACTCGAGGTTCCCGCAGAATGGACGGGTGAGATGGGAGAACCGGTTGCTGTGTTTTATGAGGATACAGTTTTAGCTATTTATCACCTTCATCCGGAAAAAGCCGGTCTGATTAAACCGGTAAAAGTCATTTGGACAGGATGAGAAAGGAAACGTCATGAAAGTATATACGCTTCATCACCCGCATCAATTTAACAAAGATGATTTTCCGCCGTTATCAATCGCTCTTGGCTTTTTTGATGGTGTGCATGCAGGCCATCAGAAAGTCATTCAAACTGCAAAGGGTTATGCGGATACTCACGGTGTCAAAAGTGCTGTGATGACATTTGACCCTCATCCTTCAGTTGTATTGAGTTCAAAAAAGAAGAGCGTTGATTATCTGTCGTCAGTGGATCAGAAAATCAGTAAAATCAGTCAAATGGGGATCGATTATGTCTTAATCGTCCGATTTACATCCGCTTTTGCCTCACTCGAACCCCAGGAGTTTGTAGATCAATATCTGATCGGCCTGAATGCTGTACATATCACTGCAGGCTTTGACTATACTTATGGTAAATTCGGAAGAGGAAAAATGGAGACGCTCCCTTTTCATGCTAGAGGCATCTTCACATCGACAATCGTGGAAAAACAGGTGGATCAAGACGAGAAAATCAGTTCTACAAGAATCCGTGAGCTGCTGGCAAATGGGGATGTCGAAGTCGCGTCACGTCTGCTTGGAAGCTTTTATGAAACGGAAGGACTTGTGATTCATGGGGAAAAAAGAGGACGGAAAATCGGTTTTCCCACAGCGAATATTGAAACGCTGAACGGTCTGTTAATTCCTTCAACCGGTGTATATGCTGTCAGAATGAACATTCAGAACACGTGGTATGATGGTATATGCAATGTAGGATATAAACCTACATTTAATGATCCTGATCAGGCTGCGCTAAGCGTGGAAGTCCACTTATTTAATTACAGTGAAAGCATCTACGGTGAGAAGGTAATTGTTCAATGGATCAAACGGATCCGTAGTGAAAAGAAATTTAATGGTATTGATGAACTGATTGCCCAAATTGAAAAAGATAAAGATGAAGCCATTCAAATCCTGTCTGATCAGCAGTAAAGATACACAGGTTGCATCGCTACACCGCTTATGGTAGTATATCTTATGTACGAATGAACCTTTGCTTGGCATCGCGGTTACTCCGCCGTCTGCTCGGTAACAGGGGATTTTAATAAAAATTACAGGAGGCTATTAATCATGGCTATTACACAAGAACGTAAAAACGAAATCATTCAGGAATTCCGTACACACGAAGGCGACACAGGATCTGTAGAAGTTCAGGTAGCAATTCTTACTGAAGACATCAACAACCTGAACCAGCACCTTCGCACTCATAAGAAAGACCACCACTCACGCCGCGGACTATTCAAAATGGTAGGACGTCGCCGTAACCTGTTGACTTACCTTCGTAATAACGATGTAGCTCGTTACCGCGAACTGATCAACAAGCTTGGTCTTCGTCGATAAGAATGAAGTAATGATGAAAAGCGGGCCTCGTCCCGCTTTTTTATTAGGATAAAAAAGCAAATATTTGTACATAGTGAAAAGACGTATTGCAGATTTACTATGGTTAATGAAGAAAGGAGTTTTTAGATGGATCAGAATAAACAAGTTTTCACAACCAACTGGGCAGGAAGAGAGCTTACAGTTGAAGTAGGTCAGCTCGCAAAGCAGGCAAGCGGTGCAGCTCTTATCCGTTATGGCGATACAGTCGTATTAAGTACAGCGGTTGGTTCTAAAGAGCCTAAACCACTGGACTTTTTCCCACTAACAGTCAACTATGAAGAGCGTATGTACTCAGTAGGTAAAATTCCGGGTGGATTTATTAAGCGTGAGGGGCGTCCAAGTGAACGTGCAGTTTTGACAAGCCGTCTGATTGACCGTCCGATCCGTCCTTTATTCCCTGATGGTTTCCGTAACGATGTTCAGATCATGAGTATGGTTATGAGTGTGGATCAGGATTGCTCATCAGAAATGGCAGCAATGTTAGGTTCTTCACTTTCACTAAGTGTATCTGATATTCCATTCGGTGGACCGATTGCAGGCGTCATGGTTGGATTAATTGATGGAGAATTCATTATTAACCCGACAATTGACCAGCAGAATAAGAGTGAAATGGAATTGATTGTTGCCGGTACGAAAGATGCAATCAACATGGTTGAGGCAGGAGCTTTTGAAGTATCAGAAGAAAAGATGCTTGAAGCGATTATGTTTGGACACGAAGAAATCAAAAAGCTGATTGCTTTCCAGGAAGAGATTGTTGCTGCCTGCGGTAAAGAGAAGCGCGAAATCGTGTTGGCTGAGCTGAATGAAGATGTCGTGAACAGAATGCAGGACATGGCTGGTGAAAAACTTGTCTCAGCTGTTCAGACACATGAAAAGCATGCCAGAGACGAAGCAATTACAGCTGTTAAAAAAGAAGTGCTTGCTGTTCTTGAAGAAGAGGAAGCTGATGAGGATTATGTGAAGGACGCGAAAAAAGCGCTTGATCAGATGGTCAAAGCTGAAGTGCGCCGTCAAATCACTCAGGACAAGCTTCGTCCTGATGGCCGTAAGCCGAATGAAATCCGTCCGCTTTCTTCTGAAGTTGGAACGCTTCCGAGAACACACGGATCCGGTCTATTCACACGTGGACAGACGCAGGCTCTAAGTATTGCTACACTTGGACCTTTAGGTGACGTACAGATTATTGATGGCCTTGGGCTTGAAGAATCAAAACGTTTTATGCACCATTATAACTTCCCGTTATTCAGCGTAGGTGAAACTGGTCCAATCAGAGGGCCTGGCCGTCGTGAAATTGGTCACGGTGCACTTGGTGAGCGCGCACTTGAGAAAGTACTTCCTGATGAAAAAGACTTCCCGTATACAATTCGTCTTGTATCTGAAGTGCTTGAATCAAATGGATCTACTTCACAGGCAAGTATCTGTGCAAGTACATTAGCGATGATGGATGCAGGTGTGCCGTTGAAAGCGCCTGTAGCAGGTATTGCAATGGGTCTTGTCAAGTCAGGTGAAGATTATACAATCCTGACAGATATTCAGGGTATGGAAGATTTCCTTGGAGACATGGACTTCAAAGTAGCAGGTACTGCAAAAGGTGTTACTGCACTTCAAATGGATATTAAAATTGACGGGCTGACAAAAGAAATTCTTGAAGAAGCATTAATGCAGGCGAAAGAAGGCAGAATGCATATTCTTGACTCGATGCTCAGCACGATCAGTGAACCTAGAACAGAATTATCAGAATACGCACCAAAAATTATCCAGATGTCAATTAACCCTGATAAGATCCGCGATGTCATTGGGCCAAGCGGTAAAACAATCAATAAGATTATTGAAGAAACAGGTGTTAAAATTGATATCGAGCAGGATGGTACAGTCTTTATCGCATCAGCTGATTCTGAAATGAATGCAAAAGCGAAGCAGATCATTGAAGATATGGTGAGAGAAGCAAAAGTGGGTCAAAACTATCTTGGTAAGGTAAAACGCATTGAGAAGTTTGGTGCCTTTGTTGAAATCTTCAGCGGCAAAGACGGACTTGTCCACATCTCTGAACTGCAGGAAGAGCGTACGAACAAAGTGGAAGATGTACTGTCACTTGGCGATCAGATCGAAGTGAAGGTTACAGAGATCGATAACCAGGGCAGAGTAAATCTTTCTCGTAAAGCTGTACTGAAAGAACAGAAAGAAAGAGAAGAAAAAAAGTAAGATAAAAGCCGGCTGATTAGCCGGTTTTTCTATGCATGCTGAAAATTACAGATCAGAATAGGATAGATTGCATACAAATTGCACGATATAAAGCTTTTTTAAGTGAAAAATATCCTGAACCATAGTAGAATATTTCATTAAGTGCATTAAGTTTAGGAGATGTTTTTTATGATTACACGTTACACCTGCAAAAATGGCCTGAGGATTGTATATGAGCATATCCCGACTGTCAGATCTGCTGCGGTCGGTATATGGATTGGCACAGGCTCAAGAGATGAGAATACGGAAAATAACGGGATCTCCCATTTTATTGAACATATGCTGTTCAAAGGAACGAAGGAACGCTCTGCAAGAAAGATTGCTGAAGAATTTGACAGAATTGGCGGGCATGTCAATGCCTTCACGTCAAAAGAATATACATGCTTTTATGCAAAAGTGCTTGATAATCATGCGAAGCATGCGTTAGACGTTCTCTCAGATATGTTCTTCAACTCAGTCTACGACCCGGAAGAACTTGAAAAAGAAAAAAACGTCGTACTTGAGGAAATTAAGATGTATGAGGATACACCTGATGATATCGTTCATGATCTGCTTGGTGAAGCAGTTTATGGAAAGCATCCACTTGGATACCCGATACTTGGTACAGAATCAACGCTGAAGTCCTTTACAAGTGACGACCTGAAAAAATATGTATATGAGATGTACCGGCCTGAGGATGTGGTGATCTCAGCGGCAGGAAATATCGGACCTGAATTCATTAAGGAAATTGAATCTTTGTTCGGAGATTATACATCTTCAACTGAAGATAAAAAAGATCATGATCTTCCTGAATTTCACTACACTCATTTATCCAGGAGGAAAGAAACTGAGCAGGCACACCTTTGCCTCGGATTCGATGGACTGCCGATTGGACACGAGGATACGTACAGTCTGATTGTACTGAATAATGTACTTGGAGGCAGTATGTCTTCACGATTGTTTCAGGATGTGCGTGAAGATAAAGGACTTGCCTATTCAGTATTTTCATATCACTCTGCCCACCGTGACAGCGGACTGCTGACAATCTATGCAGGAACTGGTGCTGAACAGCTTGATGCATTGTACGATACGATTCAGTCCACCCTTTTAAAATTAAAAGCTGACGGATTAACTGCGGATGAACTGGATTCTTCGAAGGAACAGCTCAAAGGCAACCTGGTGCTGGGACTTGAAAGTACAAATGCAAGAATGAGCCGAAACGGTAAAAATGAACTAATGCTCGGCAGACACCGCTCAATGGATGAATTGATTGAAAAAATCGATCTGGTGTCCGAATCGTCTGTCAAAAACGTTGCTGACCGCATTCTCGGCGGAAACTTCGCCTCATCAGTCATCTCTCCTCAGGGAGAAAAAGTTTCACTATAAATATAAATCATTGCTACACGAGCCTGGACACTGCTGTCCGGGCTTTTTTATTTACAGATAAATATTGTTTTAGCATAGATGATGATTGGAGCGGAAGCGGACAGCCGAATTTAACAATGCTATTTATATAAAAATATCTCCCGGCATACATATAATAAATCAGCTTTTATAAGGAGGAAACATACATGAGAATGAGTGAACTGTACAGAAAGGAAATTATTGATATCAATCAGGCAGAACGGATGGGGGTACTGGGTAATGCAGACATTGAATTTGATGAAAGTACGGGAGAAATGATTAATCTGCTCATTCCATCAGGAAAATCAAACCCATTCAACCGGGCAAAAGAAGAATACGCAATTCCATGGAAAAATGTTCATGCAGTAGGGAAAGATTTAATACTGATACAGTCTAACCATTCACAAGATGATCAGCAATTACATACAATACCGGAGAATAATGATGAATGAAGTGAGTGAGATGGTATGGTCAACGAGAAGGTAGCCCGCAAAAAAGCAGCGGTGATCGGTGGAGATGCCAGACAGCTTGTCATTGCTGAGAAATTGTGTGAAATAGGTGCTGAAGTATATCTCTGTGGATTTGATCAGCTGAATATGACTGAACCAGGATACAGAAAAGCAAAGATTGATGAGATCCCATTTAACAGTGTGGATGCGGTCATTTTTCCTGTGAGTGGAATCAGTTCTTCAGGTGAAATCAAATCTTCATTCAGCGCAGAAAATCTGGCAATAGATCATGAACAATTGGATCAGCTGCATGAAGAATGCCTGATTTTTTCAGGAATCAGAACACCTTGGACAGAACGTAGCAATAAACAATTTGTCTACTTATTCGAAGAGGATGCTATTGCGATATCAAATTCTATTCCCACTGCTGAAGGCATACTCTGGCTGCTCATTCAGCATACTGATTACACCATTCATGGCTCAGACATTGTGATAACAGGAGGGGGAAGAGTCGGGCTGACGCTTGCAAGAGTGCTCCATTCACTCGGTGCTAATGTTACAGCTCTTTCCTCAGTTAAATCAGAAATAGCCAGACTGAAGGAAATCGGGGTAAACGGAAAGCATTTAAAAGATTTGAACAGGTATATTGCAGAGGCTGATATCTGGGTCAATACAATTCCATCAGATACGATCATAAACGAAAATGCGATGTCAGCCTGTAAGCCGGGGATTTTTTTAATAGAACTGGCTTCTGACCCTTCGATTGAACAGCGCAGGATTGCAGGGCGAATGAATCTTCAATATATGGAGGCACCGAGTCTTCCGGGTATGGTGGCACCAAAAACTGCTGGTGAAATACTTGCAGCGGCGATTCTGGATCTGGTCATTGAAAAAGGAGGATAAAAAGTGTTAGAAAACAAGAGAATAGGTTTCGGTTTCACAGGATCTCACTGTACTTACCATTTAGTGCTGCCTCAATTAATCAGATTAAAGGAATTGGGAGCGGAAATTGTTCCAGTCGTCAGTTATACAATGCAGTCAACAGATACAAGATTTGGTGAAGGAGAGGAATGGGTTCAAAAAATAGAAAAAGCATCAGGTGAGAAATGTATCAGAACAATCCCTGAGGCAGAACCGCTTGGACCGGTTAAGCCACTGGACTGCATGGTTATCGCACCCTTAACGGGGAATTCTTTATCAAAACTGGCGAACGCTCTTACAGATTCCCCTGTACTGATGGCGGCAAAAGCGACGATGCGTAATCACAAGCCGGTCGTTGCAGCAATATCGACCAATGACGGTCTGGGATTAAACGGTGTGAACCTGATGAAGCTGATGACAGCAAAAAACTTATACTTTGTCCCTTTCAGTCAGGATGATCCTGAAAATAAGCCCAATTCACTAGTGGCACATATGGATCATATCCCGGAAACAGTCATTGCGGCACTAAAAGGTAAACAGATCCAGCCGGTAATCACTTTATTAAATAAAAGAGATTGAGAAATAGAAAGCATAAATGATACAATGTGTTGTATGAATACACATTAGTGCTTTACCTGTCTAACGCATTACAGGGAAAGAGTGGAAGGGAGTTTTGTAAATGAAGGGTACAGGATATAACGTAGCAGTAGTAGGAGCAACAGGAGCAGTAGGAACTCAGATGCTCGCAATGCTTGAGCAGAGGGATTTTCCGGTTGAATCAATTAAACTCCTTTCTTCTGCAAGATCAGCAGGACAGACAATTCAATTCAACGGGGCACCGGTAACAGTTGAAGAAGCAACACCGGAAAGCTTTGATGGCGTGCAGATTGCACTTTTTTCAGCGGGAGGCAGTATTTCAAAGAAACTGGCCCCTGAAGCTGCAAAACGCGGTGCAATCGTCATTGATAATACAAGTGCCTTCAGAATGGATGAAGGTGTGCCACTTGTTGTTCCGGAAGTAAACGAACTTGATCTTCAGCATCATAAAGGCATTATTGCAAACCCGAACTGTTCTACCATTCAAATGGTGGCAGCTCTTGAACCGATCAGAAAAGAATTGGGTCTTGAGAAAGTCATTGTTTCAACATATCAGGCAGTTTCAGGTGCAGGTGTGCAGGCGATTGATGAAATGAAAGAACAATCGCAGGCTATTTTGAACGGGGAAGAACCAACGGCCAGTGTTTTACCTGTAAAAGGAGATAAAAAGCATTACCCGATCGCCTTTAATGCAGTACCGCAGATTGATGTCTTTGATACAAATGGCTATACTTTTGAAGAAATGAAAATGATTAACGAAACGAAGAAAATTATGCATATGCCTGAATTGAAGGTATCAGCAACATGTGTGAGATTACCAGTTGAGACTGGACACGCGGAATCGGTTTATATTGAGGTATCTGAAAGAGGAAAAAATACAGCAGATATCCACCGGATTCTCTCAGAAGCACCTGGCGTCACGCTGCAGGATAACCCTGATCAGCAGGAGTATCCAATGCCAAGCACTGCTGCAGGTAAAACAGATGTGTTCGTAGGAAGAGTGCGAAAAGATCCTGACGAAGACCATGGCTTCCATATGTGGATCGTTTCAGATAATTTATTAAAAGGAGCTGCGTGGAACTCAGTACAGATCGCAGAGAGTCTGATCAAACTTAAACTCGTATAACTGTCACGCGCTTTTAAGAGAGGAGCGTTACTTTGCCAATTTCAGTACTGAAATTTGGTGGAACGTCGCTATCAGACTCATGGAAAAGAGAGCAGGCAGTATCCTGTGTGAAAAGGGAGCTCGAACTCGACAATCAGGTGATTATCGTCGTATCAGCTATCGGAAGAATGGGAGCTCCTTATTCCACAGATACGCTGTTATCGCTTGCTGAGCCGCTGAGTATACCGCCTCACCAGAGATCACTGCTGCTTTCATGCGGAGAAATCATATCTGCGGCTATATTATCTTCAGCCCTGCATCATGCCGGGGTTGAGTGTGAGATCCTGACAGGGAAACAGGCAGGTCTGAAAACAGACGGTGTATATGATGCTGATATTTGCTCAATGAATACACACTCAGTTTTCACTGAATTGCAGCAGACTGATGTCATCATCATTCCAGGCTTTCAGGGAGAAGATCAGTATGGAAGGATTGCCACATTGGGACGCGGAGGCAGTGATACGTCTGCCTGTGCGATTGCGGCAAGTGTGAGTGCCTTATATTGCAAATTATATACAGATGTTGCAGGGATTATGAGTGGGGATCCAAGAATTGTTGATCAGGCAAAAGTAGTTCAATCCTTATCTTACGACGAAGCTTTTCACATTGCTCATCAGGGAGCAAAAGTGATTCATCCCAAAGCGGTTGAATGGGCCAGAAACGGTAATATACCGGTATGGACCGGAGACCTTTCGGACAATGGCGGGACATGGATCGGTCTGCATCCCCGGACAGAATCAGTTCATTCAGTTACAGCAATTGATCACCTCGTGCAGATTGCAGTACAGGCACAGGATTGCGATGCAATATTCAGAATGCTGGCTGAAAAAAATATCAGTATAGATCTGGTATCCATTCAGCCGATTGAAGTGAAATTTACCATACACCAGGATGATTATCCTGAATTAAAACGTACTTTAGATGAACAGCATATTTATTTTAAAAGCAGGCATCATGTATCAAAAGTTGCCCTGATCGGAATGCGGATCGCAGGACGGCCGGGTGTGGCTTCTTCTATCGTGTCACTGCTGACTAAAAGTAATATTAACATCTGGCAGACAGCTGATAGTCATATGACTTTCTGGGTACTTGTGGATCATGCGGATTCAGAGCCTGCCCAGCAGCTTCTCCATCAATTTTTTATTAATCCAGAACCAGCAACCGTACAGGAGTGAAGAAAATGAACTTTGGCAGAGTTTCAACTGCAATGGCTACTCCATTTGACCAGGAAAATAATATTGATACCAGCAGGTTGGAAAAGTTGATCAATTATTTAATAGAAAATGGCACCGACTCCCTCGTAGTAGCAGGAACGACAGGGGAATCGCCGACATTGTCATTCGAAGAAAAAATACATTTGTTTAAGCAGACTGTAAAAATAGTGAACGGCAGAATCCCGGTTGTGGCCGGAACAGGAACAAATAACACTGAATCAACAATCAAATTAACACTCGCTGCAAAAGAAGCAGGAGTTGACGCAATTATGCTTGTCGCTCCTTACTACAGTAAACCCAGTCAAAAAGGCTTGTTCCTGCATTTCAGTAAGGTAGCTGAAAAAGTGGATCTTCCGGTGATGATTTACAATATCCCAGGCCGTTCTGCAGTTAATATTGAGCCTGAGACGATTATCGCATTATCAAAAGTGCCTAATATTACAGCAGTTAAAGAGGCAAGCGGCAGCCTTGATCAGATGACTGAAATCATTGCAGGAACAGATGAAAACTTTTCTGTATACAGCGGTGATGATGGCCTGACACTTCCGCTTCTTTCAATTGGTGGTGCCGGCGTTGTCTCTGTGACATCGCATGTAGCAGGCAATGAGATGCAGCAAATGATCCGCTTATTTCATGCAGGAGAGCTGTCAAAGGCAGCTGTGATTCATCAAAAACTCCTGCCGCTGACAAGAGCATTATTTGCCCAGCCAAGTCCGGCCCCTGTTAAGGCTGTACTCAATCAAAAAGGTATTCAATGCGGAGGCGTACGGCTGCCGCTTATTGAACTCGATGAAAATGAAGAGCAGCTTCTAGCATCCTCAGTTAAAAAGTTTGAAGCACACATGAAAGATATTGACTAAGATCCAACAGCCAGGTCTTTTTCCAATTCGGAAAAAGACCTTTTTGATTAAAGAAGACCAAAAAAGCGTCTTTCAAAGAGCTGTGGTGATAAATACATGTACAGTTTTCCAAACTTACAGTATAATGAACACAGCTGTTTCAAAAGGTCGGATAACATTTTTGTAGGAGGAAATCGGTTTGTCTAAAGAGAAAAATGAAAAATTAAAAATTATTCCTCTCGGCGGTGTAGGCGAGATTGGAAAGAACATGTATGTAATTGAAGTGGACGAGGATTTATTCATTATAGATTCCGGGCTCATGTTCCCGGAGGATGAAATGTTCGGAATCGATATCGTGATTCCGGATTTCCAGTATATCGAAGCAAATAAAGAGCGTGTTAAAGCAATCTTTCTGACGCATGGTCATGATGATTCGATCGGATCGCTTCCTTATCTGCTTGAAAAAGTAAAGGTGCCTGTGTACGGATCAAAACTGACAGTTGCCCTTGCAAAAGCATTATTAAAAGAATACGGCTTTAAAGAGCGGGTTAAATTTTATACTGTACATGAAAAGAGCAATATGAAATTTGATTCTGTTAATGTTACTTTCTTTAATACAACACATAGCATTCCGGATTCACTTGGCATTGCCATCCATACATCAGAAGGTGCGATTGTGCATACGGGCGAATTCAAATTTGACCAGTCATCAAGAGGCGGATATGCATCGAACATCGGTAAAATGGCTAAACTTGGTGATAAGGGTGTATTTGCGCTTCTTTCAGACAGTACTGAAGCTGAGAAGCCAGGCCACACTACATCAGAATCAGTCATTGAAAAACATGTATCAAACAGTATCACGCATGCAAATGGCAGAGTGATTGTCACATGTTATGCATCAAATCTGATCCGTATTCAGCAGATTTTTGATGCAGCCACTGCAAGTAACAGAAAAGTAGCGGTCATTGGAGAAGCGGCTGAGCGCGTTGTGAACGTAGCTTCAAGACTTGAACACCTGACTTATGATGAAGAAACAAGAATTAAGCCAAGCGAAATTGATCAGTATAATGATCACGAAATTGTTATTATTCTTTCAGGTACACATGATGAGCCGTTTAAAGTAATGGAAAGTATGGCGAATCAGACGCATCCGATTGTAAATATTCAGGAGGGTGACACTGTACTGATTACATTTACACCATCACCAGGGATGGAAGTATACTTATACCGTTCTGTTAATGAAATGACAAAAGCAGGCGCTACCGTACTGACTTCAAGTAAGAATGTTCATGTCTCAGGGCACGGCAGTCAGGAAGATTTGAAAATGATGATGAACCTGATGAAGCCGAAGTATTTTATCCCTATTCAGGGTGAATACCGTCATCTGATTACCCACGGACGACTTGCTGAAGAGATGGGGATCCCGCGCTCGAACATTTTTATTGCTGACAAGGGTGATATTGTTGAATATCAGTCCGGCAAGATGAAAATGAGCGGCAGAGTTCAGACAGGTAATGTATTAATTGATGGGAAAGGTGTCGGCGATGTAGGTAATATCGTGTTGCGTGACCGAAGACTTCTTTCACAGGACGGCGTATTACTAGTTGTCGTAACCCTTAACCGTAAGACGAAAACGATTGCTGCAGGACCTGAAGTGATTTCCCGCGGTTTTGTATATGTCAGAGAGTCAGAAAAACTGATGGAAGAGTCAGTGACGGCTGTTAGAAATATTGTTGAAAAAAATGTTGAAAACCGTACATTTGACTGGTCCGGCATTAAACAGGAAATCAGGGACTCCCTGAACCATCTGTTATATACACGCACGAAACGCAGACCAATGATTCTTCCTATTATTATGGAAGTGTGATGTCACGAAAACTGAGCATTCAAAAACAGGCAGAAGTTATTCTGTCTGTTTTTTTCAGCCGGAAAAGGAGGTATACGTATGGCTGAAGCCAAAAGAAAAACAACAAATCGAAAAACTGCCACGCGAAAAAAGACGAAAAGATCAAAAAAGAAAAATTCTGCTTTTACATATGAATTAACCGGTATTGTCATGATTGCACTTGCATTGATTGCAGCCTTCAGACTTGGTGCAGCTGGTCAAATGCTTACATTAGCTTTTACTTATCTGATTGGAAATTTCCAGCTTCTTTTACCAGTGGCTATTATACTGACCTCCGTATACGTGATTCTGTATAGAAAGCTGCCTGTTTTAAAAGGGTCTAAGATGAGGGGCGGCCTGCTTGTCCTGACCGGGATTTTTCTGCTCAGCCACATTCTGCTCTTTGATCAGCTGAGCCGTGAAAACCTGATTACTAACGACAGCATACTTGTCCAGACGCACCGGATTATTATGGATGATTTTACGGTGAATGCAGGGGCCGGCATGGCTGGGGCACTGATTTATGCTATTTTTAATCTGCTCTTTGCTTCAACTGGTTCAAAAATCGTTGCTGCTGTATTTATCATCATCGGTTTATTATTAATTTCAGGCCGGTCAATCGGGGAAACCGGTAAAATCATTGCCGGCTGGATCGCTGACAGATTTATAGAAATGAAAGAAAGTTTATTGGATTGGATAAAAGAAAAGCGTCAGGCTAAGGACGAGGTAAAAAAACAAACCCGCACTTCAAGACGCCGTTCTTCTATTAAGCAGCCTGAAGCTGAACCGGTGATTGAGCATGATGACTCAGAAGAATCTGATGGGTTTGAGCCTCTGATTTCCAGCTTTGCTGAAAAAGCTGCACCTGTTCACACCGAGGAACCAATACAGTCTGAGTTACCTGCTCATCAGGAGGAAGAAGAGACGCATGACCCTGCACTTGAAGAGTTTACCTCCTCACCTGGGGTAGAAGAGGTGGAAAATAAAGAGTATCAGGTTCCGGCACTTGATTTGCTTGCGATGCCGCCACATGCAGACCAAAGCAGTGAATACAAAGCGATTCAGAAAAATGCATCCAAACTTGAAAAAACTTTTCAAAGCTTTGGTGTAAAAGCGAAAGTAACTCAGGTTCACCTGGGCCCGGCAGTAACAAAATATGAGGTTCATCCTGATGTAGGGGTTAAAGTAAGTAAAATTGTGAACCTGAATGATGACTTGGCGCTTGCCCTTGCAGCAAAAGATATCAGAATTGAAGCGCCGATTCCCGGAAAGTCAGCAATTGGAATTGAAGTGCCAAACTCTGAAGTGGCAATGGTTTCACTGAGAGAAGTACTTGAAGCAAATAAGAGTAAAAAAGAAGAAGCTAAACTCCTGATAGGCCTTGGCCGTGATATTACGGGTGAAGCTGTAGCTGCCGAACTGAATAAAATGCCGCATATGCTTGTAGCCGGGGCAACCGGAAGCGGGAAATCAGTATGTATTAACGGAATCATTGTGTCAATTTTAATGCGTGCAAAACCACACGAAGTAAAATTAATGATGATTGATCCAAAAATGGTTGAGTTAAACGTCTATAACGGAATACCGCACCTTTTAGCGCCTGTTGTGACAGATGCCAGAAAAGCATCTCAGGCACTCAAAAAGGTAGTAAGTGAGATGGAACGCAGATATGATCTGTTTTCACACACAGGCACGAGAAACATTGAAGGATATAATGAATATGTAAGAAAGCATAATGAAAAAAATGAAGAAAAACAGCCACAGCTTCCGTTTATTGTCGTGATTGTAGATGAGCTGGCTGATTTAATGATGGTCGCTTCAAATGATGTTGAAGACTCTATTACACGGCTTGCACAAATGGCACGCGCTGCCGGAATCCATTTAATTATCGCAACTCAGAGACCTTCGGTTGACGTTATTACCGGAGTAATTAAAGCAAATATTCCATCAAGGATTGCTTTTGCCGTTTCTTCACAAATTGATTCCCGCACAATACTTGATACGGGTGGAGCTGAAAAACTGCTTGGACGCGGTGATATGCTGTTTATGCCTGTAGGTGCAAATAAGCCGGTCAGGGTACAGGGGGCGTTTCTTAGTGATGAAGAGGTCGAAACTGTTGTAAATGCAGTAATTGAACAGCAGAAAGCTCAGTATCAGGAAGAAATGATTCCGGATGAAGTGGATGAGTCTAAACCTGAAGAATCTGACGATGAGCTGTATTCCGACGCAGTCGATCTGGTAGCAGATATGCAGACTGCATCTGTTTCGATGCTTCAAAGAAGGTTTCGAATCGGCTATACACGTGCAGCAAGATTAATTGATGCAATGGAGCAGCAGGGAGTAGTCGGTCCATATGAGGGCAGCAAGCCAAGAACCGTTCTTATTTCTAAAGGCGTACAGGAAGAGTAACTTTTTTTAAGCTGGAATGCACTGCATTTCAGCTTTTTTTAAGAATATTATTCTTTCGAAAAAAAATCAGACATTTGATGTCTGACCTATATACAAAAATATCTCGAATAAGATATACTATTGTTACCGCTTTCAAAAATACTATAACGTTACAAAGAATTGATTTTATAACATTTTTTTCTATAAAAAAGGGTTTTTATGCAGATTATTTATAATTCCTGTAACAAATGTAATTGTTGTGTAACATAATCGAAAGAATTTTTGTGAAAACTACACAATTGTATTCCTTTTCAAAACGAAAAGTGTTATAGTATTTTCGATTAGTAGGAATGAAATACATCAGATGTCTGATGTCAAAAGAGTTGGTGGTGTCTTTATATGACTATTAAATCAGATAATCGGCATCTGTATCTTCAGGTGATTGACCGACTGAAGAAAGATATCGACAAAGGCGTTTACAAAGAAAAAGAACGCCTCCCTTCGGAGTTTGAATTATCCAGGCAATTAGGGATCAGCAGGGCTACACTCAGGGAAGCGCTCAGAATTCTGGAAGAAGAAAACAGAATAGTCAGGCGCCATGGTGTAGGTACATTTGTTAATGCAAAGCCTTTATTTTCATCTGGTATTGAACAACTGTACAGCGTGACAGATATGATACGTATGGCAGGGATGGAACCTGGAACTGTTTTCTTAAGTTCTACTATTCATCACCCTACAGATGAAGATATGAACCGATTTAAATGTTCGCCTGACGATGAAATGACAGTCATCGAAAGGGTCAGAACTGCAAACGGGGACCCGGTGGTTTATTGCATTGATAAAATTCCGGCAGATCTTATGCCGACTTCATTCACACATCAGGACAGGTCTATTTTTTCATTGCTTGAGGAAAATGGGGGGATGTACATATCTTATGCGATTACCCACATTGAGCCCGCAGGCTACCATGAAAAAGTATCTCCTATTCTCGGTTGTGAACCGGAAACTGCTTTGTTGGTTTTAAAGCAGCTGCACTTTGATGAAAATGATCAGCCGGTTTTATATTCTCTTAATTACTTTAAAGCTGACCGGTTCAGTTTTCATGTTGTACGTAAGCGTGTTTAATGCATTTATGCATTCCTACTAATACACGAAAAATTTTTAGGGGGTACCAAAATGAAAAAGCGTAAGTACGGAGTAGCACTATCTATGATTCTTGCAGCAGGTACAGTTCTTGCAGCTTGTGGAAGCGATGAAGAAGCGGATACAGGTTCAGACGAGGGTTCTACTGGCGGAGGCGAAGGCACAGAAGAAACAAGTGACTTCAAAGTAGCAATGGTAACAGACACTGGCGGCGTTGATGACAAATCATTTAACCAGTCTGCCTGGGAAGGTCTTCAGCAGTTCGGTGCTGATAATGGTCTTGAAGAAGGTACAGACGGTTACACTTACTTCCAGTCAAATAACGACGCTGACTATGTAACAAACATGAACACAGCTGTACGTAATGATTTCGACCTCGTATTTGGTATCGGTTTCCTGCTTAATCAAGCAATCACTGATGTAGCGAGTCAGAATCCTGACACAAACTTTGCACTTGTAGATGATGTATCTGAAGGTGACAATGTTGCTTCAATTACATTTAAAGAGCATGAAGGTTCATTCCTTGTCGGTGTTGCAGCCGGTATGGCAACTGAATCAGATCAGATCGGTTTTGTTGGCGGAGTTGAGTCTGACCTGATTAACAAATTCGCAGCAGGCTTCCAGGCTGGTGTTGAAGCAGTTAATCCAGATGCAGATGTACAGATTGAATTCGCTGGTGACTTTAATGACGCAGCAGGTGGTCAGCAGATCGCTGCTTCAATGTATGGTTCAGGCATTGATGTAATTTATCACGCAGCAGGTGGAACAGGTAACGGCGTATTCACTGAAGCGAAAAACCTTAAGCAACAGGATCCGGATCGTCAGGTTTGGGTAATCGGGGTTGACCGTGACCAGTGGGAAGAAGGTCAGGTTGGAGACGACAACGTAACACTGACTTCAATGGTTAAGCGTGTTGACGTAGCTGTTCAGGATATCTCAACTCGTGCAATGGAAGGCGACTTCCCGGGTGGAGAAGTAATTGAGTACGGAATTCAGGAAGAAGGTATCGCAATCGCTGAAAGCCAGGACAACCTTTCACAGGAAATCCTTGACGAGATTGCTAACTACAAGCAGCAAATCGTTGATGGTGAAATCGAAGTACCTTCAACACTTGAGTAATAACAAATGCATAGGGAATGGAGGGGCTGATTCAGTCCCGAAATTCCCTTTTTTTTTGCAAGAATGCTAACTGAATAAGGGAACAAAGTCCCTTCTTCATTTAGCATTTTTCAAGAGGGTCTGGAAAAAGAAGTCAGACCTCATTCAACCTACCACTGCACGATAAATAAAGGAGTGATAACGGATGGACTACGTAATAGAAATGCTCGACATCCGAAAAGAGTTTCCGGGGATAGTAGCAAATGATAATATTACGCTTCAATTGAAAAAAGGCGAAATACATGCCCTTTTAGGTGAAAATGGAGCAGGGAAATCAACATTGATGAATGTTCTGTTTGGCCTGTACCAGCCGGAAAAGGGAGAGATTAAAGTTCGTGGTGAAAAGGTGAAAATCACAAGCCCGAATGTAGCGAATGATCTCGGGATCGGGATGGTGCACCAGCACTTTATGCTTGTTGATACATTCACAGTTACTGAAAATATTGTCCTTGGGATGGAACCGAAAAAAGGAATAAATATTGATCTGAAAAGAGCTGAACGTGAGGTACAGGAGATCTCTGACCGATACGGTTTAAAAGTAGATCCTAAAGCCAGAATTGCAGATATTTCAGTCGGCATGCAACAGCGTGTAGAGATCCTTAAAACGTTGTATCGCGGAGCAGAAATCCTGATTTTTGATGAGCCGACAGCAGTACTGACACCACAGGAAATTAAAGAACTGATTCAAATTTTCAGAACTTTAATTGCTGAAGGAAAATCTATTATCCTTATTACCCATAAGCTGAAAGAAATCATAGAGGTATGTGATCGCGTAACGGTGATCAGAAAAGGTGTGGGAATTGATACGCTGGATGTAGAAGGAACAACACCTACACAGCTTGCGAGTCTGATGGTAGGAAGAGAAGTCACTTTTAAAACAGATAAAACGGATTCTAATCCAAAGCACAGCGTTCTAGAGATAACCAAGCTGAATGTAAAAGATTCACGTGGAGTTAACGCAGTTAAGGATCTTGATCTTAGCGTGCGTGCCGGTGAAATTGTAGGTATTGCCGGGGTAGATGGGAATGGTCAGTCGGAACTGATCGAAGCGATTACAGGTCTGAGAAAAGTGACTTCCGGAAAAATCGAGCTGAACGGGAAGGATTTATCTTCATATAAAACAAGAAAAATCACAGAAGCCGGCGTGGGTCATATCCCGCAGGACAGACACAAGCATGGTCTGGTGCTGGACTTTCCAATCGGCGATAATATGGTGCTTCAGACGTATTATCATAAGCCGTATTCTAAATACAGTCTGCTGAACAATAAAGAAATTAATAAGCAGGCTAAAAAACTGATTCAGGAATTTGATGTCCGTACGCCATCTGAACAGACTCCTGCACGTGCACTATCAGGCGGGAACCAGCAAAAAGCAATTATTGGTCGCGAAGTTGACAGGGATCCTGATCTTTTGATTGCAGCACAGCCGACACGCGGACTCGATGTAGGAGCAATTGAATTTATTCATAAGCGCCTGATTGAACAGCGCGATAACGGAAAGGCTGTTTTACTCGTATCATTTGAGCTTGAAGAAATTATTAATGTGAGCGACAGGATTGCCGTTATTTATGACGGGAATATTATTGAAATTGTTGACCCGAAAACGACAACTGAGCAGGAGCTCGGATTACTGATGGCGGGTTCAAAGAATAAGGCAGGTGAAACAGAGAATGTTTAATCAATTTAGCAGATGGCAAAAAATTCTGATCCCGGTTATCTCAGTTATCCTTGGTTTAATTGTAGGAGCAATTGTCATGCTGGTATCAGGTTATAATCCGATTGAAGGATATACAGCCCTGCTGAGTGGTTCACTTGGAGAAGGGTTTTATATTGGGGAAACAGTCAGACAGATTACACCTTATATTTTCGCGGGTCTTGCAGTAGCTTTTGCTTTCCGAACAGGACTCTTTAATATCGGGGTGGAAGGACAGCTTTTAGTTGGCTGGGTAGCATCTGTCTGGGTAGGTCTTGCATTTGATCTGCCAAAAGTGATTCACCTTCCTATGGCGATTCTTGCGGGTGCGGTAGCGGGTGCACTTTGGGCATTTATACCGGGTCTGTTAAAAGCGAAGCTTCGCGTTCACGAAGTTATTGTGACAATTATGATGAACTATATTGCACTTCATCTCTGTAACTACCTTGTTCGTTATGTCATTTCTGATGAGCAGAATACGACAGATCGCGTACCTGAATCTGCATCACTTAAGTCACCATTTTTTGAAACACTTACTGAATTTTCCACGATGCACTATGGAATATTCCTTGCGCTTGCAGCAGCTATTATTTATTTCGTTGTACTTGAAAAAACAACAACTGGTTTTGAACTGCGCTCAGTAGGTTTTAACCAGCATGCTTCTGAATATGCAGGAATGAATGTAAACCGCAATATTATCCTTTCGATGGTCATCTCGGGCGCTTTTGCAGGTCTTGGAGGCGCTATGGAAGGCCTTGGAACATTCGGTTATGGATTCATTCACGGTGCGTTCTCCGGAGTAGGATTTGACGGGATCGCAGTAGCACTGCTCGGTGGTAACGTAGCTTCGGGTATTATATTGGCAGCCGCACTGTTTGGTATTTTAAAACAGGGTGCATTAATTATGCCTCTGCAGTCAGGTGTTCCAACTGAACTTGTTGAGATCGTTATTGCCATTATTATTTTCTTTGTTGCATCAAGCTACATCATTGCGTATCTGTTGCAGCGTCTTAGAAAGGGGGCAAAATAAATGGATGTATTAACAGCGTTTGAGATATTAGTGAAATCCATGCTATTTGCATCAGCCCCGCTAATTTTCACAGCACTCGGCGGTGTATTTTCAGAGCGGTCTGGTGTGGTAAACATTGGACTTGAGGGTCTAATGGTCATTGGTGCCTTTGCAGCAGTTGTATTTAATATTACGTTTGCATCGGCTCTTGGAGGAGCAACGCCGTGGGTCGCGCTCCTGATTGCAATGATTATCGGCGGGTTATTTTCATTACTTCACGCAGTTGCGTCTGTCTCATTCCGTGCAGACCAGGTTGTCAGCGGGGTAGCGATTAACTTTCTGGCGCTTGGACTCGGAGTTTATTTAATAAAGGACTGGTATGGAGCAGGGCAGACACCAAAAATTCCTGTGCCGTTTTATTATGAGAGAATACCATTACTTTATGATATTCCAATAATCGGACCTATTCTTTTTAACAATTATCTTACATCATACCTTGCAATCTTTGTTGCAATCATTGCCTGGTTTGTTCTATTCAAAACGCCATTCGGGTTGCGCCTGCGTTCAGTAGGTGAGCACCCGATGGCTGCAGATACAATGGGGATCAACGTATTTAAAATGCGCTATATCGCAGTCGTGCTTTCAGGTGTATTTGGTGGTCTTGGCGGTGGTGTGTACGCACAGACAATTACCCAGGATTTCAGTGCAGGTACAATCACCGGGCAGGGATTCATTGCCCTTGCAGCTGTGATTTTTGGTAAATGGCATCCGCTTGGTGCCATGGGAGCAGCATTGTTCTTCGGACTTGCTCAGTCTCTGGCGATCATCGGATCAAGTTTTCCGTTACTTGCAGATGTGCCAAACTGGATCCTGCTGTCAGCACCATATATCCTTACAATCCTTGCACTTGCAGGATTTATCGGCCGTGCTGACGCGCCTAAAGCTAATGGCCAGCCTTACATTAAAGGAAGCCGATAAACACAATGAACCGTCTGATTATGATCAGACGGTTTTTTCTTGGAATGATAAATGCTTGTTGTAGTGGCATTAAGAAATGTATAGTGAATATAGAGTATATAAATACTAATAAAGCGATTTCACAACCGGGAGGAACATATATGCAATTAGACGAAACGAAAATCAGGCAGGATGGACTGAACATCAGAATCATTCAAACAAAAAAATTTAAAACAAACCAGTTTGTTTTAAAATTCAAGTCGCTATTATCAGAAGACAAGGTAACTGCGAGAGCACTATTGCCGTATGTGCTGCAAAGCAGTACAGAAAAGTGGCCGACGACTGCCTTGTTCAGAAGTCATCTTGACGATTTATACGGTGCCAGCGCATCAGTGGATGTGAATAAAAAAGGGGAGTATCATATCCTGACTTTTGCTGTTGATATTGCCAATGAAAAATATCTTCAGGATAATACGCCTTTAACAGAACAGGCACTGAACGTATTAAATGAAATGGTATTTCATCCCTTATTAGAGGATGGGGCGTTCAGTCAAAAAGTTGTGGAATCGGAAAAGAGAACACTTAATCAAAAATTAAAAGCAGTAAAAGATGATAAAATGCGCTATGCATCTCAGCGTCTTGTTGAGGAAATGTGCAGTGGAGAGGCATACGCTCTGCATCCAAACGGAATAGAATCTGAACTTGAAAACATCACACCTGAAAAACTGATGGAAGCTTATCAGCAGATGATCTCAAGTGATGAAGTAGACTTGTATATCGTAGGGGATATCGACAGCGGACAAATGGAGAAGCTCTGTAAAGAGAAGTTTTCCATTGCTTCTAGAGAAAATGTAAAAGCCATTCAAAAACATATCACAATTGAAGACTCAAAAAAAATAGTTGAAAAACAGCAGATCAAACAGGGGAAGCTGAATATCGGCTACAGGTCAAATACTTTTTATGGAGATCATGATTATCTTCCGATGGCAGTGATGAATGGGATCCTTGGCGGCTTCCCGCATTCGAAACTTTTTATGAATGTGCGGGAAAAAGAAAGCCTGGCATATTATGCAGCAAGCCGGCTTGAGAGTCATAAAGGCCTGATTGTCATTATGTCAGGTGTTGAACCGGCGAAAATTGAGCGAGCTGAAACAATTATTGAAGAACAGCTTGAAGCCATTAAAAATGGCGATATCAGTGATCAGGAATTAAGCCAGACTAAGGCAGTTATGACAAATCAGATGCTTGAAACACTTGACTCACCAAGAGGCATTATTGAAGTGCTGTATCAGGGAGAAACTGCAGGCATTCCTGTAAACATTCAGGGCTGGTTTGATGGCATTGAACGTGTAACCAAAGAAGACGTGACAGAAGCGGCTAATAAGCTGCTTAAAGATACAACATATATCCTTACGGCAAAGGAGGTGGCTGAAAGTGCATAAAAAAGTGTTCGCTCAGCTTGACGAAGAACTATATATTGAAAAAATGAGTAACGGGCTGCAGGTATGTATCCTGCCTAAAAAAGATTTTAATAAAACTTTCGCTACCTTTACAACAAAATACGGTTCCATTGATAATCAGTTTATCCCGCTCGGTGAAGAAGACTATATCCGCGTGCCGGACGGTGTTGCGCATTTTCTCGAACATAAAATGTTTGAAAAGGAAGAAGGGGATGTGTTTCAGAAGTTCAGTATAAACGGAGCTTCTGCTAATGCGTTCACTTCGTTTACAAGAACTGCATACCTGTTTTCAAGCACATCCAATTTCGAAAAAAACCTTGATGTGCTGATCGATTTTGTTCAGGCTCCTTACTTTACTGAAGAAACGGTTGAAAAAGAAAAAGGTATTATCGGTCAGGAAATTACGATGTATGATGACAATGCTGACTGGCGGTTATATTTTGGAGCGATTGAAAATATGTTCAAACATCACCCTGTGAAAGTGGATATTGCAGGAACTGTTGAATCCATTTCAGCGATTACAAAAGACCATCTTTACCAATGTTATAACACGTTTTACCATCCTTCTAATATGATGCTCTTTATTGTTGGTGCAGTGGACCCTGAGGAGGTCATGAACCACGTGAGAGATAATCAGTCTGCGAAGAGCTTTGAGCCAGAAGAAACAATTGATAGAAAGTTTGCTGATGAACCTGATGCTGTAAACAGGGAACACCATGAGTTGAAAATGGATGTGCAGGTATCAAAATGTATGGTTGGTATTAAGTCTGATGCAAAAGAGATCAGTGGAAAAGAATTGCTGAAAAAAGAACTGTCAGTGAATACAGCGCTTGATATCCTGTTTGGAAAAACCTCTGAACATTACACATCGCTTTACGATGAAGGATTAATCGACGATCATTTTTCATATGATTTTACACAGGAAAATAACTTCGGTTTTGCATTAGTAGGCAGTAACACACCTGATCCTGAAAAATTATCTGCACAAATAAAAGAAATATTATTAAATGAAGTCCAGTCACCTTCTATTACAGAAGATCAGCTGCAATCAGTTAAGAAAAAGAATATTGGCGGATTCTTAAGATCCCTTAATTCACCTGAATTTATCGCCAATCAATTCACGAGATATGCATTCAATGATATGGATCTGTTTGAAGCGGTACCTGTTTTAGAAACACTGACACTTGAAGATGTGCACGAAGCATTCTCTTCACTTGTGCAGGAAGACAGAATAACAAGCTTCTATATTCTGCCAAAAGAGAATGCCTAAAACTGTTCTGGTTCTTGGAAGCAGTGGGGGTATCGGCTTTGAATTAAGTAAGAAGCTTTTATTATCGGGTCATACTGTCATTGGACAATATTATCGCAACGCTGAAAACATGGAACGTTTAAAAGATTTTGCTGCAGAAGCTGATCAGCTGATTCCACTGAGATTAAACCTGAATAACCGGAAAGAAGTCGATGAGGCAATTACCCTTTCATTGCAGCCTGATGCAGTAGTACATGCAGGAGGGCTGCATTATGAGGGATTGTTTGAAGATACACCGGATGAAATGATAGAGATGCTTTGGAACGTACACCTTTATCAGCCGGCAAGAATCCTTAAAAAGGTGATTCCGAACATGCGCCATAAAAAAGGCGCTTCAATTGTTTTTGTCAGTTCGGTATGGGGTGAAACCGGGGCCTCATATGAAGTCATGTATTCTGCAATTAAAGGGGCGCAGATCGCTTTTGTTAAAGCGCTCGGTAAAGAGCTTGCACCAAACGGAATCAGGGTGAATGCGGTAACTCCCGGTGCCGTCAGAACTGATATGACTGTACATTATCCACAGGAAGTGATAAGTGAAATTGAGCAGGAGATTCCTGCCGGCAGGTTTGCCGAACCGGAAGAAATAGCAGATGCGATTCTATTCCTGATGAGTGACAGCGCTTCTTACATTCATTCTCACATCTTATCAGTCAACGGCGGCTGGTACAGTTGAGAGGCATATTTACTCCTGAAACAGTACATACTACTGATGAGCCCGGATGGTGCATCAGTAAAGGAGGAGTAAATATGTCAATTCTTGATAACTGGCAACAGTGGAAAGACTTCCTTGGGGAAAAAGTGATTACTGCTCAAAAGACCGGTATGGAAAAGGAAAAAATGTCAGAGGTAGCATTTCAGATCGGGGATTATTTAGCTAAAAACGTGGATCCCAAAAATGAGCAGGAAAGAGTGCTTGCTGATCTTTGGAAAGCTGCAGATGAAAATGAACAGCATGTTCTTGCTAATCTGATGATCCGTTTAGCCGGCGGTTCTGTCAGTCATTAACCTTTAAAATTGCCTTCCTGTCGACAAGGGAAGGCAATTTTCTGCTTATTTCGAAGCATTTTTTGTTTTTCCTTTTCTATTCCATGCAAATGCTTTATTATTAACGATATAGATAGGAAAGTTTTTATATTAAGGAGCTGGCACCATGGAGAAAAAGGAATGGTATCTCGAGTATGAAATTCAAAAAAACCGTCCCGGTCTGCTTGGTGATATTTCTTCCCTTTTAGGGATGCTTTCAATCAATATCGTCACGATTAATGGTGTCGATGAGGGTCGCAGAGGTATGCTGCTTCTTGCCCGGAGTGATGAACAGATTGTCAGACTTGAACTGATCCTCAGAACAATGGATACGATCCAGATGACTAAGTTAAGAGAACCGAAACTGCGTGACCGGATGGCAGTCCGTCACGGGAGATATATACAAAGAGATGCGGATGACAAAAAAACGTTCAGGTTTATCCGTGATGAACTCGGCCTGCTGGTTGATTTTATGGCGGAGTTATACAAACAGGATGGCCATAAATTAATTGGGATCCGCGGTCTGCCAAGAGTTGGAAAAACAGAATCCATTGTAGCAGCAAGTGTATGTGCAAATAAAAAATGGCTGTTTGTTTCCTCTACATTATTAAAACAGACTGTGCGTGATAAATTAATTGAAGATGAATACAATGAAAATAATTTGTTTATTATCGATGGGGTTGTATCGACCAGACGTGCATCAGAAAAACACTGGCAATTAGTCCGGGAAATTATGCGGATGCCATCAATAAAAGTAATTGAACACCCTGATATATTTGTTGAGAACAGTGAATATACAATTGAGGACTTCGATTACATTATAGAGCTGAGACATGATCCGGATGAAGAAATTACATATGAATTAATGCACAAGAATACGATGTTCAGCGGATCTGATTTTGGTGATTTTGGGGAATTTGAATTTTAAGTATTGGCAGGTGTAAACATTGACAGAACTAGGAAGCCGTCTCAAAGAAGCGAGAGAGTCAAAAGAGTACTCTTTAGAAGAGCTTCAAGGCTTAACAAAAATACAAAAAAGATATCTCCAGGGAATCGAAGAAGGAGATTATTCAATGATGCCTGGAGCATTTTATGTCAGGGCTTTTATTAAGCAGTATGCTGAAGCTGTCGGTCTTAATGCAGAAGAACTATTTGAGACCTATTCAAAAGACATTCCATCTAACCATGATGACAATGTTCCATCACAGCTTTCGAGAGTCAAAACGAGAGGTCCCAGCAAAAAATCTTCAGCTGCTTTCAGGTTTATACCAACAGCAGTCATGACGATCTTTGTAATCGGAATATTTGTGCTGGCATATTATCTTGTTCAGACATTTATGGCATCAGATGCACAGGAGCCTGCTGAAAACGAAGAAGTACAGCAGGAAGAACCGGTTACTCTCGATCAGCCTGAAGACACTACTGAAGACAGTACTGGCTATGAGGAAAACAGTCCTGAAAGTGATAGTGAAGACCCGGCAGAAGAATCTGATGAAGCTGAACAGCCTCCGGAAGAGCCTGAAACGCCTTCCCTGACAATTGAAAACACAGGTACAGAAGGTGAGACGACTAATTATCAGGTCACTGCTTCTGAAGAATTAACAGTGACAATTAATACGAATACAACCTGGTTAGGTATTACAGATCAGTCAGGCGCACAGCTTGTAGGAGAAGAAATTTCCGGTACGTACACATTTGATGCAGCTGAACTTGACTGGTTCAGAGTGAGAATCGGCAGTGTCCCGGGTACAACTGTGGAAATTAACGGTGAACAAGTTGAGTTCGGTTTAACTGATGTGACGCCTCAGAATATGATATTTCAGGTCCAAAACCCTTCATAATTAAAAAATAGTCATCCTGTGCGATGACTATTTTTTTGATCAGGGTTTGTTTACATAATGAATAAGGAAATGACTAAGTAACAAGAGATTACAGGATATAAGAGGAGAGGTTATATGAATACACCGAATAAAATTACAATATCGAGAATTTTTCTTATTCCGTTATTTATGATTATTATGCTGGTTGATTTTAATTGGGGAGATATTACCCTGCTTGGCGCTGACATGCCAGTTAACCACCTGATTGGAGCACTAATATTTATTTTTGCAGCATCTACTGACTGGGTTGACGGTTATTATGCGAGAAAGTATAACCAGGTGACAAACCTTGGGAAATTTCTTGATCCACTTGCAGATAAACTGCTCGTTTCTGCTGCACTCATTATTCTTGTTGAACTGCAAATGGCCCCATCATGGATTGTAATCCTGATTATCTCACGGGAGTTTGCCATTACAGGACTCAGACTTGTCCTTGCAGGCTCCGGAGAAGTGCATGCTGCTGCCATGCTTGGTAAAATTAAAATGTGGATGCAGATTGTTGCGATTTCTGCTTTGCTGCTTCACAACATATTCTTTACGATGTTTAATATCCCGTTTGACATTATCACGCTCTATATCGCAGCGATCTTTACAGTCTGGTCAGGCGTGGATTACTTTGTTAAAAACTGGGGAGCTTTCCGCGACTCCAAATAAGGAGATGGTTTGATGAATGCAGAAATTATTGCAGTAGGGTCAGAGCTGCTTTTAGGGCAGATTGCTAATACGAATGCTCAGTATATCTCTGCAAGATTTGCAGAGTCAGGTATCAATGTTTATTATCATACGGTTATTGGTGACAACAAAGACCGGCTTTTAAAAACACTTGAAACTGCAGAAAGCCGCTCTGATTTAATTGTGATTACAGGTGGACTCGGTCCCACAAAAGACGATCTGACAAAAGAAACTGCAGCCGCTCATATTGGCTGCAGTCTTTCATATGACGAAAAATCTCTTGAAGCAATAGAACAGTATTATATACAGGTTGGTAAGCCGATGACTGATAACAATAAAAAACAGGCACTTGTATTAGAAGGCAGTCATGTTCTGTTTAACTTTTATGGCATGGCTCCCGGAATGGTTACCAAAAAACAGGGGATCACTTATGTTCTTCTACCGGGTCCTCCGAGAGAAATGAAGCCGATGGTTGCGAATCAGCTGCTTCCATACTTAAATACCAGTAACAGCAACCGTTTAATTTATTCGAAAGTAATGAGGTTTTTCGGAATAGGTGAAGCAGAGCTCGAGTCGCGTATTGAAGATATTCTGGATCAACAGACTAATCCAACGGTAGCGCCTTTAGCTGAAGATGGGGAAGTAACACTCAGAATCACTTCTTCAAGTGCTGATGAAGAAACCGGGCAAAAACTAGTAAATGACATGATTCATAAGCTTGAACAAAGAGTAGGGGAATTCTGCTACGGTTACGACGGTCATAACCTGCTGTATAAAACCTCTGAATTGCTTGACGAAAAAAGTCTGACGATCGCTTCAGCAGAGAGCCTGACAGCAGGCTTATTTTCATCTGAACTCGCAGCAATTCCAGGCGCCAGTCGTTATCTCCTGGGAAGCCTGACAGTCTATAATAATGATATGAAAGAACAAGTTCTTGGGGTGTCCGGATCGCTTCTTGCTCAGTATGGTGCAGTCAGCAGAGCGTGTGCTGAGAGTATGGCAATCAAAGCTCAGGAACGGTTCTCAAGTGATATAGGTATCAGTTTTACCGGTGTCGCCGGCCCTGGTGATAATAATGGTATTGCTGAAGGGACCGTCTGGATCGGTGTCTCATATAAAGAGTCAGTATCCTCCTTTATGGTTACACTGAAAGGTGATCGTAATTTCAAAAGAATCAGAGCTGTGAAACACGGTATGTATGCACTTATTCAGCTTCTGGAGAAAGACGCAGGACCGTTTGTAAGTGAAAATAAATAAGTTTCACGCAGCGGACATGCATGTGTATGCTGTTATAAAAAAATGCGAATAAATGTTCGCTTTTTGCTTGTTATCTGTTCGCAAAAGGAGTATAGTAGAGTTAGGTTATGAGACGTCATCAAAGGCGTCTATATTAAAGGAGGAATTAATGTGAGTGATCGTCAGGCAGCGCTTGATATGGCGCTTAAGCAAATAGAAAAACAGTTCGGAAAAGGTTCTATTATGAAGCTTGGAGAACAGACTGACAGAAGAGTTAACACTGTATCAAGTGGTTCTGTATCTTTAGATGCAGCGCTTGGTGTTGGCGGTTATCCACGTGGCCGTGTCATTGAGATTTACGGTCCTGAAAGTTCAGGGAAAACAACAGTAGCACTGCACGCAATTGCTGAAGTTCAGGCAAATGGCGGCCAGGCTGCTTTTATTGACGCAGAACATGCGCTTGACCCGGTTTATGCACAAAAGCTGGGTGTAAATATAGATGAGCTTCTGTTATCCCAGCCGGATACCGGAGAACAGGCACTTGAGATCGCTGAAGCACTAGTACGAAGCGGAGCAGTCGAAATCGTTATTGTCGATTCAGTGGCTGCACTTGTTCCTAAAGCAGAAATTGAAGGTGAAATGGGTGACTCACATGTTGGGCTTCAGGCGAGACTGATGTCTCAGGCACTCAGAAAACTTTCAGGTGCAATCAGCAAATCGAATACGATTGCAATCTTTATTAACCAGATCCGTGAAAAAGTCGGCGTGATGTTCGGCAGTCCTGAAACAACACCTGGTGGACGTGCGCTCAAATTCTATTCATCTGTACGTCTTGATGTACGCCGTGCTGAAACACTGAAGCAGGGTAATGATATGGTGGGTAACAAAACGCGTATTAAAGTTGTTAAAAATAAAGTTGCACCGCCATTTCGTATTGCAGAAGTTGATATTATGTATGGGGAAGGGATTTCAAAAGAAGGAGAAATCATTGACCTTGGTGCTGAAGCGGATATCGTTCAAAAGAGCGGTTCATGGTATTCGTATGAAGGAGAACGTCTTGGACAGGGAAGAGAAAATGCGAAGCAGTTCCTGAAGGAAAATACAGAACTGCGTCAGCAGATCCTTCTTAAAATCCGTGAGCATCACGGTATGGATCAGGCTCATAAAGTACCTGAGAATGAAGCGGATGAAGCTGTGGCTGATGAATTCAATCTGCTTGATGAAGAGTAAATAGTATGAAAAAAGAGGCAGGAAATCGATTCCTGTCTCTTTTCTTATGAAATCTTATGAGGTAGATTATTCTAGGTTACTTGACAATGAAAATTTGCAGACTTAAAATTAAGATTGTATATTTTTCAATTTTTCTAATTGATTAGTAAATGTCATGAAGTCTTCTGAAGACATTCAGAAGATCCTGAAAAGACAAAGTGTGAAAAGAAAATAGCAAGAGGAGGTGAATACGATGGGAGTACTCGAAATCACCTTCATTTTAGCTGGCATTATCGTAGGTGTGTTTGTTGGTTATTTGATTCACAAATTCATGATGGATGCTAAAGTCGGCGGTGCGAAAGGTACTGTTGAACAAATCCTGTCTAACGGGAAACGCGAAGCAGAAGCACTGAAGAAAGAAGCACTGCTTGAAGCGAAAGATGAAAATCATAAGCTTCGTTCAGAAATTGAAGCAGAACTTCGTGAACGCAGAAATGAGTTGCAAAAGCAGGAAAACCGCCTGATGCAGCGGGAAGAAAATCTGGATCGTAAAGATGACTCGCTAAATAAGCGGGAATCTATGCAGGAACGCAAAGATCAGTCTTTGCATGAAAGACAACAACATATTGAAGAGATGGAAAGCAAAGTGGAGGAGATGGTTCAAAAGCAAGAGCTCGAACTTGAACGTGTATCCGGTCTGACGCGCGAAGAAGCGAAGGCCATTATTCTGGATCAGGTTGAGAAAGAACTGTCACAGGACATTGCAATTATGGTGAAGGAACAGGAAAACCGTGCAAAAGAAGAGTCAGAAAAGAAAGCAAGAGAACTACTTTCACTGGCAATTCAGAGATGTGCGGCAGACCATGTAGCCGAAACCACTGTTTCCGTCGTAAATCTGCCGAATGATGAAATGAAAGGACGCATCATCGGAAGAGAAGGACGAAACATTAGAACGCTCGAAACACTGACAGGAATCGATCTGATTATTGATGATACGCCGGAAGCGGTCATCTTATCAGGATTTGATCCGATCAGAAGAGAAACAGCAAGGATTGCTCTTGAAAAACTTGTTCAGGACGGACGTATTCATCCTGCAAGAATTGAGGAAATGGTTGATAAGGCCAGACGTGAAGTGGATGAGCATATTCGTGAGATTGGTGAACAGACGACATTTGATATCGGTGTTCACGGCCTTCATCCGGATCTGATTAAGATTCTTGGAAGGTTGAAATATCGTACGAGTTACGGTCAGAACGTTCTGAAGCATTCAACCGAGGTTGCATATCTTTCGGGTCTGCTCGCAGCAGAGCTGGGTGAAGACGTAGCACTGGCAAGAAGAGCAGGACTGCTCCATGATATCGGTAAAGCAATCGATCATGAAGTAGAAGGAAGCCACGTTGAAATTGGCGTAGAGCTTGCTACGAAATATAAAGAACATCCTGTTGTCATTAACAGTATTGCTTCACATCACGGCGACTATGAAGCAACATCAGTTATTGCAGTGCTTGTTGCTGCTGCAGATGCTCTATCAGCAGCGCGCCCGGGTGCCAGAAGTGAAACACTTGAGAACTATATCAGACGCCTTGAGCGCCTTGAGGAGATCTCAGAAGGATATGATGGTGTAGAGAAGTCATTTGCGATTCAGGCAGGTAGAGAAATCCGCATCATGGTGCGACCTGAACAGATCGATGACTTAACGGCTCATCGCCTTGCAAGAGATATCCGCAAGCAGATTGAAGAAGAACTTAATTATCCAGGTCACATCAAAGTAACTGTGATCAGGGAAACAAGAGCAGTAGAATACGCAAAATAATAAGTAGCACTGTACCTTTTGGGTACAGTGCTATTTTTTTGAGCGCGTTTATAAATTCCGGTGAAGTTGAAACGCATCTTTAATCGTGCTAAAGTTTAGCTGAATAAAGTAAAAGAAGAAAGAGGCATAACATGAAAATACTTTTTATTGGAGATGTAGTAGGTTCACCCGGAAGAGAAATGGTAGAAGAGTATCTTCCCCAGCTAAAGGAAAGGCATCATCCTGATGTGACGATTGTAAATGGCGAAAATGCTGCTTCAGGCAGAGGCATTACGCAAAAAATTTATGAACAGCTTCTTAGTGCAGGAGCGGATATGATTACATTGGGAAATCATACGTGGGATAATAAGGACCTTTTTAATTTTATAGATAAAGCAGACCAGCTTGTAAGACCTCTAAATTATCCTAAAGGCACGCCCGGCAAAGGAATCCGGACCTTTCAGGCAGGAAGTGCAGAAATTGCTGTTGTGAATGCATTGGGCAGAACATTTATGAACCCGGTGGATGACCCGTTCCCTGTTGTGAGGCAGGCAGTTACAGAAGCGAAAAAACAGACTCCTTTTGTGTTTGTAGATTTTCATGCTGAAGCTACGAGTGAGAAGCAGGCGATGGGGTGGTATCTCGATGGTAAAGCATCTGCAGTCGTTGGAACACATACACATGTGCAGACCGCTGATAACCGTATTCTTCCGGAGGGGACGGCATACTTATCGGATGTAGGAATGACAGGACCATATGATGCAATTCTGGGTATGGAGAGAGAGGCTGTATTAAAAAGATTTGTTACAGGTCTTCCATCACGCTTTGAGGTGCCAAAGACAGGACGCGCGATCTTAAGCGGCTGTCTGATTAGTCTGAACCGAAAAACAGGTCAGGCAGAATCAATTGAACGGATATTAATCAATGAGGACCATCCATTTTAATTGAGTTTCCCGCAATCCGGCATAACTTCCGCTAATACGGAATATAGTGAATGGACACTAGCATACGTTAGCGGTTGAGGAAGGGAGAACTGCAGTTGAATGTATTAAAAGTATCGTCCAAATCGAATCCAAATTCAGTGGCAGGGGCATTAGCAGGAGTGTTAAGAGAAAAAGGATTCGTCGAAGTGCAGGCAATTGGGGCCGGAGCGCTGAATCAGGCAGTAAAAGCAGTAGCGATCTCGCGGGGCTTTGTAGCTCCGTCCGGCATTGATCTGATCTGTATACCTGCTTTTACGGATATTCAGATCGAAGGTGAAGAAAGAACAGCCATTAAATTAATTATTGAACCGCGTTAGATGTAAAGAAGCTGTGGCAGCACTGCCGCAGCTTCTTTTATATACAGTATATATATTATGTAAACTAATGTTCGTTCTTAGGACTGAATTTATCTTCAAGCCTGATTAAAAGGTGTCTCTGTTCATTAAACATGATAGAATGGTCAATGATGAATTTATACATAATGCGTAAGTTTAAGGAGAGATAAAATATGAAGCAGCAGCTTTCCTGGAAAGTAGGCGGACAGCAGGGGGAAGGTATCGAGAGTACCGGAGAAATTTTCTCGATGGCTATGAACCGTCTTGGTTACTTTCTATACGGATACCGTCACTTTTCTTCAAGAATCAAAGGCGGTCATACAAATAATAAAATCAGAGTTAGTACAAAACGTGTAAGAGCGGTAGAAGACCGTCTTGATATATTAGTAGCTTTTGATCAGGAAACAATCGATGTTAATTATCATGAGATGGGAACAGGCGGAATGATTATTGCTGATGCAAAATTTAAGCCTGTTAATCCTGAAGATAGTCAGGCTGAGCTGATTATCGTTCCATTTACTGAAATTGCGTCCGGTCTTGGTACTTCACTGATGAAAAACATGGTTGCAATCGGATCAACATGCGCGATTATGGATCTTCCGGTAGCAGTATTCACAGGCGTATTGCAGGAGACATTCAAAAGAAAAGGGGAAGTCGTCGTTCAGAAAAACATGGAGGCGATTGAAGCGGGCTATGAGACGGCTTCTGAACTGCTTGGTGATAAGAGAGGCTCTCACAAGCTCGATGAAGCTGACGGCATCCAGCGAATGTATATGATCGGCAACGATGCAATTGCACTTGGTGCGATAGCAGCAGGCGCAAGGTTTATGGCAGCATATCCGATTACACCGGCTTCAGAAATTATGGAGTATCTGATTAAAAAACTCCCTGCACTAGGCGGAGCAGTAATTCAGACCGAAGATGAAATCGCTGCTGCAACAATGGCAATCGGTTCTAATTATGCAGGAGTCAGAGCGTTAACGGCTTCAGCAGGTCCCGGTCTTTCACTGATGATGGAGTCAATTGGTCTGTCAGGTATGACAGAGCAGCCGCTAGTGATTATTGATACACAGCGTGGCGGCCCATCTACTGGCCTGCCTACAAAGCAGGAACAATCTGACCTCATGCAGATGATCTATGGCTCACATGGTGATATTCCGAAAATTGTACTTGCCCCAAGTACTGCTGAAGAGGCATTCTATGACACGATTGACGCATTCAATCTTGCAGAAACGTATCAGTGTCCTGTTATTGTGTTATCTGATCTGCAGCTTTCATTAGGAAAACAGTCTGTAGATCCGCTGAATTACGCTAAAGTTCAAATCGGCCGCGGTAAACTCGTTTCAGATGAAAGTGAACTTGATGAACTTGAACCAAAACAATATTTCAAGCGCTATGAGTTGACTGAAGATGGTGTCTCAAAGCGTGTCCTGCCAGGGATGAAAAACGGTATTCATCACGTTACAGGTGTAGAGCACGATGAGACAGGTAAACCGTCTGAATCCTCTTTAAACCGTCAGATGCAAATGGACAAACGGATGAGAAAACTTGAGCATGTGGAACTTCATAAAGCGGTGGATATTGATAACGCACATCACGGTGAAGCAGATGTGCTGTTAATCGGTTTCAATTCTACGAGAGGTGCTCTAGAAGAGGCACAGCAAAGACTTGAAGCAGACGGTCTCAAGGTTAATCATGCTCATATCAGGCTGATGCACCCGTTCCCGGCTGATAAGTTACTGCCTTTAATGGAGAATGCGAAAAAAGTCGTGGTAGCTGAACATAACGCCACAGGACAGCTTGCATCACTGATTAAAATGAATGTTGGAATGGCTGCAAAAATTCACAGCTTAAAAAAATATGACGGCACACCATTTCTGCCATCTGAGATTGAGCTGTTAACGAAGGAGCTGATATAAATGGTTACATTTAAAGATTTCAGAAATAATGTAAAACCAAATTGGTGCCCGGGCTGCGGCGATTTCTCAGTGCAGGCAGCGATACAGCGCGCTTCAGCGAATGTAGGGCTGACACCTGAAAATCTTGCAGTCATATCCGGAATCGGTTGCTCGGGGCGTATCTCAGGATATATTAACTCTTATGGTTTCCACAGTATCCACGGCCGCGCGCTGCCGCTGGCGCAGGGAGTGAAAATGGGTAACAGAGATCTGACAGTTATTGCTTCAGGCGGTGATGGTGATGGTTTTGCTATTGGATTAGGCCATACAATTCACGCAATCAGAAGAAACATTGATATGACTTACATTGTGATGGATAATCAGATTTACGGGTTAACTAAAGGACAGACCTCCCCAAGGTCTTCTGCAGGCTTTAAAACAAAGTCAACCCCTAAAGGCGCAATTGAGCCATCCATAAACCCGATGGAAATGGCATTGACATCCGGTGCAACTTTTGTAGCCCAGGGTTTTTCATCTGATCTGAAAGAGCTGACAAGTCTGATCGAACAGGGGCTCAACCATAAAGGGTTCTCACTGATCAACGTATTCAGCCCTTGTGTTACTTATAATAAGGTAAATACGTATGACTGGTTTAAAGAGAATCTGGTGAAACTTTCAAGTGTTGAAGGTTATGATCACAGTAATAAGGAATCAGCTATGCAGATGCTAATGCAACATGATGGCCTTGTAACCGGCCTGATCTATCAGGATGCTGAACAGCCGTCTTATCAGGAGCTGATTGACGGGTATGATGAAAAACCGTTAAGTAAGCAGAATCTGAATTTAGAAGAGGATTATTTCAATCATCTGGTGAAGGAATTTATGTAAACTTTTAAGCGCACGCACATGCAGCGTGCGCTTTTTATCACGTTAATTCACTTAATTGAGTCAATTTGGCGACAACAGTAAGGAGAATGTTGTCAGCCGGTGACTTACCATTTATACTTAGATAACATGGGTTTTTTACATGAATATTAAGGTCCTGATACCCACATCGGGTTTTAAAAGTATTCAGGGTCATTCAGATAGAAAGGGGACATTTCAGATGAATGAAGAGCAGCGACTTGCCAGTCAAGAGGCTACTCAGACATCTCATGGACAGAAAAAGGAAAAAGACTACAGTCAATACTTCCAGACTGTCTACAGCCCGCCATCATTAAAAGATGCCAAAAGACGCGGTAAAGAAGATGTGAACTATCATGAAGATTTTAAAATAGATGAAAAACTTCAGGGGATGGGTAATGGCAGGAAATTCTATATACGCACATACGGCTGTCAGATGAATGAGCATGATACTGAGGTTATGGCAGGAATCTTCCTCCAGCTTGGTTATGAAGCAACAGATACAACAGAAGATGCAGACGTCATTTTACTGAATACGTGCGCGATTCGTGAAAACGCTGAAAATAAAGTATTTGGTGAAATAGGTCATCTGAAACCGCTGAAACTTGAAAAGCCTGATTTACTGATCGGTGTTTGCGGATGTATGTCCCAGGAAGAATCAGTTGTTAATAAAATACTTAAAACCCACCCGCATATTGATATGATTTTCGGTACTCATAATATTCACAGACTCCCTAACATTCTGAATGAAGCATATATGAGTAAAGAAATGGTCATTGAAGTATGGTCCAAGGAAGGAGACGTCATTGAAAACCTTCCTAAAGTAAGAAAAGGTACCATCAAGGGATGGGTTAATATCATGTACGGTTGTGATAAGTTCTGTACCTATTGTATTGTTCCATATACGAGAGGAAAAGAGCGCAGCAGGCGACCTGAAGATATTATTCAGGAAGTCAGACACCTCGCTGCACAGGGATACCAGGAGATTACACTGCTTGGCCAGAACGTAAATGCGTATGGAAAAGATTTAAAGGATATGGATTACGGGCTTGGTCAGCTGATGGATGAACTCCGTAAAATTGATATTCCAAGAATCAGATTTACAACAAGTCACCCAAGAGACTTTGACGATTATCTGATTGAAGTACTTGCAAAAGGCGGGAATCTGGTTGAGCATATCCATTTACCGGTGCAGCACGGGTCTTCAGAAGTTCTGAAATTAATGGCAAGAAAATATACACGGGAACAATTCCTGACGCTTGTAGCTAAAATCAGGAACGCGATTCCCGGTGCTGTATTAACGACTGACATTATTGTCGGCTTCCCGAATGAAACAGAAGCGCAATTTGAAGAAACATTATCACTTTATAAAGAAGTGGGTTTTGAAACGGCCTTTACTTATATTTATTCACCGCGTGAAGGTACACCTGCAGCGCGCATGAAAGATAATGTACCAATGGAAGTTAAAAAAGAGCGTTTGCAGCGATTGAATAATTTAGTAAATGAAATGTCTTTAAAAGCGATGAAAAATCTTGAAGGACAAACAATGGAAGTACTTGTAGAAGGGGAAAGCAGAAAAAACCCTGAAGTACTTTCCGGCTACACAAGAACGAGTAAACTTGTCAACTTCAAGGGTCCAAAGCGTATTGTCGGAAACAGAGTCATGGTGAAAATAACAGATGCTAAAACCTGGAGCCTAAACGGTGAATTGGTCACAGCAGAAGAACCAGCAGGGGTGAATGTATAATGGAAAAGAAATATACAAAAAAAGAAATTATCGCAAAAGCGAAAGATCTTGCACAAATGATTACAGAGACTGAAGAAGTGGATTTCTTTAAGCGTGCGGAAGCTCAGATTCAGGAAAACCAGAAAATCAGAGAGAAAATTGCAAGCTTAAGAAGTCTTCAGAAACAGGCAGTCAACTTTCAGCACTATGGTAAGCATGAAGCACTTAAGATGATCGAAGCAAAGATTGAAAAAGTTGAAAAAGAAATTGATGAGATTCCAATTGTTCAGGAATTTAAACAGTCACAGACTGAAGTGAATGATCTTCTGCAGATGGTCGCTAACACGGTATCTAATACTGTAACCGATGAGATTATCCGACAGACTGGTGGAGATGTACTAAAAGGTGAAACAGGTGCCCAGGTTCAAAATGGTGCAGGCGGCAGCTGTTCATAATAGTAAATAGCGGCAGGGACATCAATTCTCTGCTGCTTTTTTTGATTATTTGTTCAGAAAATTGACAATGATCATAATATTTGATAAAAATGAGATATGGCTTAAAGAAAGCCATTATTTTAACTGTAAAAATGTAAGCGATTACAAAAAAGGAGGGCAGCGGTTTTTCATTAGTGAAGAAAGCTGAAAAAACAGGGGGAATAATCATGACATATGCAAATCCGAATACTGATGGTTCATTAGTAAACTTTAAAGATAAATATGAGAATTACATAGGAGGGGAGTGGGTTGCTCCGGTTAAGGGGCAGTATTTTGAAAATCCATCTCCTGTAGACGGGAAAGTTTTCTGTCAGGTGGCAAGGTCAACTGAAGAAGATATTGAAAAAGCGCTGGATGCTGCACATTCTGCTAAAGATGCATGGGGTAAAACTTCAGTTACTGAAAGATCAGTCATCTTAAATAAAATTGCTGATCGTATGGAAGAAAACCTTGAGATGCTTGCAGTAGCTGAAACGTGGGAAAATGGTAAAGCCGTTCGGGAAACGCTTAATGCCGATCTACCTCTCGCGATTGATCACTTCAGATATTTTGCAGGTGTCATTCGTGCGCAGGAGGGTACGCTTGGTGAGATTGATCATGATACTGTGGCATATCACTTTCATGAGCCGCTTGGGGTAGTAGGTCAGATTATTCCATGGAACTTCCCGCTTCTAATGGCAGTATGGAAACTTGCTCCAGCACTTGCTGCAGGTAACTGTGTAGTGTTAAAACCAGCTGAACAAACGCCATCATCTATTCTGGTATTGATGGAACTTGTAGGAGATCTTCTTCCTAAGGGTGTTGTAAATATCGTAAATGGATTTGGGCTTGAAGCAGGTAAACCGCTGGCTTCAAGTAAACGTATTGCAAAGATTGCATTTACAGGTGAAACGACTACCGGCAGAATGATTATGGAATATGCTTCACAGAACCTGATTCCTGTAACGCTTGAACTTGGCGGTAAATCACCAAACATTTTCTTTAAGGATATTATGGATCAGGATGATGAATTCGTTGACAAGGCAGTTGAAGGATTACTCATGTTTGCTTTGAACCAGGGTGAAGTTTGTACATGTCCTTCGAGGGCGCTGGTTCATGAAGATATTTATGATGCATTTATGGAAAGAGTAGTAAAGAGAGTTAAAGAAATTAATACCGGTAACCCACTCGACCCTAATACAATGATGGGCGCACAGGCTTCAACAGAACAGATGGAAAAAATTCAGTCATATCTTCAAATCGGTAAAGATGAAGGGGCTGAACTGGTCACTGGAGGAGATATTAATAAAAAAGAAGGAGAATTTGCTGAAGGGTATTATATTCAGCCGACAATCTTCAAAGGGACAAATGATATGAGAATCTTCCAGGAAGAAATTTTTGGACCTGTTCTATCTGTAACAACATTTAAAGACGATGAAGAAGCGATGAGAATTGCGAATGATACGCTTTACGGTCTGGGTGCAGGCATCTGGACGCGTAATGTAAATACAGCCTACAGATTCGGCAGAGGCATCCAGGCAGGACGTGTGTGGACAAACTGTTACCACCAATATCCTGCGCACGCTGCATTTGGCGGTTATAAAATGTCAGGTATCGGCCGTGAAAATCATAAAATGATGCTTGATCATTATCAGCAGACAAAAAATATGCTTGTCAGCTACAGCCCGAAAAAACTAGGATTCTTTTAAAATTGGTAGCCGGGATCACTCAAAAGTGGTCCCGGCTTTTATAATGATATTTAATTTAACAACCCTTAAGCGGCTTACGATAGTTTAAAGAAACACCAGCAGGGTAATAATGGGTAAATCGAATATTAGGAGGATTCATATGGAACATCACTTACAGGCATATTTTAAAACAGAAAGCGATGCGGAATCAGCTCTGGCATCCCTGCAAAGGTGTCCAATCAGAGATCCAAGAATTGATGCTATACCTGATACAGATCGCAACCCATTCCTTTTACCAGCTCTAAGCTTCAGCTCAAGCTCAGCACCTCAAACTGGAGTAATAACTGATCGTGACGTAATTAGCGAAGCGGACTCCTCTGAGACTTTTCATTACTTAATCGAGTTTTATGTAAATGAAAGTGACAGAGAAGAAGTGTTATCAGTTTTAAGCAAAACAGAAGCTCACTTAGACAAAGAAGCATATGAAAAAATTATAAATAATTAAGTAAAGCTCCAATAACAACGTTGTTATTGGAGCTTTACTGTGTAATTGAGCATGAATCCGGGAGACAGGTTTACATAATTATTTTCCTGTTGATTTAGAAAGTTGTACACTTCATTTGCTGTTCTCTCAGCCAGTTTATGAATATGCAAACCGAAAAGTGAAACAGGGGAGGTGGAATTCATCAGCTCATCATACCCCACAATAGACAAATCTTCAGGTACTTTAAGTCCGAGTGCGTTTGTAACTAGAAGATTTAGTTCAGCAATTTTTCCTGACGTGCATACAACCGCATCCGGCATCATATGATCGAGTATAGATCTCATAGATGAGAAGAACTCATCTGTGTTGTAGCTGATGCGCTGATGATGTATAGAAAGCGTCTGATTGCCGGATTTTGATGCGACGTTTTTTAATTCACGGTATAGCCAGTCTGAATCAGAATACTCACTTACAACCAGTACAGTCTGATGTCCGGTTTTGAATAAGAGGTTAGCTGCTTTTGCAGCTGCTTCTTTTTTTAATGAGTGATGGTTTGACTCCCCATTATATTTGAAAGCATGGATATTACATTCAATTCCACTGAAATGCATTTCATGTTGATCGATAGTAATGACCGCTGCTGCTTTTAACCGGGTGAACAACTCTTTAGCATCATCAAAACCTGATGCTGAAATACACGGAAGAAATCCTCTGTTTTTCAGCTGACGACTGATTTCCTGACTATATTCAGCATATTCCGGTCTGCTGATATCCGGACAATAGATCCCTACTGAATTAGATTTACCGGTAGCAAGAATCTTAGCAGCCGTATTAACTTCGTAGCCCATTTCCCTGGCGATGCTAATGATCATCTGTTTTGTTGGTTCTTTGACAAGCGGACTATCATTCAAAGCTTTAGAAACAGTTGAGAAACTGACGTTAGCCGCTTTTGCAATATCTTTTATAGTGACTGTCACTATAACACCACCCCTAAAATAATAACGTTATTATTAATTTCATTATACAAGTAAAAGGGGTGAACAACAATCAGCATAAAATTAAAGTATAAATAACAACGTTGTTATTTATATGAATCCGGGTGATTGACACATGTTTTTAGGTGTGTGCATAAGATAAGTGAGAAACGAAAGGAGGCCGCTTTTGTGACTGAATATCGTGAAATTATTACGAAGTCTGTAGTGGCAAAGGGAAGAAAGTATGTGAAAGCAAAGCATATCGTACAGCCGCCTCATAAGCCTTCGAGTATTCTTGGGTGCTGGATTATCAACCATAAATATGCGGCTAAAAAATCCGGGGATAAAGTAGAGGTGAAAGGGTCATATGAGTTAAACGTCTGGTATTCACATCATCACAATACGAAAACTTCAGTCATTATTGAAAGTGTGACCTATCAGGATGATATCAGTCTCAGGTATCGCGATAAGGACATAAGAGATGACCATGAAGTAATTGCGAGAGTACTTCAGCAGCCTAATTGTCTTGAAGCTGAGATTGATGAGCACGGGCAGCATATTATCGTCCATGCTGAACGTGAGATTGCAGCTGAATGTGTGGGAGAGACAAAAGTATGCGTTGCTTTCAGCAGAGATCAGCTCGATGATGATTGGGATGACTATGAAATCGATGAAGGGCTCGAACATATTAATACGAAAGTTTACGGTAATGAATAGGACACTGTCTCCGGGCAGTGTTTTTTTAATTTTCCAGCTGGTTTTCTCTGACTGTAATTGAAGTGAAAAGAATGGATTTGTGCTATACTTTCTCCTATAAAAAGTTATGAACGGAGAGAACAGTTTTGACGAAGTATACACCTATGATGCAACAGTATTTAAGAATTAAAGCAGAGGTGCCTGATGCTTTTTTGTTCTTCAGGCTTGGTGATTTTTATGAAATGTTCTTCGAGGATGCCTTAAAAGCATCTAAAGAGCTTGAAATTACTCTGACAGCAAGAGGCGGGGGACCGGAGGAAAAAATTCCGATGTGCGGTGTGCCTTACCATTCAGCCGCTGCATACATAGAAAAGCTTGTTGAAAGGGGTTATAAAGTTGCTTTATGTGAGCAGACTGAAGATCCCAAACAGGCTAAGGGCGTTGTGAAACGGGAAATTGTTCAAATGATTACACCCGGCACAGCGGTCAATGCAATAGAGGAAAAAGAGAATCATTTTCTCGGAGCAGCGGTTGAATGTCCGGACGGGCGTTACAGTATTGCTTATCTTGACTTGTCTACAGGAGAGTCTAAAGCGGCAGTAGTAGCGGGTGAAGACCTGTTGATTCAGGAGATGGCATTGATCAAGGCGAAAGAATTAATTTTCCCTTCGACAGTCAGCGATTCATTCATCAAAACGTTCAAAGATCGTGGACATACAGCAATTTCTAAAGTGAGTGCAGAGGCTCTGAACTTTGACGAATCCCTTCTTGAGAATCTGCAGGGTCAGGATATAAAAGAAGGGATCAGTCTGCTTCTTCATTACACGACAGATACACAAAAAAGGTCATTAGATCACCTGCAGCTGACGGAACCGTATGAAGTCAGTTCTTACCTTCAAATTGATCCAAATTCCAAGCGTAATCTCGAGTTGACTGAGAACAGCAGAAGCGGTGCAAAAAAAGGGTCTCTGGTCTGGCTGCTTGATGAAACTGTAACAGCAATGGGCAGCAGGCAGCTGAAATCATGGGTTGAGCGGCCTCTTATTAACCGGAGTGAAATTTATGAAAGACTGTCGCTGGTTGAAAGTCTGAAACATCATTTCTTTGAAAGAGAATCACTCAGGGAACAGCTGCAACATGTGTATGATCTTGAGAGACTTGCCGGCAGGGTTTCATTCGGCTCAGTCAGTCCAAGAGATCTTCTGCAGCTGAAAAGATCGCTTCAACAGGTGCCATTTATAAAAGATAAGCTGCGGGAAATACCAGACGCGGGATTAAATAAGCGGGGAGAAGCAATGGATGCCTGCGTTGATATTGCAGATCTGCTGCATGCGTCCATTGATGAGCAGGCACCGATTACAATTAAAGACGGAAATTTTATTAAAGACGGTTATTCTGCTGAACTTGATGAATATAAAGATGCAAGTAGAAACGGGAAAAAGTGGATTGCTGAACTGGAGCAGAAAGAAAAAGCGCTGACAGGCATCAAATCGCTTAAAATCGGTTATAACAGGATATTTGGCTATTATATCGAAGTGACAAAAGCGAACCTTACTGCTTTAGATGATGATCGCTATGAGAGACGGCAGACACTCGCGAACGCGGAACGCTTTATAACACCTGAGCTGAAAGAAAAAGAGACGCTTATTTTACAGGCGGAGGAAAAGTCAGTTGAACTTGAGCATCGTATTTTTCAAACAGTCAGGGATCTGGTGAAAAAAGAAATTCCGCGTATCCAGAAGCTTGCAAAAGATATTAGTGAAATTGATGTGCTGCAGGCGTTTGCTTATGTGAGTGAAAAGAGACATTATACAAAACCTGTATTTTCAGACCATCAATTACTCAATATTCATGAAGGAAGGCATCCGGTTATTGAAAAAGTAATGGATATCAATGAATATGTGCCTAATTCATGTGTGATGGATGAATCGCGTTCCATGCTGCTGATTACGGGGCCGAATATGTCCGGGAAAAGCACCTATATGCGTCAGGTGGCACTGATTGCCGTGATGGCGCAGATCGGCTGTTTCGTACCGGCTGATCGTGCGGAGCTTCCTGTTTTTGATAGAATCTTTACGAGAATAGGGGCTGCGGATGATCTTGTAAGCGGACAAAGTACGTTTATGGTCGAAATGCTTGAAGCGAAACATGCGCTTGATCATGCAACCAAAAACAGTCTGATCTTATTTGATGAGATTGGACGGGGAACCTCGACTTACGACGGGATGTCACTTGCGCAGGCAATTATTGAATATGTACATGATTCAATTGGAGCTAAAACGCTTTTCTCCACGCATTATCATGAGCTGGTTGAACTGTCATCAAAGCTTGATAAATTAAAAAATGTTCATGTTGCAGCTGCTGAACAGGATGGAAAAGTGATTTTTCTTCATAAAGTGAAAGAAGGACCCGCTGATAAAAGTTACGGTATTCATGTAGCTGAACTGGCTGAACTTCCACATACATTGATTCAGCGTGCGAATGAACTGCTATCAGAATTCGAAGCTGAAAAGCACCATGCAGATGAAGGGCAGCTAACACTGTTTGAACTGCCCGAAAAGTCCAATCAGGATGACAGAAAAATACTGAAAGACATTCAGAAAATTAATGTACTTGAAATGACACCTATGGAAGCAATGAATGAACTTTATAAGCTTCAGAAAAAAGCGGGAAAACTGTTAGCAAAATCATAAAAGGAGGGGCAGACCATGGGAAATATTCAGCAGCTTGATGAATTTCTGGCCAATAAAATTGCTGCCGGAGAAGTGGTGGAGCGTCCTGCTTCAGTTGTAAAAGAGCTCATGGAAAACGCCATTGATGCCCATTCAACCATCATTGATATTGACCTTACAGAAGCAGGCCTCTCTAAAATCAGAATGAAAGATAATGGAGATGGAATATTAGAAGAAGATCTTCTTAAAGCTTTTTCAAGGCATGCCACGAGTAAAATTAAAAACGAACATGACCTTTTCAGAATTAAAACGCTTGGCTTTAGAGGTGAGGCGCTTCCGAGTATCGCCTCAGTTGCTAAAGTGGAAATCACTTCTTCAACAGGCGATCGTGGCACAAAAGCAGTCATACACGGCGGTAAGTGTATCAGTCAGGAAGCATCCGCTGCCAGAAAAGGTACGGATATTAAAGTAGAGGAATTATTCTACAATACACCTGCACGCCTGAAATATATGAAAACCATTAATACTGAGCTCGGCAATATTACTGATATTGTTAACCGGCTAGCGCTTTCTCACCCTGAGATTTCGATCAGGCTTATTCATAACGGCAAGACGCTTCTTCACACAAATGGCCAGGGTGACGTGAGGCAAGTGTTATCTGCCATCTATGGGTTACAGACTGTAAAGAAGATGATTCCTTTTGAAGGGGAGTCACTCGACTTTAAGATATCGGGATGGGCGGCATATCCTGAAGTGACACGTGCTTCAAAGAGTTATATCTCTCTTCTCGTGAACGGCAGGTATATAAAAAATTACGGGCTAACGCAGGCTGTGCTTGAGGGGTACAGAACGCTTCTTCCGATCGGAAGGTTTCCTGTCATTCTGTTGTCAGTGGAAATGGACCCTCTTTTAGTGGATGTGAACGTTCATCCATCAAAACAGGAAGTAAGGTTCAGTAAAGAAAAAGAGTTACAGCATGTTATTGCTGAAACGCTGAAACGCTCATTCCGTAATGAAACGTTAATTCCAAGCGGGGTTAGTGAAAAGAAAGAACCGAAAAGAGTTTCTGAACAGACTTCTTTTGACTGGGCGGCACCGGTTACAAAACCTTCAGCCAGTCATAAAGAGCCTGAAACGGTTAGAGAAGCCAGCGCTGAAATGACTGATGTGAAAGCACCGGAGGAACAGCTCTTTGACGAGCGGGAAGCAGCAGCCCCTGACCCGTCTGAGATTAAAGAAGTTGAAAAAGCAATTGAACCTGAAAGAAAAAGAATACCGGATATGTCTGTCATTGGACAGGCTCATGGCACTTATATTATCTGTCAAAGTGATGATGGACTCTATATGATAGACCAGCATGCGGCACAGGAAAGAATCAAGTATGAATATTTCAGGGAAAAGCTTGCTGAAGATCATCATGAGATGCAGGATCTGCTGGTGCCTATTACGTTTGACTTCCCGCCGGATCAATTCCTCAAGATTAAAGAAGATATTCATCTGCTTTATCAATCGGGAATTGAAGCGGAAGAATTCGGGGGTAACAGTTTAATTGTAAGGTCGCATCCGGTTTGGTTTCCGAAGGGTGAAGAAAGCGGAATTATTGAAGACATGATTGAGCAGATTCTGACTGACAAAAAGATAGACCGGTATAAATTAAGAGAAGAAGCTGCGATTTTAATGAGTTGTAAAAAGTTTATTAAAGCAAATCACTATTTAACTCAAAAAGATATGGAATCACTGATCAGTCAGCTTTCTGAATGTAATGACCCTTTCACTTGCCCACACGGCAGACCGGTTGTGATTCATTTTTCATCCTATGAGATGGAAAAAATGTTTAAACGGGTGATGTGAATCAAAATTGTAAAGGATGTGCCCCATGGAAATAAGTGATCAGAAAATACTTCCGGCGATCCATTCGATGAAGGATTTTGACAAAATGCTGAAATATTCATTCGAATATGGTGTTTTTCTGGACCTTCACGTCGGTATGCTGAAGAGCGTTTTTGCGTATGCCAATCAGCATGATAAAAAAATGTTTCTGCATATGGATTTAATTCAGGGTTTATCCAATGATGAATATGCAGCTGAATATATTTGTCAGACAGTGAAGCCCTATGGAATTATTTCCACCAGAAAAAATGTCATAAAAAGAGCGCGGGAACTTAATGTTAAAGCGATTCAGCGGACTTTCGTCATTGATTCTAATGCGTTTAAAAGAAGTGTTGAGCAGATCAGACACTCTGATCCGGATTACATTGAACTGCTTCCTGGTGTGATTCCTAAAATGATTGAGAGACTGAAAGAAGAGACGGGTAAACCGATTATTGCCGGAGGATTAATTGATCATCACGATGAAGTATTTTCAGCCTTGGATGCCGGTGCGAGTGCGATTACCACCTCATCAAAAGAGTTATGGTCATATTTTGGGAAATAGTTTGACAGCGTTTTCAATATCTGATAATATCGTTTACAAGTTAATAAGACGTGAAGAGACTAAGAGACTCACAGATCCTGCATTTACTAATAAGGGGGGATTCTGTGAGTCTTTTTTTCTTTTCCGGAAGGAGGATCAGATATGAATGAATATATCGCAGAGTTGATCGGGACAGCAATTCTGATCTTGTTTGGTGGTGGTGTAGTAGCGAACGTGAACCTGAAAAAATCTCTTGCAGAAGGCGCTGGCTGGGTAGCGATTGCTTTTGGATGGGGGCTTGGTGTTGCGATGGGTGTTTACGCAGTTGGGCAGTTTAGTGGTGCCCATTTGAACCCTGCAGTTACACTTGGACTTGCATTTAATGGAGATTTTGAATGGGTGAAAGTACCGGTGTACATAGTGGCTCAAGTGGCTGGTGCTTTCATAGGTGGGGTACTGGTATGGCTTCATTTCTTACCGCACTGGAAAGAAACTGAGGATGAAGGTACAAAGCTTGGTGTATTTTCAACAGGTCCTGCTATACCTCACAATTTTTCGAATTTGTTAAGTGAGATTATCGGTACATTTATCTTAGTAGCAGGAATTCTTTTTATTGGCGCGAATGATTTTACTGAAGGGCTGAACCCGTTTATCGTAGGTATGCTGATTGTGGCAATCGGTCTTTCATTAGGTGGAACAACAGGTTATGCAATTAACCCGGCACGTGATTTAGGCCCGAGAATCGCACATTTTGTTTTACCGATCAGCGGGAAGGGTAATTCTAACTGGGGGTATAGCTGGATTCCAATTCTCGGACCGGTACTTGGCGGCTCATTTGGCGGTCTGTTTTACCGGTATGTATTCTCAGGGGATTTTCACATCATGTTCTGGGTAATGGCAGCAATCATTGTGGTTTGTCTGCTTGGGGCGTACTTAGTTGATCAAAAACAAACAAAATTAATTCAATAATACTCAGGAGGTAATAAGTATGGAAAAGTTTATTCTTTCACTTGATCAGGGGACAACAAGTTCAAGAGCGATTCTTTTTAATCAGAAAGGTGAAATTGTCAAAATTGCTCAAAAGGAATTTGAGCAGATTTTTCCAAAGCCTGGCTGGGTAGAACATAATGCAAATGAAATATGGGGTTCGATTCTTTCTGTAATCGCTTCCGTATTATCTGAATCAGAAGTGAAACCTGATCAGATTGAAGGGATCGGCATTACAAATCAGCGCGAAACTGCGGTTGTCTGGGATAAAAATACAGGTATGCCGGTCTATAATGCAATTGTATGGCAATCGCGTCAGACAGCAGATATTTGTAATGAGCTGAAAGAACAGGGCTTAAATGATACATTCAGAGACAAAACCGGCCTATTAATAGATGCTTATTTCTCAGGCACTAAAGTAAAATGGATTTTAGATCACGTTGATGGTGCGAGAGAGAAAGCTGAAAATGGTGATCTGCTATTCGGAACAATTGATACGTGGCTGATCTGGAAATTAACAGGCGGTAAAGCGCACGTGACTGATTATTCCAATGCTTCAAGAACACTGATGTATAACATCTATGATCTGAAGTGGGATAAAGAGTTACTTGAACACCTGACAGTTCCTGAGTCAATGCTACCTGAAGTAAAGCCTTCTTCTGAAGTTTATGGTACAACAGCCCCGCACCATTTCTTTGGAAAGGAAATCCCGATTGCCGGTGCGGCAGGCGACCAGCAGGCTGCTTTGTTTGGTCAGGCTTGTTATAAGTCCGGAATGGCAAAAAACACATATGGAACAGGTTGTTTTATGCTGATGAATACAGGGGAAAAGTCAGTTAAATCAGACAGCGGCCTGCTGACAACACTAGCATGGGGAATTGATGGTAAAGTGGAATATGCACTTGAAGGCAGTATCTTTGTAGCTGGGAGTGCGATTCAATGGCTACGGGATGGAATGCGCATGTTAAAAACAGCTGCAGCGAGTGAAGATTATGCAAAGCGGGTAGAGTCTACTGACGGCGTATACGTCGTTCCTGCGTTTGTCGGTCTTGGTACACCTTATTGGGACAGTGATGTCAGAGGTGCGGTATTTGGTTTGACGCGGGGTACTTCAAAAGAGCATTTTGTCCGTGCCGTGCTTGAAAGTCTTGCTTATCAGACGAAAGATGTCCTTGATGCGATGGAAAAAGATTCAGGTATTGAATTGAAAAAGCTTCGAGTAGATGGCGGTGCTGTTCAAAATGACTTCCTGATGCAATTCCAGAGCGATCTCTTACATGCGGATGTAGAACGCCCGGTTATCAGCGAAACAACTGCACTTGGCGCAGCTTATCTTGCAGGTCTTGCTGTCGGTTTCTGGGAAAGTAAAGATGAAATTGCTGAAATGTGGAAGACAGATAAAGAATTTGAACCTGATATGGACCAGGAGCGCAGTGCTGAACTGTATGAAGGATGGCAAAAAGCAGTGAAAGCAGCTCAGGCTTTTAAGTAATCCTGTTTTATGATAATATGATAGTAAGTTAATAAACGGGGTAGAGAGCAGAGAGGCCTGGATTCATTATGGAGTTATTCATATGGATTCGGCCTCTCTCTTTTTACTTTTACAATTTTTCACAGCTGGTTGGATTGTCATAGCGTTTAAGCAGTTTATATGAAGGAGGAAATAGTCGATGAATTTTTCAAGTGTTAACAGAGCAGAGAAATTAAAAAAAATGTCTGAAGAAGTTTATGACCTCGTTATTATCGGTGGAGGTATCACAGGTGCAGGTATCGCTCTTGATGCAGTTACCCGCGGTATGAGTGTAGCAGTAATTGAAATGCAGGATTTCGCCGGCGGTACATCAAGCCGATCAACTAAGCTTGTGCATGGCGGTTTGCGTTACTTAAAACAGTTTGAAGTGAAACTCGTTGCAGAAGTAGGGAAAGAAAGAGAGATCGTGTATGAAAACGCTCCTCATGTGACATCTCCCGAATGGATGATGCTGCCGATCCATAAAGGCGGTACATTCGGAAAGTTTTCGACTTCAGTCGGACTGCGCGTCTATGACTATTTAGCGGGAGTTAAAAAGCAGGAGCGAAGAAAAATGCTCAATGCCCGGGAAGCGACTGAAAAAGAGCCTCTGGTTAAACAGGAAGGGCTTAAGGGAGCGGGTTACTACGTTGAGTACCGTACAGATGACGCACGACTTACAATGGAAATTATTAAAAAAGCAGTAGAAAATGGAGCAGACTTTATCAATTATGTTAAAGCAGAGCGTTTCACTTATGATAAGAAAAAAGTATCAGGTGTAGAAGTGAAAGATCAGCTGGATGGTTCCACGCAGACCATTCTAGGCAGAAAAGTGATTAATGCTGCAGGGCCGTGGGTTGATAAAGTTCGAAATAAAGATTATTCAACTAATGACAAAGAGCTACAGCTGACAAAAGGGGTGCATCTGGTTCTTGATCAGTCGGTATTCCCGCTGAATCAGGCACTTTACTTCGATACGCCTGATGGCAGAATGATGTTTGCAATCCCGAGAGATGGAAAAGCGTATATCGGAACGACTGATACGTTTTATGGCACAGATAAAGATACGGCAAATCCTAAAATGACCTATGAAGACCAGCAATATATTATTGACGCAATTAATTATATGTTCCCAGGAGTCAATGTGACAGAGGAGCATGTTGAATCAAGCTGGGCCGGTGTACGTCCGCTGATTTTTGAAAAAGGTAAGGATCCTTCAGAAATCTCACGTAAAGATGAAGTGTGGGAGCACGACAGCGGCTTGATCACCATTGCGGGAGGTAAGCTGACAGGTTACCGCAAAATGGCAGAACACGTAGTGGACCTTGCAGCAGAGCGGTTAAAAAAAGAAGCGAAAAAATCATTCTCTAAAGGAAAAACCAAAAACATGCCGCTATCAGGAGCTGGTTTTGGCGGATCTAAAGGCTATCGTCAATTTATAGACCGGAAAGCTAAAGAGGCGCTGCAATATGGTTTAACAGAGCTGGAAGGCAAAAAGATTGCTGAGTTCTATGGTACGAATGCAGATAAGCTGTACACGCTTGCGCATGCTGCAAAAGGCATGAACCTGACTGCTCCGATGACACCTGTTTTGTATGCTGAAGTTGTCTATGCAATCCAGGAAGAGATGACGGTAAAACCTGTCGATTTCTTTATCCGCAGAACTGGCAGACTGTTTTTTGATATTAACGCTGTTCACCTGCAGAAGGAAGTTGTGTTAAGATTAATGCAAAACCTGTTGGGCTGGAGCGAATCTGCATATCAGACTTATAAAGAAGAACTTGAAAAAGAGCTTCAGGATGCAGTAGAACCAGTAAAATAATGTTGAACCGGGGTGCTTGAATGAAAGAATCATTTTACACCAAAACATCAGATGGTCAGAATCTATACACAGTCGTGTGGCGTTCTGACCAGTCACACATAAATGGATCAATACAGCTCTGTCATGGAATGGCAGAGCATATTGGCCGTTATGAAGACTTTGCACAGTTTTTAAATCAAGCTGGATATCACGTGTTCGGGCATGATTGCCGGGGGCATGGTAAGACAGCTGAACAATCAGGTATGTATGGTGATTACGGAGAACATGTCGATTTTAATCGCCTGGCACTTGATGTGATTGAAGTAAGAGAACGGTTCGGGAGTGAACTGGTTTTCTTATTTGGACACAGTATGGGTTCTTTTATCTCCCGCAGAGTCATGCAACTGTACTCGAATCTCTACGACGGTGTCGTGCTGTCAGGTACAAACGGCCCTCTGGGAGTAATCGGAGTACCTGCTACATTGCTTGCAGGTGTTTTAAGCCGCTATAAACCTGTTGAAAAAGCTACATTATTGAATAAATTATCATTTGGCGGCTATAATCGCTCTTTTCCTGAATCTAACACTCCTTTTGACTGGCTGTCTTCTGATGAATTGGCAGTCAGGAAGTATATGGACGATCCTGAGTGCGGATTTGTTTCCACCAACCGCTTTTATAAAACGTTATTTAATGGGATCCAGATGATTTATAAAACTGAGGATAACCAAAACATCAGAAAAGATCTTCCTTTGTTATTTATAAGTGGCGCAAATGACCCGGTAGGTGATTTTGGTAAAGGTGTATTTAAATCTGCCGGTATGTATACTGAAACTGGATTGAATTCTGTAAGAGTACTGCTTTATGAGAATGGCCGTCATGAAATGATCAATGAAACAATATCTGACCGGGTTATGAGTGACGTTTTAACATGGGTTAATACACAAAGAAGCAAGGAGAAACAATGAAGAACAAAGTAATTGTCATTGCAGGGCCTACAGCTGTAGGGAAAACAGAGTTAAGTATTGAGTTATCCAAAGCTGTAAACGGTGAAGTAATTAATGGCGATGCAATGCAGGTATATAAAGGTCTCAATATAGGAACAGCAAAAATCACTCAGAAAGAAATGGATGGTGTGCCCCATCATCTGTTTGATATTAAAGAACCTGATCAGTCTTTTTCTGCAGCTGAATACCAGGTAGCTGTCAGAGAGAAGATCAGAGAAGTGCACGACCGTGGTGCGGTTCCGGTTCTGACAGGTGGCACAGGATTATATATTCAGTCAGTTTTATACGATTATCAGTTTTCTGATAAAGGAAAAGATGATGAGATCAGGGCAGAACTTGAAAAAGAGCACGAAGCAGGTGTGGATCTGCACAAACAACTCTCAGAACTCGATTCCCAAGCAGCAGCTGAGATTCATCCTAATAACGTCAGAAGAGTAATAAGAGCGCTGGAGATAATCAAAAGTACCGGTAAAAGTCCTTCAGAATTAAAAGAACAGCAGCAGCCTGAGCCTCTCTTTCATCACGAGCTGATTGGTCTTGATATGGATAGAGACGTCTTGTATGAAAGGATTAACCTGAGGGTTGATCTGATGATACAGTCAGGTCTTGAAGCAGAAGTAAGGGCTCTCTATGATGCCGGTATCAGAGAGGTAACTTCTGTACAGGCGATTGGTTATAAAGAGTTCTATGATTACTTTGAAGGTAAAGTGAGTTATGAGCAGACAATTGATAAGATTAAACAGAATTCAAGAAGGTACGCGAAGAGGCAATTAACGTGGTTTCGTAACAAAATGCGCTTTACGTGGTTTGACATGACTGAAAACAGAGAAAAGAAGATTAAAGAAATAATTGATTATTTTGCAGGAAATTAGTAATTTGAGGCGAACATATAGAGACAGTCAATTTTAGGAGGCGCTCAGATGAAACAAGCTGTTAATATTCAGGATCAGGTTTTAAATCAATTACGAAAAGAAAATACATTTGTAACTGTATTTTTATTAAATGGTTTTCAGATTCGGGGTCAGATTAAAGCGTTTGATAATTTTACTGTCATGCTTGAATCTGAAGGAAAGCAGCAACTGGTTTATAAACACGCAATCTCAACATTTGTTCCTTCTAAAAATGTTGCCATTCAAACTGAAGCAGAATAAAAAGGGCGCCCTGGGGCGTCCTTTTTTATTTGTGGTTCATTTATCATTGAAGTTCAACCTGTTCATATAATGAATCACTGAGTCATTCAGAAGAGGGTGAATTATGAACGGGCAGGTTAAATTTATCATTAGCCAGAAACATTCATCACAGCAGCCTGAAAGTCAGGAAGGCGCACTCATTGAGCGGGCTTTTAAATCTTTTACAGGGCTCGATCAGGTGAAAAATGCTCTGAAATCAATAGCTGCCTGGTCTGTTATCAATCAAAAACGTGCAGAATTTGGTTTGAAGACTCATATCCAGACGCACCATATGCTGTTTTATGGAAATCCCGGTACAGGAAAAACAACAGCAGCAAGGGTAATGGCTAAATGCCTGAAAGACCTGAAAATTATTGAAAAAGGTCATCTGGTGGAAGCTGAGCGTGCTGACCTTGTAGGGGAATACATTGGACATACAGCTCTAAAAACAAGGGAACTGATCAGAAAAGCGCAAGGCGGTGTCTTGTTTATTGATGAAGCGTATTCTCTTTCAAGAGGGGGAGAAAAGGACTTCGGAAGAGAAGCGATTGATACGCTGGTCAAACATATGGAGGATCAAAATGAACAGTTCATTTGTGTGCTGGCAGGTTACAAAAAGGAGATGACAGGTTTTCTTAAGATGAATACCGGTCTGAAAAGCAGGTTTTCTCATATTCTTTATTTTCCTGATTACCGGCTTAATGAACTTAACAGGATTGCAAACAGTATGTTCAGTGAAAGAGATTATCAAATGTCAAAGATTGCAAATGAACGGCTGGTGCAGCTGATCAGGGAACAAGACAGCAGTGGTGGTAATGCGAGATTCGTCAGGAATTTGACAGAGTGTATTATCAGAGCGCAGGCAGTCAGGCTTTTAAAGTATGAGTCGCTTACTAAGAAAGACTGTATGCTAATTACTGAAGAAGATGTGATAGAAGGAATGGCTGAATATAAAAAGAATAAGCAGGAGATCTAATGATGTCCTGCTTAAGAAGATGGTGCTGCATGGATAGATTTGAATGGCAGACGCCATTTGTATAGATATGAAAGGATTCTTAGAGCAGTCGTTACGACGAATAGTATATAAAGCTGCCATGGCTCTGAAGTGATACCGAGCCCGACAGCAAAACCTGCAAGTATTGCCCATGCTGCATATATCTCAGCCCGCAAAACGAGAGGCTTTCTTCCTGCTAGAAGATCGCGTATGATGCCGCCTCCACTACCGGTTAAGACAGCCGCAACAATGACTGCGCTGAGAGGATGATTCATCTCAACAGCATACAGTGCACCCTGAATCGCAAAAGCTGCGAGACCCATTGCATCAAAAATATTACCCCATCGTTTCCAATGCTTCAGCAGGTTATGAGGGAATAGGAAAACAGCTGTAATCGATAAAAGGGCTACCTGGAAAAACATCCCCTGTTCCCAAAGTGCAGCTACAGGAACTCCGATCAGCAGATTTCTGATTGCACCGCCTCCAAATGCAGTGACGATCCCCAGGATATAAACCCCTAAAATATCATACTCCTCTTCCATAGCGATAATTGCCCCTGATATGGCGAAAGCAATTGTACCAATCATGCTGAGTACTTCCCATGTCACAGATGATCATCCTCCCTTCCCCTTGAACTGAACCAAAGTTGATTGTATCATGAATCGAACGCATTTCAATCTGCAGCATTCAAAACTTTTAACATAATTATAGAAAGCGGGTGTTTGATTGGATAAGCAAGTGGAAAAAGCGATTTTAGTCGGTGTTAATACTGATAGGGAAGAATATGATTTTAATGAATCAATGAATGAATTACACGCATTAACTGAAACGGCTGGTGCTGTTTCTATATTAAATGTGACGCAGAATATGGACAAGGTTCACCCGGCCACTTATATAGGAAAAGGAAAACTTGAAGAACTCACGGCAGCTGCTGAAGAACTTCAGCCTGATCTGATTATATTTAACAGTGAACTTTCACCGAGTCAAAACAGAAATCTGTCTGAAGTGTTGGAAGCCAGGGTGATTGACAGAACACAGCTGATACTGGATATTTTTGCCCAGCGTGCAAGATCCAAAGAAGGTAAACTGCAGGTAGAGCTTGCTCAGCTGGAATATATGCTTCCGAGGCTTGCGGGTCAGGGTACTGAGCTGTCAAGGCTTGGTGGTGGGATAGGAACAAGGGGACCCGGTGAAACAAAACTGGAAACCGACAGGCGTCATATAAGAAGAGAAATCAGGGAAATCAAGAAAAGACTTGAACAGGTTGTCCGGCACCGTGCGATCTATCGTGACCGGAGAAAGCAGAATCAGGCATTTCAAGTGGCATTAATCGGCTATACGAATGCAGGAAAATCAACGCTGTTTAACCTGCTGACTAATGCGGATTCCTATGAAGAGGACCAGCTCTTTGCCACGCTCGATCCGTTATCAAGAAAATGCGTACTGCCAAGTGGATTTGAAGTGATTATGACTGATACTGTAGGATTTATCAAAGATCTGCCTACTTCATTAATTGCTTCTTTCAGATCCACACTTGAAGAAGTGAATGAAGCGGATTTACTGCTTCATATCGTAGATGCTTCACATCAAAATCATGCTGAACATGAATCGACAGTAAAAAAGCTGTTAACTGATCTTCACATGGAGCAGATTCCGAGAATGACGGTCTATAATAAAGAGGATTTACTGACAGAATCATTTGTAGCTGATACGAGTGATCCATTTGTGTTAATGAGCGCAGCAAAAAAAGAACAGCATAAAGTATTAAAAAAGGTAGAACATGAAGTAAAACAGATATTAAAACCCTATCATATGACGATTGCTTCAGATGATGGTAAGATCCTGGCTCAATTGAAAAAAGAAAGTATGCTGGTCAGACTCGATTTTCTTGAAGATAAGGAATGTTATATTGCTGAGGGTTTTATAGCTGAGAATCATCCACTTGCAGGGAAAAAATAAAGGGAGATTTTAATGAACTTAAACGCTTATTATTCAGAAGAACTGATTGAATTAACACAAAAAGCTGAAGAGAAAATCGTGATCAGGCACAAAGAAATTGAACGTATAGCTGAATATAATCAATTGAAAGTGCTGCAGGCATTTAAAAACAACAAAATCAGCGACAGTCATTTTAATCCGACAACAGGTTATGGCTATGACGATCAAGGAAGAGATGCTCTTGAAGCGGTTTATGCAGACACATTTAAAGCAGACGCTGCGCTTGTCAGGCCTCAGATTATCTCAGGAACACATGCAATTAATATAGCGCTATTTGGTGTATTAAGGCCTGGAGATGAACTGCATTATATTACCGGTAAACCTTATGACACACTCGAAGAAATTATCGGTCTCAGAGGAAGCGGTAACGGTTCACTGAAAGACTTTGGTATTTCATATCAGCAGACTGATCTGACTGATGGTGCAATCGATCTTGAAGCAGTGATGAATAACATGACATCAAAAACGAAAGTTGTAGGTATTCAGCGTTCTAAAGGGTATGCTGTCAGGCCTTCAATTACGATTGAAGAAATCCGTCATGCGGTGAAGGAAATTAAAGACAGCTTTCCGGATGTCATTATCTTTGTGGATAATTGCTACGGGGAGTTTGTGGAAAAAGAGGAGCCGGTTGAAGCAGGAGCAGATCTGATTGCAGGTTCTCTGATTAAAAATCCTGGTGGCGGCCTTGCTAAGACAGGAGGTTATATTTCAGGGAGAAGAGATCTAATTGAAAAATGTGCTTATCGAATGACCTCGCCAGGTATCGGAGCGGAAGCGGGTGCCAGCCTGAATGCATTACAGGAAATGTATCAGGGGTTTTTTCTGGCGCCTCATGTAGTCAGTCAATCACTAAAAGGAGCCGTATTTACTGCTGCGCTTCTAGAGGATGCCGGTTTAAAAACTACACCTTCATGGAATGCGCATAGAACGGACTTAATCCAGGCGGTGGAATTTGCTGACAGAGACAAAATGATCGCTTTTTGTCAGGGTGTACAGGAATTCTCGCCGGTCAACGCACATTTTACACCATATCCTGATTATATGCCCGGGTATGAAGATGATGTTATTATGGCTGCCGGAACATTTATTCAGGGTGCTAGCATTGAACTGTCAGCAGATGGTCCTCTCAGACCGCCATACGCCGCTTATATTCAGGGCGGTTTAACTTATGAGCATATAAAAATCGCAATTTCTGCAGCACTTCATAAAATGCTACAGGAATAAACATACAACTTTCGCAGCAGAACTATCATATAGTTCTGCTTTTTTTTGAATAAAAAATAAAATTTTTTTAAATATATGCATAAATCATTAAAAATCAGGGAAGTAAAAAATAGTGATCAAATTATTATGTAAGAAAACCTCACACGTAGTTGACAGATAATTTAACGTGTTGTATAGTTAAGTTGTCGACGAGCAAGAAAGGGGTTGTATGATGGGCAGTGATATTAGACGCAGCATGCCACTATTTCCTATTGGAACTGTCATGCAGCTGGCCGATTTAACCGCCCGTCAGATTCGCTATTATGAAGAACATGGTTTAGTATCACCAGCCAGAACAGAAGGCAACCGACGTCTCTTTTCATTAAATGATATTGACAAACTGCTTGAGATTAAAGATTTACTGGAGCAGGGAGTGAATATGGCTGGTATTAAGCGGATCCTGGGGGATGGCACAAAAGACGAAGCAGAAAAACGTGCGAAAAAGCCTGACTTATCAGAAAGTGACCTAAAAAAACTGTTGAAACAGGAAATGATGGGCAATGGTAAGTACAGCAAAAACAATTTACGAGCGGGGGATCTATCCAGATTTTTCCGCTAAAAAATTACATAAAACAGGAGGAGTTATTAATGAGTAAGTATTCAAGAGAAGATGTTATGAAATTGGCTAAAGAGCAAAACGTAAACTTTATCAGACTGCAGTTTACTGATATTCTTGGTACCATTAAAAATGTTGAAATTCCTGTAAGCCAGCTTGAAAAGGCTTTAGACAATAAGATGATGTTTGATGGTTCTTCTATCGAAGGATTTGTGCGTATTGAGGAATCAGATATGTATCTGTTCCCTGATCTTGATACATGGGTTGTATTCCCATGGACTGCTGGCGATGGTAAAGTTGCCCGTTTGATTTGTGATATCTACAGTCCTGATGGTACACCGTTTGATGGTGACCCGAGAAACAATCTGAAGCGAGTTCTTAAAGAAATGGAAGAACTAGGATTCACGGACTTTAACCTCGGACCTGAGCCGGAATTCTTCCTGTTCAAGCTTGATGTGAACGGTGAACCGACACTCGAACTAAATGATAAAGGCGGATACTTCGACCTTGCACCAACAGATCTTGGTGAGAACTGCCGACGTGATATCGTAATCGAACTTGAAAAAATGGGCTTTGAAATTGAAGCATCACACCATGAAGTTGCACCAGGCCAGCACGAAATTGATTTTAAATACGCTGATGCTGTATCAGCATGTGATGACATTCAGACATTTAAACTGGTTGTTAAAACGATCGCCAGAAAGCACGGTCTTCACGCGACATTCATGCCGAAACCGCTATTTGGTGTAAATGGATCAGGCATGCACTTTAATATGTCTCTATTTAAAGAGGGGAAAAACTCTTTCTTTGACGAGAACGGTGAAAATCAGTTAAGTGAAACAATGAAGCAGTTTATGGCGGGTGTCTTAAAGCACGCGTCAGGTTTCACAGCTGTCACTAACCCAACAGTTAACTCATATAAGCGTCTTGTGCCAGGTTATGAGGCACCGTGTTATATCGCATGGTCAGCTCAAAACCGTAGTCCACTCGTTCGTATTCCGGCGTCACGTGGAATGAGTACTCGTGTAGAGGTTCGTTCAGTAGATCCATCTGCTAACCCTTACCTTGCGATGGCTGTTATGTTAAAAGCAGGTCTTGATGGAATTAAGAACGGTTTAACGCCGCCTGAATCTATCGACAGAAATATCTATGTAATGGATAAAGAAGAGCGTGAAGAAGCAGGAATCAAAGATCTTCCTGGTACACTTTATGCGGCACTTGAAGAGCTTAAAAAAGACCAGGTTATTATTGATGGACTTGGAGACCATATTTTTGAGCACTTCGTAGAAGCGAAGGAAATTGAGTGGGATATGTTCCGCACGCAGGTTCACCCATGGGAGAGAGAACAGTATTTAGAAATGTATTAATATCCAGACCCTTAGAGCATTATTGTTCTAGGGGTTTTTTATGTGTGTAGAGTTCATGGTTTAACGGTGAAAGAATATTAGCCGATTTTCATAAATCGATTTATAAATTAAAAATTTTTTCACCTCTTTTTTCGCTCGGTTTATACACTTTGGGGTATATAAATGTTAAAGGGGGCTAATCGTGGGAGATGCTTATAAAGGCTTCAAATCCAAAGAAGGATATGAAAGCTATCAGGCTGCATATAAAGAAGTTACCAAGTTATGGGAAATTCCTTATAGAAACGAAACTATACACACTTCATTTGGTGATGTTTCAGTTATCGTATGTGGTACTAAGAAAAAAGAGCCGTTGGTGTTACTACATGCTTTTGGCTTCAGCTCGTTAGAATGGTACGGTTGCGTTGAACGGTTAGCTGAAGACTTTCAGTTATACTTTATAGATGTCTTAGGTGAATTTAATCAAAGCAATACAAAAGAGCACTTAAATGAGCGGGAAGGTTACGCAAAATGGATAACTGAAGTATTTGATCATTTTGGAATTGCGCGTGTTTCAATAGTCGGCCATTCAAATGGTGGATGGCATGCGATTAATTATGCCTGCTTGAAACCGGAGAGAGTTAAATCACTTATTATTCTTTCGCCTGCAGCATCTATTAAAAGGATGAACCTGTCATTTTACTTCAGATTATTTTTTACAAATCTAATACCATCGCGCTCAATTGTAATTGATCATTTCTGCAGCTGGCTGACGAGCAGAAAACGGACTGAACATCAAAAACTGTTCGAGCTTTATTATAGAGGACAAAAATTTGTGCAGTGGGAGTATGTGATGACACCGCCTAAACTCTTTAAAGATGAGGAACTTAAAACACTTACAATGCCAGTATTTATCGCGGTAGGTAAGAATGAGGTCATTTATGATCCATACCGAATGTTAGAGCGGGCGAGTGACAAGATCCAATCTGCTAAAACGCATATGTTTGAAGATGGCGGGCACATGCTGCCTATTGAAATACCTGATCAAGTTTCCGACTATATTGTGGCTGTAATGAAAAATAATCTTCAGAATTAAAAACGGAACATATTGACTCAGTCAATATGTTCCGTTTTTTAGTGTACCTGTCTATAGACACCTACAACTTTACCCAATATAGAAACATTATTCAGGATAATAGGAGACATCGAAGAATTTTCAGGTTGCAGCCTGACATAATCTTTTTCTTTAAAAAAGCGCTTAACTGTTGCTTCGTCTTCATCTGTCATCGCAACTACAATATCACCGTTATTTGCTGTATTTTGCTGTTTAACAATAACGAGATCTCCGTCTAAAATTCCTGCTTCAATCATAGAATCTCCCATGATCTCCAGCATAAACACTGCGTCATCAGATGAAGCAAGTCTTTCAGGAAGGGGGAAGTATTCTTCCACATTCTCAATAGCTGTTATCGGAGAACCGGCAGTTACTTTACCTACGAGTGGAACATTTACCACGCGCTGGGTTGGAATTTTATCTTCTTCAAGAGAAATTACTTCAATGGCTCTCGGCTTAGTAGGATCTCTTCTGATCAGTCCTTTGCTTTCCAGTCGGGCAAGGTGACCATGCACTGTTGAACTAGAAGCGAGTCCAACTGCCAGACCAATTTCACGCACAGACGGGGGATATCCTTTATCCTGAACTTCACGCTTAATAAAATTCAGTATATCAAGCTGGCGTTTTGATAACTTCTTCATCCTGCAGCACCTCATTTCATATTAAAACTTTTCTAAATTGTAGCATAGAGACTTCAAAAATACAAACATAAGTTCGAGTTTTTGTTGTTGACCAAAACAAATGTTCGTATTATACTCAAAGTAATAAAAGCGAACACACATTCTATGGAGGCGATTTTAATGACTGCATTGTGGAGAAAATATTCTTTTGTTATTCTATTTGTGGTAACTGCGCTTTGCTTTAGCCTGTTCTTAGTATTTACCAACACCGCTGACAGCCAAGTTGAATATGCGGAGGTTACGGTAAGTGAAGGAGATACATTATGGTCATACGCAGAGAAATATGCTGAACATACAGCAATGACACCTGAAAATTTTATCGAGTGGGTAAGTGAAAATAATGACCTTTCATCTCACATAATTGTTACGGGTGATACGCTCAGGTTACCGGTTAAAAAAGATGCTTTCCGTTATAGTGATGACACGATTCATTTGGCGTCTGATAACGAGTAGGGAGTGAACGTGTTGAAAGTCATTATTTACTGCAGGGTAAGTACTGAAAAAGAGTCTCAGGAATCATCTTTACTAAGACAGGAAGATGAATTAAGAGCGCTTGCTGATAAAATGAATTATGAAATTGTGTCAGTCATCAGCAAAAAAGAGAGCGGATTCGAGCTTGATCGGGAAGGAGTTTTCGAGCTGCTTGAAAGTGTTCGGGAATCTGGTGCTGGCGGAATTTTAATACAGGATGAAACCAGAATTGGCAGGGGAAATGCGAAAATAGCTCTGCTGCATACTTTGCAAAAAGAAGGCATTAAAATATTTTCAATTGCACACGACGGCGAGCTGCAATTGTCTGAATCAGATTCTATGATCCTTCAGATTGTGAGTATGGTAGAAGAGCATCAGAGAAAGCTGCATAACCTGAAAATTAAAAGAGGGATGAAAAGGGCTATTGAACAGGGATTCAAGCCTCAGAAAAACCTTAAAAACCGCGGGAATAAAGATGGCAGGGATAAAATTGAAATACCAATAGATGAAATTGTACGGCTGCGCAGAAACGGATTAACATTTAATGAAATATCTTCTGTTCTCAGAGGGCTTGGTCATCCCGTTTCTAAAGCCACCGTTCACAGAAGATACGTGGAATACATGGAATCTGTTTCTGAATAATCTTAATGCTTGTCAAACCTCTATCTTTCTTTTAACATACATAGAAGCATACCTGAAAGAGAGGGTGAATGAAATGTTATCTGAAGACAAGATCAAAAGAATTAATGAACTATCAGCTAAATCAAAAGATGACTCACTTACAAGTGAGGAAGCTAAAGAGCAGCAGGAACTCAGACAGGAGTATCTCCAGGCATTCCGGGGTTCAATGAAGCAGACGATCGAAAATGTCACAGTCATTGATCCGGAAGGAAAAGACGTGACCCCGGATAAGTTGAAAGATGCTAAAAAAAGGAATAAAATGAACTGATATAGCTTTAATTAAATAAATTAATCGGTAGTTTTGTTTTTTAGGGGAGATGTTTGTACATCTCCTCTTATTTTTTGTACAATAAGACGTATCACGTGTGAATAGAAAGGATGTATTTGATGTTTAACAAGACAGATGATTTAGCAATTAACACGATTAGAACGCTATCAATTGATGCAATTGATAAAGCGAATTCAGGACACCCGGGTCTTCCGATGGGAGCTGCACCGTTCGCTTATACGTTATGGACTCAATTTATGAATCATAACCCGAAAAATCCTGACTGGTTCGATCGTGACCGATTCGTACTTTCAGCAGGGCATGGCTCGATGCTGCTATACAGTCTGCTTCACCTATCAGGATATGACCTGAGCCTGGATGAGATTAAAAACTTCAGACAATGGGGATCTAAGACACCAGGTCACCCTGAATATAAACATACTAAAGGTGTGGAGGCAACTACCGGGCCGCTTGGACAGGGAATTGGAATGGCTGTTGGAATGGCCATGGCTGAAAAGCACTTAAGTGCTAAATACAACCGCAAAGGTCATGAAGTAATTGACCACTTTACTTATACGCTTTGTGGAGACGGCGACCTGATGGAAGGTGTATCTTCTGAAGCTGCTTCACTTGCAGGACACTTACAGCTTGATAAATTAATTGTGCTGTATGATTCAAATGATATTTCGTTAGATGGCGATTTGGATCGCTCATTTTCAGAGAGTGTAAAAAAGAGATTTGAATCTTATAACTGGCAATACATCCGCGTTGATGATGGTAATGATGTAGCAGAAGTTGCTGATGCGATTAAGGCAGCAAAAGCTGATTCAAGCCGTCCTACAATGATTGAGATTAAAACTGTGATCGGTTTTGGTTCTCCAAATAGAGCAGGTACTTCAAAAGCTCACGGTGCCCCACTCGGTAATGATGAGACGATTCTCGCTAAAGAAGCTTATCAGTGGGAAGCAGAAGAATCGTTTTATGTACCTGACGAAGTTTATGAGCGCTTTGAGCAGCTTGTAGGTAAAAATGGTTCTGAAAAAGAAAATGAGTGGAATGAAAAGTTTGAAAGCTACAAAAAAGCTTACCCTGAACTGGCTCAGGAGCTTTTAGATGCGATTGAAGGAAAGCTTGCTGAGGGATGGGATCAGGACATCCCGGTATATGAAGAAGGTAAAGCACTCGCAAGCCGTGCTTCTTCAGGGGAAGTACTAAATGCAATTTCTAAAACAGTTCCAACTTTATTCGGAGGATCTGCAGACCTTGCGGGTTCAAATAATACGATGATGAAAGATGAAGCTGATTTTACAGCTGAAACACCTGATGGACGTAATATCTGGTTTGGTGTCCGTGAATTTGCGATGGGAACTGCACTTAATGGTATGGCTTTACACGGGGGATTACGTGTATATGGAGGTACATTCTTTGTATTCAGCGATTACGTACGTCCTGCTATCAGACTGTCAGCACTAATGGGTGTTCCAGTCACTTATGTGTTTACACACGATAGCATTGCTGTCGGAGAAGATGGCCCTACACATGAACCTGTTGAGCAGCTTCCTTCATTAAGAGCAATGCCTGGACTATCCGTAGTGCGTCCTGCTGATGGAAATGAAGTCTCAGCAGCATGGAAGCTTTCAATGGAAGCAACTGATCATCCTACTACGCTGGTATTGACGCGTCAGGGTCTTCCAACACTTCCTGGAACAGCTGATACAGCTTATGAAGGAGTTAAAAAAGGTGCTTATATAGTATCTCCTTCTGAAAAAGATGAAGCTGATGTGCTTCTGATAGCCAGTGGTTCAGAAGTAAGTCTGGCATACGAAGCGCAACAGATTCTGCGTGAGAAAGATATTGATGCTGCAGTAGTTTCAATGCCATCATGGGACCGTTTTGAGAAGCAGTCTACTGAGTACAAACAGTCTGTACTGCCTGCTAACGTTAAAAAGCGATTTGCGATTGAAATGGCATCTCCGCTTGGCTGGGAACGCTACACAGGTATTGATGGTGATGTACTTGGTATTGATACTTTCGGTGCCTCAGCGCCAGGTGGTACAGTACTGGAAAAGTACGGATTTACACCGGAAAATGTTGTGAAACGCGTTGAAGCTTTGATTAAAGGTTAATAACATGATCAAACTGGCGGGAATGAAATCCCGCCAGTTTTTATGCATTAAAACGAAGTAGTTTATACAATCAAAAAGATTCAAATGTAAAACAGTGTTTTTATGTAATAAATCATTGTATAATGTTCTTTGTTCTTGTACACTTTTATATGAAAGTAACAAATAGGAGGCAATACGAAATGGAATTATGGCTTGCAATTGTATTAATTGTTGTTGCTTTGCTGGCCGGAGTCGCACTTGGATTTTTCATCGCACGTAAATATATGATGACTTATCTTAAAAAGAACCCGCCAATCAATGAGCAAATGCTTCGCATGATGATGATGCAGATGGGAATGAAACCGTCGCAGAAGAAAATCAATCAGATGATGAGCGCTATGAATAAGCAACAGGGTAAATAATAAATTGACAGCACTTCTTTAAATAGAAGTGCTTTTATTATGTGTTTTATGATAAAGAGTTATTTTAAAATCAAATTTTCATATAATAAAAAAGACTTCCTGTAATAGAAGTCTTTTTTATTTAGCAGGCAATTCAAAAGCAGCCGATTTGTAAGCATGTGTTTTTTCAAATTCGTTCAGCAGGTCATCCAGTTCCTGAGAATAACGTACAGCAGTAGGAGAGGACAACCCTTCTTTTGCAGCGGTATGAATCAACACCTGCCGCTTATTTTCAATGGCTTCAAGTAGCTTCTTTTGTTGATCCCCCATTCAAAGTCTACCCTTTCATCAGGATCCTTTAGGGACCCTATACATTATTTGTCATTCTATATACTTAGGGTCTAGTATACAGAAAAATTAGGAGATTGAAAAGAAATTAATCCCTTATTCCAATCTTTTTACAAGTTGATTTGTGTCAGATTTATAACATTTCTTCAAATCTTACATGAAGAATGACTGTATGACAATGTGAATCAACAGCCAATTTGTTAAAATAATATTATTGAAAAGCGATCGGGGTGTTTGAATGGCAGATTTAAATATACTTTGGGCATTTGGAGCAGGGTTTCTAAGCTTTATTTCTCCCTGCGTTCTACCGCTTTATCCAGCCTTTTTGTCATATATAACCGGAATGTCGGTTGAGAACCTTTCAAAGGGAAATGGAATGAAGCAAAAAGCCAGTCTTCTTCATACTTTATTTTTCTTGCTGGGATTCTTGCTCGTATTTATAGGATTGGCATTTACTTCAACTTGGGTAGCAGATGTATTTATACAGTATGAAAATACAATTCGTCAGGTGGGGGCAATTTTAATTGTCATTTTCGGATTAATAATAGTAGGATTGTTTTCGCCTGAATTTCTGATGAAGGAAAGAAGGGTGAATTTTAAAAATCGTCCGGCGGGATATGCTGGTTCGTTATTGATCGGTCTTGCATTTGCAGCAGGGTGGACGCCGTGTTCAGGGCCTATTTTAGGAGCGATTTTCACTCTATCAGCAACTAATCCAGGATCAGGTTTTGCTTATATGTTTGCTTATTTTCTTGGTTTTGCAGTGCCATTTTTTGTTTTATCATTTTTCCTAGGTAAATTAACCTGGATAAAAAAGAAAAGCATGATTATTATGAAAGTCGGCGGTTCAATTATGATCGGAATGGGTATCGTTTTATTTTTCGATGGTCTAAATTGGATTATCAACATTTTACTACCTATCTTCGGCAATTTTAAAGGATTTTAGCAATTTAATAAAACTGCTATTAAAAGATCGGCGAGATATATCGCCGTTTTTTTTATGTTTTTCAGGTTATTTCTTGAAGGACTTTTAGTTTAGTTGTATAGTTAATATTAACTACATTAAAAGGGTGATACACATGACAAAAGTTCTTGTTGTCGATGATGCGAAATTTATGAGAATGACATTAAAGAATGTGCTGGAAAATTCCACTTTTGAAGTGGTGGGAGAAGCGGAGAATGGTGAAGAAGCTGTAGAAAAGTATAAATCCTTAAATCCAGACCTTGTCACGATGGATATCACCATGCCTGTTTTAGATGGAATCTCGGCTGCTAAAGAGATTCTAAAAGAAGATCCGCGTGCCACAATTATTATGTGTTCAGCAATGGGACAGCAGAAAATGGTGATTGAAGCCATTGAAGCAGGTGCAAAGGACTTTATTGTAAAGCCGTTTGACAGTAACCGCGTAGTGGAATCTCTAAGCAGAGTCATTAACAAATAGATATGCTAAAGCTCCTTTTACAAAACAGGTAATCTCCATTATACTTAATGGAGGTTTATATGTTTTGATTTAAGGATGGGTGTATATGCTTGTTTATCTATCAACAATAGCTGCAATTTTTATGGGGGCTGCTGTATTTATTATCAGGTTAAAAGCTGCTAAAAAACCTGTCACAGCAAAAAAAATATTCCTGCCGCCGATCTTTATGAGTACGGGTGCATTGATGTTTATATTTCCTTATTTCCGGGTGACTCCCCTTGAAGCATTAGAAGCACTGGTTGTCGGTGCTGTATTTTCAATTGTATTAATAAAAACTTCAAAGTTTGAACAAAGGGAAGACGGCATTTACTTAAAAGCATCGAAAGCTTTTCCGTTCATCTTAATCGGTCTTTTAGCGGTCAGAGTGATTATGAAGCTGGTTTTGAGCACGACCATTGATGTTGGGACATTAAGTGGGATGTTTTGGATACTGGCTTTTGGCATGATCGTTCCGTGGAGAAGTGCAATGTTGCTTCACTTCAAAAAAATGGAGAAAAACGACTCATCACGATCTGCTCAGTTAGTTTAAAGTATAAAAAAACATCACTCTCATTGAGTGATGTTTTTTTATACTGCAAATAAATCTTCATATTGGGTAATATCAATATTTAATTCGTCCAGTTTTTTACGTAAAAATTTATGATCCCGCTTCGGAGTAGCAACAATATAGCCCCTGATAATTAAATCCAGTGTGATTTGACTGGCATTTTCATCAATTGCCAGTTTCCCGATATGACCTGCAATTTTCTGCTTGGCTACATCACGGAAAAGCTCAGGAACAGGGGTGACGAGTTCATTTAACAACTCTTTTTCACCAGGCCCCCAAAGGTGAATTGTTCTGTCTATATAATGTTCTTCCCAATCAAGATCAGACTTTCCATCTTCTTTAGGCATTCTCTTCAGAAACTTTCTGAACATGAAAAATCCGCCGATTGCAAACAAAGAGACAAGTACGACGACCCAAAAAAGAATAAACCATAAAAACCAGCCTTCAAGCACATCAGTCACTCCGTTCAGTTAATCTACAAACATTATAAAGGAGTTTACTGAAGGCTTCAAGAACTGGCTTCAATTATGGTTAATTGTAAATACAGTGTATTTATATGTGACAGGAAGGAATCAGTAATCATTTTATCTGACGATAGCCAAGAGAGAGTAACTGGTGAAGGTTTTCACGGCGGACTTCATAAATATTTTCGTTGTCAGCTGTTACGCGGATATAATCTTCTGATTCAAGCTCATGATGTTCAACGTATTCTGTTTCAATTTTTCTCATAGCAGGTCCTCCTTTCGGTTGTATATACAATGATATCTGAAAATTCAAATTAATAAATCAGTCAAAAGTATGAATTTTTATTCATTCTGTAAATAATGGAAAAGATTTGGACTTATAACAAACGCCTGTTCTGTTATAATAGGGAGATCAATAATTGACGGGGGAATTTAAATGAAGTTTTTACATACAGCTGACTGGCATTTAGGTAAGCTTGTCCATGGTGTGTATATGACAGAGGATCAGGCATGTATACTTGATCAGTTTATAGAAATTGCAGCGCAGGAAAAGCCTGACGCTATTATCATCGCAGGAGACCTTTACGATCGTTCTGTACCGCCTGCTGATGCTGTCAATCTGTTGAACAAAACGTTATATACATTGAATGTGGAAATGGAAATACCGGTCATCGCTATATCAGGGAATCATGACAGCGCTGATAGAATTGCATTCGGCTCCGAGTGGTATAAACACTCTGACCTTCATGTGACGGGGAAATGGCGGCCGGATCAGCTGCCTGTTGAAATAAAGGGTGTGAGATTTCATTCAGTTCCTTATGCAGAGCCGGGTGTTATAAGAGGATTATTAAAAAATGACTCTATTTTGTCACATCATGATGCGATGAAAGAGACAATCAATGTGATTTGCGGGGACAGGGAATTTGGAAAATATCCTGAAGTGCTGATTGGCCACTCGTTTGTCAGTGGTGGTACGACCAGTGACTCTGAAAGAACTTTATCTGTTGGGGGAGCCGGCACTGTAAGTAAGGAATTATTTGAGCCGTTTACATATACCGCTCTGGGACATCTCCACAGTCCCTATGCGATCAATGATGAGAAAGTTCATTATGCAGGTTCTCTTCTCAAGTATTCCTTTTCAGAAGCCGGCCATAAGAAAATGGTCAAATGTGTTTCTATCGAAAACGGTGAAACAACAGTTAAAGAGATCCCTTTAACGCCTGAAAGAGACCTGGTGATTCTTAAGGGCTCTTTAGAGGAGATGCTCAAGGCGGATTTTTATCATCACAAAAATGATTATATTAAAGCTGTGCTGACTGATGAAGGGTCACTGATTGATCCGATTAACAAGCTGAGATCTGTTTATCCTAATGTACTTCACCTTGAAAGAGAAAGAGCAGTCCGGGATAGTAAACGCGAACAGCCGATCAGGAAAAAACATGATCATTTATCGGATACTGAGCTGTTTAAGCGGTTCTTTGAGTATGTGACAGAGGCTGACTGGACAGATGAGATGGAAGATGAATTAATCCGCACGATGGATTTATCTATTAAAGGAAGTGATCAGACGTGAGACCGCTAAAACTCGTTATGCATGCATTCGGTCCTTATGCAGGTATAGAGACAATTGACTTCAGTGAACTGGGATCAAAAACAATGTTTGTGATTTCCGGTAAAACCGGTGCGGGTAAGACAACAATTTTTGATGCAATCGCTTTTGCACTTTACGGGAAGACAAGTGGAGAGGAACGCTCTGCACAGGATTTGCGCAGTGATTTTGCTGAAGAGAGCCTTCAGACAAGTGTTGATTTTACATTTTTATTAAAAGGTAGAACGTATCGAATACTCAGATCCCCAATTCAGCAAAAGAAGAAATCAAGGGGGGAGGGATATACAACCATCAATGCAAAAGCTGAATTTTATGAAAGAATTGATGGAGAAGAACAATTAATCGCTTCAAATATCAGTGAGACAGAAGATCAGGTCAATAGATTAATGCAGCTCGACTTCCATCAGTTTAAACAGATTCTGATGATTCCTCAAGGGGAATTCAGAACCTTATTAACTTCAGACAGTACAGACAAGGAAAGGATTCTCCAGAAGTTGTTTCATACTGAATCATACCGTTATTTTCAGGAGTATCTAAAAACAAAGTCTAAGGAATTGCGAAGCGATGTTGAAAGATTTTCACATGAAAGGGGCCGACTCTATGAATCTATTGATCCTCTTGACCATGAAGAACTTGAAGAAGCGTTAAATCAGGAAAATATACATGCTCAAAAAATTCATTCGCTAGCAAAAAACTTAGTAGCAACTCAGAATGAAAAATTAAACAACCTCAAAAATAAAATAACTAAACAAAGAGAAGAATATAAAAATGTACTGATAAAAATTGAAAATGCGCTTTACATAGAGCGGACATTTAAAGAATATAACCAGGCAGTTAGTGATTTAAAAGAACTGGATAATCATAAGGAAGAGATCGCAAAATGTAAATCTGACATTTCTATTGCCAAAGATGCAGAGGTCATATGGCCATACTTCCAGGAAATCAGTTATAAAAAAGAAGAACTGGCACGGAGGATTCAATTCAAGGATAAAACAGATAAAGAGCTTTCAGAGATGAATAAAAAACGTGATCAGTATGAGCAAAGTCTTCAGGTTTTATTAAAACAAAAACCTGAAATTGAAGCCAAAGAGAAAAAAGTGTCCGAGCTGGAGAGTTTTAAAGCTAAAGCAGAATCTTATCAGCTGAAGTCAAAGGAGTTAACAAACCTTGCTAGTGACGGGGTCAGGGAAAAAGAAAAACTGGATAAACTGAAAAATGAGCTGAGTGAAAACGAAGATAAAATTGAAAAACTTTTGAAAGAGCAGCAGAATTGGCTGGAAGCACAGCGGACATTCTCTGAGAATAAAGTTAAACTGCATCATGTAAAAACAATAATTAATTTGTTTAAGAAACTGAACCAATACAAGACGACAGAACAGCAGCTGAAAGCAGACTTGATTCAAAAAGAAAAAAATTATTCGGAAGCTGTCGAGAATCAAAAAAAAGAGCAGTTAGCGCTTGATCAGGCGTTACACGAACAGTCTGCAAATTTTGCAATCGAACTTTCAAAGCAATTAACACATGATGAACCCTGCCCTGTATGCGGTTCTAAACATCATCCCGCACCTGCAGTGACAGGTGGCGACTTAAAAGCTGATCCGGTTGTGCATCATAAAAATCTTCAATCTTTGCATTCTGAATTGATCAGGCTTGAAAGCGCATGTGATTATTTGAAACAAAAAATGGAAGGAATCAGAACGGATATAGACGGAGTTTCTCAGGATATCCAGGCCTCAGAAGCTTTTCATGATCAGAAAAGTCTGGAGGATTATCAATCATCTGAAAACCAGCTTGAAAATCAACAGCTTTTATTATCAAAAAAACTGAACGCAGGTGAACCTTCTGCCGGAAGAGAAGCGTTTGAACAGGAAAGGTCTGTTATTAAGAAGCACATCGAAAGTGCTGAAGTGATCGTACAAAAAAAGAGGGATGATTATATCAGCTGCAGGAGCCAGGTCACACAATTAAAAAGTGAGATACCAGAAAAGTATTTCAATGTGTCTGTGTTGCAAGAAGAGATCGCATTATTACAGGAGAGCATTCGTCAGTACAGCAATCAAATGAGTGAAGCAGAAAAGAAGTACTATGACGCTGAAAATGAATCCAGTGCTTTAACAGAGCGATTAAAAAGTGCAGCAAATGAGGTTACTGGTGCTCAGGTTGCATTAGATCATGCAAAGCAGCAGTTCAATACAGCTCTTGAAAATTCCGGGTTCAGTCAGCCGGAAGATTTAAAAGCCGCGAGACTCGAACCTCAAAAGTTAGCGGGCCTTGAAAATAGGGTGTCTCAATATGAAAAGAAAAAGTATTCACTGAAGGAATATATGGAAAAACTCTCAAATGATCTAAAGGGAGTTTCAAAGCCGGATATAAGCATTTATCATGCTGAAAAAGAAAAAATTGAAAATGATATTGCAGGTTTTGAGGAAAAAGTATCAACCCTTTCAGGTTTTGTTCATCATCATGAGCAGATCCTGCTGCAACTTGAACAAAATATCTCAGCTTCAGAAGAAATTGAAAAACGTTACAAACTGACAGGCTTTCTATCTGAAATGGCAAATGGTCAAAATGAATTAAAGTTAACGTTTGAACGTTTTGTGCTTGCATATTATTTGGAGGATATTCTAATTATTGCTAACGAGCGGCTGCTTAAAATGACATCCGGCCGGTATGAACTTCACCGAAAAGAAGACCGTTCGAAAGGGAATAAGCAGGGAGGACTTGAACTTCTTGTTATGGATCACTATACCGGACAACAGAGACATGTTAAAACATTGTCAGGAGGAGAAGCATTTAAATCTTCACTGGCACTTGCGCTGGGACTGGCTGACGTTGTTCAATCGTATGCAGGGGGAGTATCTCTAGAAACAATGTTTATAGACGAGGGATTCGGCACGCTTGATCCTGAGTCACTTGATCAGGCGATAGAATCTCTTATGGATATTCAGGCAGGTGGACGACTGGTTGGAGTCATTTCTCACGTTCCTGAACTGAAGGAGCGGATTGATGCGAGACTTGAAGTCTTTTCATCAAAAGGGGGAAGCAGTACCAGGTTTATCTTAGAATAAAGACCATCTGTCACAATATATACAAGTAAATTGCAAAGGTTTTGTTGTAACAGCTTCGGTAGTTTTGTAGCATTAGGATCATAGTGTGATATAAAGGAGTACGGTTATGAAAAAAATGATCTTTCTAATTGCTGCAACCTTGCTTATTTCAGCATGTTCGTCTGATTTTCAAGGAAATATGGAAAGAGAACTTATAAGTTTTGAATATACAAATCAGGATGGTGAGAAAGTGACGAATAAAGATCTTGAAGGCACCCCTGTAATCGCCAACTTTATCTTTACAAACTGCGATACTGTCTGTCCACCTATGACATATAATATGACTGGTCTCCAGCAATCAATTGAAGATGAGGGTATTGATCAGTACAGAATGTTATCATTCAGTGTAGACCCTCAGCAGGACACCGAAGAAGCTTTGAAAGTGTTCATGGGAAGATATGAACTGAATAAAGAAAAATGGGATTTCTTAACAGGTTATGAATTTGAAGAGATTAGCGAGCTTGCTCTGGAGTCATTTCAGGGGCTGGTAGTTGATGATCCTAATTCTGATCAGATGAGTCACCCTACAAGTATCTATCTGATCAGCCCAGATGGAATGGTCGTTAAAAGCTATGATGGATATCAGTCAGTACCTGAGGATGAAATTATTGCTGACCTCAAAGCCCTGGGTGACAGTTAATTCGGAGGAATTTGATTGAAAAAGAAATGGTATAAGAAAAAAAGATGGTATATTCTATCATTCTTACTGATTTACTTCACAATAATGGTTTATCATCAATACAAACCGCTTCCGGAAGGGATATCTTACAGAAGTAACACCATTAAATCAGAATCTGTTACTTTTTACAGAGATCTTACTTATATGGAAGGTGATCAAAGACGGCTGGATCATCAGATTTTTAATAGAATCTATGAAATGATCGATGAGTCCCAAGAATTTATCGTGATTGATATGTTTATGATGGATGGGAGAGTCAGCGAGGATAAAGGTTATCCTGATATCAGCGGCGAGCTAATGGATAAGCTCGTGGACAAGAAAAATAAAAACCCTGACATGCCGATCATATTCATTACAGATCCTTTTAATACAGGCTACGGGTCATATGAAGGAGCCTGGCTTGAACCTATGAAGGATGCAGGAATTGAAGTGGTCATTACAAATCTTGACCCGCTGAGAGATTCAACACCGATTTACTCGTCGGCTTGGAGAATGGGTCCTAAATATTTGGGACAGGAAGGGAGAGGATGGATAATAAATCCATTTGTTGATGGAGGACCTGAGATGACGCTCAGATCATATCTGTCGCTCGCAAATATAAAGGCTAATCACCGGAAGGCTGTCATTACAGATCAGAGTGCCATGATACTCTCAGCAAATGCGCATAATGAATCCGGATTTCACAACAACGTGGCTTATGAAGTGACTGGTGCGATTATCTCAGATATGTTAAATGCTGAAGAAGCGGTAGCTGACATGTCAGGAAGTGATGTTACGTTTCCTGAGTACACAGCAGAAGGTAATCCGCGCGGCGAGCTTGATCTGGTTTATACAACGGAAGGAGAAACCAGAAAACAAGTACTTGATGCGATATCAAAAGCAAAGCCAGGAGATGAGATCTGGCTTGCTATGTTCTATCTTTCGGAGCCTGACATTGTTGAAGCATTAGAAACTGCTGCAATAGAGGGTATTGCAGTATCGTTTATACTTGACCCGAATGAAACCGCTTTTGGCAATAAAAAGACAGGGCTGCCCAACAGACCGGTTATAAATGAGTTAAATGAAAATACAGATGATGCGATTAATATTCGATGGTACAATGTGGATATAGAACAATACCATCCTAAAATGATGTTTGTTAAATTAGAGAATGAAGGAATCATCATCTCAGGTTCAGCTAACTTTACAATGAGGAATATGAAAAATTATAATCTGGAAAATAACCTGACAATCTCAGGTCCTTTGAACAGCCAGGTCATGCAGGATACAGAACAGTACTTTAACCAGCTTTGGACAAATGAGGGTGCAGAGTATACAGTTCCGCTTGAAGAGTTTCAGGGAAGTTTATCGTTTTGGCAAAGAGGTGTTTATTGGGTTCAAAAACAATTAAAGCTGACAACTTATTAATCAGAGGAGGATCAATTTGAACCGCAGACAGTGGATATTACTCAGTACAATGTCGACCATGCTGATGATGAGTGCAGTTTTAATTGTTCTTATTATTCTTTCTGATCGTAATGAAGAATTGCCTGATATGCCTGCTCAGGAACAGGAAAACACCCCGGAGGCTGAAAATATCTCAGAAGCTGAAATTGATGAGGAAGATGATTCAACCGGTAGTGTTGCAGAAGAGTTTTCAGAATCAAATATTGATGAAGGTATAGCAGATCATGAAATAGAACAGAATAAAGAGGATCAGCAGCCTCAAGAAAATGAATCATCATTTAAAGATCAGAGTCAGTTTGAAACCGGCATAACCGGTCCGGACATGCCAAGCGAACCGCTTGTCGAAGATTCTTTTGAAAACTAGATATTTTTTCCTAAAGAGGCTGGGACAAAAACTAGCCAAAGACTAAAATAAAAGGCGCTGATCATCTAAAAAGATGGTCGGCGCCTTTTATTACCAAATATTTGTGCTGGT
>NZ_JXRQ01000018.1 GCF_000829445.1 Jeotgalibacillus alimentarius
CTAAAATTTACGTTCATTATAAAAAAATGTCCGTGGGAAGGTTGCACCTTCCCGCGGACATTTTCAATTATTCACTGGTTTTGTCCCAGCCTCTTTTTTAAAACCAATATTACTTGTAACCCATCAGAATAGTATGATACGATCAAAAACGTGTTTTCAAAAGCTTGTTGAGGGTATATATGTATAGTCCCTAGTTACCAGGCAACTATTTCCCTATTTTTTGTAAATACATGTACAGGGACAATAAAAAAATGGAAGGAGAGTAAAATGAAAAAGATATCGAGTGTTTTTTGGATTACATTAGCAATTGTATTAGCAGCAGTCATTTATGCAATCGCAGCACCATCAAGTTTTGAAGAGGCTACTGCTAATTTACAGGCATTTATTTCATCAACCTTTGGTTGGTACTACTTAATTATCGTTACTGGTATGGTTATATTTTGCATTATTTTAGCTGTTACACCAATTGGACAGATCAGACTTGGGAAACCTGATGAGCGTCCTGAATATTCAACAGGTACATGGTTTGCAATGTTATTTAGTGCAGGAATGGGGATTGGACTTGTTTTCTGGGGGGCAGCTGAACCAATGCTGCACTTTGCAGGAAACCCTCCATTAGCAGAAGCTGGCAGTGACCAGGCGCTTAAAGATTCAATGCAGTACACATTCTTTCACTGGGGATTGCATGCATGGGCTATTTACGCTGTAGTGGCGCTTGCTCTTGCATACTTTAAATTCCGTAAAGGTGAACCAGGGCTGGTTTCAGCAACTCTGGTACCGCTATTTGGTGATAAAATGCGTGGTGGCTGGGGTACTGTCGTTGATGTTCTTGCCGTGTTTGCTACCGTAGTTGGTGTGGCGACAACATTAGGGTTCGGAGCCATTCAAATTAATGGCGGTCTGGCTTATTTAACAGGTATTGAAATCAGTTTCCCGGTACAAGTAGCAATCATTGCGGTTGTTACAGTTCTGTTTATGATTTCAGCATGGAGCGGTATCAGTAAAGGGATCAGATACTTATCTAACACAAATATGGTTTTGGCACTCGCGTTAATGATCATTATGTTAATCATTGGTCCAACAATGCTGATTTTGAATTTATTTACTAATTCTCTTGGGGCATATGCCCAAAATTTACTTGAAATGAGCTTTAGAATTGCACCACTTGACCAGGGGAATCGTGACTGGATTAATGCCTGGACAATTTTTTATTGGGCATGGTGGATTTCATGGTCACCATTCGTAGGTATCTTTATCGCCCGGGTATCCCGTGGACGTACAATCAGAGAATTTATGGCAGGTGTTCTTGTACTGCCATCGCTCGTAAGTTTCTTCTGGTTTGCTGTGTTTGGTTCAAGTTCGATCAATGTTCAGCAACAGGGTAATGTTGACCTCACAGGACTGCTGACAGAAGAAGTATTGTTTGCGGTATTTAATGAATACCAGCTTGGAATTGTTTTATCAGTAATTGCGATTTTACTGATCAGCACTTTCTTTATTACTTCAGCCGACTCAGCTACTTTTGTATTAGGAATGCAGACAACAAATGGTTCATTAACTCCTCCTAATACTGTTAAGCTTACATGGGGGCTTGCCCAGTCAGCTGTGGCAGTTATTCTATTATCAGCGGATGGCCTGCAGGCACTTCAAAACGCATTAATTGTAGCAGCCTTTCCATTCTCCTTTATTATGATATTAATGATGATTTCAACCTATAAAGCGTTGAATCAGGAGAGAAAAGAGCTTGGATTAATGATTAAACCGAAGAGACAGAAAAAAGAAGAAAAACAAGTGAATGAATAAGCGAAAATCCCCCTTTGCGATATTACGCAAAGGGGATTTTTCATTTTTAGCACAGCTGTAAATAGTAGCAAAAGCGAATGAGTCCGTTTAAGGAAGCAGGACAGGTGAGACACGCAGAAAAAAGGGCGAGGAGGTGGGCTGGAGCCTTAACTAAGCGACCCAATGCAAATAACGTTTATTTGGTGCGGATACTATCAGGAGAGTGTAACTGTGGGATCTAGTTTACATTTATTTTAGTTATAATCAGACATAGCATCAGAAATTATGTTTGAAAATAGATAAATTTGTCGCTATAGTTAAGTTAAGTTCACTTAACTATTTAGGAGAATTCCATGACAACTACACACTTTGATATAAAAAGACTACATGCAACAATTGACGAAATGAGCGACTTGCTTTCAAGGGAATTGGACACGTTGGAACAGTTTAACCTTACAGATCAGCAGGAAAACTACTTAATGTATTGTGTTACAAATGCACCCTTAACAGCTAAAGAACTGGTAGAGGAATTTCAGGTTTCAAAAAGCGCAATCAGTCAGGTAGTAGCAAAGTTAGAAAAAGAAAGATTTATTGAGAGAGAAAAAAACCCTGAAAATTTAAGAGAAACTTTAATATATCTTGGACCAAAAGGCAGAATGTTTGCAAGAAGACTGGAAGAGTTTAATAGTAAAATCCAAAATGAATATTACGTTCATCTGACAAGTGATGAGATCAAACAGATGATTTCTTCAATTGAAAAGCTGAACAAAGTGATAAAAGAAAATCAATCCGGCTCATGATTCATTACAGTCGCTTGTAATTTCTGTTCAGCAAGAGTCCGATCCGTTACAATAGAGAAGTGACTGAAGATGAAAGAGGTTAACAGGTTGAGTACAAAAAAGAAAAGAAAAGTTTTGAAGTGGAAAAGAGTTGCTGCTTTATTTTTTGCAGTATGTTCGATTATTATATTTTCCGCTGCTTTTGTATTGTTGAGTGATGACAGCTATATGGGAAAGACACTGGATCTTTTAGAAGAAAATGGAATGCCGATGGAACTTGAAATACCAGATGAAAATATTAGTATTTATAAAAAAGCCGGTGAGGAGTACAACATGGATTGGAGGCTTTTAGCTGCACATCATCGTGTGGAAACTCGTTTTTCAACTATGGATACACTCGTTTCACCAGTTGGTGCAGAAGGGCATATGCAGTTTATGCCATGTACGTTTATCGGATGGACACACCCGAGTTGTGAAGGACTCGGAGAAGGAAATATTCCACAGGAGGAATTAACCGATCCGGCAGCTATCGAAATGTACGGCGGTTATGGTGTGGATGCAAACAATGACGGTGTGGCAGACCCTTACGATCTTGAAGATGCCGTTTTTAGTGCAGCTAATTACCTCTCACAGAATGGGGCTTCAGATGGTGAGCTAGAAAAAGCAATATTTCTATATAACCGGAGTGACGAATATGTAGAGGATGTACTCGGTTTTTATGAGGATTATAAAAATAAACACCCTTAAGCAGGAGGCACTATGAAAAGGTTTATTTTTTTAGTCATGATTCTGCTGTTATCCGGGTGTCAGGAAAGCAGTCTCACAGGAGAAATTATTTACGTTGTTGATGGGGACACGCTCGACGTTCAGTTTGAAGATGGCACTGAAGAGAGAATCAGACTTCTGCTAATTGACACACCCGAGACCAAACACCCGACCATTGGAGTTGAACCCTTCGGACCTGAGGCTTCTGAGTTTACTTCACAATTTGAAGGTGACCAGGTGGAGCTTGAACTTGATGTGTCCGAAAGAGATCGATATGGCAGATTACTAGCTTATGTGTGGCTTGATGATCAAATGCTGAATGAAATGATATTAAAAGAAGGTCTGGCAAGAGTGTCTGTTTATCCGCCTAATACAAAATACGTTGATGAATTCAGGGATATCGAGCGCAAAGCAAAGACTGATGAAAAAGGTATATGGTCAGTTGAAAATTATCAACATGCAGACAAAGGTTCATCTGAAAAATCTGATGAAAGCTGTAATATAAAAGGAAATATTAATTCGCGCGGAGATAAAATTTACCACACCGAATCTTCTGCATACTATGAGCAGACAATACCTGAAGAATGGTTTTGTACTGAAGCAGATGCAATAGAGGCAGGATTCAGAGCGCCAAGATAGGAGTGAAACCTTCTTATGAAACCTAAAGAGTATACCCGCTTAGATGCAAGTGAACTTGCAGGTTTAATTAAATCAGGTGAAATAACCTCAACAGAAGCTGTTGAAGCAGCTGTAAAGATCATTGAAAAAACAAACCCGGACCTGAATGCTATTACAAACCTAAGAATTGAAAAGGCTTTTGAAGAAGCAAAAAATCCGGATCTCGACGCACCATTCAGCGGAGTCCCAATCTTACTAAAGGATATGTCGCAGCAAGTGAAAGGTTCTCCTGCAACCGCCGGGTCAAAGCTGCTTAAAAATGTTGTTGCACAACGTGACAGCTTTTTTACTGAGTCTGTAAGAAAATCCGGTTTTATCATTCTGGGACATACGAATGCTCCGGAATTCGGTTTGAAGAATATTACTGAACCGGAATTGCATGGACCATCAAGGAATCCTCATCATAAAGATTTTTCTCCCGGCGGTTCGAGTGGAGGAGCAGCTTCAGCAGTTGGATCCGGTATGGTTCCACTGGGCGGGGCAAGTGATGGCGGAGGTTCTATTAGAATACCTGCCTCATTTACAGGATTGATCGGGTTAAAACCTACCAGAGGCAGAATGCCGGTTGGACCAGGCACAGGCAGGCAATGGCAGGGAGCTGCTATAGACTTTTTTCTAACAAAGTCTATTAGAGATACTGCTGAATTACTTGAAAGTATGCAGGTTTATCAAAGGGAAGCTGCTTTTCATACACCTTTATATGAAGAAGGATACATAAAATCACTTAACTCTAAGCATTCATTTACAATTGCCTATTCCACTGTTTCGCCTGTTGGTACGCCGGTAAGTCCCGAGGCTGAGCAGGCGGTCATGAAAACTGTTGCAGCGCTTGAAGCGATGGGGTTTTCATGTGAAGAAGCAAAGCCTGATATTGATGGCATTGAGCTTATGAGACAATATTATCTGATGAACTCAGGTGAAATGGCATCTATGATTTACCAGCTCGAAAGGTCATTGGAGAGGGAACTGACAGTTTACGATATGGAAATTGAATCCTGGGCGCTGTATCAGGCCGGATTAAAGTGTTCAGCAGGTGAGTTCAGCAGAAGCCTCAGTGTATGGGATCAGGCTTCTGCAATGATGCATCATTTTCATCAGAAATATGATTTGTATATCACACCGGCAACAGCACACACAGCTCCTGAAATAGGTGCGCTTGCACACGACGGCGAGATGGTGAAACAGCTTGAAGGAATAGGAAGTTATTCTGCTGAAAAACAGCAGGAGCTGATCTACCAGATGTTTGAGCCGAGCTTAACGTTGACGCCTTTTACTCAGCTGGCTAATTTAACAGGGCAACCGGCGATCAGTCTACCGGTGTACAATGCAGGTATGCCGATTGGTGTACAGATCATGGCCCCTAAAGGCTGTGAACACTGGCTGCTTAATATCAGTCATTTATTAATGGAAGCTCGCTGATAACATTATGCTGATAAAGCACTTATTTGACATGTGAACAATTAAATAAAAATATAATCCGCTTAAAATCAGGTTTTTTTAACAGAACGAATCGTAAAGTTATTTATTGATAAGTTTTAGTTATCAAACAACATAACTTTATTGATATTTACTTATGAAGCCAGTTGTATTAAGATTGAATTGTGCGAAAAAAGTTACATAACGTCGCTTTACTAATTATTCAGAGGGGGAAAAAAGATGGCTAATCAGGATATTTTTCAATCGAAAAAATCTTTTGAACTTGAAGGTAAACGCTATCATTATTATGAATTAAAAGCACTTGAACAAGAGGGTCTGACAAACATCTCCAAGCTGCCATATTCGATTCGTGTACTTTTAGAATCTGTATTACGTCAGTATGATGGCCGCGTAATTAAAGAAGATCATATTAAAAACCTAGCAAACTGGGGATCAGAGGACGTAAAGGATTCTGAAGTTCCTTTTAAACCGTCCCGCGTTATTCTTCAGGACTTTACCGGTGTGCCGGCGGTTGTTGACCTTGCTTCACTGCGAGATGCTATGTCTAAAATGGGTGGTTCTCCGGATAAAATCAATCCTGAAATCCCGGTGGATCTTGTTATTGACCACTCTGTACAGGTAGATAAGTACGGTACACCTGATGCTCTTCAGGTAAATATGGATCTTGAATTTGAAAGAAACGCTGAGCGTTACCAGTTCCTTTCATGGGCACAGAAAGCATTTGATAATTATCGTGCTGTACCACCTGCAACAGGTATCGTTCACCAGGTTAACCTTGAGTACCTTGCCAATGTAGTTCATGCAATTGAAAACGCTGAAGGCGAGACAATCGCTTTCCCTGATACGCTTGTTGGTACTGATTCTCATACAACAATGATCAACGGTATTGGCGTACTTGGCTGGGGTGTTGGCGGAATTGAAGCTGAAGCAGGAATGCTTGGCCAGCCTTCATATTTCCCGATTCCTGAAGTAATTGGCGTACGTTTGACGAATGAGTTGCCTCAAGGTGCTACAGCAACTGACCTTGCACTGAAAGTAACTCAGGTGCTACGTCAAAAAGGTGTTGTTGGTAAATTTGTTGAATTCTTTGGCGACGGGGTTGCGAACCTTCCGCTTGCTGACCGAGCAACAATTGCCAATATGGCACCTGAATACGGCGCAACTTGCGGATTCTTCCCGGTAGATGAAGAATCTCTTAACTACATGCGCCTGACTGGCCGCGACGATCGTGATATTGCAGTCGTAAAAGAATACCTTCAGTTAAACGATATGTTCTTTACGACTGATAAAGAAGATCCGACTTATACAGACGTTGTTGAGCTTGATTTATCTAAAGTTGAACCGAATCTTTCAGGACCTAAGCGTCCTCAGGATTTGATTCCATTATCAGCAATGCAAAAAGAATTCCATAAAGCGCTGACAGCTAAAGAAGGCGTTCAGGGATTCGGACTTGAAAAAGAAGAAATCAATAAAGAAGCAGTTGTTGAATTCAGCAATGGTGATGTTGCACCTATGAAGACAGGTGCAATTGCAATCGCTGCAATTACAAGCTGTACGAATACATCAAACCCTTATGTTATGCTGGGTGCAGGTTTAGTTGCGCAAAAAGCAGTTGAGCTTGGCATGGAGGTTCCTAAATATGTGAAAACTTCATTAGCACCTGGATCTAAAGTTGTATCAGGATATCTGCGCGATGCGAACCTTCTTGACCCACTGGCTAGTCTTGGCTTTGACCTGGTAGGTTACGGATGTACAACGTGTATCGGTAACTCGGGTCCGCTTCTCCCTGAAATTGAAAAAACAATTTCAGAAAGTGACCTTCTTGTGTCATCAGTCCTGTCAGGTAACCGTAACTTTGAAGGACGTATCCACCCATTAGTACGTGCTAACTACCTGGCATCTCCACCGCTGGTTGTTGCTTATGCACTTGCAGGTACAGTAGATATCGATCTTCAGAAAGATCCGATCGGTAAGGGTAAAGACGGACAGGACATCTTCCTGAAAGATATCTGGCCGACTACTGAAGAAGTAAATGAAATTGTTAAATCAACTGTAACACCTGAACTCTTCCGTGAAGAGTATGAGCGTGTGTTTGATAATAACGAAAGATGGAATGAAATTGAGACAAATGATGATGCACTGTATGCATTCTCAAATGACTCTACTTATATTCAGAATCCTCCTTTCTTTGAAGGGTTGACTGAACACCCATCTGCAATTGAAAAGCTTGCCGGTCTGCGTGTAGTGGGTAAATTTGGAGACTCAGTAACAACGGACCATATTTCTCCGGCAGGTGCAATTGGTAAAGACACACCGGCAGGAAAATACCTTCGTGAAAACGGAGTTGAAATCCGTGACTTCAACTCATATGGTTCACGACGCGGTAACCATGAAGTGATGATGCGTGGTACGTTTGCCAATATTCGTATTCGTAATCAGATTGCTCCTGGAACTGAGGGCGGTTACACGACGTACTGGCCAACAGGCGAAGTCATGGCGATCTATGATGCATGTATGAAATATCAGGAAGATAATACCGGACTGGTCGTACTTGCAGGAAAAGACTATGGAATGGGTTCATCCCGTGACTGGGCTGCAAAAGGTACTAACCTTCTTGGAATTAAGACTGTTATCGCAGAAAGCTATGAGCGTATTCACCGTTCAAACCTTGTGTTTATGGGCGTTCTTCCGCTTCAATTCAAAAAGGGTGATAGTGCTGAATCACTTGGATTGACTGGTAAAGAAACAATTTCTGTTAACATTACCGATGACGTTAAACCACGTGATATTCTGACAGTTACTGCAACTGATGAAAATGGAAAAGTAACTGAATTTGAAGTGCTTGCACGTTTTGATTCAGATGTAGAAGTTGATTATTACCGTCACGGTGGAATCCTGAGAATGGTTCTTCGTGATAAGTTAACTGTATAAAAACGCAATCCGACAGTGTAACAGCTGTCGGATTTTTTTAATGCGAAATAATTATAAAATTTAAATAATTCAGTTTAAACACAGTCATATTGTGACATACTGATAATAGGAGGTGAAGATGAATGAGAGTAAAAGGAAAGTCCTTTCAGGAATTGCTGGCAGAGAATCGATCTGACATTAAAAGAGATCCGGTAAAAATGGATCGGATTGAGGAAAGACTGGAGAAAAGGTGGATTACATGGACTGAAAAAAGTTAATCAGATCGCATTCTGTCCAGTTAGGATAGGGTGCTTTTATTTTTGATCTACTCATTTTTTCGTTATAATATAAGAACATTCAGATGAAATGAGGGTTATACATGCTCGTTGCACAAAAAGATATAGAAGTACGCTATGCTGAAACAGATCAAATGGGTGTCGTCTATCATGCAAATTATTTAGTGTGGATGGAAATTGGACGGACATCGTTAATTGAAGAAATGGGTTTTAAATACACTGATATGGAAGAAGAAGGGATTCTGGCCCCCGTGATGGATATCAATATTTCCTACAAGAGTCCTGCAAAATATGGTGATGCTGTCACTGTACATACATGGATTGATCATTATGATGGATTGCGGACACATTACGGATATGAAATTCTGCTGGCAGATGGAAAAATTGCTGCTACCGGATTGAGTAAACACGTCTGTGTTAAAAAAGATAATTTCAGACCCGTATTGATTAGAAAACATTTTCCTGAGTGGCATGAAGCATGTGAAAAATATAAAAAACTGTCTGATATGCAGGAGACCAGATCTTAATGGCATTCGGGCTTAAAAGACAGGAGCTTCTTCAATGGAAGAGGGATATTGATAGGGGTAAGGTTGCTTTCATTACACACTACTGGCTGGATGAACGTTTTGATGAGATGAAGACAGTAACAAAGGTTGGAGCTAAAGATCTCGGTAAACTCTATGATTGGGGCAGGCAGTATGGTCTGAAAAAGGATTGGATCCACATGCGGGAAGATGGCTACTCCCATTATGACCTGATTGGCAGCGTGCAAGTTGAGATATTAAAGGCTGAAGGGATGCAGGAGCAGATGGATCGGTTTAATATAAAATAAAAACCGCATTTCTGCGGTTTAGGACTTTTTATACTCATATTCAGGCCCATCAAGCTTTGCATTATAAGATACATGAAGATCATGACCGTCAAAATACCATAAGTCGCTTTCTTCAACAAAAAAATGTATACCGTCTTTTTCAGCTTCGGCAGCAGGTTCGCCAGGTTCATCTTTGGATACGCCCAGTGAGAACCCTTCCTGTACAGCGCTGGATCCGCCGTATTTTGCGAAGAACCTGACATGTGCACCTTCTTCAATCAGCATTTCATTTTTAAACCATTCAAGTGCATCATCTGTTACGATTATATTCATCAGAAAATTCTCCTTTCGATGCTGTTAACACTCAACAGCTGTTAGGTTAGTCCCTATTATAGATCAGAAAATTTACTGTGACAAAGAAAGGGTGTTATCGTGGAAAAAAAACTTTTTACGTGGATTGGATTGTTTATCTTTGGAGGGCTCTTATTACAGGTTTTTATTCAGCTTGAAACCAAATATTATATGGAGGCCCTAATTTCCATTGCTGCAGGTGCTATTATTTACACCGGACTTATCATATTAAGTCGAAAGAATCGCAATGCCTGGTTATTGAGTACAGGGGTACTTGCCGGAGCAGCAATCGTCATGATTTTCTTATCTCCTCATTTATTTGCGCATTAATAAAACCGCGACAGGATTGTCGCGGTTTTTATTACATCCACTTTATTTTAGGTTCAGTTTTATTTTTGATCCGTGCAATATTGTCTTTATGTCTTATAACAATAAAAATCGACATAACGCCAACAATGAGGGTTAAAAATAGGTCATTAGTAAAGATCAGACAATAAATAATTCCAAATAATGCAGCTGACATGGATGAAAGTGAAACGTATTTTGAAAGCTTCAGGACGACTAAAAATACGAGTACTACCAGTACAAACAAAATTGGGGCATATCCAAGGACCACACCTGAAGAAGTAGCTACAGCTTTACCGCCTTTAAAACCGGCGAATATGGGAAAGATATGACCAATGACTGCAGCAACCCCGGCAATCAGCATCAAATCCGGCATGTCTGCTAATAGAGGAATAAGAGTGGCTGCTGTTCCTTTTAAAATGTCAATCACTGTGACCACAATACCGGCTTTTTTACCTAATGTTCTGAAAGTATTGGTTGCACCAAGGTTTCCACTGCCGTAGTTTCTGATATCTTTTTTATAAAACATTTTCCCAATCCACAGACCGGACGGAATAGAACCGAGTATGTAAGCAGCAATAAGTATAAGACCAATTTCCATAATAAATTCTCCTTATAATATGTATGAATACTATTATATTATCATGAAAAGACATTGAGAAAATAAACTTTTCGTCATTCTCAGATTTTGACTGCAAATAATTCGACATATCCTGACGCAAATGTGTTTATGAAATTTGGACCAGGGAATGTAATAATAGATATAGGAAGGGGTAGATCTATGATAGTTTTTAAGAATGTATCTAAAACATTTCCGGACGGAACGGAAGCAATTAAAGACATGAACTTACATATTAAAGAAGGTCAGCTCGTTGCACTTATCGGTCCAAGCGGATGCGGTAAGACAACAACGATGAAAATGATTAACAGACTGATCAGCATCACATCAGGTACGATTGAGATAGATGGTAAAGATACGGCTGGTGTAAAGGAAGTTGAACTCAGAAGAAACATAGGTTATGTCATACAGCGCATCGGGTTGTTTCCGCATATGACAATTGAAGAAAACGTAGGGCTGATCCCAAAGCTGAAAGGTAAAAAGAAAGCTGAATATCAGGACAGAGTCAATGAGCTGTTAAACCTTGTAGGGCTGGATCCGGATACTTATAAGAAGAGATATCCACTTGAGTTAAGCGGAGGCCAGCAGCAGCGTGTAGGAGTTGTCAGGGCACTTGCTGACGAACCGCCGATTATCCTGATGGATGAACCATTCAGTGCACTCGACCCGATCAGCCGTGAGCAGCTGCAGGATGAATTAAAACAGCTTCAGATGAAAATCAAAAAGACCATTGTTTTTGTTACACATGATATGGATGAGGCGCTTAAAATCGCTGATGAAATTGTTTTATTAAAAGACGGTGTGATTCAGCAGATTGCTTCACCCGAACAACTGCTGCGTGAACCTGCAAACGATTTTGTCAGATCATTCATCGGGGAAGAACGGATACAGACATACCTCAACGATCATTCCAGACAAAGTATCCACGCTTACATTGATAAGGCTGCAAAACCTCACCATAATGAGTATACGATTGATGCTTCTACATCGATTAAAGAAACTGTCAGATATCTGATTGCCAATAAAACAGATTCAGCTGTTGTTATTGAAAACGATAAAGTTACCGGTTCTGTTCATAAAGATCGATTGCTTGCTGTACTCGCCGGAATCGATGAAGAGGAGGCGCTGAAGTGAATTTCTTTCAGACATTTATTGACACAGTGACTTCACGCCAGGATTTGATTGTAGAAGCAACGCTTGAGCATTTATATTTATCGTTTACCGCGATTTTCATAGCAATTATTATTAGTCTTCCACTTGGAATATTTATTTCGAGAAAGCAGAAAGTTGCAGAATTCTATATTGGGGTAACAGCAGTATTTCAAACCATACCTAGTCTGGCATTGTTTGGATTTTTAGTGCCAATTATGGGGATTGGATTTGAAACGGCTCTGATTGCACTGATTATTTACGCTTTATTACCGATCCTGCGGAATACTTATACAGGCATTACAGGAGTAGATCAGGCAATCATAGAAGCAGGCAAAGGAATGGGAATGACGGACCGTCAGATACTATTTAAAATAGAACTGCCATTGTCATTACCATTTCTGATGGCTGGTATCAGAACTGCAACGGTTCTTACTGTTGGTGTGGCTACACTCGCAACTTTCGTTGGTGCTGGCGGACTTGGTGATGTAATTTGGAGAGGCCTTCAGTCATATAACAACAGCCTTGTACTGGCTGGTGCGATACCGGTAGCACTGCTGGCACTGCTTTTTGACTTTATTTTAAAAATGTTAGAGAAAAAAACTACACCTAAAGGATTAAAATCATAATGAGGAGTGACAAAATGAGACAGAAAAAAATAATCGCAGGAGCATCATTCATTGCCCTGTCAGGAATACTTGGTGCATGTGGAAGCGACAGTGGTTCAGGAGACAGCAGCGACCCGATTATCGTTGCCGGAAAACCCTGGACAGAACAATATATACTTCCACACATTATGGAACTTTATATTGAGGGGAATTCTGATTATGAGGTTGAACTTGAAGAAGGGCTCGGGGAAGTATCAATTCTTACACCATCATTAGAAAATGGTGACATCGATATGTACGTTGAATATACTGGTACCGGGCTTGAAGCGGTATTAAACGAAAAAGCTGAGCAGGGGGAAAGCAGTGACTCTGTTCTTGAACGGGTAAGAGAAGGATATGAAGAACGTTTTGATGTAACTTGGCTTGAGCCATTGGGGTTTGAAAACAGTTACACAATGGCATACAGAAAGAACGAGGGTATAGATGCATCGACATACAGTGAATTAGCTGAAATCAGCAGTGACCTGACTTTTGGAGCTCCCCACCCATTTTATGAAAGAGAAGCTGACGGTTACGATGCGCTCGTAGAAGCATACGGCTTTGAATTTGAATCTGCTGAAAGTTTTGATCCAAGTATCATGTATGATGCTGTCAGAACAGGTGAAATTGATGTTATTCCGGCATTTACTACTGATGGCCGTATTGAACGATTTGATCTGGCCACTACAGAAGATGATAAAGGCTTCTTCCCTAAATATGATGCTGTACCGGTTGTACGACAGGAAATTCTTGATAATTACCCTGAACTTGAAGAGGTACTAAGTGGACTATATGGACAAATTTCTGCAGTAGAAATGCAGGAAATGAATGCAAAAGTGGACATTGATGGAGAAGATTACAGAACTGTAGCAGAAGAATTCCTAACAGAAAAAGGACTTATTGAAGAATAAGGAGTGTTTATAATGGAAAATCCTGATCGCAATGAAATCAGATCGATTTTGCAGCAGTCAAAAAAGATTGCTGTCGTAGGTCTCAGTGATAATCCGGCAAGAACGTCATATAGCGTGTCAAAAGCAATGCAGGATGCTGGCTATGAAATTATCCCTGTAAATCCTATGATCAAAGAAGCATTAGGTGTTCAGGCTGTTCCAAGCCTTAAAGATTTGCCTGAGTCAGTGGATATTGTTAATGTATTCAGACGTTCAGAATTTCTAAAAGAGCTCGCCGATGATTATCTTGAGACAGATGCACCGGTATTCTGGACACAGCTTGATGTGATTGATGAGGAAGTTTATCAGAAGTTGACTGATAAAGGTAGAAAAGTGATTATGGACCGCTGTATTAAAGTAGAACATAGCATTACCCGTCCCTGATGATGGAAAGCACTGCTTAGTTGCAGTGCTTTTTTCTGTTTTTTAACAAATAAATTTAAAAATAATACGGGTTGACACAATGAATTTATCTGATTGCATTTGAAAAGCCTGATAAAATAAGTATAGAATATGATGGGTACAGTATTTATATGATATAATAAAGAAAAACGAACACCTGTTTGTATAGTTGGAAGGGGAATTTTAGTGGCTAAAAAAGCAATGATGGAATATAACGATGATGCCATCCAGGTGTTAGAGGGCTTAGAAGCAGTCCGGAAAAGACCTGGTATGTACATTGGCTCTACTGATGCACGTGGTCTTCATCACCTTGTTTATGAAATTGTCGATAACTCTGTAGATGAAGCGCTTGGCGGATATGGCAGACGGATCGATGTGAAAATACATGAAGATGACAGTATTTCTGTGCGCGATTACGGACGGGGTATGCCTACAGGGATGCACAGATCCGGTAAGCCTACACCTGAAGTGATCTTTACAGTCCTGCATGCCGGCGGTAAATTCGGTCAGGGAGGCTATAAGACGAGTGGAGGCCTGCACGGCGTTGGGGCATCTGTTGTCAATGCACTGTCACAGTGGCTTGATGTAACCATTTACCGTGATGGCTCTGTTTTCAAACAGCGCTTTGAAAATGGAGGCAAACCGGTAACAACGCTTGAAAAGGAAGGGTCAACAAGAGAAACAGGGACACTGATTCATTTCAAACCGGATCCTTCTATATTTAGCACAACTCATTTTAATTATGAGACATTGAGCGAAAGGCTGAGAGAAAGTGCTTTTTTATTAAAAGGCTTTGCGATTGAAATCGCAGATCTCCGTGATGATAAAAAAGAAGTGTTTCAATTTGACACAGGCATTGAAGCCTTTGTTTCGTACTTAAACGAAGAAAAAGATACTCTTCATCCGGTCGTATCATTTGAAGGGGAACAGTCTGATATAGAAGTCGAGTTTGCATTCCAATTTAATGACGGATTCTCTGAAACCATTCTTTCTTTTGTTAATAACGTCAGAACGAAAGATGGCGGCACGCATGAGGCAGGGGCAAAATCCGCTGTAACCCGTGTTTTTAATGAGTATGCAAGAAAAGTCAGTCTGTTAAAAGATAAAGATAAAAACCTTGAAGGCAGCGATATCCGGGAAGGTTTTGCAAGTATTGTTTCCATCAGGGTTCCTGAACAGATCCTTCAGTTTGAAGGACAGACAAAAGGGAAACTTGGTACATCGGAAGCACGTTCTGCTGTTGATGCAGTCGTTACAGGAAAACTGCTCTATTTCTTAGAAGAGAACCCTGATATCAGCTCAATGCTGATAAAAAAAGCGATCAGAGCACAACAGGCAAGAGAAGCAGCAAGAAAAGCAAGGGAAGATGCCAGAAACGGAAAGAAGAGAAAAAAATCTGATACGATTCTGTCAGGAAAACTGACCCCTGCCCAATCAAAAAATGCTGCAAAAAATGAACTCTACCTTGTTGAGGGAGATTCAGCAGGTGGTTCAGCCAAGCAGGGACGTGACCGTAAATTCCAGGCAGTTTTGCCGCTGAGGGGTAAAGTTGTTAACACTGAAAAAGCTAAACTTGCGGATATCTTTAAAAATGAAGAGATCAATACAATCATTCACGCAATTGGTGCAGGAGTGGGACCAGACTTTAATCTTGATGATGTACAATATGACAAAATCGTGATTATGACTGATGCTGATACTGATGGAGCGCACATACAGGTACTTCTGCTGACTTTCTTTTACCGTTATATGAAGCCGCTTGTCGAGGCAGGCAGAGTGTATATTGCACTTCCTCCACTGTATAAAGTGAGTAAAGGCTCAGGGAAGAAGGAAGTCATTGAATACGCCTGGACTGATGATGAGCTGGGCAGTGTAACCAAAAAAGTGGGCAAAGGATATACGCTTCAGCGTTACAAAGGTTTGGGTGAGATGAATCCTTCACAACTCTGGGAAACAACAATGGACCCTGAAACCAGAACATTAATCAGAGTCCGGATTGATGACGGGGCACGAGCGGAACGAAGAGTAACTACACTGATGGGTGATAAGGTAGAGCCCAGAAGAAAATGGATTGAAACTCACGTACAGTTTGGCCTTGAAGAGAATGAAAATATTCTTGAAAATGAACAAATGATGACATCAGAGGAGGAATAATTAATGACAGCGACAGAACGCTTTCAGGATCTTCCTCTTGAAGAAGTGTTAGGGGACAGATTTGGCCGTTACAGTAAGTATATTATTCAGGAAAGAGCATTGCCTGATGCGCGGGACGGTCTAAAACCCGTTCAGCGCAGAATTCTTTATGCGATGCATATGGAAGGTAATACACATTTAAAAGGTTTTAGAAAATCTGCAAAAACAGTCGGTAATGTGATTGGTAACTACCACCCTCATGGAGATTCCTCCGTTTATGAAGCCATGGTGAGAATGAGTCAGAGCTGGAAAGTAAGAAATCTTCTTGTTGAGATGCATGGTAATAATGGAAGTATTGATGGTGACCCGGCTGCAGCAATGAGATATACAGAGGCGAGACTTTCAGCAATATCAACTGAACTGTTAAGAGACATTGAATCAGATACAGTAGATCATATCCCAAACTTCGATGATACTTCTGAGGAGCCGGTTGTGCTTCCTGCAAGATATCCGAATCTGCTTGTAAACGGCTCTACTGGTATCTCAGCCGGTTATGCGACTGAAATCCCTCCACACCATCTGGGTGAAGTGATTGATGCTGCTGTGATGAGAATTGAAAAGCCTGAGTCGACAGTTGAAGAACTTATGACAGTCATCAAAGGTCCGGATTTCCCTGGAGGAGGTATTATTCAGGGTGTTGATGGAATTAAAAACGCCTATGAGACTGGCAAGGGTAAAATTGTTATTCGGGGAAAAGTAGATGTGGAAGACATCCGTGGTGCCAAGCAGCAGCTGGTGATTACAGAATTGCCTTATGAAGTAAATAAAGCTGTTCTTGTAAAGAAAATGGATGAATACCGTGCTGATAAAAAGGTGGAAGGTATTGCTGAAGTAAGAGATGAAACAGATCGCACAGGTCTTAGAATTGTAGTTGAGTTAAAAAAAGAAGCAGATTCAAATGGTGTCCTTAATTTTCTTTATAAAAATACAGATCTTCAGGTTCACTATAATTTCAATATGGTCGCTATCCACAAGAAACGTCCAATGTTAATGGGCCTTCGTGATCTCCTTGATGCATACATTGGACATCAGAAAGAAGTAGTTACGAGAAGAACGAAGTATGACTATGACAAAGCGATGAAGCGCAAGCATATTGTAGAGGGGCTAATTAAAGCACTTTCGATTCTTGATCAGGTGATCGATACGATCCGCGGTTCGAAAGATAAAAAAGATGCAAAAAATAATCTTGAACAGCAATATGCTTTTACTGAAGCGCAGGCAGAAGCGATCGTATCACTCCAGCTTTACCGTCTGACAAATACTGATGTGACTGCACTTCAAAAAGAATCAGATGAACTTGATAAAATGATCAGTCAGCTTGATGCCATTCTTACCAGTGACTCGAAACTGATGTCAGTCATCAAAAAAGAGCTTAAGGGTATCAAAAAGCAGTACGAAGATAACAGACGCTCTGTGATTGAAGACAAGATTGAAGAACTGAAAATTAATATGGAAGTCCTGGTTGCGAGTGAAGACGTAGTAGTCTCAGTCACAAAAGACGGTTATATTAAGCGTACTTCACAACGATCCTACGCAGCGTCTAACGGGCAGGACCTTGCAATGAAAGAAACTGACAAGCTTCTGTCACTGCTGAACATTAACACGACTGATTCGCTTCTTTTATTCACTAATAAAGGAAACTATATTCATTTTCCAGTGCATATGCTGCCTGAAATCAGGTGGAAAGATCTCGGTCAGCATTTCTCTTCAATTGTTTCTTCAGATAAGGATGAAGAAATTGTTCATGCTGAAGGCGTTAAAAGCTTTGAGCATGATTCACTGATTTTTATTACCAAAAAAGGTATGGTGAAAAAGTCAGAATTGAAACTGTACAATGCGCAAAGAACAGCGAGAGCACTTGTTGGTCTGAATGTGAAAAAAGACGATGAACTCATCGCCGTACACAGAACTGATGGGAATCGTACTTTGATGCTTGCCACGCATTTTGGTTACGGACTGCGCTTTAAGGAAGAAGAAGTGAGCATGGTTGGTCAGCGTGCTGCAGGCGTAAAGGGTATCAAACTAAAAGATGGTGATTATGTAGTATCGGCTTTTATTGCAGAAGTCGATGATCACCTTCTTGCGGTAACCCAGCGCGGAGCAGTAAAAAAGATGTCAGCTAAAGAGTTTGAGCTGGGATCTAGAGCAAACAGAGGACTGATAATGCTGAGAGAGCTGAAAAAAAATCCTCACCGACTTGTGCAGCTGTTTAAAATCGAGGCTGATGACGAATATATTCTTGAGACTGACAAGGAGATACGCACGTCTGTCACGCCAGTTAAGCTGCGTCCAAACGACAGATATTCAAATGGTTCATTTATTATTGATGAGGCAGAAAAGGGAACTGTGATAAAAGCATGGAAAACAGCCGCTGCCAAAGAGGTTTAGTATACGGTTAATATTGGGAATGGAAGAGGGAACTGCCTTCTTCCATTCCATTTTCATTTGTAATACTTTAGCTGTGTTAGAGGTAAAAGTTGTTTTCGCACAGCCTTAGCGGAATCAACAGCCTAATTTAATACAGGAACACTAAATTAAAGGGGGAATCCATTTGGTGACGCTTCAATTTGTTTCGATGATTGACAATGCAGCGACAGCGGTTAACGGCATTTTATGGGATTACATATTAATTATTGTATTGATTGGCTGTGGACTTTACTTTACGATCAGAGGGGGCTTCTTACAATTCACCTCCTTTGGTGACATGCTGAAATTGTTAACTGAAAAAACTACGATTTCATCTAAAGGAAGGAAAGGGATATCTTCCTTTAAAGCATTTACAATTTCGACTGCATCCCGTGTAGGTACAGGAAACCTGGCCGGGGTTGCAACTGCTATTGCTCTTGGAGGACCGGGAGCAGTGTTCTGGATGTGGATCATTGCCCTGGTTGGTTCCGCTACAGCATTTGTGGAATCGACTTTAGCTCAGGTTTACAAAGTCGATGATGAGAAGGACGGTTTTCGTGGCGGTCCGGCTTATTACATGGAAAAAGGACTCAATGCAAGATGGTTAGGTATTATATTTGCAATTATTATTTCCATCACATTCGGTCTGGTATTTAATTCAGTTCAGTCCAACACGATTTCGCTGGCTTTAGAAGGCTCATTTGGATGGGACAGACAGATCGTAGGACTTGTGCTTGTTGTACTAACTGCGGTTGTTATTTTCGGTGGTGTCAAACGTGTCGCTGCTGTAACAAGCATCGTTGTACCGGTTATGGCCATTCTTTATATATTATTGGCATTATTTGTCCTTGTTACTAACCTGGATCTTGTATTCCCGATGTTTCAGATTATTTTCAGTAATGCTTTTGGTTTTACTGAAATTGTCTCCGGTGGTATTGGTGCTGCAATTCTAAACGGAGTAAAGAGAGGACTTTTCTCTAATGAAGCAGGTATGGGTAGTGCGCCGAACGCTGCTGCTACAGCAGGGGTTACACATCCTGCCAAGCAGGGACTGATTCAGGCACTTGGTGTGTTTGTTGATACAATTATCATTTGTACAGCTACAGCTTTAATTATCATTATGTCCAACGAATATCTGAATGGAAGTGATGGGATCCAGTTAACTCAGGATGCACTTGCTTACCATGTAGGGGACTGGGCGGCTGGATTCATTAGTATTGCAATTTTCCTTTTTGCGTTCAGTTCAATTGTAGGGAACTATTATTACGGTGAAACAAATATTGAATTTATCCGTAATAATATGCTTTACGTTAATATCTATCGATTCATCGTGGTCGGTATGGTCTATTTTGGAGCGGTTCAGGAGTTTGGGGTTGTATGGAATCTTGCTGACGTATCGATGGGTACGATGGCGCTGATTAACTTAATCGCGATTTCACTTATGGCACCGCTGGCTTTCAAAGTATTGCAGGATTATAAAAAGCAAAAGAAACAGGGGCTCGATCCGGTATTTTATAAAAACAGCATTCCTAATTTGAAAAATACTGAATGCTGGGATGACGGTCCTGAAAAAGAATAAGGCTAAATCGGCCCGACCTTCGCTTGAGATGAAGGTCGGGCCGATTTTATAGCTATAAAAGTAAAGTATTAATGAATTAAAATTTACTTGATTCCTGATTTATCGTAAACTCATCTGCAAGAGCTTCATTGACTGAGTGTTCAAAGCTCTGAAGGTCACTGCGGTCTACAACAGGATCAAGTTGATTCCAATCAACATATCTTACAAAATATTTTTTGCGGATTCGTGAGAGGTACACGACGGAGTGAGGAAATTCTTCAAAATATGCTCTTACTCTTCCGCGCCCCGCATAACTCCAGCGTATTAGATTCATTATCATCACCATTCATAGTGTAGCACGAACAAGTGTGCGAATGAAGTGGAAATGTAAAGGAGCGTTTTTTATGAGTGAATTATTTTTTGTGTATGGTACGTTAAGAAAACACGGAAGCAGAGATATTGTTTTGAAAGATGAACAGATGATTGCTTCCCAGGCATGGACGAAAGGAAAATTGTTTTTAGCCGGTAATCTCGATCCAATTTTGAAGTTGGAAGAAGATGAACGGTCTTATGGGGAATTATATGAAGTCAGCTCACAAAAGAGTGAAGAATTAAAAAAATTATTCTCACTGAATGGTGATCTGATGAAAATTACAGTATATACTGACCACCTAGGTGAGCAGACTGCATATGCCCATATAGCAAATGATCAGACTGAACTGAAAGACGAAATCCGTTTTAATGACTGGCTGATACACATGGAGATGGACCGTCCGATTCAGTATTATTTTGCCTATGGCTCATGCATGGATGATGAACGGTTCCGGCTTGCGAAGGTAGATCACCTGTTTTTAAATAAAATAGGAGGCGGGAAAGTAGACAGACTCGAAATGAATTATTCATTAAGTGTTCATGATGGCGGCAGAGCAAACATTATTGAAACAGGCGGCCAGGGTGAAGGTGTCTTATATAAAGTAAACCAGAATGCTGTTGAATATTTATTTGAACGTGAGGGAGTCGACAGTGGCATGTACCGTCCTGCGATGGTTGATGTAACTGTAGATGGCATACACTATCACAAATGTATTACCTTTATTGTGCTCGATCCTGTTGATGAGTCTGCACCGCCGCTACATTACGCGACTGAAATTATTAGAGGTTCAAAAGGTGTAGTCAGTGATGAATATCATAGTAAGCTGATGAAAGACCTGATGGAAAAGTTTAATCTTGAAATTGACTTAGATAAAAATTAAGCCTAACCCCCTGTGTATGCTTATCACATACAAAGGGGGTTTAATTATAGTTCTCATATATGTAGGAACTTAACACTTAAAATTAAATATCCCGATATTCAGTGTTCTGCTGCGTTGAGAAGGCAAAATTCGGATTTATACGAAATCTCACCCCTTTGATAACGCTTTCACTCCCTTTATCTGCTTCTAACTCACTACCTTCAAGTTTTGCCTTGCGTGTATCTCTCTACGTGTTACGATAATACCCGTGATTAAAAAAGCGAACAAAAAACCGAACAATACATTTGAAAATAAACGTGAAAACAAAGGAGATGGGCATATTGAGTAAAGATTTAAGAGTCGCATTTATTGGAGCAGGAAATATGGCAGAGGCAATGATTTCAGGGATTGTTAAAACTGGAACATTAGAGCCGCGTCAGGTAACTGCAACAAATAGAAGTAATGCTGACCGTTTACTTGAACTCCATAATGAATACGGTATTCAGGGAATTATGAGAGATAAATTACAGCTTTCTTCATATGATTTGATCTTTATGGCTATGAAACCAAAGGATGCAGAAACTTCATTAAGAGCAATTAAAGATCATATTAGACCTGATCAGGTTGTAATGAGTGTACTTGCCGGTATCTCTACTGAATTTATGGAAGAGAATCTGAACGAGGGGCAGCAGGTCATCCGCGTTATGCCGAATACGTCAAGTATGCTGAGAGAATCTGCTACAGCGATCTCACCGGGACAAAATGTAACGATGAAAAACGTAAAGCTGGCTAAAAGCTTACTTTCAGCAATCGGTGAAGTATATGTGATTGAAGAAGATCAGATGGATCTGTTCACAGGAATCGCAGGTAGCGGACCGGCTTATTTCTATTATCTTATGGAGCATATCGAAAAAACTGCTGAAGAGAACGGAATGGATGTAAAGCAGGCCCGTGAAATTGGTGCACAGACGATTCTTGGTGCAGCAAAAATGATGATTGAACGCGAAGAAACACCAACACAACTAAGACAAAATGTAACATCTCCAAACGGTACAACTGCTGCTGGCCTGGATGCACTGAATGAAAATGGCGGTGGCAATGCGATTAAAGCGGCAATCGAAGGTGCAATGAACCGTTCAAAAGAAATAACAGAACAAATGGCTAAAGTAACAGTACAGTAAATATATAAACCAAATAGACAGAGATCGAAATCTTTAAATCAGGAGTGATAGCATGACATCGGATAATCAAAAGAGAGTCGTAATTAAAATTGGAAGCAGTTCATTGACAAGTTCATCAGGTGATATCAGCCGCAGAAAGATTCAGCGTATTACAGATCAGGTGGCTGAACTGAAAGATGACGGGCATGAAGTTGTATTAGTATCTTCAGGTGCAGTCGCAGCGGGATACAGAACACTTGGATTTGTAAACCGCCCATCATCATTACCTGAAAAACAAGCAGCGGCAGCAATCGGACAGGGCCGTCTGATTGAAACGTATTCTGAGTTGTTTACTTCTCATGGATACGCAGCTTCACAAATCTTAATTACACGCAGTGATTTCTCCGATGAAACACGCTATAACAATGTCAGAAACACCATTAACGTTCTGCTCGAGCGTGGTATTGTACCGATTGTAAATGAAAATGACACTGTGACAACTGACAGATTAAGATTTGGAGATAATGATACGTTATCGGCAAAAGTTGCAGGTCTTGTGGATTCAGATCAGTTAGTGATTTTATCTGATATTGACGGACTTTATAACGATGATCCACGTAAAAATCCTGATGCTGAATTGCTGAAAGAAGTAACTGAAATCACACCTCAAATTGAGGATATGGCTGGTGAACCAGGTTCAGCTGTCGGTACTGGCGGTATGCGATCTAAAATTGACGCATTTAAAATCTCTATGGCTTCAGGAATTCCATCATTCCTGGGTAAAGCCGGTGTGAAAAACATCATCGTGGAAGCAGTTAATGAAACTGCACGCGGAACGTATTTTGAACTTGAAAAGATCGATATCAATCTTGACCGTAAACGCCAGTGGATTGCATTTAATTCAGGGCCTGAAGGTGAAATTCTGATTGACAAAAATGCTAAGGATGTAATTGTGAATGAAAAAGGCAATCTGCAGCCTAGTCAGATCTATCAGATCAACGGATATTTTAAAAAGGGAAGCGTCGTACGCATCCTTGATACTGACAATAATAAACTTGGTCTTGGAGTAGTAAATTATTCATCGAAAGACCTTGAACAATTCCAGCTTGAACAGACGAATCAAAACGCTGAAGCAGCTATTAACAGTGAATCCTTTGTATGTGAACTTGATGTAGCGATTCCACTTGGCGTCTAAAATGAATCAGATAAATCGAAATAAAAACTCACAAGGAGTGGTTAGATGACTACAATGACAAAAGTGAATGTAAAACAACAGGCACAGGCAGCTCAGAAAGCATCTAAGGAACTTGGATTACTATCTACTGAAACAAAAAATAAAGCGATTCTCACTATTGCAGACCATCTTGAAAATCATACAGCTGCAATTCTAGAAGCAAATGAAAAAGATCTTTCTAACGGTCGTGAAGCCGGATATGATGCAGCTTACATGGACCGTCTCGCACTTGATAAGGATCGTGTGAAAGACTTTGCTGAAGGGCTGCGCCAGGTAGCGAAGCTTGAAGACCCTTCAGGTGAAGTGACAGATGAGTGGACGCTTGAAAACGGTCTGAACGTACAGACAATACGCGTACCCCTTGGTGTGATTGGAATGATTTATGAAGCTCGCCCAAATGTAACTGCTGATGCCACTGGTCTGGCACTTAAATCAGGTAATGCTATCGTGTTAAAAGGTGGTTCTTCTGCAATCAATTCAAACCGTCAGATCGTCAGTGTAATGAAAAAAGCACTTGAAGAAACTGAGATTTCTTCTGATGCTGTTCAATTTATCGATAGCACTGACCGCTCTGCTACAGAAGAATTGTTTACAATGAAAGAACACATTGATGTATTAATCCCACGCGGAGGCGGGAAACTGATCTCAGCAGTAGTCAATAATGCGACAGTACCTGTACTTGAAACAGGCGTAGGTAACTGCCACATTTATATTGATAAGGATGCAGATGCTGATAAAGCTATGGCCATTCTGGTGAATGCGAAAACTGACCGCCCTGCAGTATGTAATGCAGCAGAAACAGTCATTATTCATGAAGCATTCTTAAAAGCTAATCAAAATTTAATTGTTGATACGTTAAACGAAAATCAAATCAGTGTATATGGTGATGATGCAGCTGTTGCAGCTGTACCAGGCGCTAAAAAAGCTGAGCATGACCAGTGGGCGAATGAATTTTTAAGTCTTGATATCGCGATGAAAATCGTTTCAGATGTAGATGGGGCAATTGCTCATATCGATGAATACGGCACAAAGCATTCTGAAGCCATTGTCACTGAGAATGAGGAAACAGCTAAGCGATTTAAAGGCATGGTGGATGCTGCAGCAATTTATCAAAATGCATCTACACGTTTTACTGATGGAAGTGCACTTGGATTTGGTGCAGAAATCGGTATATCAACTCAGAAGCTTCACGCGCGCGGACCAATGGGACTGCCTGCATTAACAACGATAAAATATGTTATGACTGGTAACGGTCAAATCCGATAATACTAATAAAAAAGCAGCCATAGCGGCTGCTTTTTTTAATGCTCGTATTGTTCTTCCTGTTTACCGGAATTCGTCAATTTGTATTTCAGTTCGAACAGCTTTTTCGTCAGCTTAGGAACCGGGCCATCAAATAACTTTTCTCTCCAGTAGACGTCAGCTGCTTTTTGAACTGCGCCGGCTTTAACAGGGTAGGTATAGACCATTCTGGATAAAGTACCGACTTTCATCTTATTCTTCTTCGCAAATACAGCGAGCTGCATCCATTCACCAGCATCTGTACCAGCAGCGTGGGCTCCTAAAATATACCCCTTTTTATCAGTAATGAACTTTACAAATCCTCTAGTTTCGTGCGCTGTTATAAAACGGTCAACTTCATTCAGGTGAGCTCTGAACACTTTATAATCAATATTCTGCTCGTTTGCTTCCTGTTCTGTTATACCCAGATGAAATACTTCCGGAACAGTAAAGGTTACCCATGGTGTATTGCTGTGATCAAGTTTATTCCGCAGACCAAACAGTACGTTAGATACAACTGTTTTAGCTTCTTCACCTGCAGCATGAGTGAATGGAAGTGTATTAATCGTGTCTCCAACTGCAAAAATATGCGGTCTGGAAGTTCTGAAGGTAGCATCGGTCTGAATGAATCCTTTTACTTTTTCAACTCCCGCGTTTTCCAGGTTAAGAGAATCAATCGCAGGTTTTCTGCCGGCAGCAACCAGGATCACATCAAATTCGTAATCTGTATTCTGACCTTTTTGTTCTACTGTAAGAACAGATTTTTCATTCTGGTAAGCTGCAGTAACAACTTTCGCATTTAATTTGATTTCAAGTTCTTTTGATATTTCATTTTCCATGAACCTCGAAATATCCTGATCTTCCTTTGAAAACAGCTTATCTGCTCCTTCAAAGACAGTGACCTCAGAACCAAGTCTTGAGAATGCCTGAGCCATTTCAAGTCCAACTGTACCGCCGCCAATAACGCCAAGTTTACGTGGCAGGGAGGGTAACTCAAAAATCGATTCATTTGTGACATAAGGAATAGTCTCAATCCCATCGATAGGGGGAATAACTGGTTTTGATCCAGTAGCGATGACTACTTTATCTGCGTAAATAGATGTTTCTCCAGCAACATTAATAATATGATCTGACTCAAAAGAAGCCTCTCCGAAATATACGTCAGCTCCAAGTTCAGTAAAACGGTCACTGCTGTCATGAGACTGTATGGTGTCTCTGGCGTCATTAATACGCTTCTTTACTTTTTCGAAGCTTAGCTCTCCGCTGATTGACAGTCCTAGCAGATCAGCTGCTTCATACATATCGTGACTCATGTTGGCTGTTTTAATTAATGCTTTTGACGGGACACAGCCAAAGTGTAGACAGTCTCCTCCTAGTGAATCTCTTTTTTCAATTAATGCTACTTTTGCACCGAGTGATGCCATACCGGAAGCTGCAGTCATTCCTGCAGATCCTCCTCCTATAATAACTGCCTGATATCTTTCCATTAAATCTCCTCCATATACAATTCACGAATTGTGTTCATCCGCTTTTTATTTACACCCATATCAGAATAGCCCACACGTGAAGCTGAGCGGTAGTGAATGACCTGTTCTTCATCAGAAAACAGAAAATCAATATCATCCTTAAACTTAAAAAATGATGAAGTGGCGATCGCATAGACCATTTGATCATTTTCGTTTTTAATTACGATATTGTTCATTGACTCAAGTATGGATTTGATTCTCTTTTTTGATTCTTCTTTAGAGCCTCTGTAAGGAAAGGGCTCCATGCGTTTGTCGTCATGATCTGTCTGTGTTGATACATTGTTTGGTTTGTCTTTCAGGGGTAAAAGCTTCCCGTTTTCTAATCTTTCATTCAGGTTCATTTGTCTCTCTCCTTGTACGATGATTTTGACCTAAAAAGAAGTAGCCTCTCTGATGAACAATCGGCAGGTCATAGATTGAAAATGCGGCCCCGTTTAATTGTTTTGGAATCTGAAAATGTAAAAGCTCTTTTCGATTACCACTTGTAATTTCAAATGTATAGGTTAAATCCCCTATAAATCCGTTTTTCGGGACATGTTCAATTTCCACTACATACTTAGGGTTTAATTCTCCCAATGTTCTGGTCTCCTCAGCTGATATGGGCTGGTTATAAGCTTCTATCTGTCCTGAGACAGTATAAGAAAGCTGGTCAATTTTAATATCAGACTGATTGATAAAGCAGACGCTGTAACGATATCCTTCATAGTTGCTCGGCCTTGTGTCGAGTACAGCCATGAACCATGGCTCATTGACCATTATTATGTCCTCCTTGCGTGCGCTCCTAACCTGCTATACCCTGTAAGAATCAAACAAAAACAGCACATTAGGTAATGTGCTGTTTTTATCATATTAAATATTCGTAGTATGCAGCAAATATAGTTGCAAGTGAAAGTGCAGTATAGACAAGACTGGTCCCTTCGATCAATTTTGGATAAAGATATTTTGTCTTATCTCCAAACTGAACAGTCGATAAAGATGACTGAGTAGGCTGCCGGTTCGCCTTGGCGTAATTACCGGGTGAAGTAAAGAACCTGATCACAACGATACTCACTATTCCTGCGAAAAATGATACTTCAATAAAACCGGCGTTTAAAATAAACATAAAGACTACATTCACTAATATGATACTGATAGCTGTAATAGCCAGGTTTAAAAATTTGATCAACTTGTTCACTCCCAGACAATTCTAGTATTAGTTTCTCATATTAAACTGCTATCTTCCACAGTAATATGACAGATGTAAGCGTTTGCTTTTCAGATAAGTGAAAAAGTTCAGATTAATGGGTTGTCAGCTACTGATCTCACAGCTATAATTGTCCGTATATCAAAAACAAATGTCTTTTTATCTCGTACAATGTATTGAAAGCAGGTGCTTATTTATGGAGAAACAAATTAATGTAGGAATGCTTGGATTCGGAACAGTCGGCAGCGGAGTTGCAACGATTATTAAAGAAAACGAAAAACAGCTGTCTCAGAAACTTGGAGCTGACGTTAGAATAAAGACAATTGCAGTGAGAGATACGGAAAAATACCGTGATATCGATACAAATGGCAGTGAACTGACCACAGTAGTAGATGACGTGATCAATGATGAATCAATTAAAGTCATTGTAGAAGTAATGGGTGGGATTGAAGAAGCGCATCAGGCAATCGAGCAATCACTCAGAGCAGGTAAAGCGGTCATCACTGCCAATAAGGATCTGATGGCACTGCACGGTCATTCTTTATTGAAGTTAGCGGAAAAACATCATGCTGACCTTTATTATGAAGCAAGTGTAGCCGGCGGGATTCCAATTATTCGTACACTTGAAGACGGACTGGCGTCGGATCGCATTTCTACTATTATGGGTATCGTAAATGGCACAACGAACTATATTCTCACAAAAATGAAAGAAGAAGGCTGGAGTTATGAAGATGCACTAACAGAAGCGCAGGCGCTCGGGTTTGCTGAAAGTGATCCTACTTCAGATGTGGAAGGGCTCGATGCTGCACGGAAAATGGCTATTCTTGCAACGCTTGCTTTCTCCATGGAAGTTTATCTGGATGATGTCGAAGTGACCGGTATGACGAATATTACAGCTGAAGATATGTCACTTGCTGAACAATTCGGATACAGCGTAAAAATGCTTGGATTCGCAGAGAAGGATGAAGAAGGCGTTGACGTTGCAGTAGAACCGGTATTCCTGAAATCCTCACACCCGCTTGCTGCTGTTAGAAACGAATATAATGCGGTATATGTATATGGAGATGCAGTAGGAGAGACGATGTTTTATGGACCGGGTGCCGGATCAATGCCTACCGCTACATCAGTCGTGTCAGATGTCATTGCTGCATGCCGTAACATTTTACTGGGTGTTGCAGGAGCTCGGCATATCGATTATGTAAATGAACGGAAAATTAAACAGGAAGATCAGCAGCATGCACAATTCTTCCACCGCTTACTTGTAAAAGATAAGATAGGTGTATTTTCAGCCCTGACTGATATTTACGGTAAGTACGAAGCGAGCTTAAGTTCTATCATTCAGCGTCCAGGAGAACAGGAAGGAGAAGCTGAAGTCATTTTAATCACTCATCCTGTCTCAAGAAAAAATCACCATAAGATAGTAGAAGAATTGAAACAGTCTGATGTCGTGAAAAATATCATCAGTCAATATAGAGTGGAAGGGGGAGACCGTTAATGAGATGGCTTGGATTAATTGAACAATATAAAGAATGGCTCCCTGTAACAGATCAAACACCAAAGCTGAGCCTGAATGAAGGTAATACACCACTGATCTTTATGGAAAATCTTTCTGAAGAATGGGGTATTAACTTATACGTAAAGACTGAAGGAACAAATCCTACAGGTTCTTTTAAAGACCGTGGCATGGTGATGGCTGTAGCTAAAGCAAAGGAAGAAGGAAGCAAAGCGATCATCTGTGCTTCTACAGGTAATACCTCAGCAGCTGCAGCAGCGTATGGAGCGAGAGCGGGTCTGAGAACAATTGTTGTTATACCTGAAGGGAAAATCGCTCTTGGAAAACTGGCTCAGGCACGTATGTACGGTGCTGAAATTATTTCGATAGAAGGAAATTTTGATGAAGCATTGAATCTTGTGAGAAGAATCAGTGAAGAAGAGGACATTACGTTAGTTAACTCAGTAAATCCATATAGACTTGAAGGGCAAAAAACAGCTGCGCTTGAACTCATTGATCAGTTAGGACAGGCTCCGGATATTCTTGCACTGCCGGTTGGGAATGCAGGTAATATCTCCGCTTACTGGAAAGGATTCAGTGAGTATCATGAAAAGCACGGTGGTAACAAACCAAAACTTCTTGGTGCCCAGGCTTCAGGAGCGGCACCGATCGTGCATGGCCGCGTGTTTGACAAGCCTGAAACTGTTGCTACAGCAATCCGTATCGGACATCCGGCAAGCTGGAAACTCGCTCTGAATGCATTAGAAGAGTCTAATGGTCATATTTTAGAGGTTACAGATGAAGAAATTCTGGAGGCTTATCAATTAATTGCAAAACGTGAGGGTGTATTTGCTGAACCTGCATCCTGCGCGCCAATTGCTGCAATCATCAAGCGTCTAAAAGCTGGAGAAATTAAGAAAGGATCAACTGTCACTGCTGTACTGACAGGCAACGGTTTAAAAGATCCCGAAACAGCCATTAATGTCTCTGACCTTGAACCACTTGTGATTAAGCCTGACATTGAAGCGCTTCGAAGTGAATTGAAGGGGGAAGTGAAGTTGTGACTTTCTCGCCTTTTACTGTAAAAACACCAGCTTCGACTGCAAACCTTGGACCGGGTTTTGATTCTATCGGTCTTGCGCTCCCGATCTATCAGAAAATTGATGTACAACCATATCAGCAATGGAAAGTTTCATATGAGCATGAGGACTTTCAGGACCTTCCAACTGACCAGTCAAACCTGATTTTACAGACGATTAATAAAGTAGCAGCAGCTGCCGGGACCGAGTGTCCCTGTGCTGCTTTAACTGTCAGTTCTGAAATTCCACTTTCTAAGGGATTAGGAAGCAGTGCAGCCGCTATATCAGCAGGCGTATCGATAGCGAACAGACTGATGGATCTCGGCTTAACAGAAGATGAACAGATCAGGCTTGCTTCAGATATAGAAGGACACCCTGATAATGTCTCTGCTTCGATCGCAGGAGGGCTGACTGTTTCCCGGTATGCTGATCGTGAAGTGACAACAGTTTCTATTCCTGTTGGAGGATTTTCTGTTGTGATTATGGCTCCCGAAGCTGAGCTTGCCACCAAGAAGTCACGTGGTGTACTTCCTGATCAGCTTCCATATAGAGATGCTGTATTATCAAGTGCAGCGGCTAATGTGATGGTTGCCGCTTTTGCTGCGAAAGACTTCTATAAAGCCGGTCAGGTCATGATGAAAGACAGTTTCCATGAACCTTTCAGAGAAAACTTTTTTCCGGATCTTACTGATATTAAAAAAGATGCGTGTCACGCAGGGGCTTTTGCTGTAACAATCAGTGGAGCAGGTCCGTGTATATCAATTTTCACAGAGGATACTCACATATCTACAGTAGTTGATCGATTATCAGAAAAATATAGCAGCTATCAATTACTAACATTAAAACCCGTTAATCAGGGAACACTTATAACTGAACATCAATCAAACCGCCTGTCAGTATAGCAGGCGGTTTTCATTTGGCACCAGGTTTCAGCTGGTGTCTTTTGGTTAATACATGTACTAGAAGAAGATACAGAATGATGGAAAAGGAGTAGATACAATGGAATTTTCAAATATACAGAAAAATGGCCAGCCGGCCCAGCATCAGGATAAACAGCCCGGTGAAATTCCTGCTATGAACCCTGAACCAATACATGACGACAGGAATTACAAAGGGAGCGGTAAGCTTGAAGGGAAAACAGCACTGATCACAGGTGGTGACAGCGGCATTGGAAAAGCAGCTGCGATTGCTTATGCAAAAGAAGGTGCGAATGTAGCAATTGTTTATCTCGATGAACATGATGATGCCAAAAAAACAAAAGAAGAAGTTCAGGCTTATGGTGCAAGGTGCCTGATTTTAAGCGGAGACGTTGGAAATGAAGAGTTCTGCAAACTGGCCGTTTCTTCAACTGTAAAAGAATTTGAAGGGCTTGATATCCTGGTTAATAATGCAGCGGAACAGCATCCGCAAGATTCAATTGAAGATATTTCAGCTGCACAGCTTGAAAAAACATTTAAAACAAACATCTTTTCAATGTTTCATCTCGTGAAAGCAGCTTTACCACATTTAAAAGAGGGCAGCTCCATTATTAATACGAGTTCTGTTACTGCTTATGCCGGTAATGAGCAGTTAATTGATTACTCGGCAACAAAAGGTGCAATCACAAGTTTCACTAGATCTTTGGCCAAATCTCTTACGAAACAAAAGATCAGAGTAAACGCAATTGCGCCAGGACCAATCTGGACGCCGCTAATACCTTCAACTTTTGAAAGTGACCAGGTGGCTCAGTTTGGTGCTGAAAATCCTCAGGAAAGACCCGGTCAACCGGCAGAACTTGCACCTGCATATGTCATGCTGGCATCAAACGACAGCTCCTACATGACAGGCCAGACTATTCATATTAATGGTGGAACATTTGTATCAAGCTAAAAAAATCGACTCAGTCAATGAAGACTGAGTCGATTTTTTATTATTCTTCGTCTACATACTCCCAGCCATCCTGCCGGTATTCATAAATTTCCTGAACTTCATCTTCACGCAAGCCTGTATATAATAACTGATCCGCTTCTACGTGTACTGTTTCCTCCGGCTGATCGACTCTTAAAAGTTCATCTCGGTTTCGCTTCATTATTAAGCCACCTCCATGAAAAATATTTTCATCAATTGACTAGAGGAATCCTGTAAATGTAGTTTAACACAGTTCAGATAATTTATTCAAAGGTCATTTTTCTGTATCAAGCAGACCTTCAGAAGAGGAGTCAGACTGTGTATTACGTTTCTTTTTCTCATTTTTCTGATCAATTTTCTGATCTTCTACCGGCACAGGATCAGTGTGCTTCTCATCTTCATGCTTATCTAAAATGTTTTCATTATTACTCTTAACGCGATCAGGCTGGTCCTGACGTTTTTTATTGTCAGCCATGATGATACCTCCTTAAGCTTTGTACTTATCAATTCCCTTTATTTACAATAACAAAACTTACTTAGTAGCAACTCCAAATATAAAATGTTTTAAAATAATAAAAGAAGGTAATAACTAAAATATGAACAAATAGGAGGTTTTTTATCATGGGACTAAAACGTTTTGCATTACTTGGATTAGGTGCAGCAGGTGCTGCATATTTTAAGAAAAAAGAAAACCGGGACAAAGCAAGAGCAGCTTTTGAAGATTCAAAAGTAAAAGTGAGCCAGATGGTAGATGACGCAAAGAAATCTTATGATAATTATAAGACAGGTGAGAAAACAACTGATTATTCTCATGAAGATGATAAAATGATGTCTGAAGGTGCTCAGACTTCTGTTCAATACTATAACGAACAGCAGGAAGATCAGGAAGGCAAGCCCCCGCGTCCGGGTACACCTGAATAATTACTGACACAGTTTAAGAATAAATCAACTTAACTATAATGAATCGTTAGCTTTGAAAGCTATGATGTCGTTTTATAAAGACTGAGACAATAGAAATTGTCCGGTCTTTTTTTATGAGTACAAACGTTTATTCATGCTTTAAGCAAAGAATTAAAAAATAGTGTATAATAGTAAATGTATAATGATATACTGTAAGATAAAACATTACAAGATCCCTTTTTATCTGGGAACAGATAAAACCGATTTTGTAACCTAAGGGGGACAATCAGTGATGTTTCAAAGAAAACCGACTGAAGAAATTCAGAAAGAACAGACTGACGTATGGGAATGTTCATCTGAAAGCTGCAATGTATGGATGCGTGATAATTTCTCTGTAAGAGGGCAGGAAGATCATAAATGCCCGATCTGTGGCAGCGAAATGGTAAAAGGAACCAGAAATATTGAAGTCGTACCAAACCCTCAAAGTTTTTAATAACTGAGCCGCAAGTACACTTGCGGCTTTTAAGAGGTACGTACGTGTGGTACACTTACTATACAGTATGAATAGGTAAAGAGGTTCGCGACCATCCCTCTATAAAAAACTAGGACATATGCAGGGGAAACCTGTTTTTTAGTGATCTCGTGAACACTCTTGCTTCTTTCATGAACAGCATGAAAAGGAGAGGAGCTTTTTTTATGGATAAAAATAAAGCAATAGTAGTTTTCAGTGGTGGACAAGATAGTACCACCTGTTTATTTTGGGCAATGAAAAATTTTGATTCAGTTGAAGCTGTGACGTTTTCGTATGGTCAGCGACATGCTACAGAGATCGAAGCTGCTAAAGAAATTGCATCTGAACTTGGGATCAGACATCATATTCTCGATATGAGCCTGCTTAACCAGCTTTCTCCGTCAGCTTTAACCCGTGATGAGGAAATCGTTGAAAAAGAAGGGGAATTACCTTCAACATTTGTTCCGGGAAGGAATCTGATGTTCTTATCTTTTGCATCCGTTCTGGCTCACCAGAGAGGTGCAAAGCATATTGTTACCGGCGTTTGTGAGACGGATTTCAGTGGCTACCCTGATTGCCGGGATGCATTTGTGAAATCGCTCAATGTCTCAGTTAATCTATCCATGGATAAGGATTTTGTCTTCCATACGCCATTAATGTGGCTCGATAAGAAAGAAACGTGGGCACTTGCAGATCAGCTGAACCAGTTTGATTTTGTCAGAAACCGTACAATAACATGTTACAACGGTGTAAAAGGAGACGGCTGCGGTGAATGCCCGGCATGCAGGTTACGTCTTAAAGGAATGAATGAATATTTAAGTGAAAGGGAGGGGTCTTAAATGATGCAGCAAATCTATCCCGCTCCCGCACACGATTTTTCTTATGAATTGAATAAAGATTTTCATTTCTCTGCTGCACACGCCATCCCTTCAGAAGATGCGGGGAAGTGCCGTTATGTTCATGGTCACACGTATTATGTAAATATTACTGTGGCCGGTGATGAACTGGACCATGCAGGATTTTTAATTAACTTTAAGAAAATTAAAGAGCTGATCCATGACCGTTTTGATCATTCTCTTTTGAACGATGATCAGCTTTTTTCACAAGTTGACCCGGATTATTTCCCAACAACAGAAGTTGTAGCGAGATCAATCTGGGAGATTATTGAACAACATCTAGAGCAGACTGATAACAAGCCGACCTGCCTTCAGGTGTTTTTACGTGAGACACCAACTAGCTATGTGCTGTACCGGCCTAAGGGGAATCGTCATGGAAAAAGCTAATAAAAAGTTTCCGGTACTTGAGATCTTTGGTCCGACAGTTCAGGGTGAAGGAATGGTGATAGGACAGAAAACAATGTTTGTCAGAACTGCGGGGTGTGATTACAGCTGCTCCTGGTGTGATTCTGCATTTACCTGGGATGGAAGTGCAAAGGATGAGATCCGCCGGCTGACTGCAGAAGAAATTCTGGATGAGTTAAAGGCTGCGGGAGGAAACTTATTCGAACATGTGACAATCTCAGGAGGTAATCCTGCTCTCTTGAAAAACCTCTCTGAACTTGTTGATCTGCTTCACTCTGAAGGGATCAAAGTTGCGCTTGAAACACAGGGCAGCATCTGGCAGGACTGGTTTATGGATATTGATGATCTGACGCTCTCCCCAAAACCGCCGAGTTCCGGAATGAAACCGAATATGGGTATTCTTGATGACATTATTGAAAAACTCAGTAAAAGTCAGTATGATCATTCCCTTAAAGTCGTGATTTTTGATAAAGAGGATTTAAAATTTGCAGAAGATCTGCATACTAGATATCCAAAAGTGCCATTTTATCTTCAGACGGGCAATGATCAGGTGCATGAGGAAAAAGACGAACGTCTAATACCGAATCTGATTGCCCGATATGAGTGGCTGATTGATCAGGTGATGGAAAATAGCAGACTGAACCAGGTGCGCGTATTGCCTCAGCTTCACACGTATGTGTGGGGGAACAAAAGAGGGGTGTAACGATGTTGACAGGTTTCATTCTGTTGATTATTTTCAGTTCTTTATTCGTCTTACAAATGAAGAAGCAGCACGCTGAGAGGAACGTTGTGATATTATTCTTTTCACTCGCTGGTATCATCACAGGTCTCTGGTTTGTTTTTGATTCTTTAGTAGTCAGTTTTCTGTGATGAAAGTAATAAAAAAGTGAAGGCGTTTTGTCGCCTTCACTTTTTTATTTGTGGTTCCAGTGTGCATCAATGAACTCATCTCTGCCTGATTGTGATCTGTCTTCTTTATAAGCGTCAGGGTCTTTTTTATAAAAATCCTGATGATACTCTTCAGCATCATAAAATTCAGAAGCAGGCTCAATTGGTGTGATGACAGGCTTTTTGAAACGTCCTGATTCAGCCAGCTTCTGTTTGGATTGTTCTGCTTTGACTCTCTGATCCTCGTTATGATAAAAGATCGTCGCGCGGTAAGATTCTCCCCGGTCCTGGAACTGTCCTTCATCATCAGTCGGATCTACCTGCTGCCAGTAAATCTCAAGCAGCTGATCATATGAAAAAACTTCAGGGTTAAAAGTAATCTGTACAGCTTCTCTATGTCCGGAAGTACCGGATTTTACATCTTCATAAGATGGATTTTCTACATGTCCACCCGTATATCCTGAAACGACTTTTTCAATTCCATCAAACTGATCAAATGGCTTAACCATGCACCAGAAACATCCGCCTGCAAAAGTTGCTTTTTCTAATCTCATCTATAAAACCTCCAATAATGAATAATTCATTTTACCATTCTATTAGCTGATTTTCCCGAAATATGGTTTGATTTTCCCGAAATATGGTTTGATTTTTATAAAAAGAGGGTTTACAGTGTAACGGACGGTTACACAAAACGTCTAATTATGTATACTTTAAAGTTAGTAAGTGTGAAGGCACTTAGGAGGCATTATGGAAACAAGAATGAAAAGAAGAAAAAAGAAACTTAGAAAAGGCAGAGCTTTTCTTACATTGATGATCATAATCTTTCTTGCTGTTGCCGGTTACGCAGGCAGCCAATACTGGTCAGGCTATCAGTCAGCAAAGGGTTCCGCGCAGGAGATGCACCAGGGGGAAGAGTTTGAACGCTCTACGCCTGAAAATGGAAAGAGAAACATTTTGTTAATTGGTGTAGACAGCAGAGGAGAAGAACAGTCAAGGTCTGATACAATGATGATTGCGCAGTGGGATCATGAGACGGATACGATTAAACTCGTCTCTTTAATGCGTGATATCTATGCAGAAATTCCTGGTTACGGGCCGTATAAATTAAACACGGCTTTTTATCTTGATGGTCCGGAACTTTTAAGGAAAACAATTGATACTAATTTTGATATTCCTATTCATGATTATATGATCGTAGATTTCAAGGCGTTTGAAACGGCTGTAGATACGATCGCGCCAGATGGTGTTCCGATCAATGTTGAAAAAGCAATGTCTGAGAAAATCGGTGTATCTTTAGAGGCTGGAGAACAGAAGTTAAACGGCCAGGAGCTTTTGGGTTATGCGAGATTCAGAGCTGACAGTGAGGGTGACTTTGGAAGAGTGGACCGTCAGCAGCAGGTCATAGAAGCTCTGATTGATCACTCTCTCAGTGTATCTTCTATTACAAGAGCACCAAAAACAATCGGTTCAGTACAGCCTTATCTTGAAACCAGTTTGTCAGAGACAGCAAAATTAAAGTTGTTCTCAAGCGTGCTTTTCAGTGGCGGAGGGGAAGTTGAGAGATTAACAGTTCCTGTTGAAGGCTCGTACTCAACACCAAGATACGAAGGAGCCGGTGCAGTACTTGAACTGGACTGGGCGGCGAATCAGGAAGCCATCAAAAACTTTCTTAAGTAATGAAAAACGCAGTGCCATCATGAAGGCACTGCGTTTTTATCTATAACTTTTTCCTGCCGGTAATAAGATTGTAGATGATTAAGATGATTGCGATAATAATTAATACATGTATAATACCACCTGCGATATCCAATAGCAGTCCAACAAGCCATACTACGATTAAAATAACGATAATCCACCATAATATTCTCATCATGTGCTGTCACCCCTTTCATATGCTAATCGTTTATAATCATTATTTACCCTGAGAGTGTGATACTAATCCAACATGTGAAAAAAAATTAAAATATGCGGTTTTATGGCAGTAAGATCATATGTTCGGTATAATGGATTGATACTGAAATAGAGAAAAGGATGAAACGTTATGAAGGGTGCATCACATGCGCTGGTTGGTACAGCAATCGGCCTTGGAACTGCTGTTTATTATAATATGGAGCCGGCAGCAACCGGTCTTGCTATGCTGCTTGGCAGTACAGCAGCTCTTGCGCCGGATCTCGATACAAATGGAAGATTGTCGAACAGGATTTCACTGCACCGCAAGTGGCTGTGGTATACACTGTCTGCAATCGGTGTGTTAATTGGGATATACAGTCTGATTTCACTTGCAGGGTTATATAAAGCTGGAGGAATCATTACCGCACTGACATTAATCATTGCGCCGAGATACTTAATTAAGCAGCGATTTATGGTGATGCTGTCTGGTATGACAGTAGGCTTACTTGGATGGTTTTACACAGAGTACTGGCTGATTTATTTCGGGCTGTTTACAATCGCCAGTTCTTTGCTGCCACACAGAGGGCTGACACACTCCGCTGCAGGTCTGCTGGTATTTACATATATTGCGCATACACTGGAAGGAAGGCTTCAGATAGAAGGTATCACTGCAGTCTGCGCACTGGCTTATTTGAGTCATTTACTACTGGATATGAAAGTGCTTCCCTTTAATAAAAAAGGGGTAAAATGGCTGCTGCCGTTTTACAGCAGGGAGTTTTAACGTTTATAAAAGTGGTATGCAGTGGTAAACTGTTACCATAAACCGTTTCAGGTCGAAGCGCTTTGGGTATGAACATTAATACTCGCATGTTAAAAGGAGTTTGATTATGACACTATCTCAGGAAAAAAGAATACAACTGCATGAATTTAACAATTTAACAAAGTCATTGAGCTTTAATATGTATGACGTATGCTACACAAAGTCAAAACAGGAAAGAGAAGCATACATTGCCTATATTGATGAACAATATAATGCAGACAGACTGACAAAAATACTGACAAATGTAGCAGATATTATAGGTGCACACGTACTGAACGTCGCAAAACAGGATTATGTTCCACAGGGAGCCAGTGTGACCATTCTGGTTTCAGAAGGACCAATCGTTGAAGTGCCTACAGAGAATTTTGAGGAATCACCGGGTCCGCTGCCATCAACAGCAGCACTGCACTTAGATAAAAGTCACATTACTGTCCATACGTATCCTGAATATCATCCGCACGAGGGGATCAGTACGTTCAGAGCTGACATTGACGTATCAACATGCGGTGAAATTTCGCCGTTAAAAGCGTTGAATTACCTGATTCATTCATTTGATACTGATATTATGACAATGGACTACAGAGTACGCGGCTTTACACGGGACGTTGACGGCCATAAGCTGTTTATTGACCATGATATCAATTCGATTCAAAACTTTATTCCAGCAGGGATTAAAGAAGATTATGACATGATTGATGTAAATGTATATCCGGAAAACATTTTCCATACGAAGTGTAAATTGAAAGATTTTGATCTGAACAATTATTTGTTCGGGTATAAAAAAGATTCATTAACTGAAGATGAAGCTTCAGATATTACTGATAAACTGAAAATAGAAATGGATGAAATCTTTTACGGTAAAAATATGCGCGCGCATCCGAGAGATCCGTCCAGAAATGAATAACCCGCGATATGCGGGTTATTTTTTGCAAAGGGGAGGATATTTAACATTGTCCATCTTATTTTTATTTTTAGTTTACATAATATATATTATAGGAAGTTAAGTGAAAATAGATAAAGCTGTCTCATATCTTAAGTTTACTATTAATAGTGAGACAGAATAGAAAAAATAAAAAGTGCGCAGACACTTTTTATTTTGTTTCTTCATGCATTCGTGCAATCTTATATCTGCGCAGTGCAATAAAACCATTTACCGCGCTGATGATAATTAAAAATATACCCAAAGCAAAATCACTTTCCAGAAATCTTCTTATACTCCATACTGCGAAAAATACTGCGAAAATCAGGTTTAGTGCAATCATTGCCGGCTGTACCCTCATCAAAAGCATTTCCCCCTTTATTTAACAGTAAGCGCAGAAAGTCCTTTTTCATGAATAAGCTGATGGTATTTTTCTTCCAGCTGAATTAATATGTCAATTGCTTCATTCTCAGACACAGTCCCGCTCATGATTTCTTTTTCAAGATCGTTTCTTGCAAGTACTGCTGCGATCTGATCCTCCAAAATTGCATTTTCATAATTTCTGAGGTGTATTGATTCCTCTGACTCCATCTTTAGCGTTGGCATAAATACCCCGTCATGCTGTTCGATCAGGTCCTCTGATTCAAATGCCTGGTGATAAGAATATAACTTCTGTTCAGCATCTATAAAAGACTTGCTGTGATCTTTTGTTTCTTTCATGGAATGCTTAACCATATCTGCAAGATAAACTGCCCTAAGAAGCTCACGGTATTGTTCTTTTGTCAGATCCAGCTTCATGATCTTTGATCTCCATTATGCTGAACAAGATAAGTTTCCCCGTCTTTTTGAACGATTTTCTTTTCTTTATAAAGCCTTCCGAGTGCACGTTTGAAAGATGCTTTACTCATATTAAAAATCATTTTGATCTCATCCGGTGTGCTTTTATCTCCAAAAGGCATGCTGCCGCCGCGGCTAAGCAGGTAATCGAAAATCACTTCTGAATCTTCATCCATCTTGTCCTGTTTACGGGGAAGCAGTGACCCGTTTAGCGTACCATCGTCTTTCACGCCGATTATGCGTACCGTAATATCCTGACCAAGTCTCGGCTCGCTTTTTCTTTCGCTTTCATGTATAAAACAGCGATAGCCTTCTTCAGTCAGTACAAACGTACCGACTCTAAGCAAACGATATGGTCTGCCTTTCAGTTCCTTGTTATGAAGATCCTCATCAGCACGCTCTGACAGTACCTGCACTACTTCTTCAGTAGCAAGTCTTCCAAACATTTGGCCGGATAGATCAGTTCTCAATGTGATATAGAGATAATCTCCCGCTTCAGGCCAGACGTGTTCAACTGCCGGAAGATCTTCAGGCAGCACGGTTACTTCACGGGAAATGCCGATATCAAGCGCCGCTCCATCACGTTCATTCACTTTAATCACTCTTGCCCATCCATATACGCCTTTTCGGATTTCCGGAATCATTGTTGATGCTGTTAATCTTCCTCTTCTGTCAGGGTATACAAAAAACTCTCTCGTATCGCCTTCTTGAATGTCTTCATGAATCTCTGAATCATTGATTGGAATTTCTTCATCGCCACGCAGCAGATAAAAACCAAATGATGTTTGACTGCCTACTGTTAATTTCTGTACTGTTCCGCCTATTGATTGTTCACTCATATAAAATGCCTCCTGAAATCTAAAATAACTGATTAACTGTACCACAAATGTTAGTCCTGTTACAGGTAAGTATAGCGTTGTTAGATTATTTTTAACAGAAAGAACTCAAAAAAACACCGGCAATTCACCGGTGTCACTTAAACACTGTATTCAGGATATTCTGTATAATCCGCTTCTGTTCTTCAAATAACGGAAGAAATTGCTTTTTCATAACTTCAAAAGCGTCTTTTCCCTGGTCAGTAAGTGTATACCAGTATACTTTCTGACGTTTGCGCTCATGGGATTTGTAATCTTCACGTCTATTCAGGAGACCTTCTTCAGCCATATCATGCAGTGCGTCTAACAGCGTACTTGGTGCAGGTTCCCAGTTACCACCGATCTTTCTGAATTCCGCTTTGAAATGTTCACTGATCATACCGGAGTGTCTGATGGATAACAGGTGTAATATGTAGAACTTGGTAAACTGTGAAGCACTCATATTTAATGCAAACTTTTTAGGGTTATGCTTACTCATCCAATTCCTCCTGTCTCTTGTGTGAAAATGCCCTTTTCAGCACTTGCGATCATATGTTTGCTTTTATTATACAATAAAAGCCTGCACGATTGCAGGCTTTTACCAGGACTATAACGATTCATACCACTTTTTAGCATCATTTACTTCTTCTTCAATCAGCTGGTGCCCGCGGTTATACCATTTAGTCTCCACGTGAGCATCTGCTCCTTTAAGCAGGTCAGTTAAATCTTTCGTTTCCTCCGGCGGACAAATCGGATCGTTTTCTCCCGCTCCGATAAATACGCTGATCTTACTTAAGTCAGGCAGTTCTTTATCTCTTAACGGAACCATCGGATGATGCAGGCTCGCAGCTTTAAGAGAATCACTGTAATGAAACAGCAGGCTACCTGCGATATTAGCACCGTTGGAATAGCCGATTGCGATTACGTTTTCACGATCAAATGAATATTTTACTGCCGCATCATTTAAAAACTCATGCAGCTCTTGTGTTCTGTGCTTCAGGTCTTCTATATCAAAAACACCTTCACTTAACCTTTTGAAGAAGCGCGGCATCCCGTTTTCACTAACGTTTCCCCGTACGCTGAGAATACTTGCTTCAGGATCAATCATGTCAGCGATCGGTAACAGGTCCTGCTCCGTACCTCCAGTGCCGTGTAATAAGAGTAATACAGGTTTTCCTGGCTTTCCTTCATGATAAATATGATGCATAATCATCTCCGCCTTTCAATTTATTGCTTATGGTCCATTCTATCTCACATGAAAAGATTATTTCAAATTTAAGACTCTTGAACTGAGTGTAATTCGGATATGCATTTCCAAGCAGGTCAAGAAGTGCTATAATGTATTGATATGTTTTCTTGGAGGGATTATTAAATGATACAAGTATCAGATGTCAGTCTTCGTTTTGGAGACCGCAAACTGTTTGAAGATGTGAATATTAAATTTAACCCGGGTAACTGCTACGGATTAATTGGTGCAAACGGCGCCGGAAAATCAACATTCCTGAAAATTCTTTCAGGTGAGCTCGAAGCGCAGACAGGTCACGTGTCTATGGGACCTGATGAGCGTCTTGCAGTGCTGAAGCAGAACCATTTCGAATATGAAGAAGAAGAAGTATTGAATGTCGTGCTTATGGGACATACACGCCTGTATGAAGTGATGCAGGAAAAAAATGCGATCTATATGAAAGAAGATTTTTCAGATGAAGATGGCATTAAAGCTGCTGAGCTTGAAGGTGAATTCGGTGAAATGAACGGTTGGGAAGCTGAGTCTGATGCTGCAATCTTACTTCAGGGACTTGGACTAGGAGAAGACTATTTCCATAAGAAAATGTCTGAACTGACAGGCTCTGAAAAAATTAAAGTGCTGCTTGCACAGGCCCTGTTTGGCAAGCCGGATGTTCTTTTACTCGATGAGCCGACTAACGGCCTTGATATTCAGGCAATACAGTGGCTTGAAGACTTTCTGATTAATTTCGAGAACACTGTCATCGTTGTCTCGCATGACCGTCATTTCCTGAATACAGTATGTACGCACATTGCAGACCTTGATTTCAGTAAAATTCAGATCTATGTGGGTAACTATGATTTCTGGTATGAGTCAAGTCAGCTTGCACAAAGACTTGTTTCTGATCAAAACCGTAAGAAAGAAGAAAAAATCAAAGAACTTCAGGCTTTCGTAGCGAGATTCAGTGCAAATGCCTCTAAATCAAAACAGGCAACATCACGTAAAAAAATGCTTGAGAAAATTACACTCGATGATATTAAACCATCATCACGTAAATATCCTTTTGTGCAATTCGAATTGGAACGTGAAATCGGTAATGATGTACTGCAGGTTAAAGACATCTCTAAAACAATTGATGGTGTTAAAGTACTCGATAACGTCAGCTTTACAATGAATAAAGATGATAAAATCGCACTTGCCGGTACTGATGAGATTGCTAAAACGACGCTGATGCGTATTCTGATGGGCGAAATTGAGCCTGACAGTGGCAGCTTCAAGTGGGGCGTGACAACGACACAGTCGTATTTCCCTCATGATAACTCTTCATACTTTGAAGGTCAGGAATCAGACCTAGTTGACTGGTTAAGACAATACAGTCCTGAAGATGAAAGTGAAACGTTCCTGAGAGGCTTCCTAGGACGTATGCTATTCTCCGGTGAAGAAGTGAAGAAAAAGCCTTCTGTCCTTTCAGGTGGAGAAAAGGTACGCTGTATGCTGTCAAGAATGATGCTGAAAAAGGCCAATGTCCTGCTTCTTGATGAGCCGACGAATCACCTAGACCTTGAATCAATTACAGCATTGAACAATGGCCTGATTAATTATAAAGGCGCGATGATCTTTACTTCTCATGACCATCAGTTCGTTCAGACAATTGCTAACCGTATTATTGACATTACAGATGGTCATATTACGGACAAGCAGCTGACTTATGATGAATTTTTAGAGTGGAATAAAGAACGCGTATCATCATGATCAGACAAAAAAACTGCCGGATAGCCGGCAGTTTTTATTTTTGAAATTTTTTAAGCAGTGCAGGCAGAGTGCCATTTTTCAATACTTTATCTGAAAGCCCTGCAATCTTATTGATGACGCTGAGGCCGTCTTCGTCACCTGCCCAATGATCTCTGATAATATCAGGTGAAAGATTATTAACAATCGTCTGCAGCACAAAAGATGCAACCACCAGATCATCTATATATCCACCAGGACCAATCAGCCCTTCAGGAATTAAATCCAGCGGCAGGATAAAATAACTGATCGCACCTGCAACCATCGCTTTATCCTTCCCTGATACTCTCTTATCTCTGACTACCTGAATCAGCAGGTAAAAGATATCCGGTGCAAATAACAGGTACTTTGCATACTTATGATTTCTGCCTGTTTTATCTTTTAAAAAGTTGTCAATCTTGTTTCTTAGCTTAAAATAAAAGTTTTCCTGTTCTTCACGGGTTTGATCCAAAGCTGACTCCTCCTTTTGCACGGCAAATGTTCTATGTAACCGGCTCTTATTTCTATCATAAGACAGCCGGTATATAAATTACCACCAATATGGTTTTGACTTCGACTCTTCTTTCTTCCCGCTGCGTTCTGATTTTTTCCTCTGGAATTCCCAGAAAGAATCAAAAGGATGCGGCTTTGTGGACTTGACAGGCTCTTTATCTTTCATTACCATTCCCCCCTGCTATTAGATTATGCCTGGTCAGACGAAACGTATGGGCACATATCTCAGCTCGATGGACTTAGATAATGGAATATGAAAAAAACCGCTCTCAGTTAAGAGAGCGGTTTTTATATCAACAATTACAGTTTTACAACGTTAGCTGCTTGTGGTCCGCGGTTACCTTCAACCACTTCGAATTCAACCTGCTGGCCTTCGTCAAGAGACTTGAAGCCTTCGCCTGTGATAGCTGAGAAGTGTACGAATACGTCGTTTTCTCCTTCAACTTCGATAAATCCGAAACCTTTTTCTGCGTTAAACCATTTTACTGTACCAGTTTTCATAATGAAAAACCTCCAAAAAATAAATTGACAATATGCAACTTTCCGTAAATAGAAAAATTCACATATTACAAAAAGTACCGTGCTTTCCGATCACTCTTTGTAATATGTGAATCTTGTCATGCAGGTATCATTGCTTATTGACTTGTTACCCTTATTATACAGCCTTTAAGTTGAATGTCAAATTAATTAGTTAAAATTTTGCTGAAAATTATTTAATGTGCAGCTGATGCTTCTCTGCAAGCTCAGGGGGAGCCATCTTCACAGCCAGCTGCAGCATAAAAGCTGTAAATGCAATATCATCTGTTATCCCGATTAAAAACAAATAATCAGGCAGTATATCTGCAGGCATGACAGCATAGGCAACAATTAATCCTGCGGTCATAAATTTTTTTAACGGGTGTACAGCTGATGAAGTAAAAAAATCTTTAATAAACGGCAGTGACTTTCTAAAATGAAAAACGAATTGAATTCTCTTGATCAATTTCATCAAACGACTCCTTCGGTTTTGAATATTTTGTTAGCATAATGGTGCTGTGTAGGTTATGATATTGTCAATTATACATACATATGGAGGGAAAAGTATTGAATGAATTAGCAAAGTCAAAATGGTTCCGTTTCGGTTTTGGCTTAATTACCATTTTGATTATTATTTATCTATTGTCACTGGTGGACTATATTTTCACACCAATAGTCATTATCGTGACAACCCTTTTTGCACCAATTGCAATTGCCGGGGTACTTTATTATTTGCTGAGGCCAATTGTAAATTTTGCTGCAAAATATCTGCCCAGAGGTATATCAATATTACTGATCTACCTTGCAGGAATCGGACTGATTACAGGTCTTATATTCTTAGTAGGACCTCCACTATCGCGCCAGTTTAATGCTTTAGTTGAAAACATTCCGACTATATTCAACGAGCTTTCTGCAATGACTTTGAATTTAGTTCAGTCTGACTGGTTTAAAAGTATTCAGCAACAGCAGGACTTCTCCATTCAGGATATCACTGAACGAGTCGCAAGTACGCTGCAGGGATCACTTGATTCAATTGGCTCTAATCTGATGTCTATTATTGGCGTCATCACAAATATTGCGATCGTGATTGTCACAATCCCGTTTGTTTTATTTTATATGTTAAAAGACGGCCAGAAACTGCCTGAGCAATTTCTCCGATTTACACCCGAAGAGTTCCGTCCTGAGGGCAGAAAAGTTCTTCAGGATATGGACGTTGCACTTAGTTCCTATATTCAGGGACAGCTGATTGTCAGCTTTTGTGTAGGTGTGCTTCTTTATATCGGGTATCTGATCATTGGTTTGGAATATTCGATTGTTCTGGCACTGGTTGCAATGCTGACAAATGTCATTCCTTTTGTCGGACCTTTTATCGGCACGATTCCAGCTCTGGTTGTTGGATTTATACAGTCGCCTTTAATTGCGCTGCTGGTTATTGTTGTTGTCATTGTGGCTCAGCAAATTGAAAGTAACCTGATCTCTCCTCAGGTAATGGGTAAAAAACTTCAGGTTCATCCACTGACAATTATTTTCCTGCTGCTTGTGGCCGGAAGTTTTGGAGGATTGCTCGGTCTGATTATGGCTGTTCCGACTTATGCAGTCGGTAAAGCGATCGTAGTAAATGCGTATCGTTTTATTACAATTCGCAAGCGGTATGATGATCAGCGTATGAAAAAGAGTAAAATGGTATAAAAAAGAGGCCTCTGATCAGGCCTCTTTTTGTTGTGTGAAAATAGAGTCAAAAAATCTCTTTTCATCATCTGTCATATGATTTTTCGTAAATGGCATCTGCTGCTGAAACAAGATAAAGCCGTGGTATACCTGCAGGTCTTCATCACAATCATCACAAAAGAAAAATTCATCCGCATTCCAAAAGGCAGATTGTGTCCCTCTTTTCACGCGTACTTTTTCATATTTCAGCAACTGTTCTTCCATCAGTTCTTTATAAAAAGTAAAGCTATCTTTTTTTGTCTCAAAAGTCCATTCTTTCACGATGTCTGATTCCCATCCGTCTAAAAACCACCATGGTTCTGCATCACTTTTCAGCTGTACAATACGCCACAAAAGCAGCACCGCCTTTCTTTAGTGTGCTGCTTATAGTGTACTGGACAACTGTATGAAATGAAAAGAATCTGCTCAGTTGCTATACATTTACAGTTTCATAATTCATCGCTTTTTCCGCGTCTTTTACTTTCAGCGGAGCGATGATTTTCAGTACGAGGTCATAATTCTCAGCCTGTTCATTCAATTTGTATAAAATTCTTTTACCCTGACGCTGCTCGGTAATTAAATCTGCAGTTTTCAGTTTTTTTATATGCTGACTGACAAGAGGCTGACTGATGCTGAATAATTGGACGAATTCAGACACTGTCCATTCTTCTTCTGACATCTTCTTTGCCATGATTAATCTTGTCCGGTCGCCAAATAATCGATATAGATCTGCTAATTCATGTGAGTACTCAATCTGTTGACTCATCTCTAGCCCCTCGCTTCCAAAAAATAAACCTAATGGCTCATAAATAGTACCTTCGAATTATATTATACCCTGATAGATTTATAAAAAGCTACTCATAATGGTATTTATTTCGTTTTAAATAGTCTTTAAGTCTATCGGGTTTATATGGCGCCGCTTTGCTTGCTTACTGGTGATGAATATTAGACAATAGATAGAGAATAATTAAATGAAACTAATTAACGTCTCAGCCGTATAAGATACTATAAGTCCTATAAGGAGAAGATGGCTATGAAACAGATCTTGAACTTTCTCACCCGTCTTGGTGTATCACTGCCAATTGCTGTGATTACATGGATTACAGCCCTGTTTATGATGGACATGTCCTTCATCACCTCTCTATTAACAGGTGTAGCCGGAGGAATACTTCCTTTTTACGCGATTAAGTGGTTCCAGAAAGGGTCATTAATTAAATCATATGGATTAACAAAAAGTGAATTTCAGTATATCCAAAGCAACTTAAAAGAAGCCCAGCAAAAGCTGTCACGGCTTCAGGCTAAACAATTTCAAATCAGATCAATTTCTGCGATGAGACAGCTGAACGATATGATCAAGTTTTCCAGAAGAATTTTTACGATTGTTAAAAAAGACCCGAAACGGTTTTATGCTTCAGAAAGATTTTTCTTCTATCATCTTGATCATGCAGTGGAACTGACTGAAAAATACACAATGCTTGTGACTCAGCCGGTAAAAAATAAAGAAGTCCTTGTCTCTCTTGAAGATACAAGACAAACACTTCATGAGCTGAACCGGTCGCTCGAAGAAGATCTGATGAAAGTACTTTCGAACGATCTTGATACATTGCGCATTGAATTGGATATGGCAAAAAATACGATAGAGCATAAATAGCGGGAGGTTACATGTATGCAGGACAATCAATATGTTAAAACGGACACGCAGTCATCAAAATTGGATGACTTACTCGCCAACCCATTTGGTGAAAATGAAATGACAACGATACAGCAGGATCAGACCACATCCACTACTAAGCGCCTGGTGGATGTTATTCCTGAAGAAGACCGCAAACAGGCTGAGCAGTTATCAAAACAGATTGATCCCGCTGATCATCAGTCTATTTTGCAATATGGAACAGCTGCACAGTCTAAGCTTTCGAACTTTTCACATGCGATGCTCGATCACGTTCAGCGGAAAGATGTAGGCCCGATCGGTGATATATTAAAAGAGCTGATGAACCGATTAGAGCAGATTGATCCTGATGAGCTGTCTGATCAGAAGAAAAACGTAATATCCAAGCTCTTCAGCAGAGTAAACCGTTCAGTGAATGAAATTTTATCAAAGTATCAAAAGGTCGGCGCACAGGTTGACAGAATCAGCGTGAAGCTGGATCACTCAAAAAAATCATTACTGGATGATATTCATATGCTCGACCAGTTATACAACGAAAATAAAGAATATTTCCAGGCGTTAAATATTTATATTGCAGCTGCTGAACTGAAACGTGAAGATCTTGAGAGTAATGTGATCCCTGCTCTTCGCGAAAAAGCGGAAAAAAGCAGTGACCAGATGGCTTATCAGGAAGTAAATGATATGATGCAGTTTTTAGATAGACTGGATAAAAGAATTCATGACTTGCAGTTAAGCAGACAGATTACCATTCAGAGTGCACCTCAGATCAGAATGATTCAGAATATTAACCAAGCTTTGGCTGAAAAAATTCAGGCGTCTATCCTGACAGCGATCCCGCTTTGGAAGAATCAGATTGCGATCGCCCTCACACTATTTAGACAGCAGCGTGCAGTTGAGGCACAAAAGCAGGTTACAAAAACAACAAATGAGCTTCTGCTGAAAAATTCTGAAATGCTGAAGACAAACAGCATTGAAACCGCAAAAGAAAATGAGCGGGGAATCGTGGATATCGAAACGTTAAAAACAACTCAGTCGAATTTGGTATCAACGCTTGAAGAAACACTACGTATTCAGGAAGAAGGCCGTCAAAAGAGAAGACAGGCTGAAGGTGAGATTCAGGCGATGGAAGCTGAATTGAAACAGCAATTACTTCAGCTGAAGAATAAACGGGGATAAAAAAAGCCGCTGTGGTCACACACACAGCGGCTTTTAGATTTTTCTCATCCAATTGAATGCTTTTCGTTTTGATGCTTTCCATTGGTTTTTATTCACTTTTTCGTTATGACGGCTGAATTCCTCCAACCGTGCCTGATGATTTATATTCATGTTTTCATCTCCTCTTTATTTGCTACTCTTAGTGTAGTCAATTAAAAAGAATCAGAAACGGTAACAGAGCATGAAATTTGCTCCGTCTGGAGGATGATATGATGTTCAGCCTTTATATACTTTTATGAAGCAGCCTTTTTAAAAGTGGGAATAAGACATCCGGAAGCTCATCAATATCCTGAACGAACAAACTGAACCGTCCGTATATATTTTGAATGACTTCCTTTTGACTTTCAGGGATCTCAGTAGTGGATAGAAACACATTCATCACTTCGATTCCCCTTTTCCTTGCTTCGAGTACAGCATCATGAGTATCAACAATTCCATTCTGCTCATAATCTGCTGCAGCCGGTTCACCATCAGAAAATACAAGTAGAAACTTCTGCTTTTCACTTCTTCTTTCAAGTCTTTCCGTCATATGTCTGATCGCATAGCCGTCTCTATTATCTTCTTCAGGTTCGAGCTGCATAATTTCTGCTGCATCCTGCTGATACAGGCTGCTGTCAAATGTGATCACGGTTTTAAAATGATTAGGCTGTCCGTTCTGCCCGGCTTGCGGAGCATTTTCCCAAAAACCGGTTATTTCGTGTGGCACCTGAACTGACTTTAAAGCTTCATGGAATAGTACCAGGCCTTTCTTCGTTTCATCCATTTTGTCGTACATAGAAGCAGAGCAATCGAGCAGTAGTTCGAATGCAGCATCAATTTTCGGAGACTCTTCATCTTTTTTATAGAAAACTCTCGGCTTTTCATCAGTAAAAAACGGCATCAGATTTTTACTGAGTCTCCCCTTCATAAGATGTGTTCTCGGACTGGTTTTTTTATGATCAAGCGTTTTTTCGATTATTTTCTGAAGCTTTTTCTGATAAAGAGACACTTCTTTTTTATATTGATCATACAGATTTTTTTCTTCCGGCTTAACTGGCTTGATATCTTCGAATACAGGAAAGGCATCTGCATTTTCTTTGCCGTACTTCGAGCTGCCGCCTTTATTCTCTTCATCTGATCTTCTATCTGTGTCTTCCTGATCAAAATCACTTCTGTTTGTTTTTTTAGAGCTCCCCTGTACGCTTGCAAGTGCCTGTTCCTGCTCGTCCCCTTCTCGGGCTGCTTCTGTATCTATAGAGGTTTTTGTGCCGGCCTCAAGCTCAAATTGAAGGAATGACTCACCTTTTTCTTCTGACTCGCGGTGCCAGGCTTTAAGCTCCTCATCTTCAACCTCTTCATCGCCTGATTTTTCTTTTTCCGTATCATCGTTAATCAGGGAATCTTTTCTCTTCAGATCTTCAAACGTCAAACCTTCCGCCCAGTTTTCAACTGTTTTCTCAGGAAGATGAAAGTATTCGTTCAGCATATCTTTTTTAAACAGCTCATCCGTTACATCACACAAAGCTTTACAGATCTTTACGGAGTCTGCCGTTGAGGATGTTTCATGTGCTTTTTCAATCTGCTGTGTGATAAACGGCTTTGCGAGATTCAGTTCTGGCTGAATCTGAGGCCAGTCATCTATCGGTGATTTGGCAAAGATCAGTAAATAGATCAGATTAAAAAAGGCATCAGTTGTTACCCCTTTTACCTGATGAACATTTAATTGAGACTCAAAATACTTTTCATAAACGTTTCTTCTCGTATTAAAAGCGCTTTTAGTCCCCGGTCTCTTTTTCTTAACAATTTCCTCAAGCCTTGCATCCTCTATCAGCATAAATAACTGTTTTGCGAATGATGGATGTTCAAGTGTATGCGTATATCGGATAAATTGTCTGATGACGTCAGGGTCTGAATGCTTAAATGCGCCTTCAGCTCTTAAAAAGATATCAGTAATCAGTCCATGCCATTCTTCGAGTTCAGGACGATGATCCCAGAAATGACTGACAAATACCGTATTTTCAGGAACGTCCAGGTAATTCATCGGACTGTATTCAACGTTCATTTCTTTCTGTCCGGTAAGAGTCTTGGCCAGATCGATCAATTGCATTAAGCGGAATGAGTTTACCTGCTCATCATTGAATTGAATAAAGCGCTGCATATCATCACCTCACTCAAAAATAGTTTCAGCGATATTTTTAACGGCAGATTTTTCTCTATCGTCTTCAAGTTTATCAATAATACCTCTTTGTATGGCGCGTTTAGGAGGCAGATAGACTGACAGGTCACAAGTGTCGAGCAGTGCCCGGATCGATGCGGCTTCTTCTGATACCTGTCCATTTTGTACCTGTGTAAAAAGATCAGCTGACAACTGTACAAACTGGTCAATCAGACGCTCATCCTGAAGAGTACTTTGAGATTGTAAAACTGTTTTCAGCGTTTCCCCTTTAATATAAGGAACATCTACAACGATGAATCTGTTTTTTAAGGCCTCATTTAAAGGTACGGTACCGATATAACCTTCATTGATAGCTGCAACTACTTTGAAGCCTTCAGCAGCAGTAATGACCTCATTTGTGAACGGGTTCGTAATGGTACGGCGGTAATCTAGTACGCCGTTTAAGATAGGCAGTGTCTCAGGCTTTGCCATATTGATTTCATCAATATAAAGAATATGCCCTTTTTTCATTGCCTGAATGACAGGCCCTTCAACAAAGGTGATTGACGATTTGCCTTCAATTTGCTCAATTGTTTTAAATCCAAGCATCGCTTCAGTGTCAAGGTCAACAGAACAGTTAATACTGTACATGGGCTGATTAAATGTATGACTGACACTTTCTGCGAGTTTTGTTTTTCCTGATCCTGTCGGTCCTTTTAACAGAATATTTTTTTGCAGTGACAGACTGACCAGTACATCATGAAAAACGGACGGGTCATCAGCAGTGTAGCCCCCCGTGCCGATTCTGCCTGCAGGATCTGACTCTCCCTTAGGACTATTTTCAATTAATTCCCTGATCTTTTCAGGCAGTGTATTTAATTTCATTTCAATCATCCTTTACATTTAACATCAATGACTTATTGTACCGTTCTTTAGGCTGAATGTTCAACTGCTGGGGTTAGACAGCGCTGAAAAGAATCGTTAAAATGAAGATTGGACTGAAAGGAGATATACATAGATGGATCGTTTGAAAAAACAGCTGGTGATGATAGCAGAGCACAGTTTATTTAACCGTGTGATTATCGGCTTAATCTTGTTGAATGCTTTACTAATCGGGCTTGAAACTTATCCAATTCTATATGATCAGTATGGTGACCTCTTTGTTGCAGCTGACCGCATTCTGTTGTGGATATTCACAGTTGAAATTGTCATCAGGCTGATTGCATCAACTTCAGTGAAAAGTTTCTTTAAAGAGCCATGGAACGTATTTGACTTTGTGATTGTCTTAAGTGGCCACTTAATTACTGGCGGACACTATGTAACTGTACTGCGGATATTAAGGGTGCTCCGGGTGCTGAGAACGATATCAGTTATTCCATCACTGAGGAAAATGGTCAATGCGCTATTAATGACGATCCCTTCAATGGGCACTATCTTACTTCTGCTCAGCATACTCTTTTACATATACGGGGTTATTGGTACGATGCTTTATAGTGAGATCGCTCCTGAATATTTCGGCAGTCTGCACAGCTCCTTACTCACCTTATTTCAGGTTGTGACACTTGAGTCCTGGGCAAGCGGAGTGATGAGACCGATCCTCGCAGAAGACCCGACATCGTGGTGGTATTTCGTTACATTTGTTCTGATTGGCACGTTCGTATTCTTCAATTTATTTGTAGGTGTAATTGTTAATAATGTTGAAGAAGCTGATAAAGAAAACAGGCCTTCACCTGAAGAGGTGAAACTTTCACAGGTTCAAAAGGAGCTTGAGGAAATTAAAGCAATGATTAAAAACCAAAAAGAGTAAGGGGGATGTCCCTTACTCTTTTTCATATATATACAATCCGCGGTCAAGCTTTCTGACCTGAGGGAAATGACGCTGTATGGTTTTCATAAAGGTTGTAATATTGGCTATGCGGAATCCTGTTGCTTCTTCTACGTATGACTGAATATCTGTACCTTTTACCGGTTCTAGTTTCTTTTTCAGAACTTCGATCGCAGCAGCGTGCATTTTTTTTGATTTTCCGGTATTAGTGGGTTTAGGTTGCTGAGCGCCGGTTTCAGGAGAAGCGTTTTCCGAGGCTTCAGACTGATCTAATTCCCGTAATCTTTGAAGAATTTTTTCCCGCTCATTCCTGAATTCCTGCAAAATCCTGATCTCTGAATCTTCCATTTGTTCAAGACGGATTTTTAAAGCTGCACGTTCATTAAACATGTTTAGCTCCTATACCTCTTCAAAGTAGTCTTTATAGAACCCGCCTACTTTACCTGAATTATCAATAATAAAAATAAATTCATCAGTTTCATTTTTTACATCATACGTCTTACCAACAGTTAATACATTGTTTACTACATATTTTGCTGCATTGTCGTGTATACACTTAACCTGTTTAATTGTTTCCCGGTTTTCCCAATCTAAGTGAAGCATGGATCAAAACCCCTTTCATTAATCTCTATCGTTAGTATATCGTTTATTTCAGTGAATGTTAATAGCCTGTATTCACATGACTGAATTGTTCTCCCGTGTCAACTTCACCAAAAATCCTTGTGACCGGATACCTTTGTCCTGAGAGCCAGTCTTTGAAATTTATATGGAGCGGGACGGCATTCTCGCCTGCACCAAAAAGTACAGACAGGTCTTCAGGGTTATAGACAACTGTATGAATAGTTCCTGACCAGCTGCCGTAATTCTTTTTGAAAATTCCGTATGATGGGTCATTGAACAGATAAAATGCATTGAGTGGGTCAGTAGTTGCTGCAGCCTGCTCATTTATTGTGCTGAGTCTTGATTTTGACTCTTTCAGTTGATAGCGGTTTTCAGAAAGTTTTTCAGGCGTTTCAAAATGATTGGTACACGCGATATCATTTTTCTGCAGTCTTTCAGACACTCCGAGAGCAGATGCTTCGACGATAGCATGTTGACCTGAAGCATCGTAAAGCGTGTAATTAAATGCGTGTCTATGCGGAATGGCTTTTAGCATTGTGACTGCTTCCCTTACAGTAGCACAGCTATCAAGTAAGAATCGTGCGATCACTGAACAGGTGAACCCTTCTCCAGGATTTTTTCTGTTCACAAAATGAAAGCCGACACACAACCCTTTTTCATTCATGCCGTCAATTCTGCCTATCATCCGGCCGGCTACACCGATTGACGCATAAGCGTTGTCAGGCTGCCAGATCATGAGTCTGCCTTCATATGTCTTTGGATGAAAATCATAGTTTCTAACGAAAAAATTCTCTTTCATCAATACTGAGCATCCTGATTTTTTCCAATCCTGCTGCCAGCCTGAATATTCATGTACAGTATTTTCAAGTCCCCATCCGAGCTCAGTACTCAGACCATTTAATTCATCCCATATTCCCGGGGCAAAAGATTTTATATGAGTTTCTGCTTTTTTCATATCCAGCTGATAGGATTTTTTGGATTTTTCTCGTCTTTTTACATGTGTATGATACAAAGGAGTCTGTTTGAAAAGCGCCCCTGCCTTTTGTCCAAGATCATAATAAGACCCTTTTCCTTTAATCACGTCTATATGAAACCGCTGCATAGCACCATGTCCTTTTTCATTCATTATGATTCAAATTTGCGCTTCTTTCCACTTTTAATACGGTTATATAACAATTAGATAACAACCTGAATTACCGGTTGAAGACAAGGTATCTTCATCGTATAATGACGTTAATGGAAAGTTAAGAATATTCCATTAACAATCACTAAGGAGGTTCTATCCATTGAAAATCTTAAGTAATGAACAGCTTTTATCTGCTTACCGCGACGCAGAGAAACATGGAGAACACGATACACAGGTGATTTTAAAAAAGGAAATTCAAAAAAGAGGTATTCACGCCGGCCGACATCGAAAATAATGTTAAAAAAGCACGCAGTGATCTACTGTGTGCTTTTATTATGCAACGAAACAGGGCCAGTCCAATAAATGGACTGGCCCTGTGTGGTTATAATTAACCTTCAAGTAATAGATCTTCAGGATTTTCAAGCAGCTCTTTGACCATTTTAAGGAATCCTACTGCTTCTTTTCCATCAATGATTCTATGATCATAAGACATAGCGATATACATCATAGGACGGTTTTCACTTCTTTCAGCATCAATTGCTACCGGACGCAGCTGAATGGTATGCATACCAAGAATACCAACCTGTGGTCCGTTTAAAATTGGAGTAGAAAGCAATGAGCCGAATACACCACCGTTAGTGATTGTGAATGATCCACCCTGCAGATCACTCAATTGCAGCTTCTTATTTTTAGCTTTTTCAGCCAGATTGACAATTTCCTGTTCAATCTCAGCAAAGTTCTTTCTGTCACAGTCTCTTACAATCGGTACAACAAGTCCGTCATCAGTAGATACAGCGACACCTACATCATAATAATGTTTCAGGATCACTTCGTCTCCATCGATCTCAGCATTAACATAAGGATATTTCTTAAGTGCTGCTACTACAGCTTTCGTAAAGAATGACATAAAGCCAAGTCTTACATCGTGTGTTTCATGGAACTTATCTTTTTTACGTTTTCTAAGATCCATCACGTGCGTCATATCAATTTCATTGAACGTAGTTAGCATGGCTGCGGTCTGTTGTACTTCTACAAGACGGTTAGCGATTGTCTGGCGGCGGCGGGACATTTTTTCTCTTGTTACCGGTTTGCCGTCATCTTTTTTCGCTGCAGGTTTTTCCTGATTTTTAGGCGCATCCTGTTTCATTTCCTGCTTCTGTGAATCAGTTCCGTGTGCTTCTACATCCTGCTTTCTGACACGGCCCATTGGATCAGCTGTCTGGATCTTAGAGAGATCAATACCTTTTTCTCTAGCAAGCTTACGTGCAGCTGGAGAAGCAATTGTACGTTCTTTCTTATCTGAGCTTTCCTGTTTTTCAACGTTTTCATCAGCATTCTTTTCTTCTTTTTCTTCAGGCTCTTCAGATTTATCTTCAGAAGACTCGTTATCTGATTCTTCTGAAGAACCACTGCCTTCACCAGCTTCAACAATTGCGATGACCTGTCCAACCTCAACAGTGTCGCCTTCTTCAGCTTTCAGCTCTTTAATGACACCTGCTTCTTCAGAAATGACTTCAACGTTTACCTTGTCAGTTTCAAGTTCTACAATGTATTCGCCTTTTTCTACTTCATCACCAGGCTGCTTAAGCCATTGTGCAATTGTACCCTCTGTAATTGATTCTGCTAATTCCGGAACTTTAATTTCTGCCACTGTGTCTTCCTCCTCTATTCTTTCCCTTTAACTACTGATTTTTCAAGAATACGCTGCTGTTCTTTTTTGTGTACTGTCGGATCGCCTTCAGCCGGACTGCTTCGGCGGCGTCTGCCAATATAAGATACTTCAGATCCTTCAGGTGAAAGTTCTTTCAGGCGCGGCTCAACAAATGTCCATGCACCCATGTTCTTAGGTTCTTCCTGAACCCAGATAATTTCTTTTAAGTTCTTATAACGGCTGAATACTTCTTTAAGTTGTTCCATTGGGAATGGGTAGAGTTCTTCAACACGAACCAGGTGCAGCCAGTCATTATTTTCTTCTTTTTCTGCTCTCTCAATCAGGTCAATTCCAACTTTACCTGATGAAAGAACGATTCTTTCTACTGCTTCTTCATTCTGTCCAAGTTCAGGGTGCTCGATAATTGGTGAAAAGGCACCTTCAGACAATTCTTCAGCACTTCTTGAAACCACCGGATGTCTGAGAAGACTTTTAGGTGTCATGATGACAAGCGGACGTACTTCTTCTTTTTTCAGAATTGCTGCCTGTCTGCGTAAGATGTGGAAGTACTGAGCAGAACTTGTCAGGTTTGCAACTGTCCAGTTGTTTTCAGCTGCAAGTGTCAGAAATCTTTCCATTCTTGCTGATGAGTGCTCAGGACCCTGTCCTTCGTAACCATGTGGCAACAGCATGACAAGACCTGACTTTTGTCCCCATTTAGCACGGCTTGAAGATACAAACTGATCAAACATGACCTGTGCCATATTTGCAAAATCTCCATATTGAGCTTCCCAGAGAACAAGCGTTTCTTTTGAAAAGACATTATATCCGTATTCAAATCCGACTACCGCTGCTTCTGTCAATGGACTGTTATACACACAGAAGGATGCATTCGCGTCAGAAATATGATGAAGCGGTGTATATTCTTCTCCGGTTTTTTCGTCGTGAAGCACTAGGTGACGGTGAGCAAATGTACCACGCTGAGAATCCTGACCTGTCAGGCGGATTGGCGTACCGTCTTGAATAATACTGCCAAAAGCGAGTGTTTCTGCATGTGCCCAGTCGACTTTCCCGTCTTTTTCAAAAGGATCATTTCTTCTCTGAAGTATTTTTTCAAGCTTTTTAAACACATTAAATTCTTCAGGGAATTTTAACAGATCTTCATTCAGTCTCTTCAGCCTGTCATATTCAACTGCAGTCGTAATGTGCTCAAGCTTTGATTGAACATCTTCAGGCGGATTCATATCAGTATCAGGATCCTTTTCGGATTTTGGTACTGTATCATACGCCTTTTGAAGCTTGGCTGTATTGTCTTCAATCATTTTTTCGGCTTCTTCAGCGGAAACTGTCTGGTTGGATACAAGCTTATCCTGGTATAGCTTGCGCACGTTATCCTGCTTTTTAATATATTGATATAAATCCGGGTTTGTCACCATTGGTTCATCCATTTCGTTATGACCAAAACGTCTGTAACCAATCAGATCAATCACAAAGTCTTTACCGAATTCAGCACGGTATTCGCTGGCCATAATCGCTGCTGCAAGGCACGCTTCAGGGTCATCAGCATTTACGTGTAAGATCGGAACTTCAAAGCCTTTTGCAGTATCTGAAGCATACTTTGTAGACCTTGAATCAAATGATTCAGTTGTAAACCCAATCATATTATTCGCTATGATATGGATAGAACCGCCTGTATGATATCCTCTCAGCTGGCTCATATTGAGTGTCTCAGCTACAACGCCCTGACCCGGGAATGCTGCATCCCCATGAATCATAATGGCAAGAGATGCCTGTTCTTTTAAGTCAGGAATCCCCGGATTCGTACGCGTTTCCTGAGCTGCTCTTGTATAACCGGCAACAATCGGGCTGACTACTTCAAGGTGACTCGGATTATTAGCAAGTGTGACACGAGTTTTTGCTTCATCTTTACTTACATTCCGGTCGGCTCCAAGGTGATACTTTACATCACCAGTCCACCCGTAAGTAATACCTGTAGAACCTTCAGAAGGAATCAGGTCTTTACTTGGTGCGTGCTGGAATTCAGCAAAGATCATTTCATACGGTTTTTCGAGAACATGTGCAAGTACGTTCAGTCGTCCGCGGTGTGCCATTCCGATATTAATAGAGGAAGCACCCTTCTCAACTGTTGACTGAATAATTTCATCTAACAGCGGAACCATCGTGTCAAGACCTTCAATCGAGAAACGCTTTTGACCGACAAATGTTTTGTGGACAAAGTTCTCGAAGCCTTCAACCTGCATCAGTCTTCTTAAGATGCTCTTTTTCTTTTCATCTTCAATTTTTGAATCAAGTGAACCTGATTCGATGTAGTTTTTCAGCCATTTCTTTTCTTTACGGTCATGGACATGTGAATATTCGAAAGCAATTGTTTTCGTATACATTTTTCTTAAATACTCAATAGCTTCATATCCATTTGTTACTTCATCAGTAGAATTTTCAATCAGAATATCAACAGGAATCTTTTCAAGGTCTTCCTTCGTCAGGTTGTGCGTTTCCAGATCAATTCTTTCACTGTCTTTTTCTTTGTCATGGAGCGGATTGATATCTGCGGCAAGGTGTCCGTATGTACGGATATTTTCCGCTAGTTGAACTGCAGCAATCACTTTGCTGTAATCAGTTCCTTCAATCGCTACTTCAGTCTGTTTGGACTTCTCTTTGTACGGAGAGCCATTTTCTTTAAAATACTGCTGTAATTCTTCATCAACAAGAGACGGGTCTTCCTGATAAAGGTCGTACATTTCCATCATATAACCAAGGTTTGGACCGGAAAAAGTTAATAATGATGGATCCTGCTGCTCCGACTGTTTTCTCATTTTGAAAACCTCCAACGTATTGGACAAATCACTTTAAAAGTCGTAGAGTGATTTGCTATGTAAATATAGTAATTATGGTGAGCTAAAACGCTTACAGAGCCATTTTATCACTGTAAAGGAGCGAGATAAAGCGTTTAGAACGATTTTTTCAAAATTTTATGCAATAAAAAATGAATACAAATTCAGCATCGGCGTGCTTTTAACAGACTTTAAACCGAAGGCAGAATGATTTTTATCACTGTGTGACCGGGTTCGCTTGAGATGTCAATTTCTGCACGGTATAGATCAAGCAGTCTCTTAGCAATTGAAAGACCAAGTCCGTTACCGCCTAATTCCCTGCTTCTCGACTTTTCGATTCTGTAAAACCTGTCGAAAATATAAGGCAGATTATCTTTAGGGATCCCTTCCCCAAAATCCTCAACTGTCACTTCATAGTGTGAAGTATTAGTTTTCCCTGACACTGTAACCTGATCATCAGAGTATTTAAGTGCATTCTCAATCAGGATAATCAATACCTGCTCTAAATGGTCCTGTTCAATCAGAGCAGTTCCATTCTCAATGTTTGAGTTAATCTTGCGCTGCTGATGGAGTGACTGCATTTTTGTGATTGTTTTCTCAATAACTGCTGCACAATCTGCCGGTGTAACCTCACTTGCTTTAACATCCCTGTCAGCTCTTGAAAGCATCAGCAGATCATTAACCAGCTTTTTCATCCTGGCAATCTCCTGCATTGAGATCTGTAGAGATTCTTCCAGGACTTCAGGATCCTTTTTACCCCATCTGTTGATTAGATTTAAATGCCCTTCCATGATCTGAAGAGGCGTTCTCATTTCATGTGAAGCATCTTCTGTAAACTGTTTCTGTTTGACAAAGTTCTTCTCAAGTTCAGTCATCATGTCATTAAAAATGTCAATCAGCCCACCGATTTCATCCTGATATTCAGGCTCCGGAAGCTGATGCTGAAATCCTTCCTTCTGTGTCTTTTTCATCGTTTCACCAAGGGTTGTGATCGGCCTGATAAAATTACCTGATAAAATAAATGCTACATACGAACTGAAGAATAATGCTGCTAATAACAGAATAACTGACAGGAAGATCATATAATTCAATTGCGCTGTATAAGCACTGAGCGGGTGAATAATCTCAATATAACCTCTGAAACTATTTGTAATCACTGGCGTCCGTCCAATCAGAACAGCATTTCCATCAAGCCTGTCCCTTTCAATTTCAGTCTCACTCACCGGCTTAAATGGAACAGAAAGCGCTGAGTCATTTCGCTGAATCTGATAAATTTCAAATCCGTCTTCATTATAAAAATGAATAATCTGACCTCTCTCATAAATCTGCTCAGCGAGGTCTCTTCCTTCTTCAATATCATTATTTGTAATGACCGGATTGCGATTTTCATAGAAATCTTTCAGATCTGTCAGCACTTCTGTAAGCGTATTTCTCTCTTCCTGTATCATCCACTGGCTCATGGCTACGATCAGAATGATACTGAAGCATGTAAAAGCCAGGAAAATTGTTGCTGAAGCAGAGAGCATCCATTTCCACCTGATAGACAGACGATTCCATTTTATTTTAAGATTTGTCATGACCGGATCACATACCCGGTTCCGCGCACAGTTTCTATATATGCTGAAGGCTGATCAGGGTCAATTTTATTTCTCAGGTGTCTGATATACACATCTACAACATTCGTTTCAGCCTCAGCGTCATACCCCCACACCTTCTCCATAATTCTGTCTCTCGTCAGAACGATATCTTTATTTTCCAACAGCATTTTGAGCAGATTAAACTCTTTATTAGTTAAAATAATTTCCTGACCGTTTTTTTCCACTTTATACGATTTTGTCATCAATGAAAGGTCTTTATGGTTGAGTGTATCCTGTGACTCATTTCCCGTTCTTCTCATCAGTGCTCTCATTCGTGCAAGCAGTTCTTCAATGGCAAAAGGCTTAACAATGTAATCGTCTGCCCCGCTGTCAAGGCCTGACACACGGTCCATTACGCCATCTTTTGCTGTAATCATAATAATAGGCAGATCTTTAACCTGTCGGATTCTTCTGCAGATCTCCATGCCACTGAGAGAAGGCAGCATTAAATCAAGTAAGATCAAATCAAAATTTTCGCTGAGCGCCATATTCAGGCCATCACGGCCGTCTTGTTCTGATACGACTTCATAGCCTTCATACTGCAGTTCGAGTTCAATAAACCTCGCAAGGTTTTTTTCATCTTCAATGACCAGTATTCTATTTTTCATCGTTTCGCCACCTTATAAGCATCAGTTATCTTTTATTCTATAACAAAAACCGGTTTCCTGCGGGGGAAACCGGTTGGTGAAGATTATTTCACAGCAGCATGAATCAGTGATTCAATATCTTTCTGCTGATTTTTATATTGAAGGTCAACGATTTTACTTCCTACAATGACGCCGTCACCGTAAGATGCCACTTCTTTTACCTGTTCAGGTGTCGAAATACCAAAGCCGGCAAGCACAGGCACTTTACTGTAAGCTTTCAGTTGTTTGAGAAAGCTTTCAAGTCTGTCACTGATATTCGCACGTTCTCCAGTAATCCCTGTGACTGACACTGCATATAAAAAGCCCTCAGAAGCCTCTGCCAGCATTTTAATTCTTGAATCAGGACTAGTCAGTGTGACAAGTTGGATCAAGGCTAGATCTGTCTGCTTGATAAAGTTGCTGATTAGTGGGTTTTGCTCGTAAGGCAGATCAGGAATAATCAAACCGGATACGCCTGATTTTTCAATATCGTTAAACACTCTGTCCAGGCCATATTTATATAAAGGATTAATATATGTCATCAGTACTATCGGAACAGTTACTTCGTCTTTTATCTTTTGCAGCTCGCTTAGTACAGCATGTAATGAAGCACCATTTTTTAATGCTCTCTTACCTGCTTCCTGAATGACTGGTCCGTCAGCTGCCGGATCTGAAAACGGAATTCCGAGCTCTATGACTGTTGCCCCGCTGTTTTGAAGGAAAAGCAGCTGATCCTTCAGTGCATCTACTGTTGGATCACCTGCCATAATATAAGGTACGAAAGCTTTTGAACCGCTTTGATTAACTGTCTCAATTGCTTGACTGATCTCATGTTTTCCCATTATTCTTCACCTTCCAGTGCTGCTTTTACAGTATTTACATCTTTATCTCCACGCCCTGACAGACAAATGACAATGATGTCATCAGCAGCGCCTTTCTTTGCTCTTTTAACAGCTTCTGAAACTGCATGGGCACTTTCTAAAGCAGGAATGATTCCTTCTGTTTTAGAGAGAAGCTGCAGGGCTTCGAGTGCTTCATTATCAGTAATTGAGATATATGATACCCGCTTAATCTCATGAAGATAACTATGCTCTGGTCCGACTCCCGGATAGTCGAGGCCGGCTGAAATAGAATGAGCTTCCTGTATCTGCCCATCCTCATTCTGGAGAAGATACATGAGCGAGCCATGCAGAATACCGACTTCACCGGCAGTCAGTGTAGCTGCATGCTTATCTGTATGAACACCGGATCCTGCTGCTTCAACACCTGTCAGCAAAACATCTGAATCGTCTATAAATGGATAAAACATTCCGATTGCATTACTTCCCCCGCCTATGCAGGCAATAATTTCATCAGGAAGACGCCCTTCCTTTTCAATGATTTGAGCTTTCGTTTCGTGACCAATCACACTTTGGAAGTCTCTCACCATTTCAGGGAATGGATGTGGTCCGAGTACAGAACCGATAATATAATGTGTGTCTTCCACATTTGCAACCCAGTATCTCATCGCTTCATTCACGGCATCTTTTAGTGTTCCACTGCCTTGTGATACAGATTCCACCTTTGCCCCAAGCAATTCCATACGGAACACATTTAACTCCTGCCTTCTGATATCCTCTTCCCCCATAAAAATAACGCATTCCAGGTTTAAAAGCGCACATACTGTTGCAGTTGCAACACCATGCTGACCAGCACCTGTCTCAGCAACTATTTTTCTTTTACCCATTCGCACTGCAAGCAGCGCCTGCCCGATTGTATTATTGATCTTATGAGCACCTGTATGATTGAGGTCTTCTCTTTTCAAATAGATTTTCGAACCGCCGACTTTTTTGGTCAGGTTTTCTGCAAAATAAAGGGGGGTTTCTCTCCCAACATAATCTTTTAGATAATGATTCAGTTCTTTTTTAAAGTCAGGATCCGCTTTAGCTTCTTTATAAGCTTTCTCAAGGTCAATGACTGATTGCATCAGTGTTTCAGGAACAAATCTGCCGCCAAACTGACCGAATTGACCGTTTATATCAGGCTGTGTATAAGTTGTCATATTAATAGCTCCTTTTAGCTTCTTTAATAAACGCATGTATTTTTGAATGGTCTTTCTTTCCGTCTGTTTCAACACCGCTTGATACATCCACACCAATAGGAGAGGTCTCGCGGATTGCTGCTGACACATTTTCAGGGGTCAGTCCTCCTGCCAGAAAGATCTCAGCAGAACCACCTTTAAGTACTGTCCAGTCAAAGGTATGACCACTTCCGCCGCGATATTTGCCGCCTGGTGCGTCTGTCAGAATATGCTTGACATCATAAGCTTTAAATTGGTTGATATCTGAATCACTGCGGATGCTGAATGCCTTGATAACGGGCTTTTGCATCGCTTGACAGAACTTAGGTGATTCTTCACCATGAAGCTGAATTAAATCCAGCTTTGCAACACGAACTGTTTCCTCAACTTCTTCTTTTGTGGGATTAACAAATACCCCAACCTTTAATACATGTTCAGGAACACCAGTACTGATACGCGCAGCATGTTCAGGTGTTACCCGCCGCTTACTGTCAGCAAATACAAAGCCCAGATAATCAGCTCCGCTATCAACTGCTGCAGTGACGTCCTGTTTATTCATTAATCCGCAAATTTTAACGAGCATGTGTATCACTCTTTAATGGAACCTGAAGCGACTGTAATAGTTCGCCCGGGGCATCTGTTCTCATTAATGCTTCTCCAACAAGAACAGCTGATGCTCCTGTCTCAGCTGCTGCAACGGCATCTTTTTCAGAGGTAATTCCGCTTTCGCTGACAAAGGACAACCCGTTTTGAATGATTGTCTGTCCAAGCGTGTCGCTAATACCTAAATCCACTTCAAATGTCTTCAGATTACGGTTATTCACACCGATTAATTCTGCATTTATATGAAGAGCGCGCTGTAATTCCTCTTCATTATGCACTTCTGTCAGAACAGTCAAATTCAGGCTTTTTGCATATTGATAAAGCTCGTTCATTAAGTCATCAGACAATGCTGCTGCGATCAGCAGAATCATGGACGCGCCTGCGTTCGCTGCTTTATCAATCTGTCTTTTATCGATCATAAAATCTTTACATAGTACCGGTATAGAAACAGCTTCAGAAACTTTTTTCAGGTCATCAAATGATCCCTGAAAAAAAGATTCATCTGTTAAAACAGAGATGGCAGAAGCACCATTTTCCTCATACAATTTTGCACGTGATACGGGATTTATATCCGGATTAATCAGTCCTTTTGAAGGGGAAGCTCTTTTAATTTCTGCGATAATACTCATTTTTTCGTGCTGTCCAATTCGAAACGGCAGTGGTTTAATTCCTTCAGTTGAGTAAACAGCAGTATCAGCTTTCAATTCTTCTTTTTTCTTTTCAATAATTTTATCCAGGATTGTCATTAGACCACCGCTTTCTTCTGACTGAATTCTATGAGTTTATTTAACTTGTTTAAAGCTGCTTTTGAATCAATACTTTTTTCTGCTTCTTTGATCCCATCTTTGATAGAAGATGTTTTACCTGCGGCAAATAATGCAATCCCTGCATTCAATACGACTGTCTGACGATAGACTGAATCTTCGCCGGATAAAACTGATAGCAGAATTTTTGCATTCTCTACGGAATCTCCGCCTTTAATATCTTCATTAGGAATAACAGATAACCCAAGGTCTTCCGGATGAAGCGTAAACTCTTTGATTTGATCATCTTCAAGAAGTGCAAGATAATTTGTCCCTGCTAATGAAGCCTCATCCATATGTCCTGCCCCGTTGAGTACGACACCTCTTTTACGTCCTGTTTTTTTCATTGCCAGTGCCATGGTATGAATCATGTCTCTTTGATAAATACCAATCATCTGTGATGATAACTGTACCGGGTTTGTAAGAGGGCCGATCAGGTTGAATATCGTAGGCACACCAAGTGCTTTTCTCGCTTTCATGACATTTTTAATGCCGCTATGCACATGTGGCGCAAATAAGAAAGTGATGTGATGCTCATCAAGTAATTCCTTCATTTCATCTTTATTAAAGTCCAGTCTGACACCAAGGTGTTCAAGTACGTCAGCGCTGCCGGTTTTACTGGAAATACTGCGGTTGCCGTGTTTTGCTACCGGAATTCCTGCACCGGAGATTACAAATGCTGCACAGGTGCTGATATTAAAACTCTGTGAACCGTCTCCTCCAGTACCGCAATTATCAATAATATTCTCAGCCGTCGTTTCATAAGTTCCTGCAATTTCTTTTACAGCTCTGACAAGACCGCTGATCTCATCGGAAGTTTCTCCTTTTTCTTTTAACGCAAGCAAAAATTGCTGAATATCTTCCTGGGGTGTCTCTGTATCAAACATACATCTCCCAGCCTCAATCATTTCCGTTTCGGTTAAATGAATTCTCTGCTCAGCTAACTCAATAAACTTTCTCATCTAGACTCTCTCCTTCGCTGTAATAAAATCAGTGCACTGCTTTAACAACTCTTTGCCTTCCTCAGTACCGATTGATTCCGGGTGAAATTGCAATCCGAGTACAGGGTGCTCGTTATGAATAACGCCCATCAATTCATGATCATCATTAGAGTAAGCAATTGGCTCCAGACAGTCAGGAAGACTGCTTTTTTCAATAACGAGTGAATGATATCTCATCACACTGATCTGCTTTTTATCACCGAAAATATCTGCTCTTGAATGATCGATCAGTGATTCCTTTGCATGCATAATATTTTTTGCCCTGATTACGTTCCCGCCATAGGCTGCGCCTATCGCCTGATGACCAAGGCAGATTCCGATAATCGGAATATCTCTTCCCAGCTTCTGAATGACCTCTATGCATTTCCCGGCATCATCCGGGTGACCGGGACCCGGGGAAATCACGATACAATCAGGATTCATGTCTCTCAGCTCTTCTATGGTAAATGCATCATTTCTTAAAACATTTACCTCATCATATTCATTCAAATACTGATAAAGGTTATAAGTGAACGAGTCGTAATTATCAATTAGTACAATCATCGTCCCACCTCCAGCAGCGATTTTGCTTTATTAATCGTTTCTTCATATTCATTTTCAGGAATCGAATCATAAACAATTCCTGCTCCAGCCTGAACGTGTGCGGTCTGATCTTTAATGACCATTGTTCTGATTGCGAGTGCGAAATCCATTGATCCATTAAAACCTGCATAACCGACTGCACCCGCATATACCCCTCTTTTAACAGGCTCGAATTGATTGATCAGCTGCATCGCACGAATCTTAGGTGCGCCGGATACGGTTCCTGCGGGCAGTGCTGCTACTAATGCATCTAATGGGTCAATTTCCGGCTTTAGCGTACCCTTTACTTCAGAGACAATATGCATCACATGCTGATATCTTTCGATTACCATGAATTTAGAAAGTGAAATGGACCCTGTCTCACATACTCTGCCAAGATCATTTCTGCCAAGGTCTACAAGCATTTTATGTTCGGCGCACTCTTTTTCATCACTCAGCAGTTCTTCTGCAAGGCTGGTATCTTCCTCTTCCGTACGTCCACGTTTACGCGTTCCTGCAATAGGATTAGTCGTGACTGTGCTGCCATCCACTTTAATCAGACTTTCCGGTGAGGCACCGAGGACAATGTAATCTTCAAAATCAATATAAAACATATATGGTGAAGGGTTATCTTTTCTCAGGTTTCTGTAAAAAGAAAAGGGTGATCCGTTAAAAGGTGCGCTTAACCTTTGTGACAGGACAACCTGAAAGATATCACCTGCACGGATATATTCCTTTGCTTCCTCGACATACTTTTCGTATCGTTTCCGATCCATATTAGACTCATACTGCAAAACTTCTGTCTGTTCAGGCTGAGGATTAATACTGCTGAAGTCAAAAACCTGGCTGATCACATCATCTATGTCGCTTTCAAGCGCTGAATGCGACATCTTACGCTCAGGATCAAACTTGAAAACGGTTATTTCATGTTTCTTATGGTCATAACTGATGATCGTACTGTAAAACATCAGGTGTGTATCAGGCATGGCCAGCTGGTCATCAGGTGTCTGCCCGATATTTTCATAAGAAGCTGCTTCATCATATCCGATATAACCAATTGCTCCGCCGGCCACCGGACTTTCATCAGACTGTATATCATACATTTTTAATAGTTCCTTCAGATGTGCGATCGGCTTTTGAGAAACCTCCTGCACACTGTTTTCAGTTGCTACAACTGTTTCACCGTTTATTCCTTTCAGTTCTGCGAATGGATCTGCAGCGATAAAAGAATAGCGCCCTGATTCCTCATGCTTTAAAGAGCTCTCAAGCAGACATTTTTTTCTGCCTTTTACACTCTGAAAAATTGAAATTGGGGTCAGTGAATCTCCCATTACTTTTTTTACTGCATAGCTCATCTCTTCTGTTCTCAACTTTCTCACCTCTTTTAGATATAAAAAAACTCCGCACAGAAATCATTCTGTACGGAGGACGGTATAATACCGCGGTGCCACCTCAGTTGGAGCAATGCTCCCTCTTCATGATGCTGTAACGGGCATTAACCGGATTCACTCCCAGGTCCATTCTGTCAGCGCTACAGTCCTGCTCTCACCACCCGCAGGCTCTCTTAACTGTGCTCACTGCATACTCTTCCTGTTCAACGTTTTTCCATATAAAAAAGCTTCCTGTCCTGTAAAAAAGGACGGGAAGCCCGTGGTACCACCTTCATTGATTTCATTAAGAAACCCACTCATTGCGCGATCAATTGTCTGCGCCGTCTGCTATCGGTGACGAACCGCCTGATCCTACTGAACTTTCAGACCGGTGCTCTGGAGTCCATTCACACTGATTCTTTACTGGTTTTCACCTGCCACCAGCTCTCTTGAAAAGAATGAAGTGTTACTATTCTCCTTCATTGCGTTACATTGTTATTGTTGATGATATTAAAGGGTATTCGAAAAAAAGTCAACAGTTTAACTGCAATTTTTTCAACACTCTGAACTTAACACCTTATCTGAGTTTAAGTCCCGGAGCAGCATTATTCAGGTAGTCTTTAGCAGCTGCAGACATCTGTTCATAAATTTTATCTTCACCGGTTTGAACACTTTCTTCAATCAAAGTCTCTCCATCTTCTTTCAACTGAAGCGTTAAACGATGTGTGAATGTTGCATTCCCGATCAGGTCAATATGATCAAATTCATCATTTTTTTTGTGAACAACACACTTCACCCTGCCGCCATCGTTAAATATATTTAATGGTTCACCGGCTCTCCACTTGCCTGCAATGACCTGTACAAGGCTCGATGATGACATTGCTGTTCCACAGGCATTTGTGAACCCGACCCCGCGCTCGTATGTTCTGACAAAAAACTCCCCATCAGAAAGTTCAACGACATAACTGACGTTTACACCGTCAGAGAACCATGGATTATTTTTGTTAAAAGATGATGCCAATTTTTCCTGACTGTCTGAATTGATCTGGTCTACTGTGGCATTTGTGATGATATGAGGATTAGGGACAGCCAGTGCTGTAAATGTAAGGTCTTTGTCCCAATCAGAAACAGGCTCAAGCACCAGTTTTGATTTTTCATTTAATGATAGCGGAAGATCATCAAGGTTAAATAGAATAGGTGAAATTTCAACGGAATAAGTAGGAATATTCCCATACAATTCATCGACCTGCTCAACCTGTAAGACTGCCTTCATTGTTTCCACTTTAAATGACTGAATCTGATCTCTTTCAGCGATATATCTTGCAGCACATCTTAACCCATTTCCACACATTGAAGCTTCAGAACCATCTGAGTTAAATACCCTCATTTTTGCTTGTGCTTTTTCACTATCAGAAATATATAATATGCCGTCTGTCTGTGTTTTTAGACATAGACTCAACGCCCATTGCTTTCTTAAATGATCATGAATATCGATTCCGGCGTCATTTTCATCGATTATGATAAAATGATTTTTAGAGCCGTGAGACTGAATAGCTGATACCATTTGTACATCTCCTTAAATAAACTTTGTATTAAATACAATGCCATAAATACTGTTTTCGTGCAATCAGACTGTCAGGGGGTAATTTATGAATCAGGAAGATGTGAAGTTCAGATTTGATGTGCTGGAGGTGTCTAAATCCGACAGAGGTTACATGATCACCGTTCTTGTTCAAGTCCGGTGGTTAAAAGAGGTGGTGTATGAAGGTCCGGTCGAGATCAGCATGAATGACATTGGCATCTTCCCTTCACCTGCACATATTGCAGCTGCTACGCCTTATAAAGGTGTACGTGGAAAACTCGGGGCTGAACTGAAAAGATATATAAAAATCCAGAAAAAGTTCATTCCGGAACTGGCTGAATAACGAATTGATTAAAAAAAGAGGACTGTCAATTGACGGTCCTCTTGAACGTTCAGTATATAGTTATAACCCCGGCATAAAGTGAAGCACAAAATATACGAGGAATAAAATTGATATAATTAAAAGTGGTATCGTTACCTCTTTCCAACGGCCCGTTACAAATTTCATCAACGGGTAAAGAACAAACCCGATTGCTATGCCATCTGCGATACTGTAAGTAAATGGGATCATTACAATCAGCATGATTGAAGGAATTGATTCTGTAAAATCCTCCATATTCATATGCCTCATTTGCTGAATCATTAATATCCCGATAATGATTAAGATTGGTGCGATCGCATGATCTGGTATATAACCCATATACGGAATAAATGCAGCTGAAACGATAAATAAAACACCGACTGTCAATGAAGTCAAACCAGTCCGTCCACCAGCAGCCATTGCGGCAGTTGATTCAACAGTGGAAACTGTCGGACTTGATCCAAGTAGTCCAGAGCTAAATGCTGATATTGCATTTGCTCTCAGTGCACCTGAATATTTCTCCGGCCTTTTGATAAATGCAGTGTGTCCATGAACCAGTCCGATATTCTCAAACACCAGAACCATTGTCATCGAAAACACACCGATCCAGAATGGGATCTGAAGCCAGGAATCAAATGACAGCTGAAACCAGACAGCAGAATCTGCGGTAATCGTTGAATTACCTGCAGTGTCAGGTGTGATCCCCATTACAAAAGCCAGTGCTGTTCCAAAAAGAATTGTCCATAAAAAATGACCCGGCACATTTTTAATAAATAGAACGAGCGCGAATAAGAGCGTCAGGATCGTTGCAAATGCCTGCGGCTCATTAAAATGCCCAATTGCCAGTATAGAATTTTCCCCCTGTATAACCAATGCCCCTTTTTCAAGTCCAATCAGTAAAAGGAAAAAACCGAGTCCTACTGTGATGGCATCTTTCAATGACTGAGGAATTGCTTCACTCAGTACGCCTGACAATTTTGTAAAAGCTACTACTACAAACAGTAAACCTGAAATTGTGACGATTGTTAATGCTTCCTGCCATGTAAACCCCATTGATTGCACCAATGTATAAGTAAACATCGCATTGATCCCCATTCCGGGAACAAGTATGATTGGTGCCTTTCCAATCACTGCCATCAGTATACATCCCAATGCACTCACTGCAATGGTTGCTATGACAGCTCCTTCAAATGGCATTCCGGATTCTGACAGGATCAGTGCATTGACTGCAACAATGTACACGATCGTGAAAAATCCAATGATGCCTGCGGTTACTTCTTTCTTAACTGAAGTACCATGTTGTTCTAACTCAAAAAATCCTCCTGATTTCATTATATAGCCTGCCTTTGCAAGCGCCCTCTCCCTACCCGCTCATACCGAAATCCGGCGAGCCACAAGAGTTAATTATACGATGAACATTACATTCTGTCATCCTTTCAGATTAAAAAATAAACCGGGATCAATTTCCCGGTCTCACATTTCAATTCCTGATGACAGCGCGATAATGGTCGCTGATCGACTAGGAGTCAGTGTCATAAGCTGCATGCACTTTAAAGGACAGCAATCACTATATGACCTTTAAAAATTGACAGCAATGTATAAGTTATGTTTGTTATACGTCCATTCTTTTAAAAAGGCTGGCCATTTCAATGGCTGCAGTTGCAGCTTCCCAGCCTTTATTGCCGGCTTTCGTACCTGCTCTTTCAATTGCCTGCTCAATTGTATCTGTTGTCAGCACGCCGAAAATGACGGGCATTCCTTCATCAAGGGCGATTTTAGCAACTCCTTTTGATACTTCGCTGCTCACATATTCAAAGTGAGGTGTTGCACCTCTGATCACTGTGCCAAGCGTAATGACTGCATCATATTTACCCGATTTTGCAAGGCGTTGTGCGACTACAGGAATTTCAAAAACACCCGGCACCCACGCTACTGATACATCCGCCTCTTCTACACCTTGTCTCTTTAGTGCGTCTTCTGCACCGCTGAGCAGTTTTCCTGTAATAAATTCATTGAATCGGCTGACTACAATTGCCACTTTTAATCCTGATCCTGATAAATGTCCTTCATATACTTTTTTCATGTTTTATTCCTCCTAAAGATTCAGCATGTGTCCAAGTTTAGATTTTTTTGTTTCTAAATATTTTGCATTTTGTTCTTTTGTAGGCATCTGGATAGCCACTCTGTCTGTCACTTCAAGACCGTAACCTCTGACACCTGCAATTTTTCTCGGATTATTTGTGAGGAGACGCATTTTGGTAACGCCGAGATCTTTTAAGATCTGTGCCCCGATTCCATAGTCTCTCAAGTCAGCTGCAAATCCGAGCTTATGATTTGCTTCTACAGTATCAAGTCCCTCTTCCTGAAGCTTATAGGCTTTCAGCTTATTAACAAGACCTATTCCGCGGCCTTCCTGTCTCATATAAAGTAATATCCCGTTGCCTTCCCGTTCAATTTGGGATAAAGCTGCATATAACTGAGGTCCACAGTCACAGCGGTTTGATCCGAAAACATCTCCTGTCAGACATTCGGAATGAACTCTGACCAGAACCGGTTCGCCCGCTTTAATGTCCCCTTTAACAAGTGCAACGTGTTCCTGCCCCGTTAAAATTTCAGTATAAGCGACTGCATTAAATTCACCAAATTCTGTCGGCATAAATGTCTCAACTTCTTTTTTTACCAGCTGTTCTTTTGTTCTTCTAAAAGCAATTAAGTCCTCAATTGTAATTAACTTCAGATCAAACTTTTTCGCGATTTCCTGTAACTCAGGGACCCTCGCCATCGTGCCATCTTCATTGATGATTTCACAGATCACTCCTGATGGTTTAGAACCACTTAACATTGCAAGGTCAACTGCAGCTTCAGTATGTCCTGCTCTCTTCAGAACTCCGCCTTTTTTTGCAACAAGCGGAAAGATATGACCGGGACGCTTAAAATCAGCTGCTTTCGCTTCATCATTGATTAATTCTCTGACTGTCAAAGCCCGTTCAGGCGCACTGATCCCCGTTGTTGTATCTTTATGGTCAACACTGACAGTAAATGCAGTCCCATGGGAATCAGTATTCGTATCTGTCATTGGTTTTAACTGCAGCTCATCTGCACGCTCTTCTGTAATTGGCACACAGACAAGACCGCGTCCTTCTGTAATCATAAAGTTAATCATTTCAGGGGTTGCTTTCTCTGAGAGCCCGATAAAGTCACCTTCATTTTCTCTATCTTCATCATCAACAACGATGACCGGCTTGCCAATTCTCAGGTCTTCTAACGCTTCTTCAATTTTGTTAAACATTGCTCATGCCTCCTGTTGGTCACATAAAACCGTTTTCTCTTAAGTATGATTCATCTATTCCTTTTTGCTCAGGCTGAATCAGGTTTTGTACATATTTTGCGATCATATCACACTCAATATTTACCTTACTTCCAGGTGACTTTGAAGCAATGATCGTGTCGTCAGCAGTTTGAGGGATCAGGGAAATCATAAATGCATTTTTTGTTACATCAAACACTGTCAATGATGTACCATCAACGGCTACTGACCCTTTCATCATAAAATATTTCATGAGATCTGACGGTACCTGAATATAGATATAGATTGCATTTTCTTCTTTTTTCATCGACTGTATCGTACCTGTACCGTCAACGTGGCCTGAAACAAAATGACCGCCAAATCGTCCCCCGGCTGCCATCGCTCTCTCAAGGTTTACTTTAGATCCTTTTTTCAGTTCATGCAGTGTCGTAGACTTCATTGTTTCAGGCATGACATCTACTGAAAACTGTTTCCCGGATCTCTCCGTGACAGTCAGACAGACACCATTAATTGCAATACTGTCACCGATCTTTGCATCTTCAATGACTTTTGTACAATCAATCGTCAGTATCATTGAATTTTTACCTTTTTGAAGGTTATGAACAGTTCCAACTTCTTCAATTAGTCCGGTAAACATTTATTCATCTCCCTTCGGTACCGCTGTGACCTTAATGTCAGGTCCTATCATTTCAACCTTTTCAATTGTCATTGCAAAAGCTTCATCCATATAGTCAATACCTTCTCCGCCGGTTACCCCTTTAGCAAGTTTTCCTGTGATCAGCTTTGGTGCTATATAAGTGATCATCCGGTTTACTGCTTTTTCTCTGATAAAGGAAGCATGAATTTCGCTGCCGCCTTCAACATAGACAGAATGAATATCAAGATTGTTCATTTCTTTCAGCACGTGTTCAATTTCTATGGTCTCTGCATTGAGCCTTAACACATTTACTTTATACAATGAAGAGAGCTGCTCCTCTTTTGCTTGATCAGCATGTTTCCCGCAGATGATCAGTACAGGTGCTTCACCATCATGTAAAAGGCGCGCATCACCCGGGATTGACAGCTGTGTATCAAGAATGACCCTGTGAGGTGATATACCACCTTCAGTCAACCTGACTGTCAGGGACGGGTTATCATGAATCACAGTGTTAACCCCGATCAGAATTGCATCATGTAGATGACGGTCAAGATGTACATCCTCTCTCGCATTCGGTCCAGTAACCCACATACTGTGGCCATTTTTAGTAGCTGTCTTACCATCGAGGGACATCGCTGTTTTTAATGTCACAAATGGCTTTTTATTTATCATTGAATGAAAGAAATATTCATTAAGACTGTCAGTCTCCGCGCTGCATATACCGGTAATGACTTCGATTCCGGCCTGCTGGAGCTTGCGAATTCCATTCCCTGACACTTTAGGATTCGGATCCACACTTCCAATCACTGCTTTTTTAATTTTTTTCTCAATGATTAAGTCGGCACAAGGTGGCGTTTTCCCATAATGTGAACATGGTTCAAGCGTGACATATATCGTTGCGCCTTCTGCATCAGCGCCGGCCATATGAAGTGCGTTTACTTCTGCATGCGCATCGCCTGCTTTGAGATGTGCACCCATTCCAATTACTCTGCCATCTTTAACGATTACACTGCCCACAGCAGGGTTGGGAGAAGTCTGGCCCCGAGCAGCTGCTGCAAGACTTATTGCAGTTTGCATCCATTTTTCATACATTATTATTCATCTCCTGTAGCCGGATCCTTTGTCTGTAAATATCAATACAATAAAAAACTCCCGTGATTAACGGGAGTTTTTTCATGACGAAATAAGCGTTTAATGCTATACATTTAAACGCAATTCCTTTCTCCCATCCAGACTTTAACTGTCGGCTTTGGAGTTTCACCAAATCCACCGGTAGCACCGGGTCACGGACTAAGAGCATCAGCTCATCACCGCCGGTAGGGAATTTCACCCTGCCCCGAAAGGTACGATATGCGATTGTCTTACTATTATGTCGGAAATGACTTCAGTTTGTAAAGGAAACAGTGTTCAATTGGCTCAAAGTTTCTGAAAATTCTTTTCTCCTGTAAAATCTTAAAGTAAAATTAGATTATAAATATATCAGCGAGGGGGCTGCTTTCATGAAAATATTATTAAAAGATGCAGTCGTATATCCAATTACTTCACAAATGATCCAATATGGAGATGTCTTAATCGAGAATGGCATCATTAAAGAAGTTAGTGAAACAATTAAGGGGCATGAAGATGCCAAAATAATTGATTGCTCAGGACAGCACTTAACGCCTGGTTTAATTGATGTTCATACTCACCTCGGGCTTTACGATGAGGGAACAGGCTGGGCAGGTAATGATGCAAATGAATCGATTGAACCGATGACACCGCACATCAGAGCAATAGATGGTGTATACCCCTTAGATGAAGGGTTTTTTAATGCCAGGTCTCATGGTGTAACGACTGTGAATATTCTTCCAGGGAGTGCAAATGTGATCGGCGGCATTACAGCAATTATTAAAACTAACGGTAAGACCGTCCAGTCGATGATTGTTAACCCTGAGTCAGGATTAAAAATGGCTTTAGGTGAAAATCCAAAAAGAATGCATTCAAACGGCTCTAATGATTCAATTACCAGAATGGGCATTATGGGGATGTTAAGAGAGCAGCTTTATCTGGCGAAGAATTTTGATGGGACGAATGATTTGAGACTCAGTGCCTTACAAAAAGCACTTGGCAGAGAAATACCTGTCAGAATTCACGCTCACCGTGCAGACGATATTGTGACAGCGATCAGACTTGCTGAAGAATTTAATCTGGATTTGCGGATAGAACACTGTACTGAAGGTCATTTAATTACTGAAGAAGTAAAAAGATCCGGCGCCAAAGTATGTGTGGGGCCAACATTTACCAGAAAGTCTAAAGTGGAATTGAGAAATAAATCCTGGAAGACATATCAGATTCTATCTGATGCCGGAGTGGAAGTATCTATCACTACTGATCACCCTTATACTCCAATTCAATATTTAAACGTCTGCGCAGCGATTGCTGTACGGGAAGGATTGTCGATTCAGGCTGCACTCGAAGCCATTACAATTAACCCTGCACGCAACCTTGGGATGGAAGAAAAGCTGGGCAGTATTGAGCCGGGTAAGGATGCTGATCTGGTCCTGTGGAGTGAGCATCCGCTTCATTTTATGGCGTCCCCTGTGTTTACGATGATTAAGGGTGAAATCGTCTATCAAAAGTAAAAAATATTTTTTAAATAAGGCAAAAAAACTATTCTCAAAGTGCTCATAATTTTGTATGATTTAATTGCAAAGATGTAGACGTAACTGAATAAGTTAACAATACAATGATGCCATAAGACTGTCATATATGAGTCTTTTATGGAGGGAAGGCAAATGGTGCGCCACCAGCGTCACGCTGGTTCTAGTGGGTTCGATTCCCACCCCGAAATTTTTTATGAACGCAATGAAAAATTTCGAGGGTGGTGTTCTTCAGGTCCTGTCAGGATACTGCCCTTTTGAGGAGGGCACCACCATGATAAAAAAGCGTGACGTACATGAAAGCCAGGCGCTATTTGACTTAATGACGCATCCAGAAGTATACCCATATGTCAGACAAAAAGCATCATCTTCAGAAGAATTGATGTTTATGATTAAACAAATGATTGAAGCCGAAGAACGTGGAGAAGTGATTTCACGTACAATTATTGATGAATGGGGAAACCCTGCAGGAACGATCAGTTTATTTGACGTGCAAAATAATAGCGGGTTTCTTGGTACATGGCTCGGCAAGCCCTATCATGGCCTTGGGTATAATCAATCAGCAAAAGAAGCTTTTTTTGACGAGCTTTTTTATGAACTTGGTATTGAAAATGTTTATCTGAGAATCCGTAAGACAAATCTGCGCTCACAAAAAGCTGCAGAAAAACTGCCTTATGTTGTATCAGCCAATGAAACAAATCAGTCTCTTTATGAAGAAATTAATAAAGACGAAAATGTTTTTAATCTATATGTGATTTCAAAAGACTTATATACGCTTGTCCATATGCGCCAGCATAATGAAACTGAAGATGCTCTAGAAGCATAAAAAAGCCGGATCGATGATGATCCGGCTTTTTTCTATACTCTATTTAAGGCAGTCATTAAATCTTCTTCATCATTTAAAATCTCAACTGCTCTGTTATTCAGATTTTCGTGCTCAAGTGCAGCAACAAGCACTTTTGCTACATCGCTTCGAGTAATCTCTCCATTGCGGTTTTCTAATACTTCGGCAGCTCTGATCTTACCGGTTCCACTATTGTCGGTTAATAGCCCCGGTCTTACAATCGTATAATTAAGTCCACTCTTTTCAAGGTGCCGGTCAGCTGCTTGTTTTGCAAGGTAATAATCTTCCATGTCTTCAGGAATATCCATTGAAGTCAGATCTCCAGCACCGATCGCACTCAGCATGACAAATTTACTGATGCCTTTTTGAACAGCCAGGTCAATGGCTTTAATTGCACCTTCTTCATCAACCGCTTTTGTCTTATCCGGCCCTGTATGGCCTCCGGAACCCGCTGCAAAAATGACTGCATCCACCTCATCAAAGGCCTGCTCAAAGTCACCTTCAAGGTCTCCTTTAACAGGAAGTCCTCCCAGCTTTTCAATTTCTTCAAACTGGTCTTCTTTCCTGACCATCCCTCTGGCATAATATTTATTTCTTTTTGCAAGTAGATCAACAGTCAGTCTGCCGGTTGTTCCATTTGCCCCTATTACTAATACATCCATAGAAAAAACCTCCATACATTAATAGTTGAATGGTATGCTTTTCCCCGTTCTTAAAAGGGTAAACAAAAAAACGGACTACTGTCCGCTTTTTTTTGAAAGCATGGTTATTTCTTCAGCCATCTGAGTAATTGTATAAGAAGGTGGTGCATCATCCATTTTTTCGATCATCGACCACTGCTGATCTCTCAGCTGTCTGACTGCTGTAAGAAGCGTTTCTTCAGTCAGGTTTTCTTCTTCAAGCTTTAATGCAAAGCCCTGCTGCACAAAAGAGTCGGCATTGAGTATCTGATCTCCCCTGCTTGCCTCTTTCGAAAGCGGGATCAGTATCATCGGCTTTTTCAATGCTAAAAACTCGAAAATAGAATTAGAACCGGCTCTTGAAATAACCAGATCTGCTGCTGCTATCAGGTCCGGAAGTTCATCAGAAACAAACTCATACTGTATGTAATCAGGGTTATGATGATCAACCTTATTTCCCTTCCCACATAAATGAATAATGGAATAATGCTGAGTCAATTCAGGAAGTGCACTTCGGACTGTAGCATTGATCCCTTTTGCCCCCAGGCTGCCACCCATTACGAGAATAACCGGTTTAGTCTGATCAATCCCTGAAAAAGCAATTCCTTTCTCTCTGGCTCCGGCAAATAATTCTTCTCTGATAATGGCACCTGCACAAGTAGACTTCTCTTTCGGAACATATTGCAGGGTATCCTGAAAGGTCGTATAAATCTTTGTGGCAAATGGCATTGCCAGCTTATTTGCAAGCCCGGGTGTGACATCGGATTCATGGATGGCAACAGGAACGCCTGCAAGTTTCGCCGCAAGCAAAACCGGTACAGAAACAAATCCACCTTTAGAAAAGATTACATCCGGTTTAATTTTTTTAATTTTTACAAACGCCTGAACTGTTCCAGCAAGCACTTTGAACGGATCAGTAAAATTTTTCATTGAAAAATATCGTCTCAATTTCCCGCTTGATATCCCGTAGTAAGGAACTTCAGGGAATTTCTTTGTAATAATATCTTTTTCAATCCCATCGTGTGACCCTATATAAGAAACCTGCCAGTTGTTTTTCATAAATTCAGGTATGAGAGCTGTATTAACTGATACATGACCAGCAGAGCCGCCTCCGGTGAATAAAATCTTCTTCATTTGTCTGTGACTCCAATCTAAAAATTCATTACGTTCCTATTATACCTGATTCATTCGAAACGGAAAGAGCCGATATCAGAAATGATTGAATCCGCCACATTCATCCCACTCATCACAACCATCGGTGAGCCTCCGCCCGGGTGGGTGGACCCACCGGTGTAGTATAAGTGTTTAACATATTTACTCTTATTTCCAGGTCTTAAAAACGCATCTTTCATTGAATTGGACGATAGACCGTAAATAGATCCTTTATAAGCTTTAAACATCGATTTCAGTGTATCAGGTGTAAACACTTTTTCCACTTCGAGCTGTTCACTGATTGGGATCCCTTTACTTTCAAGTATGCGGTAAATCTTTTTCTTATAACTCTCCACTGATTCTATAGAAGCAGCAGGCGCATTGACTAAAATGAATAAATTACTTCCTTTTGATACCGATTGATCGGTATAAGCGCTGTGGCTGATATAGATGGTAGGGTCTTCAGGAAACCTTTTGTAAGTAAAAATATCTTCAAATTCCTTTTGATAATCTTCAGGAAAGTATACCTGGTGATGATGAATATCTGGCTGGTATGTTTTTAAGCCTGCTAAAATAACAAAAGCTGATATCGAGGGTTCGTATTGATCAAGTTTACGATTAGAAAGTCCTTTTCTATCAGATTCTTTAATCAGATTTCTGGTTGAAGTCACGTAGTCCCCATTTATGACAAGACGATCAAACTCATATAGAGCACCTGAATCAGTTTTTACTGCATAGGCGGTTTGATCTTTTATACATATTTCTACAGCGGTTTCACCGTAAATGATTTCACCGCCAAGCTTTTTAAAGACTTCCTCATATGACTTAGCTATTTGTGTGTTTCCACCTTTCACTGTATACACACCTGATATCATTTCAAGATAAGCAATCATGGAAAAAGTGGCCGGTGTCTGATATGGAGAAGAGCCGATGTAAGTGGCATACCGGTTAAAAACTTTCTGCAGGTGAGGATTAGAAAAATATTTTTTATTGAAATGTGCCAGTTTTTCAAAAGGCCGGACGGAAAAGAACGCTTTAGACATCGCAGGAGCCAGAAAGTCTTTGTATGAAGTAATGGCTTTTGGAAAGAAAGCTTCTTCTGAAAGCTTATACAAGCGTTCAACTACCTTCAGATAATCCCAGTACCTGTATGCAGCATAAGGGTCAAGTTCTTTCAGCTGACTGATTACTTCATCAGCATGCACTGACTGGATAAAGGATGTACCATCATGAAATATATTCTTTGTATGTCTCTCAAGTCTCGTAAACGTGAGGTAATCATTCAAATGAAAACCTGTATCATTTAGTACGCGGTTAAAAACCCAAGGCATCGTGATCGTATTGGGACCAAAATCAAAACGGTAGTCTCCCAGTTCCACAGGCATCATTTTTCCACCCGGGTGTTGATTTTTTTCTATTATTGTTACCTGGAATCCTTTGGACTGCAGTCTGATGCCACAGGAGAGTCCACCAAGTCCTGCGCCAATTATACTGATTTTCTTCAATTGTATGTTCTCCCCTTCCACGTATAACCTTTTCCGGTTAAGCTTTTTCTCATTGAAGCCAGTAATAAAATCACTAATGCAACCGCCGATAGAGGCATATATAGGAAGTGAAATTTCGTTTGACCGGTTGAAAGGTCAATCACAAAAACCTGCAGGAAAACGATCATCAGCGGAACAATCCACATATAGTTTTCGACCAAGATACCTGTGATCGCAAGCGGTAATGGTAAAAAGTAAAAACACAAGTAAAATACCGAAACGGCTACAGCAGCAGGTACATTCCTGCCGAGTCCAGTAAAAATGTTCTTACTAAACCCTTCCCAAACTTCACTATTCGTCTCATACATATCACATGTTATATGACTTGATACATTGCTTAAAATACATGTATAGCCTTCACTTTTAAGGTGTCTTGTAATATGTATATCTTCAACCAGAGAACTTTTAACCGATTCATGTCCACTCGACTTGAAGTACGCTTCTTTTTCAAACAACATAAAAGCACCATGTGCAGCAGTAAATGCAGGCAGTGTTGTGTAATTAGCCATAAAGTTAGGCAGATGAAAGAACACGAAGAAATGCTGAAGAGGCACGAGCAGTTTTGCTAAAAAAGAATGAGCCGGAAACTTTGGAAACCCGGTTATCAGTGCCGCATTTTTCTTTTTTAATAAATATAAGGCCCGTGAAACAGCTCGTTGATCCAGCCTGAGATCAGCATCTACGAAACAAAGGAAATCACCATTTGCCTCTTTGCTTAACTGATGACATGCATGTACTTTACCAACCCAATTTTCAGGTAACGGTCTTCCATTCATCACTTTGATGCTATCCCCGTATGATGATAGAATCTCAGCGGTCCGATCCTCAGACTGGTCATTCAGTACAATGACTTCCCGGTTGAGATAATCAGAGCGCAAAACAGAATCGATGACCCCTTTGACATTTTTCTCCTCATTTCTCATAGGAATCAGAAATGATACTTTAGAAGATTCATTTTCAACAGCTTTTTTCAAACGTGGCATCGTAAAAATATTGATGATGGTAACGAATAAAAACAATAGCAGAATAAATATGTAAATAATCATTTTCAGCCTTCTTTCGATTTCCGGCTTTCATTATTTCCTCTTTAAAAATTCCAGCCATTCACTTGAGGTTTTAAATCCTTTTATAAATAATTCGTATGTATCTGTTTTCTCATGGACGATATCAGATTTTAATTGATCCAGATTCCTTTCAAGAAGCATACGCAGGCTGTTACTTTTCTGCTCCCGTGTTAATCCGTTGAGTGCATCTTTATCTGCAGACTCACCAATTGAAATGAATAGTTCCGGGCGCTGATCATGTCTGAAAGTATAGTAGCAGGAGACTGGAATAATTTCTGTCTCAGGTGTTTTTTCAAGCAGGTAAGCAGGTCCGTTCATAAATGATAATGGTCTTTTCTCGAGGTGTTCTTCCCTTCCCTGCGGAAAAATCCAGACGGACTGCTTTTCATTAAGACGGGCATCAGCAAACTGCAGGCTGCGAATAATCGATTTCGGGGAAGCTGGATCGACTGGAAAAGCTCCGATCTTTGAAAAGAATGAAAACTTTTCCATCCCTTCTTTACTCATCATCGCATAGGCATTCTCTTTCAAATGATATCGGTTCAAATAAAAAACAATCAGTCCATCCCACCAGCTCGAATGATTAATGATATATAGCTTTGAGCCCTCAGTATGAGACTGTCTATCTTTAAGATGTACCCTATAGAAGTGCTTTTTTAACTGCCACTTTAAATAAGCCCCCAGAACCTTTTCAGTTTTTCCGGATTTTTGATTCATTAGAGAACCTCCTGCTGAATAAAAGGTAGATAAAATATGTGATTGCAAGACCTGATGCTGTAACAGCTACTGCGAGATAAAGCTGGTAAGCGAGTGCTGTAATCACAAACATAATGATCATCATAAAATAAAGCCAGTTTGTACGTTTTGTCCATGATTCAGACGTTGGTGTATGCGTAAGAAAATAGACGACAATCTGAATAATGAAAGATACATAGAACCATGCAAGGAAGTTCTGTGTCGGTATATCATAATAAGGTCCTGTATCATCCCACACCCAATACTGCTTTGCCTGATAAGCTACAGGGTCGATAATCAGATCCATACACACTGCCAGAAGTGACGTGACAAAAGCAAAAAACAACCCTTTTTTAATACTTTTCGGCTGTTCCAACAGTCGGTGCATCAAACTGAGTGAAGTAAATATGACCATTACCCATGCGAACCCTATCGTTAAAGGCACTCCGAAAATCTGAATGCCAAAATCCTGTTCATAGTGGTAAGCGCCAAAAATAATGCCATACTTGACTCCTAATGATTCTGCCCACATTGTAAAAGCCATAATGATGACACTGATGACGATCCCTTTGATTAGACCTAACACTTTTGTTGAATAATAGATTGCCAGGATCCCTGCCAAGTATAAAAATACTGCATTTGCCCATTCGAGAAATGGCGGAAGCAGATCAAAAGCAACCAGTACCACACCGATTACATACCATACGATAAATATTTTCCAGACATTATTCATGACGTCACCATCCAAAACTATTTGTTATAAAACTGTGTTATAATTCTCTGAGGTTTAAATATGAGTACTTTTATAGAGAGAAAGAGAGCTGGGTCTCAATGGAACAAACGTTTACCATGAAACAAAAGTTAAAACAGTTTTCATTTATTCTAATACCAATTCTGGTCACTCAACTTGGACTTTTTGCAATGAATTTCTTTGATACAATTATGTCCGGTCAGTATTCGACTGCTGATCTTGCAGGAGTAGCAATCGGCTCGTCCCTCTGGATGCCTGTCTTTACAGGACTGTCGGGAATTCTGCTGGCTGTTACCCCGATTGTCGCACAGCTGGTTGGTGCGAAAGAAGAAAAATATGTAAGGAACACAGTGATACAGGGTGTCTACCTGGCCGTTATTATGGCAGTGATTATTCTGGTAATCGGTTTTATTGTTGTAGGACCAATCTTATCAATAATGAATATAGAACCAGAAGTCAGAAGGGTTGCCGGCCTTTATCTTGCAGCTTTATCTGTCGGTATTATCCCTCTGTTTATCTATAACGTGCTGAGATCTTTTATTGATGCACTCGGGTTTACCAGGGTCACGATGTATGTAACGCTTATGTCATTACCGATTAATGTTGTATTTAATTATATTCTTATATTCGGAAAGCTCGGACTTCCTGCTCTTGGCGGTGTTGGTGCCGGTGTCGCTTCAGCCACCACTTACTGGCTGATCTGTCTGATTTCAGTACTGATTGTTCATCGGAACCGACCATTCAGTTTATATCATGTGTTCAGACAAAAGGCTGCATTTGATTTTTCAAAATGGAAGGAAATATTGTTAATCGGGATTCCAATCGGTTTTTCAATATTTTTTGAAACGAGTATATTTTCAGCAGTAACTTTATTTATGAGTGTATACTCAACTGAAGTCATCGCTGCACATCAGGCTGCTATCAATTTTTCTTCATTTCTTTATATGATCCCTCTCAGCATCTCTATGGCACTGACAATTGTTGTAGGCTTTGAAGCTGGTGCAGGAAGAATGCGTGATGCGAAATTATACAGTTATATGGGTGTGACAATAGCTGTATTAATTGCGGCTACGGGTGGTGTGTTAACGTACTTCTTCCGCGATGCGGTGGCAGGTATATATGTAACAGATCGTGAAGTGATTAACCTGACTGCCCAATTCTTAATTTTTGCCGTTCTGTTTCAGCTGTCTGATGCAATACAGGCACCTGTACAGGGAGTTTTAAGAGGCTATAAAGATGTTAATATCACTTTAATCATGACAATGATTTCTTATTGGGTGATCGGTCTGCCTGTCGGTTATTTACTGGCAAACTATACCAACTGGTCCTATTTCGGCTATTGGATCGGTTTGATTGCAGGTCTGACGGCAGGTGCCATCACACTGACAATCAGAATGATCCTGATTCAACGAAAAAAAATGAAGGCAGCTCCCGGGGCATAACCGGGAGCTTTTTTATTTCCGATACACTTTTCCTAACACATCTTTACCGCCGGTGACCGGAATGATAGCTCCGGTAATAAAACTTGAGTCATCTTGAATTAAGAATTTCAAGATGCGTGCGATATCCTCACCTGTGCCTGGTCTGCCCACGGGGTTATCATGATCATCCGACCCTTTGCTATCTGCAATATCACGTTCTTTCCAATCCCCTTCGATATCACCTGGACAGATCATGTTCGCAGTAATGCCGTTTTCTGCTTCCTCAAGAGCGATTGTTTTTGTAAGAGAAGCAAGCCCGCTCTTAGCTGATGCAAATGCTGATCTGTAGATCCATCCTGACACATTGTCCACTCTGTCATAACCAAAAGTAATGAGCCTGCCCCACTTTTTCTTTCTCATCATCGGAACAATATGCTTGGATAAATAAAATACAGCGTTTAGATTTCCATTAATCATATTGTCCCATTCCTCATATGAATAGTCTGACATTTTTTTGCGTTCAGCAATATAGGGTCCCGCATTATGAATTAAAATATCGATTGACTGAATATGCTGCGCACTTAATTGATTCAGTAAGGACATACTGCCTTCTTTAGAAGCAATATCTGCTTTAATAGCCACACACTGCTTTGAACTGGCTCTGCTGAGTTCAGATACTAATTCTTCTGCCTGCTGATCATCCGACCTGTAATTGATTATCACTCTATAACCTGACGATGCGAGCAGTTTTGCAGTGTAACTGCCGATACCTTTTGACCCACCGGTTATTAATACTGTTTTCTCCATTGACGTCAACTCCACACAAGATTCTTATCATCATTGTATGAATAAAAGATTCATGAAAGCAACTAATAACACGTTCAGTCAATGATTCCTGTACTTGAAATAGACATATCAACCTCCACTTCTACTGGAAGTTGTGAAAATTTCTCATGCCATTCTTTTTCATCCCACTCATCAGGCATTAATGCAGCTGTCATTCTCCCAATCCCCAGAATATCAGATTGATTTTCCTTTAAAATTGTAAACAGGTCTTCTGTATCCTTCTTTAATGTTTTTTCCCACCATGATTCTATTGAATCTAACTTTTTTGTCCCGACAAGATGATCAGGTCCATACTCTGCTACTGCTCCTTTCAGCTTTATTTTTACTGAGATTCTGAAAGGATCTTTAAGTAGCTTAAGGCTGGTCTTTGTGTTTTTAAATTCCATCGTCATATAATTTGATACTTCAGGTTCTTTGTCTTCTGAATATTTTCTCGTCATACGTACTACTCTGTCGGTCTTATTTCTAAGTACATTGAATATTGTACTTTGGTCATGATTCAAGAATGTTCCTGTATATTTATCTTTACTGAAGAGTGAAGTTCCAATAGCTTCTGCCCTCTTAAGTTCATCTCTATACACTAGTAAAGGTATAAATAAGTCTATACCCGGGTCCAGCAGGATTGTACATGCGTGCTGTAAAGTCATCTTCGGTATGACATTGATAATTTCTGAGCTTTCAAGCAGACCGGCGTAGTATTCCGATTTGTTTTTCTGTGAATCAATCGGCTGATTCAATAGCTCTTTAGCTGAGGTATCGGTCATAGCCAGTCTGGCATTTAGATGGTGTCTTGGGTCTCTGTATATAACATCTATATAGGGATAAATTTTATCCTCAGCGAGATCCTTCCCCAAAACTACGACCTGAAGTTTTGAAAAATCTATATGCTCAGCAACGATTGTATCCAAATGATATCTGCTGTCACGAACAGTTTTATTATTGGTTGATAGAACGTTTACCGTTTCAACCATCTCATCAACTGGAGGAGCAACTGAAGTAGTTTCTTCTGATCCATCTTTCAGCACATCATACCCTACAGTGTAAATAAGCTGAACATCTTTTAATAAATTCTGATCCCAGCAGCTATCAGGAGACAAACACATAATAAAATCAAAATATATTTTTTCAATTATCTCCCACCCTTTGAATGCCAGATCGATATCAATTGCCTGCAATCTCATCATGTATTCTTCGACATGCATCGGATCAGCAATATCATTTAAGTAAATCAGTGCACCTTTGGTATTTGAATATGATCCAATCGTAAAATATCTAATAACCAGGTGAGAACTTTTTAATCTTATTCTGATCAGGTTTAGATTAACAATCAGATTTTCATTGAATCCTGTATGAGAACCTCTGACAATCTGTTCATTTTTCGGTTCCTGAAGAGAGCGCTGAAAACCTTCAAGGACTTAATACTTGTTATTGTCCAGGTGCCCCGTCATTGAATACAATAAGCGTTTCGCCACTTAGCAGAATATCAATAGCGGCGGCAATCGAGAGGTTTGAAGCCTGCTGTTTTATATCCACCGTATCCGGAAGTTCTTCAGTTTTCCAAAACATTTCAGACATCCATTCAAGCAGGCTGCTCTGTTTCTGTGAATCAATCAGTGATTCATAATAGAGCAGTACAGTCTGCTTATCGAGGTAATCAAGTACAACTGTTGTCAGGTCATCCGTATTTCCGGAACTGTAATCAATTTGTTCAATTATTTCATTAAAATTTTTACAATCTTTAATCAGCTGCAGTTGTTTAAACCTTTTCTGATCTTTTTTCATATAGACACATCCTTATAATCAGTATGTCTGCAGAAAGAAAAATTTAATCAAAAAAACTCCCCTTAAAGGAGAGTTTTTAATTAAGATATATTATTTGTCGATAAACATTTGTGTCCAGTAGTTGCCGTTTTCTACATAGCCAACACCAATATGAGTATAGGAAGTGCTGAGAATGTTCTGACGGTGTCCTTCACTGTTCATCCACGCATCAACGACCTGCTGTGGCGTCTGTTGACCCATCGCAATGTTTTCACCTGCTGAACGGTAGTTAATACCATAAGATTTCATCATATCAAATGGTGATCCGTATGTTGGGCTTGTATGAGAGAAATATTGATTTCTTGCCATATCAGCAGATTTTTCTTCAGCTACTGCTGACAGCTCAACATCCGCTGACAATGCCGGTAATCCAGCTTTACTTCTTTCCTGGTTCGTTAATTCAATCACCTGTGCCTCAAAGCTTCCAAGTTCTTGAGGGTGCTCAGAATCCGGGGTTTCTGATACCGTTTCAGGTTCTTTCACTTCTTCAGGTTGTGGAGCCGGTTCTGCTACAGTTACTTCCTCAGGTTGCGCAACAGGTTCAGCTGCTTTATTTTCTTCGGCAGGCTGTTCAGGTTGAACAGCCTGAGTATCAGCCGGACTTTCTGAAGGTGCGGGTGCAGCAGAAGACTCAGTCTCTTTTTCTACTGTTTTTTCAGGTGACTTGTAATGAATCTTAATATCATATTGCTTCATAAAATACTCAAAGCAATCCTGATAGAAATTCTTCTCCCAATTTGCACTCGCTGTACCTGTAGCAGGCGTTACAAGCGCAAAAACAATGGCTGCTGATGCTAGTACTTTTCCAAACATAAGATCCCTCCATAAGTGTTTTGTCTTTCGACATTCTCATCTTAACACCGGTTATGCTGTAACAATCGCGGCAGCATATGGAAGGAGCGTTCGTTAGGAAAATCATTCTAAAATATCATTATTCATTGTCTTGTAAACTGTCATTTTTCTGATAATATAAGGGTTTTCAATAAAACAGCTTAAATAGAAAGACATGGAAAGTCTGCTAGCTGAAACATCATATCGGAAAACATTACATATATATCGCAGTTGACAGCATTTGTGAAAGGTTTTTATTTTTCAATTATGACAAGAGGTTTTCATTTGTTAAAAGTCTGCTCATACAACATGCTAATATAATTATTTAATAAGCGCTGCTGCTCAGATGTTAAGTCTGAATCACTGATTAATTGTCTGGTTATCCTGTATTTTTCTTCGGGACTCCTCCTAAGACGGGGATGTGTATTTTCATCTGACAAATCACTGATAATTAATGCATTCATCTGTTTTATTGACTTAACCGGTCTGTTTTTCCACAGTGATGTGTAAAGATTCAGTATTAAATGTTCAGTCATAACTCCAGGCGTTCCAGTTCTTTACTGATCTGCTCCACATTCAGGTTCTCACCAATAACCACAAAGTTAGGTGGCATCTTCATATCCTGTTCAAAGTAAAGAGGCATGCCGTATGAATATTGAACAAGTGATGGATACTTTTCATTTTTAAATGGAACAAATCCTTTCATACGATACACGGTGGAGGATACCTTCCTCATCCAATCTTCAAATAACGTTCTTTCAACAGGGTTAGAGAAAGTGTGAACAAGCACATTCAGATTTAATTCTTTATCTGCCCGGATATTAGAGGCCCCGTCGTAATCTACTGTACTAATGCTTTCAAGTTCAGCAAAATTTATTTTGGCATGCTGTGTCATGAGTATTTTCGAAGAAGTAATAGATTGTAATTCGTTTAAAATAAAAGGTATCCGGCTTTCACTGATCAAATCAATCTTATTAAGCAGAACGAGGCTTGAAAACCTGATCTGTTCTCTTAAAAGCTGGAGCGCTTGCACAGATAAATTCTCCCTGCTCTCCCATTGCATGACATCTACAGTTGTTAAAATCCCTTTGAATTCGAAACGGTCCGCAAATAATGGTGAAAGCACTGAATCTACTACTTCCACCGGATGCGCAACACCAGTTGTTTCTATAATGAGCGTGTCAAAACCTCCATCAAACAATAGCTGTTGAAGCTGACTTTCAAGTTTATCCTGAATCGTACAGCAAATACAGCCATCAAGTAATTCAGCTAAGGGTACATCACGATCCACCTCTTCTGAATCAATTGATACTTTCCCTGCTTCGTTCATCAATACAGCAGGCTTACGTCCACTTTTTTTCTCATACTGAAGCAGGTTTTTTAACAATGTTGTTTTACCGCTTCCTAAAAATCCTGATAGTAAATAGACTGGTATATTGTGGTTCATCTACTCTTCCTTTCAAAAAAAACCCGGCCGGTAAATGGCCAGGGTTTTTATTCCTTTATGATTATGATGCTACATCTACCTGAATGTCTGCTTCCTCAATCAAATAGTCAATCGCACTATTCTCCTGAGGGTCATCCTCTTCAAGCTGTTCACGCAGGCTTAACATAATAGATGATGCTGTTTCAGCATTAATGATCCCTGTAACTTCCAGGTCATTTTGCTCTTGGTAAGTTTCAACAGCTTCAACAGTAGATCCATCGTATAAACCGTCAACATTACCCGGGTTAATTCCTAAAGCATTCAGCATTTCCTCTGCGGTTTTCACCTGTTCTGAAAGTATAGACTCTTCAAGAGGTGTATCTATATTTAAATATGGCAGAGTTGCATAATCCGGCATATCCACTTCAGTAGTTGGCGCTACTCCTTCTTCATGTACCCAGTTATCTTCAGGTGTTAACCAGCGTGCAGTAGTGATCTTCAAATTAGATGAATCACTGAAATCTTCTGCTGTCTGAACAGTTCCTTTGCCAAATGTATTTTTACCAAACAAAGGAATATCAGCTGTTTCATTGACTGCAGCTGCAACGATTTCAGATGCACTTGCACTTCCTTCATCAATCAGTACAGCGGTTGGCACTTCAACTTTATCGCCTTCCTGCGCAGCGATGACCTGCTTATCTCCGTTACTCTCTTCAATTTGTACAATCGTTTCACCGGCAGGTACAAATAAATTAGCTATTGAGATTGCCTGTGGCAGAAGTCCACCCGGATTTTGTCTCAGGTCTAACACTAATGCCTGCATACCCTGTGATTCAAGGTCATTCAGTGCTTCAGTCAGTTCATCAAAAGTCGTTTCAGAAAAACTTGTCAGCTGAACTGTCGCTACATTCTGATCATTCATCTCATAGTATACAGTTTCTAATGGAATATCATCCCGTGTGATGGTCAAGTCCATTGTATCCTGATTACCTGGTCTTTGAATGGTTAATGTTACTTCAGTGCCTTTCTCACCTCTGATCAATAAGACTGCCTCAGAAGCACTCATACCCTGTATACTCTCACCGTCTACAGCAAGAATCTGATCATTCGGCTGAATACCGGCTCTTTCTGCAGGTGATCCCTTGATTGGAGACACAACAGTGATCAAGTCGTTCATTGATTGAATTTCTGCACCGATGCCCTGAAAGCTGGAGGTAATATTTTCATTGAACTGTGCAGTTTCCTCCTGATTCATGTAATCTGAATAAGGATCTCCAAGTGAATCTACCATTCCATTAATAGCCCCATTTATCAGATCTTCCTCCGTGTATTCAAGGAAGTAATTTTCCTGTATCTTATCATAGGCTTCATAAAGTTTATTGAATTCAGTTCGTTCCTGCACACCCACTGTTACTGCTTTTTCATCTCCAAATGACAGTGCAAAAATGGAAATCCCTGCAGTCGCTAATACAGTGAAAAATAAAAGCATCACGAAATGAAATTTCTTTATATTTACATAGTTGGACAAGGTCTCTTTTGCTTCTTCCTTCGTCACATTTTGATGCTCATTATCCATTTTTTCACCACTTTCTCAACTTACACTTTTGACAATCTACTTTATCTTAACAGCTTTAAGTATCAAGGAAAAGTAAAATATGAACATTCATCAATATGTCGAAATTAAATATGTACTGATATAGTTAACAAGAAATAAAACCGGCTGCTATAGGCAGCCGGTTAACATTTATTCTGCAATCGCTGCGTCTAGAGCAACTACAATCATATCATTGAAAGTAATCTGGCGCTCTTCTGAAGAAGTCGCTTCACCTGTTAAGATGTGGTCACTTACAGTTAATACAGAAAGTGCTTTTCTCCCATGCTTTGCAGCAAGCGTATAAAGTGCAGAAGTTTCCATTTCTACAGCTAAAATGCCGTACTGAGCCCATTTTTCGTGCTCTGCATTATCATCATAGAAAATATCAGCTGTAAATACGTTACCCACCTGAAGGTTAAGACCTTTTTCAAGACCTGCATCATAAGCATTTTTTAATAAGCCAAAGTCAGCTGCAGGTGCATAATCAACACCTTTAAATGTTCTCTGATTCATATTGTTATCAGTAGATGCAGTCATGGCAAGAATAACGTCACGGACTTTTACATCTTTCTGGATTGCTCCACATGTACCTACGCGGATCAGGTTTTTCACACCATATTCCTCAATCAGCTCATTTGCATAAATCGAAATTGATGGAACACCCATTCCGGTACCCTGTACGGAAATTTTATGACCTTTATATGTACCTGTATAACCGAACATATTTCTCACTTCGTTATAGCAGGTTACATCTTCTAGAAAAGTTTCAGCAATATATTTTGCTCTTAATGGATCACCAGGTAGTAGTACCGTCTCTGCGATATCACCTTTTTTTGCACCGATATGAATACTCATTAATTGTTCCTCCCTTACCTTTATGAAGCCTTATTGTAGCCTTTTTTTATTTAATTATCAACTGATTTAATGTTTCGGAGTTGCTACTAAGTTTTTTGCTATCTTTTATCGTTTCTATATTCCTCCCAAAGTTCATCAAACGTTACTGCAAGCGAGTAGTAAATGTCGCTTGTTTCAATGTAGCTGCTGATTTCATCATAATTTTTAGATCTTTTGGGAAAGCTGCTGTCATCATATATTTTATTTGCCAGTTCTTCTTTTGAATCTCTTGCCACCGGTTCTCTGTATTTAAGTACAAAATGATAAAATGTCTTCAACTGCTCACCCCCTGATAAAAAATCATACCATAAAAAAACTGCTCTTCAATGCTGAAGAGCAGTCATTAGGTTATTTAGAAGATACGTTCAGTACTGTATCCTGTCCTGCCTGTACAGAAGATGCAGTCATCTTTTCAATACCTGCCAGATCATCACCGTTTGTAACGATCACCGGTGTAATAATGCTTTTTGCTTCTGACCGGACAAGTTCAAGATCAAACGTTACCAGCGGATCACCAACATTTACTTTTGATCCTTCAGATACGTGTGCTTCAAATCCATTACCTTCCATTGAAACAGTTTCAAGACCGATATGAATTAAAATTTCAGCCCCATTTTTTGCTTTAAGCCCAATTGCATGTTTTGTAGGAAATACTTGAACTACTTCTCCGTCAATTGGTGAGACAACTTTGCCATCTGTCGGTTCAATTGCCACTCCATCACCCATCATTTTTTGAGAAAATACAGGATCCGGTACTTCATCAAGCGTTAAGAGATTACCTGTCAGTGGAGATTTAATTTCAACATTTTTAGGTACTTCTTCTTTTTTACCAAATAATTTTTTTAACATCTAATCACGCTCCTCATGTATATATAGACAATTTACCATCCCGCTAAACTTTCGCATAAAGCAGTCTATCAGATTGTTCATATATTCACAAGTATTATTCCTCAAACAGTTTTTTATATTCCGCATATCCTTCCTGCTCAAGATCCTTATACGGTACAAACCTCATTGCTGCTGAGTTAATACAATATCTTAGCCCTGAAGGTCCGGGTCCATCATCGAATACATGTCCAAGATGTGCATCTGCTTCATTTGACCTGACCTCAGTCCGGATCATGAAGTGGCTCGTATCTTTTTTCTCACTGATTTCACTTTCGTCAATCGGCTTTGTAAAGCTCGGCCATCCGCAACCGGCATCATACTTATCTTTCGAACTGAATAGTGGTTTCCCTGAAATAATATCCACATAGATACCGTCTCCGAATTCGTCCCAGTATTCATTTTTAAAAGGCGGTTCTGTACCATTATTCTGTGTGACTTCATATTGCATTTTATTTAACTGATCAAGATTTTTTTTCATTTGTTAAACAACTCCTTATTCTGTTCAACCAGTTTTTTTCTGCCTGAGCCTGTATAGTAAGCCTGATAATGTGCCGGGTTTTTTTGATAATAATTCTGATGAGACTCTTCTGCAGGATAAAATTCTTTGGCCTCAAAAATGTCGGTTACGATCGGCTTTTTATATTTGCCACTTTCCTGTAATTCTCTTTTTGATTTCTCAGCCAGCTTTTTCTGTTCATCATTATGAAAGTAGATCGCGGTTTTGTATGATTCGCCGCGATCGAAAAACTGACCGCCCCCGTCAGTCGGATCAATTTGTATCCAGAATAGCTCAAGCAGCTTTTCATACGGATACACATCAGGATCAAACTCGATTTGAACAGCTTCCCGATGTCCGGTTTTTTCACTGCAGACTTCCTCGTAAGTGGGATTCTCTATATGCCCTCCTGTATAACCTGATGTGACTTTATGAATCCCGGGCTCCTGGTCAAAAGGTTTTACCATACACCAGAAGCACCCTCCTGCAAATGTAGCTTTTTCAGACTGTGTCATATTCATTCACTCCTATCATTGAGGTACATAAATAGAAAAAGATATTTCATCTTCTTCCAGATTAAATTCATTGGTTTTAACATTAAGGCCTTCAGGTACATCAATTTCTGTCACCTGAACCACAATCTGCTGGTTCTGGGGTTCCATGACCACCCAGTCGGGAAACTCGTAGGAATCATTGATAAATTTCAACACGCTCGATACCGGAAGATCTATCGCGCCTAAAGACAGACTTTCCTGCGTTAACAGCAAATTCCCGTTTTCAAGCGCATTTGCTTCAAAAGACATTTGAAAATCAATGGTGGTGCTGAATATTGGAATTTCACCATTCAGCTTTACCCTATCATCAAATAGCACTGAATAATCGATAGAACCGCCAAGTTCCTCCTCGATAAACCTGTTCGCCATAATTGTCAAGTCTTCCCGGTTCGTGATCACTTCGAATTCCGCTCCAGATTCCGGAGGTGCAGAAGGCGTCGCAATGGCCTGTTCACCTTCTACCGGACGCATTAATAAATAAATCATAATTGCTGCTGTGAGAATTACGATAACCAGTAATCCAAAAAATAAAAACTTCCAGGTGTTTTTCATATCACTCATCTCCTTGACTGCTGCCACCATCTAGTACTTCAATTACACCCTCTTCAATTCTTTCTGCTATTAAAGAGTATCCGTCGTCATTCGGATGAAAATAATCAGTATGCAGTAGATTTTGATCAGTCTGTCTGAAAATATCAGCTACTTCTACATATGAAGTATTTTCATAATCATTTAATATAGCCTCTCCTGAAGCATTCCAGGTTTCAACAATCATTTTCATTTCTTTAACGTCCGCTGAAAAGATAAAAAAAGGATTATATATACCCATCAAGACAATGGAAATATCCGGATTCAATTCTCTGATATCTGATAAAATCGCTGCCAGATGTTCTTCATAATTCAACCTGGCACCTTCAAAGTTTTCAAAAGTCATCGAAGGGAAAGTCGACTTTACAACTTTCATCACATCATTACCTCCGATCGTAATCACAGCAACATCCGATGAAGCAATGGCAGTCCGGATCTCCTCTTCTTCACTAATTCTTTTTAGAAGCTGATCCGAACGGTTTCCGCGTTTTCCAAAATTTAAAATATTTACTTCCCCGAATTCTGTTCTCTCTTCCAGGCTGTCCTCAAGAATTGGAACGTAACCGCCTAAGTCCTGGCTGTCGCCAACTCCCTGTGTTAAGGAATCTCCCAATGAAACAATGTTCAGTGGTTCAGGAAAGAAACCTTCGTCCGGCAGTTTTTTATCTGTTAGTTCTATTTCTCTTTTTTCCTGCTGGGCAGAACTTAACTGACAGCCGGTCATGATCATAAGTGAGCTGCTGATGACCACAAGTAGTATCTTCTTCAATTTTTTCACCTGCCTAAATCCTCTACTTCCATTATATCACCTGGAAATCATGTTCAAACAATTACCTGTTTGGTGGAAGTGCTGAAAAAACTGTGCCCGTATGCCGGACACAGTTCATCATTCATTCATTAAAGTTTTGTATCACTCATGTTATCTATTCGTAATAGTACATAAAGCCGATCGCACCTTTACCTGTATGGGTCGAGATAACAGGAGTCGTTTCGCTGAGGAATACTTCCTCATTGATTTTACCGGACACTTTTTCTGCAAGGGTCATTCCATCAGCATGCACAATGCTGACCTCTTTAACTTTTTTTCCTCGGGTGTCCTGCTCGTATTGGGAGATCAGGTATTTCGCAACCTGATTATAATTTCTTGCTTTTGAGACAGGTGTGTATTCTCCACCAGCCAGAGAAGCGATCGGTTTGATATTCAGGAGTGAACCTAAAAAAGCTCTTCCCTTGCCGATTCTTCCGCCTTTTACAAGATTTTCTAACGTATCAACCACAACAAATAATGAAGAATGGCCTTGTACATTTTTAATCAGGCTGACAATCTCTTCTGAACTTTTACCTTCAGAAGCTGCTTTTGCAGATTCAATTACCTGGTAAGCCAGCGCTCTTGAGATGAATCCTGAATCAATCACAGTCACTTTCGTGTCAGTCAGGTCTGCTGCACTTTCTGCTGATCTGACAGTACCACTCATTTTACCCGTCATATGAATTGAGATGACTTCTGAGCCCTCTTCCCCCAATTGATCATACACCTCTTTAAACGCTCCGGCAGATGGCTGTGAACTCTTAGGCAACTCCTTGGAAGACGCCATTTTCTGCATAAATTCCGATGGAGATATTTCGAACCGGTCCAGATACGATTCTCCATCAATCACTAATGTTAATGGGACAACTGTTATACCATACTTTTCAATTTCTTCATTTGTTAAATCTGAAGTAGAGTCAGTCACTATTTTAATCATCCAACTACCCCTTATCCAATAGGTTATTATTCATTATTATACTCGTTCATTGTATATTCTCATAATACTTCAGGCGTTTTTTATAAATTAGTGACAGTTGTCATACATACCCGGCAAATAAAGGCTGCAAACGCTTTTTCAGACTAATAATTATATAAGACAAATTCAGTCACCTCTTTAATCATTGCCTGAATAATATGATAGCAGTACAATAATAAAAACAGAAACACTTTGAGGTGATACTCGCTTGGATACATTCGATTACAAAGATAAAAGAGAAGAATTTTGGAATGCCGTTACACATGGGGCCGGTTTTTTGCTGTCAATCCCTGCTTTAGTGATGATTATTCTTGCAGCAGTTGAAAGAGGAACTGCATGGCATATTGTCAGTTTTGCAATTTTTGGTTCGACGATGCTCATTTTGTATCTCTGCTCAACACTTCTGCACAGTGTAAGAACTGAAAAACTAAAACGCTTTTTTGCTATACTTGATCATTCAGCTATCTATCTGCTAATCGCAGGTACTTACACACCATTTGTACTGGTTACAATCAGGGATCCGCTCGGCTGGACGATATTTGGTCTTGTCTGGGGACTTGCTGTAGCAGGCATCGTATTCAAATGTTATTTTGTAGACCGGTATCAGATTATATCTACACTATTTTATGTTCTGATGGGCTGGTTAATCATTATCGCAGCCGTTCCGCTCTATAATGAACTCTCACCTGCAGGATTTGGTCTCCTTCTGACAGGCGGATTATTTTATTCAGTTGGTGCAATATTTTATGTATGGAGAAAGATCCCATATAACCATGCGATCTGGCATTTGTTTGTCATAGCAGGAAGTGCATTTATGTATTTCTGCGTTTACTTCTACGCATAAAAAACAGGAAAGCGTTCATCCGCTTTCCTGTTTTTTATTATTTTATTGCCTGCTACTGATCTGAGTGTCGTTGTATAACCACATTTTATTATTTTCAGGATTTATATTCTTTCGTATACTCTGTATTCATAAACATACGGATTCTGGTCATTTTGATTACCTCTTTTATTTGACACGAGTTTCCAATCATCAGATGAATAGGCAGGAAAGTAAGTATCGCCTTCAAATTCTTCATGAATAAGCGTAATATATAGTCTGTCCGCTTTTTCAAGCGCCAATTTATATATCTCTCCCCCTCCAATGACGAATCCTTCTTCATCTTCATTCAGCAGTTTTAACCCCTCAACAAGATCGTGTACCACGATAGCACCGTCACGGGACCATTCCTTGTTACTTGTCAGAACTATATTTCTTCTGTTTTTTAATGGTCCATTCATTGACTCAAACGTTTTTCTGCCCATCAGGATACTGTGCCCAGAGGTCACTCTCTGAAAATATTTGAGATCGTCCGGTAAGTTCCACGGCATATCACCATTTTTTCCGATCACACGATTAAGGTCATGAGCACTGATCATAGAAATCAAATATAACTCCTCCTAAACTGCCACAGGTGCTTTAATAGCAGGATGTGGATGATAATTTTCAATCTTAATGTCATCAGGTGTTAAATCGTATATTGACTTTTCGGAGTTGCTACTAAGTATTGGACTATCTTTAAAATCCCTGACGAGCTGTGTTTTTACCTGTTCAACATGATTTGAGTAAATATGCGCGTCACCAATCGTGTGAATAAATTCTCCGACCGCTAATCCGCATTCATTTGCAATCAGATGGGTCAGTAAAGCATAACTTGCTATGTTAAATGGAATGCCGAGAAATAAGTCGCCGCTTCTCTGATATAACTGGCATGACAGTTTACCATCAGCTACGTAAAACTGAAAAAGTGTGTGACACGGCGGAAGTGCCATAGTTGGTACATCTTCAGGATTCCAGGCACTGACGATATGCCTTCTTGAATCCGGAGAATGCCTGATAGAATGAATGACGTCCTGAAGCTGATCAATTGTTTCACCATTTGATTTCTTCCAGTTGCGCCACTGCTTGCCATACACTGATCCGAGATCACCGAATTTATCTGCAAAAGATTGATCCTGAAGGATTTTATCCTGAAAAATTTTCATTTGCTCCTGATATTGTTCCCTGAACGCTTCATCTTCAAGTGATCTTAAACCAAAATCAGTCATATCAGGCCCTGAGTAATCACTTGATTCTATCCAGTTCTTAAATGCCCATTCATCCCATATATGATTATTGTGTTCTAAGAGGTATTTGATATTTGTTTCCCCTTTTATAAACCAAAGCAGTTCACTGACAATCAGCTTAAAGGGCACCCGCTTGGTAGTAACGAGTGGGAAACCTTCCTGCAGATCAAAGCGCATCTGATGTCCAAACAGACTGATTGTACCCGTACCTGTGCGGTCACTCTTACTGGTTCCTTCTTTTAATACTTTTTCAAGCAGTTCATGATATTGTTTCATTTAATTGCCCTCCGTTTTATGCTGATGTAAATAAAAAGCTGGCATCAGCCAGCTTTTAATCATTCAGCAAATTGTAAATACACAAAGTATGCAAGCATTAATAAAAATCCGATTGAAATCATAATTTCTTCCACTGTCGTAACCTCCTGTTCAGTGAACATTTTTAGAAAACTGAAGCTTTTCTTTTCGTATTCTAGTATAATTGATTTAACTTTATCAGTCCATAACAGATTGATCTACACCTCAGTGATGAAAGGAATAGATACGCATGCCTAACTGGATTAAAAAGTCTTTTGTCATTTTAATTTCAATCCTGACGTTTGGTATGATCTCACCGCAGGATCTGCTCGCAGGAAATAATCAGAAAACAGATGAACAGCAGTTTGCTACTGACCACCTGGAAATTACGCCTTTACCGGCACTCAATAAAGAGCAGACCGCAGAGCAATTAATTTCACAGGCTAAAGAAATTACGGCCACAAAACTCGGGGAAAGAATCCTCCCGAGAATTGAATCTGACTTTGAATCTGAAGTAATACCAAAAATAGAAGAAATTATTATGGATCTTTTTGATACATACCCGGAGGAAGAAATCACTGATTTGGCCATCTCTCCGGTTGTTGGAAAAGGTGATGGAGAAAGAATCTTTCATATAATGGACACAAAATCAAATGATGAAATTCTTTATTTTCATGTAAGAAAAGACCGTCCACCTCTTGAAGGGTACAGCTTCAATTTCCATTATCATTCAGCAGAAGACGGTTTTGAAACACATCATGAATTAGCAGAGATTTATTGGGGGAAAGATACACCTGCCAGGTTCGGCTCTGAACAGGTTCATTAAAATATTAAAGGCTGAAACATCCGTTTAATAGCGGTGTTTCAGCCTTTATTTATGATCCCGTAATGCTGCTTTGTCGACTGTCTGATCAGTTGAGTAAAGCCAAACGCCAAAAAACGGTGAGATCTGAAATGATCTTTTAACATTACCTTTTTTCTCGCTACTCTTTCCGCTTCGTTAATCGCATTTGACAGATTTTCATCCTGTATATATGCCAGCTTTTTTAATGGCGAAATCCCTTCTGATTCAATCGTTTCGGTAAACATTGGATCAAAATATACGACATCATAGCTGTTATCAGGACAGGATTGTAAAAAAGTAAAAGCGTCCGCATGAAACAATTTGATTTGTCTCATTGCCCGGTTAATATCCTCAGATTTATGGGCAAACGTTTTTAACCCCTGTCCTGTAATAAATGCAATTTCTTTTCTGGCCTCAATAGCCGTCACTGGATGATTGCAATACCATGAAGCTACAAGGGCATCAGATGCAATACCTGCTGTACAGTCAAGAAATAGATCATCAGGAGACAGATCCGCTGCCTGTATCAGCGGATCTGCCTCTCCATTCATCATTCTTTTTATCCGGAATGAAGCTGAATTGGGGTGATAGAAGAAAGGTTCACCCCCATCAACAGTAAAGTACTCAAATCTGGTATCTCCTGCGATCAGCATAGCATCCCGGTAGACTTCCTGCAGAGTGGAAATGGATCTTTTATTTCTGTCAACCACCTGAGCATCACTGAAATACTCAGATGCGATCTTAAGATTTGAGAAAGACCCTGCACCGGGCCTGCCTGATGTTGTAATGATCACTGAATAATCCTAGCAGTGCTGATCCATCGCAGATTTCAGATTATCCACAATTTCCTCAACTTCATGATCTTCAATTTCTTCACGTGGAATAAAATGTACAACTTCATTATCCCTTAAAAGGAGTATTGATGGTGACGATGGTTCAAGGTCCGGGAACTGAGCACGCATTTTTGCTGTAGCTTCTTTATCCTGACCTGCAAATACTGTAACGAGATGGTCCGGCTCTTTGTCATGTGTGATTAAAGCCTGAGTGACTGCGGGACGCGCCAATCCTGCTGCACACCCGCAAACTGAATTAACGACTACAAGAGAAGTTCCTTTTGACTCTTCTAAGAAAGATTCTACTTCTTCTTCCGTTCTAAGTTCCTGAAACCCTGCCTGCGTGAGTTCCTGTCTCATTGGTTTAACCAGTTGTCTCATATACTCTTCATATGCCATTGACATGTTATTTTTCCTCCATTCTTTGCTTTCTGGCTTCTGTCATCTGCTTCCAAACAGAGCCTTTTGCTTCCTGTCCTCCGGAAATTCTTTCAATCGCCATTTTAATTTGCAGTTTCACTTCAAATTCAGGGTCATCTTCTGCAGCTTTTAACGCATCAAGTGATTCAGTTGTTCCTGCTTCATATAGGAACATTGCTGCTCTCCAGCGGACAAGCTTATTTTTATCAGATAGAGCTTTCATCATTTCGCCCTCTGCATCAGGGAATCCTAGATCTGACAAACAGTCGCCGGCAGTTCTTCTGACAGAAGCATTTTTATCGTTCAGCCCTTTATATAATGAGGGAAGAACTTCTTCGTCTTCAATCATACCGAGGTATACGACTGCAAGTCTTCTGACTGATACTTTTTCATCATCAAGTGCTACATTCAGCATCGGGATATCATCTGTAACGGGCTCAGGAATCTGTTCGAGCAGCTGGTACCTTTCCTGCCACGTTTCACAGTTTCTTAACGTGTCAGCGGAGATCTTTTTCAGCTCCCTGCTCTTAATAGGCGTATCTCCTGCTTCCCTTGACGCTTCAACAATCGCCTGCACTCTGCTCGATGGATAAGATGCGAGAATTTCATCGGTTACTTCTTCAGCTATTTTATCCAGATCTCCATAACGGATGCCAAAATCTTTCCACTTTCTTTGAAGGACAACGTTATCGCCTTCAAGCTGTGCATCGCTCATTGCCTGGGCAAAATAATCTGGCAAGCCATAACGTTTCTCTTCATCACCAGTGAGTAATTTTATCTGAAGAGGAATTCCTTTGAATTGAAGAACCTGAACATTTACTTCTCCAAAATGTTCATCAGCCTTTTCTTCAATTTCCTCTTCCTCTGTATTTTCGCCAAATACAGCGCGCACTTCCGGCAGGACTGCCTCCCAGTCCGCTTTGGGGTGACGCTCAACTGCCAGGAAATCAGCTACGTGGTAGATTCCCTTCACCCCATCAATTTCAAGCAATTGTTTAATTTTCAAAGGGGCATTTGCCGCATCATCTTTTTTATAATTATTACTTTTACCGCCTGCAAGTGCCTCATCTACAATGACCTTCATTGTATTAGGACTCGGCGTAGGTTCGATTGATAATATTTTCAACGTAATCCCTCCGGTTTTTGCCAATTCTAGTTGCATTGTATCATAATAGATTTTTCAGTTGAAGAAATGGGCTTACTCAGCATATTCAGAAAGGTAGCTCCATCGCTCAATTAGTTCTTCAAGCTTTTGATTAAGTGTATCAAGCTCTTCATTAATCTCTTCTGCTCTCATATAATCGCTGCCGGTTTCATTTAATTCAAGTTCGAGGGTTTCTATCTTCATCTCTGTTTCTTCTATCGTAGAAGTAATTGTTTCCCACTCAAGTTTCTCTTTGTACGATAATCTTGTTTTCTCTTTCGCTTCACCAGCAGGTTTCTCTTCAGACTTCCTATTGGGTGTTTCCTGAGTTTTTTCCAGATTTGATGAGAATTTTTTTTCAAGATAAGTCGAATAATCATCAAGTGTGATATCAGGTGTTTCCGACCGATTCAGGATGATCAGTTTTTCTGCAGTTTTATCCAGGAAGTATCTGTCGTGGGAAACAGTAATAACGACCCCTTTAAATCCTTCAAGAAAATTTTCAAGAACGGTCAGTGTTTGTGTATCAAGATCATTAGTTGGCTCGTCTAACATCAGAACATTTGGCTGCTTCATCAATAATTTTAATAAGAACAGTCTTCTCTTTTCTCCGCCGGACAGCTTATATATCGGTGTTCCATGAACTTCAGGAGGAAATAAGAACTGTTCAAGGATCTGGGATGGTGAAACTGTACCGTCAGCGGTCTCAATCGCCTCAGCTGATTCACGTATATATTCAATCATTCGCATTGTCTGATCCATCTCTTCGATTTCCTGGGAAAAATAACCGATCTTTACTGTTTGTCCGATGTCTACACTGCCGCTGTCAGGTTTGATCCTCCCTGCTATCATGTTCATTAATGTTGATTTCCCGCTTCCGTTCGACCCGACAATGCCAATTCTGTCTCCGGGTGTCACAAGCAGACTGAAATCTTTGAATAACACCTGATCATACTTTTTAGTTACTCCCTTCAGCTCTATCACTTGTTTACCAAGCCTGCTGCTGAGAGATCCAATGTTCAGTTCAGATTCTTCCTGGTTTCCAACAGATTTTTCAAGTATCTCAAACCGCTGGATTCTCGCTTTTTGTTTCGTCGTTCTCGCTTTAGCTCCTTTTCTCATCCAGGCCAGTTCATTTTTATAGAGATTATTCTTTTTTCTTTCTTCAGAAGCCTGCTGCTCTTCACGTTCAGCTTTTGCTTCGATAAATTGCTGATAATTCCCTTTATATTTATATGCTTTTCCTTTTTCAAGCTCCAGCATGGAATTAGATACCTGGTCAATAAAATAACGGTCGTGTGATACGAATAAAATCGCTCCACTGTACTTTTGTAAGTATTGACCAAGCCAAAGTATCGCTTCATAGTCAAGATGGTTCGTAGGCTCATCCAGCAGCAGAAGATCCGGTTCCTCAAGCAGCACCTGAGCCAGTGCCACTCTCTTTTTCTGACCACCGGACAACTGACTGATTTTCATTTCAGTCTGATTCATACCAAGTTTTGATAAAACCGCTTTTGCTTTTGACGCAGCATCCCACGCATTATTTTCATCCATCTTCTGCTGAATGCTGAGCATTCTCTCTTGAATTTGATCCGATTCGGGATTTTTCTCGAATTCGTTCATGATCTGTTGATACTGGTTCATCAGCTTTGTGATTTCAGCATCACTTTCAAATACCGTTTCCATCACCGTTAAATGTTCATTCAGGTCCGGTTCCTGGTCCAGCAGCTTAATCGTATAATTTTTCGGGTATTCAATTTCACCGGCGTCAGCGTATTCTAGGCCGGCAATCATTTTCATCAATGTGGATTTACCTGTTCCATTGACACCGATCAGACCGATTTTATCAGTATCAGTAATTGTGAATGACAAATCCTGAAACAGACTTTTTTCCCCGTACGCTTTTTGCACATTTAAAACTTTACACTGCTTCATTTCTTACCATTCCATTCGTTTAGAAATTGATCTTTAAATTGCTCTAAGAATCTGTGCCTCTCAAGTGCAATTTTGTAGCCTGTTTTCGTATTTATCGTATCTTTCAGTTTTAATAGCTTTTTGTCAAAATGATCAAGGACTGATGGTTCACCGCTCTTCACGCTGTAAAGCTTTTGACCGCCGGCGCCCCCATATGTAAATGCACGCGCTGCACCTATTGCGCCAATTGCATCAAGCCTGTCAGCATCCGCGACAATTTGACTCTCAATTCCTCCCTGGAATAGATCTCTGTTCCGGAAGCTGACAGCTTTAATTTGCGGAATCAGATAATCTGTTTCGTCAGGGGAAAATTCTAGCAGGCTGATCATTGTATTCAGGAAGTCAGCTGCCTCTTCAGTACTGGGATGCAGTTTATCGTCACCTGCATCATGAAATAGCGAGATCAGTTCAACTAATTCTTTCTGCTGAACCCCTTCTATCTCTGCAATTTTCAGTGCCAGATTTTTCACTCTGAGGATATGATCCCATCCATGGCCCGTCCTGTCCTCACTGTGAAATAAATACATTTGCTGCTCGGCTTTTATTAATTGATGATGGGATATATTGATCAACGTTCTGTTACCTCCAGTAAATCGAGGGTTTCGATAACGAAGTAAACCATATCTTCAATATCTCTCAGCATATCTTCTGTAATGGTTCTCTCAAAACGGACGACTGCCTCACAGAAATCAGGATTTCTCGTCGAGGTAACCTTCCTTATATCATAACATCTGTTTTCTCCCCACTGGTTAGAGAGCACACTTAATTCAGGTTCAGTCCAATCATCACCATATTTTCTGAAAATAATAGAAATGGCTGCCCCTGCTTCACTCTCATTATTGCCAGGCAGTAATTCTGCTGCCAGTTTTTTCAGGTCTGCATACAGATTCATATCAGCTTCAAATCCATTTTCTTTCACATGAAAAGTTATATTAAAACTGCGGCATAAGGTTGCAATATCGACCTGATCTGTACGTGAAGTGATTTTAATCGTACCATCGAGATCCCGATCATAAACTGTACCTTCCAATACAGTTTTTAAGTTATCAAAAGCTGTTGGATCAAACATAGTACCTCCCGCATTCTTTTTCGTCATCATAGCATATTCAACCTGCTAAGAGCGATGATATGAGTGCCCGATAATAGTCAGCCTTAAAAAGCAAAAGCATCCATCACAGGATGCTTTTGCTTTACTGAACATGTTAAAACAGTCCGATGCCTTTACCTTCTCCCGTCACATCCATGTTTTTAGCAGCTGGCGTCTTTGGAAGTCCCGGCATGGTCATGACATCGCCGGTAAGTGCAACCAGGAAACCTGCCCCAAGCTTTGGTACAACTTCTCTAATTGTCACTTGGAAGTTTTTAGGACGGCCAAATAATGCCGGGTCATCTGATAAGGAGTATTGCGTTTTCGCCATACATACAGGCAGACTTCCCCATCCGTATGATTCGAATTGTCTGATCTGGGCTTCAGCTTTTTTAGAAAATACTGCTTCTGACCCGCCATATACCTTCTGAATAATCGTATTAATTTTTTCTTTTACAGGCATTTCAAGGTCATAAAGATACTTGAAGCTGCTTTCTCCTTCAATTGCATCAATTACTCTAGCTGCAAGGTCTTTACCGCCTTCTCCGCCCTTTTCCCACACTTCGGTTAATGAAAAAGGAACCTGTTGCGCTTTGCAGAATTCTTCCAGTATTTCAATTTCAGATGCACTGTCAGTATGAAATTTGTTAATCGCCACTACAGCAGGCAGTCCAAATTCACGAATTGTTTCAAGATGTTTTTCTAGATTGGTCAGTCCTGACTTTAATGCCTCTGTATCAGCTTCTGTCAGCTCTTTTTTAGATTTGCCGCCGTGCATTTTAAGTGCGCGCACTGTTGCCACGATCACTACAGCATCAGGGTGTTTTCCTGAAGTTCTGGTTTTAATATTTAAAAACTTTTCTGCTCCAAGATCTGCTCCGAAACCGGACTCCGTCACGACATAATCAGCCAGCTTTAACGCTGTCTGAGTCGCCAGAACTGAATTACAGCCATGAGCAATATTGGCAAATGGACCACCATGAATCAATGCAGGTGTCTGCTCGAGCGTCTGTACTAAATTCGGTTTTAGCGCATCTTTTAAAAGCAGTGCTAAAGAGCCCTGGACTTCAAGGTCAGACACAGTAACAGGCTCGCCCTGATAGGTGTATGCAACAACAATATTGGATAGGCGGTTCTTCATATCATTGATACCTGATGACAGACAAAGTACAGCCATAATTTCTGAAGCGACCGTGATGTCAAAACCGTCTTCTCTTGGCACCCCTCTTGCAGGGCCACCAAGTCCAACGACGATCTGTCTGAGCGCACGATCATTCATATCCATCACACGTTTCCAGATGATTCTTCTCGGATCGATCTGAAGATCATTCCCCTGATGAATATGGTTATCTATAAATGCTGAAAGTGCATTATTAGCAGTTGTGATTGCATGTATATCACCGGTGAAATGGAGATTAATATCTTCCATTGGCAGTACCTGTGCATAGCCGCCGCCGGTCGCACCGCCTTTTACGCCCATGACTGGTCCAAGTGAAGGTTCCCTCAGCGCTACCATAGAGTTTTTACCGGATGCTTTTAATGCGTCAGCAAGTCCTACAGTTACAGTTGACTTTCCCTCACCGGCAGGAGTCGGATTAATTGAAGTGACAAGAATTAACTTACCATCCTTGGCATTTTTTAAGCGGTCAATCGTATCAAATGTGATTTTTGCTTTGTATTTACCATACATTACAATATCATCAGGTGTCATGCCTGCTCCGGCAGCAATCTCGGTAATTGGCATCATAGTCGCAGCCTGAGCGATATCAATATCAGAAGGAACAGTCTTTTTTGTCGTCATAATGAGCCTCCACATCCTATGTAATACCATCATTATAACATGCCGATTTTATTTTAAAAACAAACAAAAAACCGCTTAAAAAAGCGGCTTACTGGTCTTCTTTTTCCTGTAACCTTCGCAGCTTCTCCACCAGCTCCGGTTCATTTTCGAAAAGCTGCACAAGATCTCCTATACGGTCAATAGAGTTCCAGCTTAAATGATGCTCTATTCCTTCAACATCATTATAAATATTCTCATTTTTGACTCCTATTACAGTTAAGAATTGCTCAAGCAATTCATGTCTGAATACAAGCCTCTTCCCAATTTTATTTCCTTTTTTAGTTAAAATGAGCCCTCGGTATTTTTCATATATCAGATACTCATCCTTATCGAGCTTCTGTACCATTTTAGTGACAGAGGACGGATGAACTGATAGTGCCTCAGCTATATCTGACACTCTTGCATACCCTTTTTGATCAATTAATATGTAAATCTGTTCTATATAATCCTCCATGCTGGGCGTTGGCATGCGGGGACCCCTCCTCAAAAAACCATGATTTCATTACTTGTAAAGTGTACTATAACCGCCTTGCGGACACAACTTTATCCATAACAGGAGCACGGACTGATGATTTAGAAAATTCAAACTAATGATTGACTCAATTTTTAATGATGTGTATAGTAAAAATATCATTTATTGATGAATATTTTTATACTTTAATCTGTAAGGGATAAATAGCAGGGAGGAAATCAGATGCATAATGGCAAGGTAAAATGGTTCAATAACGAAAAAGGCTACGGGTTTTTAGAGGTTGAAGGTGGCGATGATGTATTTGTGCATTTTACAGCCGTGCAGGGTGATGGCTACAAATCCCTTGAAGAAGGTCAGGAAGTTTCTTTTGAAATCGTAGAAGGTAATCGTGGTCCTCAGGCTGCGAACGTCGTAAAAAAAGAGTAAACAAAAAGCCGGCAGTGCCGGCTTTTTTTCGTCTAATTTTTTATGACAACTGTTTGCCAAGCTCTTTAATTTTCATTCCAATTGAACATTCCGTTATACAGAATTTATGAGCATATAGCTTACCCTTTTCAGCCCGCAGCTGCTTTTTAACAGGACAGCTTTTACAGTACGTATTCATCAATTCATCAACAGCAGATAAAGCAACTTGTTTTTCCATATTATTCATCCTTATCAGTCCTGCTTTGACTTTTTATATTTACATTGCTTCTTGCCTGATCAGCAAGTTTGTGTGCACCTTTATTATTCGACCTTGTAATGTGTTTAAATACTAACGGCATCTTCTTATCTGCAGCTAACTTTTCAATCCGGTCTGCCCACTTGTTTAAGTTCTCATCATAACTCGGCCATTCCCCGCTTAACTGATTAATTACTGTCAGTGCATCACCACTGCAGGTGATTTGCTGAATATGTCCATTTGCAACGCGGATTGCATGTTCGAGGGCATAATATAAAGACATATATTCTGCTTCATTATTTGAACTTACACCACTTACAAAACGATTACTTTTTTCAACAACTGATTCGCCGTTCCTGTCATAAGTAATGATCCAGCCGAGCCCCGTCTCCCTTGTACCTTTATCAAAAGAAGCATCGAAGAGTACATGTATATTCTTTGCCTCTCCCTCTGTTTTAGTCATCAGTTTTTTAAATTCTTTGACTGTCCATTCCTGCCCCAGATCATCATGAATGGTAATGCTATGAAATCTTCCCGTTTTTTCAAAATCCTGAATAAACAAAGGAGCGCTTTTTTCATCTATCCAACTGCTTTGAAACGTAATATACGAGCCTGAAGGGTGCTGATATGTTGCTTTGAAGAATATATTCAATGTGCCTGATCCCTCCTTCATTCTTTCTATTGTACATTTGAATTGTGCAGCGTTGCAACTGCTGATACACTTCATTCAGGGGGCTTGAAAATATGATTGAACTTTTTATAGACGGCGCAAGCGCTGGTAATCCCGGTATCAGTGGAGCCGGAGTTTTTATAAAAAATGGTAAAAACAGTCATCAATTATCATTTCCATTACCGGAGATGTCAAACCATGAAGCTGAATATGAAGCATTGCTACTTGGACTTGAAAAATGTCTTCCGTATAAAGACCAGATTATTTCATGTAAAACCGATTCACAGGCTGTATTTCAGGCTGTTGAAAAAAGGTATATAAAGAATAAGAAGTACGCACATTATCTGGAGAGAATGAATCAGCTTCTCGATCAATTTGACCTGTTTTTTATTAAATGGATACCCGGTAAAGAAAATCATGTGGCTGACAAGCTAGCAAGGCAGGCCATTCAAGTGCAGAAAGATAAAAATTTTTAAAAGAAAAACGGGACGCTGCACGTGTGTGCCAGCGAGCCCGTTTTATTATAATGCCATTCCTTTTGCTTTAAGATGAGCAGTCATTTCATCTTTACCGCTCCATTCCTGTCCCGACAGTTCTTCAAGTACTGACATGTAAAAACTGGAATCAAATCTTTTCTGACACTTTAATGTTACCTCAATTGCCATTTTGATTAACTGGTCTTCAGCACCAGTGAACTTTCTTCCAAAATAAATAAAACCAATTGCTTCCTCGTCCAGTTTAAATCCTCTTGCATGAAGATCTGCTACAAAGTCATCAAGGGATTTTTTCATTTTGCAAGTTGCTCCATAAATATCTTAACAGATCTGAGACCATGATCATCTATCACTTTTGCAGCATGATCAGGAAGGCCATTCCATTCCCTGATTACCGGCTGTTCTAATGGAACTTCACAATAGATCTCTGCAAGCTTTCTCGATATATGAAGCATTTCCTCATCTTCAGTGATTTTCTTTCTTTGACCGGGGGTCAACTGATCCAGGTTTTTAAGGAGATTTTCTACTGTACCGTACTCTTTAATCAACTTGAATGCTGTTTTTTCTCCGATCCCTTTTACACCTGGATAACCATCACTGGTATCTCCCATCAGTCCCTTTACATCTATAAATTGACGGGGTGTTATTTCATATTCCGATACAAAACGGTCAAGTGTATAGGTTTCATATGTGCCAAACCCCTTTTTAACAAGCCACAGGTCCACATTGGGGCTTAAAAGCTGGAGAAGGTCCTTATCCCCGCTTACAATGCTGACTTTTCCTTCACTTTCCGCTTTGGCAATCGTACCAATGCAATCATCTGCTTCATATCCTTTTACACCAATATTATGAAAGTGAAGTTCTTCAGCAATTTCTTTAACCAGATCAAATTGAGGGATCAATTGTTCAGGCGGGGCATTCCGATTTGATTTATATGAAGAAAATGATTCGTTACGGAATGTGTCTTTTCCCATATCCCAGCAGATTGCTACGTGAGTCGGTTGTATGATGTTTGCAGCTGTTAAAGTATGCTTTACAAATCCCTGAATACCATTTGTAGGCAACCCTTTATCGTTGTACATGAACTGGTTTGTCACTGCAGTTGCGAAAAAAGATCTGAACAGCAGTGCCATACCATCTATTAAAAGTGTATGCTTCATTTTCTACTCCTTTTTATTTGTTTCACCGGTTTCAATTTCGTGATCTGTATACGATATCCAGTCACTGTAACTGCCTGTATACAGTTTAACATGTTTAAAGCCGGCCATTTTCAATGCAATAATATTTGGACAGGCAGTAACACCACTTCCGCAATAGACGATAAGCGGCTGATCGGGATCCAGGTCTGAAAACCTCTTTTTCTGATCATCAGGTTTTAATAAATTGCCTGCCTGATAGCTTTCAAACCACTCGTAGTTCAGCGCACCCGGAATATGTCCGGCCACTTTGTCAATTGGTTCATGATCGCCTCTGTACCTTGCAGACTCTCTTGAATCAATCAGCGTGCCGCGTGTGTAACCGTCAACGATCTGTTCCACTTCAGCTGTTTCAGCTATTGATTCGAGTTGAAGATCAAGCTTAAAGGTTCCTCGTTGAACATCAGGTATGGTTTCGCTTAACGGGTATCCTTTTTCACGCCACTCTGAATATCCTCCGTCAAGGAGAAATGTTTGCTTATGCCCTGCAAATGTCAATAGCCACCATGCTCGGGCAGCAAATGCTCCTTCCCCTCCGTCATATACAATAATAAGTTCATCATCGTTTACTCCTGCCTGTTGCATTTTATCACGAAAACGATCCATTTCAGGTAAAGGATGACGCCCTCCATGATTTTTCACTTTACCGGACAGGTCCCGGTTGAGGTGTATATATACTGCACCCGGTATATGGCTTTGCAAATACTCCGCTTCCCCTGCATCCGGTTTTTTTAAGTCAAATCTGCAGTCAAGGATCGTCACTGTTTTTTTCAGCCTGATTTGTTCATTCAGCCATTCTGCTGTTACTGAAAATTGCATCAGGAGTCCCTCCTTTTTTCCATGAGTTTTTTGACATGTTCTTTTGGTTCCCAGCAGTTGAACCGGTAATCCGGTTTTGTCTCATACCCAAGTCTTTTACAAAAATACAGCATATGCCCGCTCCTGATTTTTTCACTATGAAAGTGAATGCATGTGGCACATACATGATAAGGATTATGACTCATCGGATTGAACCTTTTTTAGTGCACGTTCTATATCAGCTGCAAACTCTTCTGAATATAATCCATCAAGCGTTGAAGCGATCTGCTCTCTCAGGTCTTTTTTCCATGCTGTAAATAATTCCTTCTGGATATCTGTCACTTCAATCGAAACCCACGAAGAAATCTGATCGGTGATAAGTGATAGTTCTCCAGTCGATTTTTCTTTAAACCTTTCTTCTAAAGCATGCTGCATAAATTTCTTTTCATTTTTCTCAAAAAACGATTTCATATTTTTGAACATTGACAGCTCTTTGTTAAAATCAGATTCCTTCATATCTTCAAATGATTGGTTAAATGTCAGTAATTCTGTTTGCTTCACATCTGAAACCGGCTTAATCCCTTCAGGAAACTCAACTTTGACCAGGTCCCATATTCTTTCAAGTTCAGATTGATACAGCTTTCTGATTAACTGTTCCATTCTATAGTTTACAACCTTAAACTCCTGGATAAAATCAAATTTAACAATTTCAATTAATTCGCTGATTGCTTTTGACAGCGCGACTTTATTTGAGTAACGGTTAAATGCTGAAGGGTTAAAAGATTCTTTAAAGAAGTCAGAAAACCTGTAAAAAACCCTTTGTTGTACATAATGCAGCAGCTCAGTTAACTCTTGATCCGCCTGTAATTGCACTGATTCAACATAAGAATCATTAAAATATGAGTCTAACTCTCCAGACAGTTTTTCAAGGCTTAATTTTCTCTTCTCTTTTTTATCTTCATCTGCCCTTGCCTGATTCAGTAAAGTGTTCATTCGGCTAATTGTCTGGTCATAATAGTCAGCAGTGTTTTTAATGACAATGGCATCAAGCTCCTGGTCAATAAACATGCTAAATGCAGAATTAAACTCTTTAATTCCGGATTCACTTTGATCGCTCAGTGCCTGGAGACTGGATACGCCAAAAATTTTAGGCTCTCTTACTCCAAATGTCTGAAGCTGCTTTTTTACATACTGAATCACTTCCTGCTTTTCTTCTTCACTCTCAGCAAGATCGACTGCATTTACGATAAAAAACATTTTATCATGCTCAAAGCTATCCTTAACCCTGCCCATCTGAATCAGAAATTCCCGGTCCGCTCTTGCAAATGCATGGTTAAAATAGGTAACAAACAGAATTGCGTCTGAATTACGTATATAATCGAATGAAACATCTGTATGTCTGGCATTAACAGAATCGGCTCCTGGTGTATCAACAAGTGTAATCCCCTGCTCTGCTATCGATGAGTCTGCATGCAAATCAATCGATTCTACAAAACATGACTGGTATTCTTTCGAAACGTATCCTTCAAAATCCTCCATTGGAACTTCTTTCTCAGTTCCAAGGTAACGATGATAATCTTTCCACCCTTTAAGAAAGGCTCTGATAAAACTTTTCTTTGACTCAGAAATCTCGTTGGAACGCTGCATTAGATCCGGAAGTTCATCTGCCATTTCATCCAGCGCAGTAATATGATTGATACCTGAAGCTTCCTGCAAATCCGCTAAAAGCTCTTTCTCTTTTTTAAAATGGACAATTACACTTTGATCCGGATGAGTATGATCCGGAGGAAAAATTTTATTGATTGAAGCGGTAGTAGGGTTAGGTGAGACAGGCAGTACTTTATCTCCTAGCAGTGCGTTGGCAAAGCTTGATTTTCCTGCGCTGAATGCACCGAATAAAGCTACCGTATATCTTTTATTCTTCAACCTGTCTGCCTGGTCAAATAAAATTTCTGACTGCTTTTCAAAACCTTTGATATGACTGACTGCGTCTGCAAGCTGCAGACTTTTTTCAAGCAGTTCCGACTCATTTCTGACAACTGTTTCAATTGATTCAGATTCATTGATTTCTTCACGGCTGGAGTCCTCGCTGGTCAGGAGGTGGTCAAGAGATGAAATTTTCTCAACACTACCCTCTTCATTCCAGTTTTCAATCCATTGATTTACATTTTCCAGATTCGTATCAATGTTCTCAAGTCCATGAATGTCATCTTCAATTTTTTTCAACTGTTTTAGCACGTTCACTTTCTTGATCAGTTCTGTATGCTCTGCGGACTTTCTCAAAGTATTTTCTTCAATTAAATCCTCAAATTGCTGCAGAATGTGATTTTTTATTTGCAGCATTTGACTTTTTAATTCTTTTCTGCAGTCATCAGCGAGCGCATCGCAATAGTTTAATAACGCTTCACCCGTATATCCTGCCCCCGGCTTGATATTCTTTTTTGCAAGTTTAATTGGGTCATCTATCGACAGTGATTCAATCTCAGCTGTCCATTCAGACTTATTTAAGCCTGACAGCTCCAGATGACGATAAATCAATGCTTTTGCGTGCCAGATCAACTGTTCATCTATGACAGCTGATAAACTTGATCGCAGCTCATTTTCTCTTGCTGTTTTCTCATCCTGCGTTTTTTTAGCTGAGAACATGATTCCTACTTTAAATTTTTCCTGAACTGATTCCAGATACTTTTCAGCAACTGTACGGACTTCTGATGGCATCAGGTAACTTGACCGAAGCATTTTATTCATATCTTTGTCAAACTTTTCAGACCAGTCTTCTGAAGATACGATCTGATCGGCTTCTGAGTCTTCAGCAAGCTTAAACAATTCCTCCTGTTGATCTATATCCTGCCGGCTTATGACCAAACTGTAAGCATCCGTAATTTCTTCAGCTTCTTCCCTGAGGTAATCTGTCATTTCTTCTTTCAGTACGCTTAGAGAGCTAGCCACTGATTCAATTAGAAGGCTATATTTATTAACGGTCATTTTACTGATTTCTTCTTTAAGTTCCGCACTCTGGTTCTCATTCATTTCCGACTGTCTTAGTGAAGTATAGAAAAACTTCTCCGGACGCGCTTCCCATTCAGCAAACGCTCTCTCAACTGACTGTCGATACGTATTGAAAGTAAGCTCTTCTTCTCTATGTTTATCAATCTGATTAATCACAGCGTATATTTTTCGGTTATGCATGGACATTTGCTTTATGTATTCAAAATTCATCTCTGACTGAACGTGATTATAATCCATTACATAAAACAGCAGATCCGCCAGGTGGATAGCTGATTCTGTAGAGCGTTTGTGCGCATCATCAACAGAATCAATGCCAGGCGTATCCAGTAACGTGATACCTTCAGCAAGCGTGGACTCTTTCCAAATATCAATCCGTTTAACACTTACTCCTTCTTTTCCGAGTAAAGAGATTGAACTTTCATTAAGCGGTGGTTCAAGCTCATATACCTGATCATCTGCAGTTGTAATTCTGACAGGTTTGTAACCACCCGCATGAAGCGCTATCAGATTAGCACTTGTCGGAATAGGACTCGAAGGCAAAATGGATTCACCTGCCAGGTAGTTAATCATGGCAGACTTTCCGGCAGAAAAATGCCCACAAAACGCAACAACTATTTCTTCACGATGAAGTTTTTTAGCCAGCATCATTATTTTCTCTGCTCTTTTTACATCTCCTATATCCAGCGCTTTATTGTAAAAGCCGTTACACTCAGCCAGCAGCGCTGACTTACGGGTCATAAATTCAGATCTATCCATTAAAATCATTCCTTTTGTTATTGTTTCTCTATATGACTTTGTTAAAAGTGGCTTTAGATTTATGTACCAAAACAGCATTTGTCTTTATCTTAGACATATTTGAAGGCCGCATGTATGCCTTCATTGTATCGAAAATTCAACATGACAGATAATAAAATTAAAAATAACATAAAAAATATTTGTTCTGACTATTATATATATGAATAAAGTAATGGTATAATATATTCATTATTAGATCGGAGGTTGCGCATGAGTAATTCTAAAGTAGTATCTAATCTCTTAAACGGCATGGTACATTCTATCCGCAGTGTAGTACCTGTGCCAATTGAACATAGTAGCCCTACAGTACTGACTGCACCATATGAGCAGAATCAGATTGCTGTATTAATCGGTATGACCGGCGAGCTCAAAGGTAACATTTTAATAGATGGCGATAAAGCTCACTTCAGCAGTCTGGGAGAGTCTATGTATGGGATGTACCTTGAAGATGACATGCTTATTTCATTTATTGGAGAAGTAGGTAACATGATCGCTGGAAACCTCACTACGTACATCTCTACTGAAGGTGTGGAGATGGATATTACACCGCCTTCTGTTATGTCAGGCCAGACGAAGCTTTATAATTTTGTTCAGGCCATTCATTTACCTTTTAATGCAAATGGAATTGGTGACTTTTCCATTCTGGTTTCGATTCAGCAGTAAAAAGCTGGGACAATGATGTCCCAGCTTTTTTACCGGTTTTAACTGATATTTCAGCTCATGAGTAACATACCGACTTAAATTAAAATCCGTTGATGGTCATGCCTCCATCTACAAATAGCGTTTGCCCGGTGACGTAACTTGCTGCATCTGATGATAAAAATAAAGCTGGGCCAACTAGTTCCTCAACCTGCCCTACTCTTTTCAGGGGCGTCACAGCTAAGATCTGACTCAGATAATGCTCATCTTCAAGCAGCTCTTTTGTCAATGGCGTTTCAAAATACCACGGACCAATCGAATTAACCCTTATATTACTGCTTCCCCACTCAAACGCGAGGACTTTTGTCATTTGTATCATTGCCGCTTTTGAAGCAGCGTATACGACACCTGTTTTGAGTGCCACATGACCAGCAACTGAGGAAACTGAAAGAATACTTCCTCCATTATTCTGCTCCTGCATACGGGCTCCGACGGCCTGCGACATCATGAAGGCAGACTTCACATTCGTATCCATTATTTTTACCCATTCGTCCTCTGTAACGTCACTTGCTTTTGATCTGATATTCATACCTGCATTATTAACAAGCACATCTATACTTCCATGCTCGGCATAAATATCCTGAACTGTCTGCTGAATCGCAGGTGTATCCGTTACATCAAGCGTATATATGGATGCTTTCCCACCATTTTCCTCAACTTCACTTTTTACATGTTCAAGTTCTGTCCTTGTACGCGAGCAAAGAATCACTTCTGCCCCGGCTTGTGAAAAACCGATTGCCAAGGCGCGTCCTATTCCTCTGCCCGCTCCGGTAATAATCGCTTTTTTACCTTCTAGCCCAAACGATGGAAGATGCATTGTCATTGCCTCCTTACTTAACAGCGCTCAGATTATAAAGCTTAGAATATTTTTCTTCGAGGTACTGTATCAGATATTCAGCATTTAACCCTTCGCCTGTTGCCTGCTGCAGGATTTCAAGTGGTTTTTTTGTTTTTCCAAAGCGATGAACCTTTTCAGTCATCCAGTTTTTAATCGGTGTAATGTCGCCGCTTGCAATATGATGATCAAATTCAGGAATATCTTTTAACATCGCCTGTTTGAACTGGGCTGCATACATATATCCTAATGCGTATGACGGGAAGTAGCCAAAAGACCCTCCTGACCAATGTACGTCCTGCAGGATTCCTTCTGCGTCATTTGATGGGACGATTCCAAGATATTCTTCATATTTCCGATTCCATACTTCAGGAAGTTCACTTACCTCACAATCTCCATTGAATAAACCTTTTTCAATTTCATATCTGATCATGATATGAAGTGTATAAGTAAGTTCATCGGCATCAACTCTGATTAGTGAAGGTTTCGATTCGTTAATCCCCTGCAGGAAGTCATCAACAGACACATCACTGAATTGTTCAGGTGAATACTTTTGTAGAGTTGGTAAATGACGACGCCAGAATTCAGGGTGTCTTCCTACGAAATTCTCCATAAAGAGTGACTGTGATTCATGAATACCCATTGATGTACCACCACTCAGAGGAGTTCCTGTAAGCGCAGGATCAATGTTTTGTTCATAAAGTGCATGTCCGCATTCATGGATTGTTCCAAAAATTGCACCTCTGAAGTCATCTTCATCATAGCGGGTTGTAATTCTTACATCACCTGTATTGAGACCGGTTGCAAAAGGATGAACCGTTTCATCGAGTCTGCCCGCTTCAAAATCATAGCCAAGCTCTTTCAGCACATGAATACTGAATTCTTTTTGAGATTCCTTTGGAAAATGCTTATAAATAAACGCTGTATCCGGTTTAACTGTTGATGCTTCGATACCTTTAACCAGCGGTACAATTGCTTCACGCACCCGGCCAAATACCTGGTCAAGAACATCAACTGTTACACCCGGCTCAAACATATCAAGCAGCGTATTATAAGGGTTTTCTTCATACCCCCAATACTCCACAAAGCGTCTTGTAGTCGCTACCAGCTCTGTCAAATACGGTTCAAATAAAGCAAAGTCAGATTTCTCACGTGCTTCTTCCCAGATACTTTCAGCTTTTGATTTCAAAATCACATATTGTTTAAATTCGTCTTCAGGGATTTTGCGGTTCCGGTCAAAATCCTTCCGGCATTCTTCAAGCATTTTGACTGTCAGTTCATCAAGCTCACTTTTGTGAGCAGTTAACTCTTTTATGTATTCAGCCATCTGATCTGATGTTGATAGATTAAATACCTCAGAAGACAGGATTCCAATGACTTCAGATCGCTGTTCAATGGCTTTTTTTGGCGCCCCTGTCCGCAGATCCCAAAAAATTAAACCTAAAGCTTCTTCATATGCAGAAATTTTATTTAAATGGCTTACAAAATTATTTTTTACTGTTTCTAACGTCAACATAATCCCTCCATTCAATAATCACTTTTATCTTATCATACTTTTCTGAACAATCGACTGATTTACTTCGGATTTTGAAATATAAAAAAGATTGAGACGATGTATGTCTCAATCTTTTTTTAGGTCTTTATTCTTTTTATCAATCATACACGATGATTTCAGGCGTTACCGGAAGTATTTTATTAATTTCAGGAATCCACTGTTCTTCTTCAGCAGATAAAAAGATTGATATATGTCCGCTGTCTGCAGAAGAACGGATTAAGCGGCCGACTCCCTGCTGCAGTCTGAGCAGCATATAAGGCAGATCAACTTCAGTCAATGGATCTGCAGCGTGATTTCTTTTCGCTTCAAATACCGGATCATCTGGTGGAAATGGAAGCGAATCAACGATTACATGCTTTAGGCTGCTACCGGGAACATCAAGTCCTTCCCACAAATTAAGTGATGCGAATACAGACATGGCATCCTCCTGAAACTTCTCAACGAGCGAACTGATTTCTTCATCGCCTTCAAATAATAGCTGTTTATGTTCAATTATATTTGTAAACCTGAACAAATCCTGATCATCACGGTTATTAAACAGGATGAGTGAGCCCCCGTCATTTTGATTCACGATCTTAGAAATTGTATCTGTTTTATCGGGATTTTCAAGGTAAATACTGATCTTCATGACTTCATCATACTCATATGGTGATTCCACTGTGAAAGAAGTGTAATCATCAATTCCAAGACTTGAAGCCAGATAAGTGAAATCCTCATCTACTGACAAGGTAGCTGAAGAAAAAATAAATGGAAGTTTTTTCGAAAATACTTCCTCTCTTAAAATTTCTTCTACCATTCTTGGCATAATCACGAGTCTTTCATCATCAAAGCTCTCTTCAAGCCAAATGATCGCATTATCATCTTCTGCAAGCAGCTTTAGTGAGAATAAAACAGTTTCTAAATACTCTTCAGAAATCTTTAGGTCATACTCATCTATCACATATAATTCAGATTCAAAGACAAGCTCTTCAAGCAACTGATCAATTGACTTCTTTAAAGCTGCTGATGTTTTGATTAACTGATCTGTTTTTCTGATTTTCATTCTTTCCGAACTGCGGTCTGCACTTGCACTGATGAGTGAAAACCAGTCATCGTGTAATTCGAGAATTGAATCAATCAAATGCAGCGTCTTTTCTCTGACATCATTAGCAGAAAGTTTCGAAAGGACTTTTTCCATTGATTGCAGAGAAGTTTTATAAGTTAATGCTTTTTGCGCTGCATATTCCAGTAAATGGCCTTCATCAAAAATGACTGAGCTCGCCTCTGGCAATAACGGAAGCTGTCCCTCCCTGATTCTGGAGTCTTTCGTCCAGATATGCTCCATATAAAAATCATGGGAACAAACGATCAGATCGCCTGCCTGCCTGTAATACTCCCTGTGTAGTGTCTGGCCGCAGCGATGTCTCACATCACAGCTGAGGCAATCCTGCAGGGAATCATAATTGACCGCCTGCCACTGTTCATCATCAAGATAAGGATATTCTTTACGGTCTCCGTATGGGTAAAACGATGACATAGACCCTGCTCCATAGACAAACTCAGGCAGCTGAAGATAAACATCTTCAATAGCTTCATCCTCTGTCCGTTTATCGGCATCATCAAGTTTCTTCAGACATAAATACTGTTCTCTTGATTTTGCAAGCCTGACATCAATTTCCATATCAAGCATCTGTTCGATTTTCTTGATATCCCCAGTCGGTTTCACTAATTGTTCTATAAGCGTTTCATCCGCACAGGAAATAATAGCAGGCTTACCTGTATATCTGGCATAGGCAACAGCATAAAGCAGATACGCGATCGTTTTACCGGTTCCTACACCAGCTTCTGCAAAAATGACTGATTTATTTTTATATGCCTGTTCGAGCTGGAATGCCATAAAGATCTGCTCATCACGCAGCTCGAGTCCTTTTTCAGGAAGTATGTCGTAAAATACATCTCCAATCCAGTCCCCCAGTGCTTCATAGAACGACTGGTTACTCGTAATTGGAAAAGGAAGGCTTTTACTTTTCATTATATCATTCCTCTAATTCGTATTTCTTGGTGGGCGCTGACCAAAATACTGATAATAATCTGTACGGATAAAACCGTTGAACAATTTACGTTTCTTCGTAGCCTTTTTACCATACAGATCTTCAAAGTCGGGGTGAGAAGTAATCAGATATTTTGACCAGGTTGGATACTGTTCAAATACCTCACCCATATCGCGGTACATTCTCTCAACCTCTTCTTCCTCACCGATCCGCTCACCGTACGGCGGGTTTCCTACGATAACGCCATAATCTGATGAGGCAGTAAAATCCTTCCCCTGCATCTGTTTAAATTGAATCAGATCACCCAAGCCGGCTTCAATTGCGTTTTCTTTGGCCACTTCAATGATTTTATGGTCTATATCTGAACCATAAATCTCAAGCGGCTGGTCATAGTTTGCTGCTTCTTCAGCATCTAACCTGACTTTTTCCCAAATTGATTCAGGAATGACAGGCCATTCTTCTGAAATAAATTCCCGGTTAAATCCCGGTGCAATATTTTGACCGATCAGTGCTGCTTCGATCGGGATCGTTCCGGAACCGCAAAACGGATCGTGGAACGGTCTGTCAGGACGCCAGTTCGTCAGCTTAATTAATGCTGCAGCCATTGTTTCCTTAAGCGGTGCTTCCCCTTGACCGGTACGATAGCCTCTTTTATGAAGGCCGGCACCGCTTGTGTCAACAGTCAGCGTAACTTTATCATTACGGATTGCTACTTCAATCTTATAAGTAGGTCCGCTTTCTTCGAGAAAGCTCATTCTCTTATAAGCAGCTTTCATGCGTTCTACAATTGCTTTTTTTACAATCGACTGACAGTCAGGAACACTGTACAGCTTTGACTTTACAGACTTCCCTGATACAGGGAAGGCGGCGTCTACAGGCATTAATGTTTCCCATGGCAGCGCTTTTGTGCCTTCAAAAAGCTGATCAAACGTGTAAGCATTGAATTCGCCCATCACGATTTTTACACGATCTGCAGTACGCAGCCACATATTTGATCTTGCAATAGCGAGTTCGTCACCTTCAAAAAATATTTTTCCATTTTCAACCGTTGTTTCATATCCAAGGTCTTTAACTTCTCTTGCTACGATAGATTCGAGCCCCATCGCTGCAGTTGCAACAAGTTTGTAAGTAGCCATATGTCACCTCGTATTTTTTATATCACTTCTGAAAGAAAAAAGGCAGACCTCCTTAAATGGTCATGCCTTCTGAATTGTAAATGTATTAAGTTGGTCAACCAGCTAATGGTCTGTAAGCCATGTTTTGTTCAAGCGTACTGAAGCGCCTTTTAAGCTCGTACGACAAGCGGCAATCATCTATCTGCCGGCATAATAATGCCAGCCTTTCCCTTTGTTCATTTTCTCCGGGAAAGTGCCTCTACCATTGTTTGAGTTTCTCACTCGCGGGGTTTACCTCGTTCCACTTCTGTCATTTCTGACAGAACTTCGTCACTGTGGCACTTTCAAGAGATGCATACCATATCCGGTGGACTTAGGTATCTTCTCTGCCGTCAGTCCGATCACTCAGACTGCCTTCGCTTATTATTTCGCGAAGCACGAACACTACGGGCATCTCAGCACCGTGTGAGCATGGACTTTCCTCTGCATAACGCAGCAATTGCCCAACCAAATAGCCGGTTTCGCCAAAATCAAATTATACATTGATCAGGAAGGTTTAGCAAGTAACATCTTTTACCTGTCTTCGTATAATTTTCTGCCGAATACTTCTTTTTCCAGATTCGAAAGTCTCTTTAGAATATCAAAGTTCGTTGTGCCGCCTGCAGTTGTTTGTGGCTGAGTCTGCTGAACTGATGATCTGCGCTGTGGTTCTGAACTTTTCTGAGCTTTTTTCAATTCATTTTCAAGCGTTTCGATTCTTTCGTTAAATGCTTCATAATCTTTAATAATCTGATCTAAAAAAGCGTCTACTTCCTCAGGCTTATAGCCTCTCATTGCCGTTTTGAATTCACGTTCAAGAATTTCTTTCGCACTTAATTGCGCTACTTCATTTTTCATACCTTTCACCTCGGCTATTCTTTCCAATACGTTTATTTTTTCAAAAAGCGGGACAGTTGTCAATCGGGTTCTGATTCAGATAACGCCTCTTCATCAGCAATCCATTGAAGATCCTGAAAATTTATACGGATTATATCCAGATTATATGTCATATTTTCTTTTTCAGCTTTCTCAAGCAGGAATGATGGTGAACCTTTTTTGTCTTCATCATAAATGACTAAGAGACCGTCTGCTTTTTGCAATATAAAATCATCTCTGTTTTTAAATTGGGATGGATCTGTATATGGTTTATTTGATATGGAAGATACAAAGTCTGCTTTTTTAATTATGTCATGATAATATGACTGATTACCCTCACTCCATTTTTCCTCCTGGTTAAGAAAAGGCGTGAGTATGGCAAGCTTTAACTCAGGCAGAGTTTCTTTTAATGAAATAACCTCTTCTGCTGCCCATAACTCCACTCCTAGAGATCCTGACACTAAAACCCATTCAAGTCCCTCGTCTGCAAGTGACACAAGATGCTGTCTGATAGATTTTCTGATAATACGGACTGCAGGATCATCATTTTTAAATATGCCAATTTCATGTGACTTATAACCTGTAATAAATATAGTCTTCACAAACCTTCACAACCTTTACACTGTATAAAGAAAAGGCTATGTTAAAGCCCAATCTTGTTTTAGCACAGCTGTTGATTGCAGCGGAAATCAACAGCCACCTTTAACAGAGCAAAAGAAAAAGAAAGCGGCGGGACCTTTATCCTGCCGCTTCCGATTGTCTGTTACTCAGCTGATCTAACCGGTATTTTGATATTATAATACTGAAAGTTGATCCCCAATTGCCGAGAACACGTAAGCCGTTGCACCAATGACAAAGAAAAACAGTAGTAATAATAATTTTCTCATGCTTTCAACCCCAAATTTTATCAATAATTTAATAGTACAATTGTTTTGAATTGTAAACAACCACCTGATAAACATCGAATGATGTCTATTTTGTGAAAATTGTGTGTATGCGTGTAATTTTTTGCGCCAAAAAGGGATGAAAGCTGTCATATAATGCGCTTGCCCGGGAAATATCAGCTTGAATTATTTCCTCATCTTCCGGGAAATCCTGTTCATTCTGTATTTTATTTTTTCGAGCTTGTCTGTTTTCCGCTCCTGCTTTAACTCTTCTGAATCAAGTGCTTTAATCGCCTTCATTGTATATAGATAAGCCTGATCAAGTTTCTTCAGCTGATGTTCATGTATCTTTGCGAGTTCGATCGCTGATTCTCTTTGCTCTCTTGGGGTACCGTATTCAAGAGTCACTTCAAAAAGGGAAATAGCCCGCTCAAAGTGCTCCTGTTTTTTGTAATCCATTGCTAAATAAAAGGCAGCTGAAGGGTTTTGGTCCATTTCAAATGATGCTTTCAGATAGTCACTTGAGATTTTCTGTTCCCCTTCTTTTTTGTACCATTTTCCTGCTTCAAGTTTTTCACTGCTGTTCTGATTTTCATCGTTTCCAAGCAGCTGGCCCGAAATATGAGCATATAAAGTAATCAGTGATAATATATCTTTTTCATTATGTTCAAGTACTTTTAACATACCTTCAGGATCTTTTCTCTCCACAAAATCAAAATAAATAGCAGGTGCGAGATAGCCGGGAATGTCTTCTTTTCTTTCAAACCCAAGCTTTTCTTCTTCAATACTTTTAAGCTTTAATGATGCCATACTTGATTTCCATAAACGTTTTGCCGCGTGGTATAAGTCAAAGTGGCCGGTTTCAGGAAGCTTCGGGACATGATTCCTGATTAATGTATGACGGGATTTAACCTGTGGCCAGTCAAATGATTTCCCATTAAAGGTCACCAGCATCTCATAATTGACGTTTTCAAGGAAGCTGAGATATAAAGCTACTTCATTTGAGGGGTCAGTTAATATATGCTGTTTTAAAATGATTTTCTCACCATCAAACCGGGCATATCCCAAAAGAAAAATTGTTGTACCTGTACCACTGAGGCCGGTTGTTTCAGTATCAAAAAAGAATAAATCCTCTGCTTTATACCCTTTTGCGGATAGCGAATGATTGAAATCACTTTTGTTCCACGCCTCAACTGCTTTGAGTAAAGATGAAAGCTCGAACTGACCATGTAAGTGATCTAATTCAAAATGGACTTCTCTGATCAGACAAAATTGATCTTCAAATTCATACACCGAAGTATCGTGATCAGTCCATACATCCAGAAAAGGGAGCTTTTCTGTCTGAAAAACTGGTTTTTGCGGAGTCTGTTTGATATGAGGCTTCATGCGCTCCAGCTTTTTTTTAAAGTTCATGCTGGTTACTCTCCATCGCCTCTGCAAAAAGCTTAAGCAGGATACCTGCATCTCTTTTACCGCCGGTCAGTGAAATTTCAGTTCCCACACATGATGGACAGCCTTCTTCACAGCTGCACCCGCGAACCAGTCCTGCTGCCTCTGAAATAAGTGTGCTGCCGAGTTCATATACCTTTTCACTTAATCCGATGCCACCCGGATAACGGTCATAGATAAATATTGTAGGCAGCTGATTATGGACAGCTTTGACCTGAGGGGTAATCTGAATATCCTGAGGATCACACATCACATGAACAGGAACAATTGCTTTCAGCGCATGAGCAGCTCCGATCAGGCCCTGCTCCACTCTGTCATCAGTCATATCCTGAAGTTCTTCTTTTAATGAGAACCAGGATGCATTCGTGTGCAGTTCCTCTTCAGGCAGGTCAATTGGCCCTGAGCCGATATTTTCGTGCGTATCAAATTTGATTTTCTTAAAGATTGTAGCCATAGCCCTGACAGATACATCCCCATAAGAAACACGCGCAAGCTCTGTCTCACTGCTTTTGTCTTCCTCAAGGACAGACAGCTGTACAGCAAGGTTGGCATCAGTATAATAATCCACTTCAACCTCTCTGACAAAGGCTTTCTTTTCTTCCCAGTCCAGAAATTCCACCTGATACTGTACACCCTGATGTAAATAGATAGCTTCATCATGTAAAAGCGTCATTGCGCTGAAGCGATCCATCTCACCAAGTACTTTATGTGCAGCCGTTTCAGTCTGATCAATAATCACAACATTTTCCTGAGAGGCAGACCTTAAACTGATGTTATGTGCAGGGAAAGCATCATTCATCCAGTGCCATTTCCCCCTGGATTTGTGGAGCACTCTTTCTTCAGTCAAGTACTCAAGCAGATCTTCCGGATCTACATCCCCAAAGTGTTCTCCTTCTTTGAATGGAAGTTCAAATGCAGCACATTTCAGGTGATCAAGCATGATAATAATGTTTTCCGGGTTAATTCTCGCTGTTTCAGGACTTGCCTCCAGAAAATAATCGGGATGCTGAATGACGAACTGATCCAGTGGACTAGAACTGGCCACCATCAGGATCAACGCTTCGCCCTGTCTGCGGCCTGCCCGTCCGGCCTGCTGCCATGCACTTGCAATCGTGCCTGGATATCCTGTCATGACACAGGCCTGAAGCTGACCGATATCGACGCCAAGCTCAAGTGCATTCGTACTGACGACTCCATATACATCCCCGGTTCTCAGCCCTTTTTCAATTTCTCTACGCTGAGTTGGCAAGTAGCCCCCACGATACCCCCTGATGGATTTTGGACCAAGCTCATTTTTAACCAGTTCCTGTAAGTAAGTCAGGATTATTTCAACCCGCACCCTGCTTCTGGCAAATACAATGGTCTGTATTTTTTCTTTCAGTAATAACCCTGCAATCCGTCTGACTTCAAGGGTTGCACTTCTTCTGATATTCATCTGGTGATTCACGACCGGTGGATTATAAAATACAAAATGCTTTTTAGCAGATGGAGCTCCATTCCGGTCGATTAATTGCATTTGTTTTCCTGTCAATTTTTCAGCAAGTTCTTTCGGGTTGGCAATTGTCGCGGATGTACATATAAAAATAGGATCACTGCCATAAAAAGAGCAGATTCTCTTTAACCTTTTGATAACATTGGCTACGTGACTACCAAATACACCTCTGTATATATGAAGCTCATCTATCACGACATATTTCAGGTTTTCAAATAACGATACCCATTTTGTGTGATGAGGAAGTATAGCTGAATGAAGCATATCAGGATTTGTAATGACAATATGGCCTGCTTTACGGACTTTTTGTCTGATTCCAGCAGGTGTGTCACCATCATAGGTATAGGAATTAATTGACGCTTCAGCAAGTTCTAGTAACTCGTTCAGTTCTGCTTTCTGATCCTGTGCAAGTGCTTTAGTCGGAAAAATATATAAAGCCCTGCTATGCTTATTATTCATAATCTGCTGGATAACCGGCAAATTATAACAAAGCGTTTTACCTGATGCAGTCGGTGTAACCGCTGTAATAGATTTCCCATCAGATACTGCCTGGTACGCCTCAGCCTGATGAGAATAAAGCCTGCCGATACCTCTTCTTTCAAGTGCTTTGGACAGATCCGGATGTATTTGATCAGGAAGCGGTGCATACACCGCTTCCTTCGGTTCAATTGTGTGCCATTTAATAATTTGACTTGCGATTTCTTTATCGTTTCTAAAATTTTCTGCGATTTCGCTAAGTGTTTTTTTACGCATAGAACCACCTCATAGCACTATTATACGAACGTATATTCTTTATAGCAAATTACTACCGGAACACTCTGGTCAGGGACAGTATCAGCTGATTTGCCTGGCTGACTGTACTCATCACCTGATAGCAGGTTGACATAATATTATTAACATCAACCCGAGGTTTTCCCGGTACTTGTTGTGGCGTCTGATCCTGTAAGGTCCTTGGGTCATAGGGAAGATTGCAAAACGGACAGTATTTCATAGCTGATCCCCTTTTTAAACAGCATATGCCTATTCAACAGAAGAGTGACTGGTTAATAGATCTCTGAGCTGTTCAAGTACATATAAGCTTGATTGTACGTAGCTTTTAAACCGTTTGTAGCTTGTTTCCGGGAAAAAGCACTGTACAACAATCAATTCAAGATTTTCGGCTGTAGCGGCGATTTGATTCTGATGTATATTTTTTTTCGGATAACGGATCAGATAATCTGAAGCTTCTTTTTTCCACTGATTTAAAATGACATGCGCCTGATCAGCGAAAGGCTTGACCTCCTGATAAAAATCTCCTTTTTCACCTGTTTCCCTTCTCTGGTTATATTGTTCATCTGCATCATGAGTTATTTGAATCAGCTGAACTGTCTGCTGATAGATATGTTCAAATTTCATTTATTCCACCTCAATCCTTGTATGGTGCTATTTTAACAAACGAAACCGATCATGTAACTTCTTTGCATGTCAGTTCGTCTAATAGTCAGACCTCTGCAGTTTGAGCTGATAAGGCTTGTGGTATGATGTTCAGGTGAGGTGTTACGTATGGAATTTCATTATCCCAACGGAAAAAAATTCAGTCCTAAGAATAAAACAGTTAAGAAAGCACAGGAAAAATCGTTTTCTCATGGAAAAAGAGGAATGACCCTCGAAGAAGATCTGAATGAAACGAATGATTATTATGTGGAAACAGGTAAAGCAGTGATTCACAAAAAGCCTGTTCCTGTTCAGATTGTCACAGTGGACTATCCCAAGAGAAGCGCAGCTGTCATTAAGGAAGCTTACTTTAAGCAGGCATCTACTACTGACTATAATGGTGTATATAATGGCTATTATATTGATTTTGAAGCAAAGGAAACAAGAAACCGCACATCTTTTCCGCTTCAGAATTTTCACCAGCACCAGCTTGACCACATGCAGCAGGTTACAAAACAGAGTGGCATTGCTTTTGTCATTATCAGGTTTTCAATGACTGAGGAGATCTATCTGCTGCCTTATGAGCGCCTGCAATACTTCTGGGAAAGAATGCAAAGCGGCGGCAGAAAGTCTATGAAGAAAGAGGAAATTGAGGAATCCGGTTACTTTATTCCTTTGGGCTTGCAACCGAGGATAGATTACCTTAAAATTATTGATCATTTGCTTGAAGAGCTTTTGAAAGAGAGGAATTAACAAATGGCTGATTATAAATCAAGGGAAGAAAAAAGAAATGCGCAAAAATCTTCTAAAAAGAAAACTAAAAAGAAAAAAGGATCAATTTTTAAAAAGATCCTGATTACAATTCTTGTAATAGGTGTTGCCGGACTATTGTTTGGCGGTGGTCTATTTGCATATTATGCTTCACAGGCGCCTGAACTGAATGAAGAAGATTTTGTGGACCCCATTACGACTGAATTACTTGATGTTAACGGTGACGTATTTGCAAAAATCGGAGCAGAGAACAGAGAGTTTGTCCCTTACGACGAAATTCCCCCGATGGTTGAGAACGCTGTACTTGCTATAGAAGATAACCGTTTTTATGAGCATCAGGGCGTCGATTTTTTCCGCCTGATGGGTGCGGTTCTTGCTAATATTACTGAAGGCTTCGGTGCTGAAGGTGCCAGCACACTGACTCAGCAGGTGATCAAGCAGTCAGTGCTGACGCCTGAAAAATCACTTGAGCGTAAAGCACAGGAAGCATGGCTTGCTTATCAGCTTGAGCAAGACTATGAAAAAGAAGAGATCTTTGAAATGTATGTAAACAAAATCTATTATTCAGACAGCATATATGGAATCAGAACGGCTTCTGAATATTATTTTGATGCTGACCTTGCTGATCTTCAGCTGCATCAGGCTGCCCTTTTAGCAGGATTGCCACAGCGTCCTAATGCCTATAATCCATATGAAAACCCTGAGCTTGCGAAAGAGCGTCGTGATATCGTATTAAGACAAATGCATAATCACGGCAAAATCTCAGAAGAAGAAATGACTCAGGCGATTGAAACGGATATTACAGATGGCCTTGTAGACCGTAGTGAAGGGTCCGGTAATCCAAGACAGCAGCTTGCTGCAGAAGAATCAAAATATGATGCTTTTGTAGATGTTGTACTCGATGAATTGGAAAGCTTAGAAGATGTTAATCCTTATGAAGACGGACTGACAATCAATACAACACTGAACCCTGAAGCACAAACAGTTGTTGAAAATACATTAAATGATGGAAGCATTCAGTTTCCTGCTGATATGAATGGCATGATATCACAAGCTGGTGTAACACTGCTTGACACGCAAACAGGTGCTATCAGAGCGATTGGCGGTGGACGCGGTTATGGTGACGAAGTAAAAAGAGGTTATAACTTCGCTACAGATATTAATCGTCAGCCCGGATCAGCGATCAAGCCATTGCTTGATTATGCTCCGGCAATTGAATACTTGGACTGGTCTACTGCTCACACGTTAGTTGATGAACCATATGAGTATTCCGACGGATTTGCACCAAATAACTATGATGGTCAGTTCAAAGGGCCTATGACGATGAGAGATGCACTTGCTGACTCAAGGAACATTACAGCAATTAAGGCTTATATGGAAGTCGGCCAGGAGCAGGGTACACAGTTTTTAAGAGACCTTGGCTGGAATTTTGAAACGAAAGCATGCGGGGACGTCCTGTGTGAAAGTGCTGCAATCGGCGGTGAACCGCGTACGAATACGCTTGAAATGGCAGGCGCCTACGCAGCATTCGGTAATAACGGTGTCTATAATGAACCATATTCAGTGACAAGCATTGAATTCAGAGATGGTTCTTCTATGGAGCTTGAATCAGAGTCGGAAGTTGTGATGAAAGATTCTACAGCCTATATGATGGCAGATATGCTGAAAGATGTATTAGCGTCTGGTGCGACTGGTGAACTGGCTCAGGTTAATGGTTTGCCTCTTGCAGGCAAATCAGGAACGACTAACTATACAGCTGATCAGTTAAGGGACGGCAATATTCCTTCTAACGGCGCACCTGATTCATGGTTCGCCGGGTTTACGACTCAGTATACAGCAGCAGTATGGCTCGGATATGAGGATGACCAGGATGTCAATTACCTGTCACCACAGGACCGCTGGGTATCGCAATACATTTTCAGAGATATCATGAGCGGTGTTCATGAAGGAATCGAGACACCTGATTTTGAAAAACCGGAGAGTGTTGTTGAAGTAGAAATCGAAAAAGGCACCTCCCCTGTTCAGCTCGCAAGTGAGTATACACCGAGTGATCAGAAATCGGTTGAATTATTTATCAGAGGCACTGAGCCGACTTCAGTTTCAGAGGAATACGTCATCCCGGATCTGCAGGCGCCTTCAAATCTGTTAGCAGCTTACAATGATGAAAACGGCATAATACAGCTGACATGGGATCACAGTCAGGATGAAAATGATAATAGAGAAGTTGAATTTGAAGTACTGGTCAGTATTGATGGCGGTGAAGAAAGAGAGCTTGCTGTAACTGGACAAAACGGCTTAAATATCGAGCAGGTTCAGGAAGGTTCAACTTATACCTTCACTGTGACAGCCATTGCCGATGAAGAGCGCAGCAGTTCAGCAAATACTAATATTGAAATCGTCCGTTCTGAAGATGATGATCAGAATGAAGATGAAGACAATGAACAGGAAAATGAAGAAAACGCTGAAGATCAAAACGAAAATCAGGAAGAACAAAATCCTGAAGATGAAAATAATGAAAATGGAAACAACGAAGGCAACAATGGAGAAGGCAATAACGGCCAGGGTGATGGCCAGAACCAGAACGGTGGTCAGGAAGGCGGTAACGGAGACACTGGTGGACAGGATGGAGAAGATACCGGTGGAGATGACAATCCGGATGAACCTGCTGAAGGAGCATCTGAAGGAGATAACAGTGATAATGAACAATAAAAAGAAAGCGCGGAGCTTAACCGCGCTTTCTTTTTCTCATTGCATGAAATTTAGCTGAGGTCTTATTTAACTCACGAAACATCTCATCAAGCTGGATATACGAAAAGTACACAGCCGGACGCTTCATGACAAATGAAATCCTTTCATGAGCATTCATAATTGATACTTCGAAGTTTTTCAGATCTTCCTCCCATGAAGTAAAAGAAACATGCTGCTCGTTACTCCAATATAACAGAGTAAAAAATAAGGACAGTCCTTTCACCATTGAGTCATATGTCTGATCTGCACGTCCTTCAAACAATGGCTTCATTTCAGCCGAAAGGGTATCCCACTCAAGATTAATCAATTTTGTCCACCGGTCAATATCTTCCCAAGGCTTTATCTGTTGATCAAGGTAGAATAGATCAGGACCAAAATGATGTTCAAATAAAAATGCCTCATTTATCTCCACTTCGGTTGTTTCTCTGTAAAACAAAGGGTGTTTGTATTGTGCAGGAACAGTTATTTTCATGTCATTAACTCCTGATTATTTTTCTTTTGACGTTTCTTTCCTTCCCTGCACAAATGAAGGAGTGGACAATTTACGCAGTCAGGTCTCTGTGCTTTACAATGATATCTGCCAAAAAAGATCATTCTGTGGTGAGTAACAGACCATTCATCTTTTGGAACCTTTCTCATCAATGTCTGTTCCACCTCGAGCACAGAATCCTTCCACCTGCAAATCCCAAGCCTTTTTGATATCCGTTCCACATGTGTATCCACTGCAATCGCAGGCCAGTCAAACGCCACGGACATCACGACATTTGCTGTTTTACGGCCAACTCCGGGTAAGGTTGTCAGCTCTTTATGATCGGCAGGAATTTCGCCGTTATAATGCTCTATCAATCTTTCACACAGATTACGGATATGCTTGGCTTTATTTCTATAAAGTCCAATTGAGCGGATATCATTTTGCAATTCTTCAAGTGATACTTCCAGGTAATCTTCAGGTGTTTTATATTTTTTGAATAATTCTGCTGTCACTTTATTAACGAGCGCATCTGTACATTGCGCAGATAATAATACGGCAATTGTCAATTCAAAAGCATTTTCATGAATTAATTCACAATGAGCATCAGGAAACATTTTTTCCATTTCATCGAGACACTCTCTGATTTGGATTTTAGTCAGCATATCTTCACATCCTATCAGTTTTCAAGCCAGTTATAAAATGGTGCAGGTTCGTGAGGTTTTTCTGTCTGCTGCTTAGGTTTTCTGAACTGTTCACCCTGCTTTTTTGCATCAGCAGATGATTTAATTCCTTTCTTTTTCCATTCAAAAAGAATTCTGTCAATATACCTGAAGTTCAATTTTTCAGAAATGACCGCTTCTCTCAGTGCTGCCTTCACAATTTCTGAACTGTGATCATCCTGGTCAATCCACATGGCAAGTGTTTCACATTCAAGCGGGGAGAGAGGCCTGCCAAATTCCTGCTCAAACATTGTATAAAGATCCGTCTGCATCGCCATGGTCTGTTCGACTGTTTCCTGAAATTTTTCCTGCTCTGCAATTGTCAGGATACAGTTCCATAGCGGGTCGAGTGAATAATGTTCAGTCTTTATCTCTTCTTCACCCTCATGTATGGCAATCAGGTTCTTTTTCATCAGCTTCTGAATGATTTTCAGACATTCTGAAGAAGTAAGAGTCATCCTGTCAGCAATCTGATCCGGAGTTGGAAAAAGGTTGCCTTTATCTATGAACGCATGGAGCTGTATGATCAGCATACTCTCCGTTTCTGTCAGGTTTAACTTTTTATAATATTTCAGCAGCATAACCGGTATAGCTGTATAGCCCTCTTTAATCCAGGATTGCAGTGAGGTCTGTCCCATTATGTCACTCCTTCCTGTTGAAAAATGACCGAAAAGCATTGTCGCTCATTCGGCCATTTTTTTATTATGGGTATAGTCTGTTCAATAGTCTTGGGAATGGAATGGTTTCTCTGACATGTTCCACTCCGCTGATCCAGGCAACTGTTCTTTCAAGTCCCAAACCAAAACCTGAGTGAGGTACAGATCCATACTTTCTCAGTTCTGAATACCACTTATAAGCTTCAGGTTCTAGCTGATGTTCTTTAATTCTTTGTTCGAGCAATTCAAGATTATGAATACGCTCTGACCCGCCGATAATCTCTCCGTAGCCTTCAGGAGCGATCAGATCCGCACACAGGACAACATCTTCATTGTCAGCGTCAGGCTGCATATAAAACGGCTTCAGGCTTGTAGGATAATGTGTGATGAACACAGGCTTGTCATAGCTTTCAGCAATTGCTGTTTCATGAGGCGCACCTAAGTCATCTCCCCATTTAATATCATCGAATCCTTTTTCATGAAGAAACTTTAACGCTTCATCATAAGTGATGCGCGGGAATGGTGCTGTGATTTTTTCAAGTGCTGAAGTATCACGCCCAAGACGGGTTAATTCAAGTTGGCAGTTTTTTAATACTGACTGAACGATGAATGATACATATTGTTCCTGCACTTCAAGGTTATCGTCGAATTCATAAAACGCCATTTCAGGTTCGATCATCCAGAATTCTATTAAATGACGGCGTGTTTTTGATTTCTCTGCACGGAATGTAGGTCCGAATGAGAATACTTTACCAAGTGCCATTGCAGCTGCTTCCATATATAACTGTCCACTTTGAGAAAGGTAAGCATCCTCTTCAAAGTATTTTGTATGAAATAACTCTGACGTACCTTCAGGCGCACTGCCTGTTAAGATTGGAGGGTCAACTTTAACAAACCCTTCCTGGTTAAAGAATTCATACGTAGCGCGGATGATCTCATTACGAATTTTCATCACAGCGTGCTGACGGTTCGACCGCAGCCACAGGTGACGGTGATCCATCAGAAATTCTGTTCCATGTTCTTTAGGTGTAATCGGATAATCTGTTGACTCATGAATGACAGTAAGATCTTTTACATCCATCTCATATCCAAAAGGTGATCGCGTATCTTCTTTAATCACACCCGTTACATAAATTGAGGATTCCTGTGTTAATGATTTTGCTTTTTGGAAAATATCTTCGCCAACTTCGCTTTTTACAATAACGCCCTGAATAAATCCAGTACCGTCACGAAGCTGCAGAAATGCAATCTTACCGCTCGAACGTTTATTTGCGAGCCATGCCCCGATCGTTACTTCTTCACCAACATGACTGCCGGCTTGAGTGATTGATGTTTTCAATATTTTTACCTCCAGAAACTTTTGATCTCTATTGTTTCATCCCTAACGTATTATACCTTTGTTAGGTACTTGGTTCAATCAGCGTTTTTTATTTTCAACATAACTGCTGATTCTTGAGATGGCTTTTTCGAGTGATTCAAGATCAGTTGCATAAGATAGACGGATATTATCAGGTGAGCCAAATCCTGAACCAGGAATCACTGCAACATTTGCTTCGCTTAAAAGATCTTTTGCGAATTCATCAACTGAATCAAACCCGCATAAAGCTGCAGCCTCTTTTACATTAGGAAATAAGTAAAATGCACCCTGGGGCTTAATGCAGCGGAAGCCTTCGATATTGTTTACTTTGTCATATACTTTATTCAATCTGCTTTCAAAAGCCTGTCTCATCTCTTCAACTGCATCCTGAGGTCCGTTGTATGCTGCAAGCGCACCAAACTGTGCAGTAGTTGTCGGGTTGGAAGTAGAATGGCTTGCAAGGTTTGTCATCGCTTTAATAATGTCTGCTCTTCCTGCAGCATATCCGATTCTCCACCCGGTCATAGAATGTGATTTAGATACACCATTAACAATCATTGTCTGCTCTTTTAACTCAGGAGAAATTTCAGCGATCGATACGTGTTCTGTTCCGCCGTATAATAATTTCTCATATATTTCATCGGATACAATCAGCAGCCCTTTATCCATACATGTCTGGCCGATTAATGAAAGCTCTTCTTTAGTATAGACCATTCCTGTTGGGTTACTTGGAGAGTTCAGAATCACGGCTTTTGTATTTGGACCTGCTGCTTCAGCTATCTGCTCAGCAGTAATTTTGTAGTCGTTAGATTCTTTACCTTCAACGATGACCGGTTTCCCGCCTGCAAGCTTCACCTGTTCAGGATAACTCACCCAGTATGGCGTTGGGATAATGACTTCATCGCCATCATTTAAAATAGCCTGAAACAAGCAGTAAAGCACATGTTTTGCACCACTTCCAACAAAAATTTCCGGAAGATCATATGTAATGTGCTGATCTTTTTTGAATTTATCTGCTACAGCCTGTTTCAAAGCTACAGTACCGGCAGCAGGCGTATATTTTGTTTCTCCGCTTTTCATAGATTCATAAGCTGCTTCAATGATATGCTCAGGTGTATTAAAATCAGGTTCACCTGCGCCAAGTCCGATCACATCTTTTCCTTCAGCTTTTAATTCCTTAGCCTTTGCAGTAATCGCCAGTGTAGTAGAAGGCGTTAATGATTTCACTCTGTCAGCAAGTAATTCTCTCATTTTGTCCACTCCTTATAAGTTACGGATCGTTCTCCACCATTCGCCGCTTTCGAATTTCACATAATAATAATTCAGCAATTCATCTTCATCTTCATAGATGACTTCCCATACTGCCCCCACCGGTTCCATACCAATTTTAGAAGACAGGATCTTTTGCGGGTTATCATCTGCTTCAAGCATATTCAAAACCTGCTCCTGATCAACCCCGTCAGCTGCATCTATTATGACGGGTTCCTCACCATTTTCAGGAAGGAAGAACAGCTTCTCTACGCCATCTGAAGTCCCTTCTACAACTGAATACGGGGCACTGCCATAGTAATGATAGCTCTTTTCAACTGAGATCCCTTCATCCATAGCAGCAGCTTCAGCGATATCAAGCTGGTTATTAACCTGATTTTTTGCTGCGTTGAAAATAATCAGAATGCAGGCAATAAATACTGTAATGATCGCAATCATTAACAAGATCCACTTTTTCATAATACCCCTCACTTACGTTCTGTAAATCGTGAACACTGCTTTTGACTGATCTTCTTTATCAAGTGCAAGCCCGAACATGAGATCATCTCTTTTTAAAGATCTGTTTAATGCATCCACAATTTTATATAAGTCTTTGGTGTGATCTACTGTAACAGTGGAAATGACTTCAATTTTTTCACCCATCAGCTTCACTTCTTTCATCAGTTTATCTTAAACAGTATAACAGGTTTTTTTGTGTTATAACCATTGTTCAATATCCTCAATACATTCATCGAGGCTTTTTTCCTCAACAGTCATTTCGGGGATGGAATCAGTAAATGCATGACCGTAAGAAGCATTGATCAGTCTGCGGTCAAATACCATAAATATTCCCCGGTCATTTTCATGTCTGATCAACCGCCCGAAGCCCTGTCTGAATCTGAGAACAGCTTTAGGCAGTGAGACTTCCTGAAAAGGATTTTTATTTTCAAGTCTGGCATGGTTCCACTGAGCTTTTACCAGGGGTTCGTCAGGCGGTGAAAATGGCAATCGGACCATTACAAGACATGACAGATCCTCTCCGGGAATATCAAGTCCCTCCCAAAAGCTGCTCGTTCCGAACAAGACTGCCTTATCAAACTTTCTGAAGTTTTTAGACAGCTTTGTTCTGCTGCCTGCAGAGATCCCCTGAGCGATCAGGACAAAATCTTCCATCTGCTGACTCTCTTTGATCAGTTCATAAGTATTACGCAGCATTTCGTGAGAAGTAAAAAGCACAAGCATTCTTCCGGCAGTCGCCTCTGCAATTACAGCAATATGACCTGTAATCCATTCCACATACTCTTCAGGAGACACTGATTTGATATCCGGAAGATCACTCGGGACCATCAGCTTAACGTGGTTTTTATAATCAAAAGGTGAACCATACTGCTTTAAAATAAGTCGACGCTCATCCAGGCCGGCTGTCCTGATAAAATGGTCAAAGGAATGATTGACGGTAAGCGTCGCACTGACAGCTGCTGCAGGCTGTTTTGTAAAAAATGCACGTCTGATCGAATAGCTGAGATCCAGTTCATTAGCCACCATCGTAATACTCCCCGGTACCGATCGGAGATCCCCTTCGATCCATTTCACATAGTGATCATTATTTTTTATAAATAACAGTCTGATTGTTGTCACAAGTTTTTCAATTTCCTGCAGCAGTGAACCGGCATCCTCTATCACTGCTTTTTCCTGCGTGTTCAAGCTGCTTTTCTTTTTCCGTAATTTCTCCAGCTGCTCACTTAAGATTTTCATGCAATTCTTTAATTCTGAGAGGAGCCGCTCGAAACTGTATTTTATCGTGTTCCAGTCGCTTTGCAGGTCTTCAAGCAAAAGAGAATGTTTTTGTAAGCCTTTTTGCCTTTTCACGTGTGTCTTAAAGTAATGGCTGAGCTGATAAAAAGAAAGATCAGTTTCCTGATTTAACCTCTCCCATGTTTCAACATCTAATGAGCGACATTCGATCGCATGCTTATTTAACAGTTTACTCACTTTTTCTGCAATGCCATCTTCATGATTACCCGAAAGCCGGTTAATCGCAAACTTTACATTCATATAATCAAGCTTAATACCCCACTGTTTTCTGCAGGCATCTTCTATATGATGAGCTTCATCAAGAAGAAGATAATCATAGTGTGGAAAAGCTTGTGTTTCTTTCAGCTTATCAGCAGCGAGCATCGCATGATTTGTAATGACGATATGTGATTTTTCAGCTTTTAAAAGGGAGTGGCTGTAAAAATCCCTTTCTGCCCACGGATCATTATTTTTTTCCAGATACCAGCCGCTGTGTCTGATCCTGTTCCAATATAAGAGACTTCCACCTGAAAGATTCAATTCATCGATATCTCCTGTTTCAGTCTCTGTCAGCCATGTCAGAATCTGCATTTTAGCAAGAACGGTATCATATTGTGAATCTTTGTCTGATAATGACTGCTCAAACTTGAGCATGTGAATATAATTACTTCTACCCTTAAGAATCGTTGTACGAAGAGCATGATCGAGCAGGTGATTCATTTTATCAGCAGTGTAGAATAACTGGTCCTGCTGCTGCAATGTCTGGGTTGATATTAACACTCTGCTCCCTTCAGCCGCTTTTTGCAGAGCCGGAATTATAATCCCAAGTGTTTTTCCGACTCCGGTTCCTGCCTCAATTATCGTATGCCTCCCAGTATTGAATCCTTCCAAAATATCATGAATCATATGAAGCTGGGTCTTACGCTTTTGGTAACCGGGAACAAGCTGATCGATAAAATCTTCAATATCCTTGTTAAATGTTAACTCTTTTTCAGGAAAAAATTCTTTCTTTTTCAGAGCAATACCGCGGAATACTTCCATGTGAGGCGGCAGATCTGACAGGTTCTTCTTTTTTTCATCTGCACATGCCTTAAAGAAAAGCTCCAGATCACTTTTTAAAAACACTGCCTGTCCTGTCAGCTGCTCAACCGTTAATAAAGGTAAATTCATTACTTTTTTATGTAATTTCAAAAGCAATTCTGCTGTTGCCCGGGCATCACTGTCAGCCTGATGAGGCCTGTCGTGGTCTACTGAAAGATTTTCAGTTAAATCACCGAGTTTGAAACTTCCGGCTTCAGGCATTATTGCCCTGGAAAGTTCTACCGTATCCCATGCAGGTCCTGAAAAAGACATGAAACCTGCCTGCGTGAGTTCCCCATTTAAAAAAGGTAAATCAAACTGAATATTATGGGCAACAAAAACAGCCCCCTTCAACATGTCAAGAATGTCGGGAGCAATCGTTTCAAACGACGGAGCATCTTTTACATCCTGATCTCTAATACCTGTAAGTTCAGTGATAAATGGAGAAATAGGCTGCATTGGATTTACAAATGATGAATACGTTCTGATGATCTGCATGTCTTCAATCAGGACGACCGCAATCTGAATGATACGGTCGCCCCTTTTATAGGCGTTTCCAGTCGTCTCAATATCCACCACTGCAATTTTTTCTGATAACATAACCTATTCACAGCCTTTTTCTTATTTCTAGCCTATAATTGTCGCTTCAGGCTCATGGTGAATCATTTCAGTAATTTCGTTGTGTTCATTCATGATCGCTACTTTAGGCTGATGATGTTTGGCTTCTTCATTTTCAACCATCATATATGAAATAACAATAATAACATCGCCTTCCTGAACAAGTCTGGCTGCAGCACCATTCACACACATTACACCACTGCCGCGCTTTCCTTTAATTGTATATGTTTCGAATCTGGCACCATTATTATTGTTAACGATCTGGACTTTTTCATTAGGATATATGCCTACTGCATCCATAATATCCTCATCTATTGTAATACTGCCTACATAATTCAGATTAGCTTCAGTTACTTTTGCTCTGTGAATTTTTCCACTCATCATCGTTCTGAACATTATATTTCCTCCTTTATACTGAATATCACATTATCGATCAGCCTTGCCTGTTTGAACTTCACAGCTGCTGCAATAATAAACCGTCGATCTTCATGAGTCGGCACTTTTAATTCCGGATATGAAAGAATGTCAACATAATCAATTTCTCCGTTAATAGCAGAAATCTGTTTTTCAACATGTTCAATTGCAGGTTCAATACCATGACTGATATATATATCCGCACCTGACTTTAATGATTGATAGATGACAGGCGCTTCCTGTCTTTCTTCATCACTCAGATAAACATTTCTTGAGCTTTTAGCAAGGCCGTCCTCTTCCCTGACAGTATGAACCGGAATGATCTCAACCGGGAAATGAAGACTTTTGACAAGCCCATCTACTACAGCAGCCTGCTGTGCATCTTTTTGACCGAAGTAGCTCTTATCCGGTTGAACCAGATGAAAGAGAATTGAAAGAACAGTCACCACGCCGTCAAAATGTCCGGGACGGGATGCACCGCATAAAACTTCAGTCCTGCTCACTGCCTTTACAGTTACTGAAGGTTCTACGGGGTAAAGTTCAGTTACTTCAGGTGTAAATAATAGATCAACACCAGCTTCTTCAGCGAGTAGCTGATCTCTTTTCATATCTCTCGGATACCGTTCAAAATCTTCTCCAGGTCCGAACTGCAGTGGATTCACAAAAATGCTCATTACTGTGATATCAGATTCACTGACTGATTTGTTCACTAATGATAAGTGACCTTCATGGAGAAATCCCATTGTTGGAACAAACCCGATTATTTTCCCCTGTTTCTTCAGATCTGATGCGATTTGCTTCATTTCTTTTACAGTTGTAATAACTTTCACGAGCCTTTTCCTCCATACAGAGCAATTCTTTCTTCTTCTTTCAGGTTGAAAGAATGGGCTGGAGAAGGAAACTCTTTGTTTTTTACTTCATCATGATAGTTTTTAATGGCTTTGACAATCTCTGGATAAACGTCAGTATATTTCTTCACGAACTTTGGAACCCTGTGCTCACCATAACCAATCAGATCATGATAGACGAGAACCTGTCCATCAGCCTGAACACCTGCTCCAATTCCTACAGTCGGAATGTGACATTGTTCAGAAACTCTTTCAGTAATCTGCTGCGGTATACATTCAAGTACAATTGAAAACGCCCCTGCTTCTTCACAGCTAATCGCATCAGCCATTAACTGTTTGCCCTGTTCAGCAGTTTTGGCCTGTACTTTGAATCCGCCCAGCACACCGGCACTCTGCGGTGTAAGGCCTAAGTGGGCCATGACCGGAATACCGCTATCCACAAGTGCTTCGATCATTGTGATGACGCCTTTTGCACCTTCAAGCTTTACAGCATCAGCACCTGACTCCTGCATGATTCTAGCAGCAGCTTTAAGCGTTTCCTCACGTGAGAGATGATACGTCATAAAAGGCATATCGACGACTACAAAAGTATCAGGTGCACCTCTTCTCACTGCTTTAGCATGATGAACCATATCTTCAATTGTTACCGGTACGGTAGAATCATAGCCGAGAACCACCATCCCCAGAGAATCGCCGACTAAAATCATATCTGTTCCTGCTTCTTCAGCAGCCTTAGCTGAAGGATAGTCATAAGCAGTAACCATCGTAATTTTTTCTCCGGATTCTTTCATTTTCAAAAAATCTAATGTCGTTTTCATTTTTTCTCCTCCTTCATTCAGAGGAAGTCGAAATCTCTGATGACATAAATAAAACCTTCTGAATAGACAGAAGGATGCCGCAGATTATTCCGGTCCTCTGTCCCTGTCACATAATGGATCAAGGCAGATAAGTTAAAATAGATTCATTTCATAGGTGCAGTTCATCGCTGATACTGCCCACACACAGTATAACAGATAATAAAGTTTTACATCTACAAAAACTACTCAATATCAGCTGAGTAGATCAGGTGTGTTTTTCCGGTTTCATCAACGAGTTTAAGGACTCCTTCATTCGTAATACCGGCAGCATAACCGCTGATTTCTTTATTGATCGTCCGTGCTGTAATATGTTTACCAATTGTCACTGCGTATTGTTCCCAGATTTCTTTAATTGGTTCAAATCCTTCTTTGATATAAATATCATAATACCTCTCGAGATTCTTTAAAATTTCCTGAACAATCGTTGCTCTCGAAAATGTCCGGTCACTCTCAATCTTCAATGACGTTGCGATGTCTCTGATGTCTTCAGCAAAATCGCTTTCAGATTGATTCACGTTAATTCCGGTTCCTATGATTAACGAATGAATCTGTTCACTGTCTGCCTGCAGTTCAGTTAAAATACCTGTGATCTTTTTCCCTTTGATCAAGAGATCATTAGGCCATTTAATATCTACTTGTAAATCACAGACTTTCTGAATAGCCTCCACAACAGCAACCGCCATGATTAATGTAAACTGAGGTGCTTTTTGCGGCGGAAGAGCAGGTCTGAGTATTAAGCTCATCCAGATCCCGGTTCCCTTTGGTGAATACCAGTTTCTCGCCATTCTCCCTCTGCCCGATACCTGTTCTTCTGCAATCACGAGCGTTCCTTCAGGGGCTTCTTCCTGCGCCAGGGCATGAGCGATTTTCTGTGTACTTTCCACCGACTCATAATAATGAATCTTTCTGCCGAGCACTGAGGTTTTCAGACCGACAAGCAGATTACTTTCATTCAGTTCATCAGCTTTTCCGAGCAGCCTGTACCCTTTTTTTCTTTTGGATTCAATTAAAAATCCTGAAGATCTTAAATCTTCAATATGCTTCCATATTGCTGTTCTGCTGCAGCCTGCTTTATCCGCGAGCTCCTGTCCTGAAAAATAATTGTCTTCTCCAGAAGAAAGTGCATGGAGGATCGATTCCCTTATTTTTGATGCCATTTTGTTTCCACCCAACTTTTAATATCACTCATATTATTTTGCAGTTGACCATCCAGGATCAGCTGCTCAATTAATGCTGTACATTCCTTTACCCATGGCCCGCCTTTTTGACCGGTCCAATGAATTAAATGAGTCCCTTTAAAGACCAGATCAGATTTAGTTTTTATGCTCATCGAATCATAAAGCACCTTGATCTCTGACGCTCTTACTTCTTTTTTATTCAATACAGACCATATTCTATCTGCAGACTCAATAACGTCATACCCATATTCATACAGATCACTTTTATTAAAAGGCCTCTGGTCTTTCTGATTCACCAGCTTGACCAGCAGCTGCTGTTTCTGGATTACTTTATTCGACATTCTCCAGGCTGAAAGAACTTCTTTAGGATGATGAAATCTTCCCAAAATCAACATGAGTGTCAATCGCTCAGCCCCATATAATATCTGCCATTCAAGTTCATTCAGCTGACTGATACCGTCAGCTGAAATAAGCGGCGGCATAAATGAGGTTAATCCTGAATCTAATGCGTATTCGAGACCTTTGACCATTGAAATACCATTTAACAGCTTATCTATTTCAGCTGCTTTTCTTTCTACAGCTACATTTTTCAACTTTCCGGCATGCTGCCTCATTGCTTCAAAAGTGTTCTCTTCAATGAAAAAGTCTAACTGAGAAACAAAACGCACTGCCCTCATCATCCGGAGCGCATCTTCATCAAACCTTTCATCAGGAGACCCCACTGTTTTAATCTGACGGCTCTTCAGATCTTCACGGCCTCCAAACAGATCGATTAGCTGAAAAGAAGAAGATAGAGCCATTGCATTGATTGTAAAGTCACGTCTTTTCAGATCCTCATCAACTGATCTCACAAAATCCACATGATCAGGTCTTCTGCTGTCAGAATATCCGCTTTCAGTTCTGAAAGTGGTGACCTCAAATTGCCCCGCCTCATGCAAAACCAGTACTGTACCATGATCAATTCCGATATCAACCGTTTTTTCAAATATCATTTTTATTTCTTCAGGCATGGCTGATACTGCAATATCTATATCGCTTATTTTTCTCTCTAACAAATAATCCCTTACACATCCCCCGACAAAAAAAGCTTTATACCCATGCTTTTCAATTTCTTTCAATACAGGAAGTGCTTTGTTAAATTGATCATTCATCTGCATTTTGCTCCTGAATCAGTTCCTGATACATATTTTCGTACTGTCTGATAATCTTACTGGAATGAAAATCATTTTGCACTGTTACGACAGCTTCACGCGAGAAAGCTGAGTGAAGCTCTTCATTATTCAGTAGTTCCACAGCAGCAGCACCCATTGAACCGGTATCTCCCACGGGGAAGATATAGCCGTTTTCATGATGCCTGATCACTTCAGGTATACCGCCCGCTTCAGTACCGATACATGGCACACCGCATGCCATCGCTTCAAGCGCTACTAGACCGAAGCTTTCTTTTTCAGATAACAATAGCATCAGATCACTGATTGAATACAATTCTTCAAGGTTATCCTGTTTACCCAGAAACAGGACCGAATTTTCCAATTGAAGTTCTTGTACTTTCTTAATCACTGCAGACATCTCCGGACCGTCTCCTGCGAGAATTAATCTTGAAGGCATATGGTTTCTGATATGTTCAAAAACAGTTATCACATCGAGTACTCTTTTTACTTTTCTGAAGTTTGAAACGTGGATCACGACTTTTTCATGATCCTCAATCCCGTAATCTTTTTTCAGATAATCAGATTGAACTTTTCTATATATTCTTTCATCGAGAAAGTTATATAAAACCTGAATATCCTTATCAGGAGAAATTAACTGATTTGTCTGGTCTACGAGCGCTTTAGAAACAGCTGTCACCCGGTCTGATTTTTCAATTCCGAATTTTATTGCTTTTGTCAGGCTGTCATCTACGCCTAGGACCGTAATGTCTGTCCCATGTAGCGTTGTCACGATTTTTACATCACGATTTGTCATCTGTTTACCTAAGATTGCACAGACTGCGTGCGGAATCGCATAATGGACATGTAAAATATCGAGGTTCTCACGTTCAATAACATCTGCCATTTTATTAGCCAGGGCTATGTCATAAGGCGGGTATTGAAAAACTGAATAATGACTGACCTCAACCTGGTGGAAATAAATATTTGAGTACATTTTATTCAGCCTGAATGGAACACTCGACGTAATAAAATGTATTTCGTGCCCTTTTTCAGCGAGCAGTTTTCCAAGCTCTGTAGCAATAACACCCGAGCCCCCTACAGTTGGATAACAAGTAATACCGATTTTCATTTTTTTCATGATACACCTACAATATCTTTATTAATCAGGAGAGGCTTATCTGACTTGAACCCTTCAGCTGATTTAACTTCAACTTCTTTTCCGAAAATCTGATCTCTTGCGATGACAGTTTCTATGTATTGATCAGTGAGCGGTGTCACCACACCATCAACAGGTGTGAACTGACTCTTATAAGCTGAGAGCGCCTGGATTTTCTGTTCCTGATAATCAGATACGTCGATGACAAAATCCGGCTTGTGAATACCGTTTATCATGTAATAGTAATGAAGTGCTTTATGAGGAGCCTGACCGGTATCATATTTTCTGATGCGTGCAGAAAAGACGGCTTCTTTTACAAGTTTTGCTGCACTGATATGGTCAGGATGACGATCCTCGTAATAGGGTGAAAATACAACTTTCGGCTTCACTTCTCGAATTACACGTACTACTTTTTCAATTGCATTCTGGTCTATGAAGATATTACGATCACCAATTCCCAGATTTATGCGCTTCGATACATTTAATAGCTGGGCAGCACGGCTTGCCTCAATCAGTCTGTTTTCAGGCGTACCGTTAGAAGAAAGTTCCGCTTTGGTTAAATCACAAATGACCACTGATAATCCTTCAGCCGTCCATTTGGCCAGAGACCCGCCCATACCGATCTCAACATCATCAGAATGCGCTCCAATAGCAAGAATATCAGCCTGGGCAACTTGTCTAAGCATTCTGCATGTCACCTCTGATAATCCCTTTGATCAGAATATTTGCTGAGCCTATATTAGTAGCCATCGGGATATTATACACGTCACCCAGTCTTACCAGGGCAGACACATCCGGCTCATGTGGCTGTGCAGTTAAAGGATCTCTGAAGAAAAACACTGCATCAAGCTCCTGGTTTGCAATTCTTGCACCAATCTCCTGATCCCCGCCAAGCGGTCCTGATTTAAAACGGTGAATACTCAATCCGGTCAGCTCCGTTACTCTTAATCCTGTTGTACCTGTAGCAAATAACTGATGCTTAGCAAATTCACCTTTATACTCGTTCACGAACTTTAACAGCTCTTCTTTTTTCTCATCGTGCGCAATCAGTGCAATATTCATACGATCAGCTCCTCAATCTATTATGTTTTCAACGCCATAGATCAGTTCTTCAAGGTCTATTACGCTTTCAATGCACAGCCTAACACCTGTCATGAATGATCCTCTGTCATGAGAATCATGCTTAATTGTAAGCAGCTGCCCGTCCCCGCCGAACATGACCTGCTGGTGAGCGACGAGTCCCGGGAGTCTTACACTGTGAATTCTGATACCATCAATGTCGCCGCCTCTAGCCCCTGTAACTGTTTCTTTCTCATCAGGATGTCCCTGCTGTTTGCTGTTTCGCTGTTCTTTAATCATTTCAGCCGTTTTCAGTCCGGTCCCTGAAGGTGCATCAAGTTTTTGATCATGATGCATTTCAATGATTTCTACGTCTTCAAAATATTTTGCCGCCATCTGTGAAAATTTCATCATCAGAATTGCACCGATTGCAAAATTTGGGGCAATGATGGTGCCAAGTTTTTTATCTGATGATAATTGTTTTAATTCTTCAAGTTCCTGTGATGAAAAACCGGTTGTACCAATTACAGGTCGCACGTCATTGATTAATGCGGCTTTTGCATGAGCATAGCCGGTCTCAGGTGTCGTCAGATCGACCAGCACATCCGGCTTTACGGATGTAAAACACTGATCTGCATCGGTATAGATCATAGCATCAGACGAAAACCCCTCAATATCTGCAAGCTTCTGTCCTTCAAATTTTCTGTCGATCACAGCAGCGAGCGTCAATCCTTTGGTGCCTTCAACCATCTTGACTGCTTCTCTACCCATTTTGCCGCGTGGTCCGGCTATTACGACTGATATTTCCTTATTCATGATCAATGTCCTCCTTTTTGGTCCATCGGTTTTTATCTCTGGTCTGAAATTTGTTCATGACTCTTTTATGCGCTGATTCAAGGCTGATTCCCTGCTGATTGGCAAAACAAATGATCACAAACAATAAGTCTCCAAGTTCCTCTTCAATCGTGCTCTCATCTTCAGACGATTTTTTAGGCTTCTCACCGTAATGATGATTGATTTCTCTTGATAGCTCACCTAATTCCTCTGTCATTCTTGCAAGCATCGCCAGCGGTTTAAAATAGCCTTCTTTGAACTGGCCGATATATTGATCTACTTCATTTTGCATATCTTTCATCGTTAAGTTATTTTCTTTCATAATTACCCTCCGTCTTATTGCTAAAAATCAGATTTTTGACATATAATGTTGAACGTATGTACAAAAGGGGGATCCGTATGTTTGGACTTAAAATCAAAAATATTCTTTTTATTATGTTTGGTGCTGCAGTATTCAGTTTTGGTATAGTTCATTTTAATATTCAAAACAATCTTGCAGAAGGCGGTTTTACCGGTATTACGCTTTTATTATACTTTATATTTGATCTGAAACCTTCTGTGACGAACTTATTATTAAATATTCCGGTATTTATTGTAGGGTGGAAATTACTCGGATTGCGATCGTTTTTGTATACGCTGATCGGAACATTAAGTGTATCACTTTTTCTGGAGATATTTTATATTTATCAATTCTCGATTCCACTTTCAAATGATCTGTTTTTAGCAGCTTTGTTCGCAGGGGCTTTTATCGGGATTGGTCTGGGTATCATCTTCAGATATGGAGGAACAACAGGCGGAGTGGATATTATCGCAAGACTTGTGAAGAAGTACGCAGGCTGGAGCATGGGCAGAACAATGTTTATTTTTGATGCCGCAGTGATTGCGCTGTCTCTTGCCACTTATTTAAATTACCGTGAAGGAATGTATACACTGGTTGCAGTTTTTATAGGTGCAAGAGTCATTGATTTTATGCAGGAAGGCGCTTATACAGCTCGTGGTGCCATGATCATTTCTCCATATCAAAAACAGATTGCAGATTTGATTTCAAGTGAAATGGATCGCGGTGTTACAGTACTGACCGGCTATGGACATTACTCCAAGGAAAAGCGCGAAGTATTGTATTGTGTCATAGGTCGAAATGAACTCGTGAGACTAAAAAGTCTGATTACTTCCGTCGATCCGCATGCATTTGTATCAGTTACAGATGTACATGACGTACTCGGGGAAGGATTTACGCTTGATGAAAATAAAAAGCCATTAGAAGATTAATAAAAACCGGAAGCGGACCGCTTCCGGTTTTTATTTTAATCGTCTCCGTTCATTCCAATAAACATTAGAATAAAGCGCAGCAATTCAAGCAGTGCTACAAGCGCAGCGGCTACATAAGTGAGTGCAGCGGCATTTAGCACTTTCTTTGCATGAGGTTCTTCCTCATTTCTGATCAGCCCAGTGCTGACCATCTGGTTCATTGCACGGGAGGAAGCATCAAATTCTACAGGCAGTGTAACAAATTGGAACAACACTGCTGCAGCGAAAAAGATAATCCCACCGAGCATAAATTGCATCGAACCAAGCAAAATCCCTGCAAGAATCAGAATAAACGAGAAGTTTGACCCCAGGTTTGCAACCGGCACTAATTTGTGACGGAGTCTTAAAAACGCATAGCTTTCCGCATCCTGAATGGCGTGTCCGACCTCGTGGGCAGCTACTGCAGCCCCGGCAACGGACATTCCATGATAATTATCAGGTGATAAAACAATTTCCTTTGTTTTCGGATTATAATGATCACTCAAAAACCCTTTACCAGGTCTTACTGTCACATCATAAATACCATTCTCATGCAAAATTCTTTCAGCTACTTCTGCACCAGTCATATTAGCCGTCGTTTGTACTTTTGAATATTTCTTGTAAGTTCTTTTCACACGGCTGCTCGCCCATATAGGCAGAATGATAATCAGCGCAAAATAAATCAGTATTTCCATTCAGACCCTCCATTATGATCGTTTGATTAAATTTTACCTTTGTTCTAAATTACCTGTCAATTACTACGATGGCGCTTAGATGCTTTCTTTTTTTCGTTGTCATATTTTCGCCATGAAACATAACCCAGGACTGAAATAATTGAGCCTGCAGTAAATACACTCAAAAATAAAAATGATAGACTGGTCATTTTTATAAGTCCTCCTTGACTTATGTTATGACGATTTATGCAGGCTATGTAAAGATCTCTGCCAGTCTTTTCTATAGACACAGCAATACCAGGTAATTAAAATGGAAGTGATACTTAACCAGAAAGTAAAATATCCGATATGTGTAATCATCTCAGACAGCCTCGAGTATATTGGATATTGCATATAGACATAATCAATTACATCATTGTGCAGCGTCCATATTGCAGCTGCTGCTATATGCCACAGTTTTATTCTGTAATAAGGAGCATATAAAAGACCCTGCAGGGCCATTGCAGCATGTGAAATCACAAGCATCCAAGACACTGCTGTCATCTCGCCTGTCACAGTCCATGTCAGCACATTCATGACGACTGCCCATATTCCGTATTTAAAAAGCGTAATGATCGCAAGCGCTTCTATCAAAGGCCACTGCTTTTTAATTAAGTATCCGAAAATGACAATTGTAAAAAATAAACTGGCAGTGGGACTGTCCGGAACAAATATTAAAAAAATCGGTTCAGTTTCTACAAGCTGGTACCGGTACCAGTAATATCCATAAACCGTACCCAGCAGATTCACTATAAACAGTAAAATAAGGAAATAGCGGTTGGACAGCCAGGAGTAAATAAACTCTTTCATGATTTCACCTCTTCATGAGAAAATAATCATTTTAAAAGCTGATTAAAAAAAGAGCCGGAGAAATCCGGCTCTTTTCTACTATTCAGCTGCAGGATCTGAAATGAATTCAGCCAGCTGCTGTAATTCTTCGTCAGTACCCTCAAATAAACCTGCAGGCATTTGTCCTTGTCCGTTCACCGCTATTTCAGCGATTTCTTCCGGTGAAAGACCTGTGTCGCCTAGAGCAGGACCTGCCCCGCCTTCAAGGTTTTCACCGTGACAGTTAATACAACCCTGCTGTTCATAGATCGCATAACCTTCAGCTTCAGTATTGACCTCAACCTCAGCTACGATTTCACCCTGACTGCGTTGAGTTTCCCAGTCATGGTAAGCAACTGATTCCCAAGTCAGGAAAATAGTTGCTGCCACTCCAAGCAGCATAAAGCCTGTTGCAAGTGGACGCTTTCCAGGACGGCGTGCTGGTCCTCTGTCGATAAATGGAGCAAGCAGTAACGCACCAAATGCGATACCAGGAATAACGAAAGCTCCAATAACATTATATGGACCAGAAGCGAAGTCATATTTAAGTAATTGATACAGGAATAAGAAGTACCAGTCAGGAAGCGGGATATACCCTGCATCCGTCGGGTCAGCAATTTTCTCAAGCGGCGGTTCATGAGCCACAGTTAAAGACAAATATCCTATTAGGAACACTGCACCCACAAGCCACTCTTTAAGTAAAAAGTTCGGCCAGAAAGCTTCCGTTTTTCCAGGAAACTCTGAATAATCTTTTGGAATATTCGGTTTACGGTTTGCCGGTACACGAGAATCTCCGACAAACTTCATCCCTTTTCCACGATGCATAGTTTTCCCTCCTTTTAATCCAGGTGATGTGCAATTTTATAGCGGGCCTGAAATACCCTGCTTACGAATCATAATAAAGTGGGCTGCCATCAGACCAAGCAGAGCACCTGGCAGGAAGAATACGTGAATAGCAAAGAATCTAGTCAGTGTCTGAGCACCTAAAATATTAGGGTCCCCTGCTAATAGAACACGGATTTGCTCACCGATCAGTGGTGTAGCAGCAGCAATTTCAATTCCTACCTTTGTTGCAAATAGTGCCTTCATATCCCAAGGTAATAGATAACCAGTGAAACCAAGTCCAAGCATAACGAAGAAAATCAATACGCCTACTACCCAGTTAAGCTCACGCGGTTTTTTGTATGCACCTGTGAAGAATACCCGTAAAGTATGAAGAAACATCATGACAATAACAAGACTGGCTCCCCAGTGGTGCATTCCCCGGACAATTACGCCGAAGGCAACTTCATTTTGTAAGTAATAAACAGAGCGCCACGCATTTTCAATATCAGGCACATAATACATTGTTAAAAACATTCCGGATAAGATCTGTATAACGGTTACAAAGAATGTCAAACCGCCGAAACAGTAAACAAATGCCGAGAAGTGATGAGCAGGGTTAACGTGCTCAGGAACTTCGTGATCGGCAATGTCACGCCACATCGGGGTGATATCCAACCGCTCATCTACCCAATCATAAATCTTATTTAGCACCCATTACGCCTCCTTTACTTTGCAATTGTGTTTGGAACAACTTGTCCAAGCTGCAGGATGCCATCGTCAGATACTCTTGTCTCGTACATGTCAAGAGGAGCAGTCGGTGGCGTCCCCGGTACGTTTTTACCGGATTTCTCATATAAACCATTGTGGCAAGGGCAGAAGAATCTGTTAGGATCACTTTCTCTACCTTCCCAGCTTACAGTACAGCCTAAATGCTTACACGTTGGATTCAGTGCAATGACATTCTGGCTTTCATCTAAATAAACCCATGCAGTATTAGTTACTTCAGACGTATACCATGCATCAACCTGCTCATAAGAAAAGTCTACGCGAGTCGGAACATCACTCAACTCATCAATTGAAGTACCAGTGGAGATGAAATCCCCGCCTGCTTCAGCAGTTAAAACAGGATCAATTGCAAAACGCACCATTGGCATTAGCATTCCTGCCGCCATGAAACCGCCTACACCAGTTAATGTATAGTTTAAAAATTGACGACGTGAAACACGCTGATTACTCATTAATTTCCCCCCTCTACCTTCAGGTCAGTCCATCGGACATTTTTCGCACAAATATATAACTAGGACATATTCATGATATATCAATATATTATCAAGGTCAATAATCGGTTAAACCTTTTCATTTCAACTATGTGAAGTTTTTTTGAACGTTAATTTTTCTGCCATTTTCCAACAACAATTTTAAGTAGCTGACTAACCTGATCTTCTATCATTTTCTGCTTATATTTCCCATCCATATGTTCCATAGGAATAGATGGCAGCCAGATTAATTCTGAAGCCATCTCATCTTCAGCCAGTCTCCAGAATGAATCAGATGTTACCAGAAAAACGTGAGTAAACCCCTGGTCTTTTAAGTTTGTTGTCCACTCATTCAATCTGTTTTTTTTCTGTTCATCACTTTCAGTTGAAAAATATGTATAAGGCGGCAGCAGCAGCATACGCCCCTTAAACTGTTTTTCAAGTAAAGCTGTAACAAGCGGAATGAATTCTGCCTGATCCGCTTCCTGTTTTGCATCCTCTCCAAAACTGACCGGTAAAAGTGGAATGACTGCAGTATCTATATATTTCTTTTCCTGAAAGTACAGCAGAATATCCTTTGTGTTCCAAATCATGACACTCACTCCTAAAAACTGATTTATTCCTTTAAATTGTAGCATAAAAATACAGACAGCAAATGCTGTCTGTTAATTCATACCTTTCAATAGACCGGAAAGCTGTTCAAACTTTTCACGGTCATTGCTGTCAAGCGCTTCATCTATTTGCCGCATCAGCTGTGCACGCTGATTTTCATGAATACTGTCAGCCAAAAATTTTTCAGCTAATTTCTTTTCATTTGCTGTCAGCTTAAGTTCCTCTCTGATATAAGGATTCTCTTCAAGCACTGCTGCATACTGATAGGATGAATACGCAGATTCAAAGTTCAATTGTATATATAAATCTTCATCCCGGTGGAGCCGTATATCATGAAATGACTTTTCAGCATCCGTCGTCATGACGTGCCCCTTATAAAAACGGAAAGGCACTTCATCTGTACATGTTGCTGACATGACAATACCACGAGGACAGTATCTGGCATCTTCAACAAAATGCAGGTTTTCAATCAGTTGTTCGTGGCTCAGCAGATAATTCATAATCCATACCGATTCTCTTTTCTTTAATTCATAATGCTGTAAAAACCATTTAATAAAGTCTTTTTTCTCATTAGCTGAAATTGACGGGGCCAAGCCAATCCCTCCTTTACTCTCTCGATAAATGATCTACATTCATCTGCCATTCTTCATTTGCAGGATCTTTTTCAAGGAGTTTCTGATAAATTGTCAGTGCCTCCCGGTGACGTCCTTCCTCAAGAAGAAAGCTGCCGAAATCTGTTAGAAAATCACTATGATCATTATATACCACATAAGCTTTTTTATATTCTTCCGAGGCTTTAGAATATTCTTCTTTCAATTCATATGCTTTTGCAGCATCCCACAGAAATTGCGGATCATCTTCGCCGGATTCCTGAACGGTAATGATCACTTCTAGGCATTCATCCGCTTTTTCCTGTCTGAGTAACACTTTATTGAGTACAAGTGCAGCTTCAAGATAATCAGGATCAATGGCAATGGCCTGTCTTAGAAAGTCTTCAGCTTTTTGCTCGTCACCCGTTTTCAATGACAATTTACCCGCAGTATGGAAGAGTTCTTTGTTAAACGGATCGCTTTTTAAGCCTTTAACAGCCGCTTCGATCGCGTTCTCCAGATCTTCTTCATGTTCATATGCAGCTGCAAGCAGCTTGTAGGCACTGTGATAATCAGGATCAAGTTCTATTAACTCTTCAAGTACTTCTGCAGCAGTTATATAATGCCCTGACTGGTAAGCTGTGAATCCATATTGAAACAGTGTTTCAGCATCTCTTTCATGGTGTAGCGCATCTTCATAGTATGGAAGAGCTTCTTCAAATGAGCCTCCTGCGCTGTAGCATTCCCCTAATCTCTTACTGATTAAAACACCTACTATTTCTTCTTCAGACAGCATTTTGTAAAACCTGATTGCTTCTAAAAACCTTCCCTGCTGGATATAAAATTCTGCAAGCGCAAACTGAATGGTTTCTTCATTTTTTTCGTGCTCGTATGCCTGAAGCAGTTTTTGTTCACTTACCTCATGAAGACCCTGCATATGATACAGATCAGCTGACAGCAGCATAGCGCGTGAATAAAATTCATTTGAACTGTTGATTTGTTCAAGCAGCAGCATTGCTTCCTCAATCTGATCGAGTTCTGCGTGGGCTTCTGCTTTTAACATGACTAGCTCGGTTTCTTCAGGATAAAGTTCAAGTAAATCTTCATATAGATCAATGCTTTGCTCTAAAAATCCGAGACTGTACAGGGCTTCTGCCGCTTCATATTTTTCATCATCTGAACCTGTTCTTTTTAAATCACTATATATTTTCATTGCTTCTTCGAGACTACCTGCGTGAAGGTGCTCAATCAGCGTTTGTAGTTGGTTCATTTTATACCTTCTTTCGTTCATTTATCATAATAGAATAAAAGAACCTGAGATCAGATTCAACTATAATCTCTTGTATGTAGTATTCTCTTTAGAAAAGTAAAATCCTTTTTTTGCAATAAAAAAGAGCAGAAAAATCTGCTCATTAGCTTGTTACTGATTCGAGGTCTTCAAAAAATTCAGGGTATGAGACACTGATACACTCAGGATTTTTAATATGCACTTCCCCGTTTGTAATCAGAGATGCAACCGCGAGCATCATCCCAATACGGTGATCACCTCTTGAATCAGTCTCAGCTCCGGTTAACTGTGTTGGCCCCTGAATGATCATTCCATCATCAGTTGCCTCGATATCAGCTCCAAGCTTTTTCAGCTCTTCAACTACCGCATCTATACGGTTCGTCTCTTTCACTTTCAGCTCTTCGGCATCTTTAATCACGGTTTTTCCGTTGGCCTGTGTAGCAAGCAGTGCGATAATCGGAATTTCATCGATCAGTTTTGGAATCAGGTCCCCATCAACTGTGCAGGCATTTAGCTTACTGCTCTTAATAGATATTTCCCCTATTGGCTCTTCATCATGATTGACAGGCGTTACTTCAAAATCAGCGTTCATCTGTTTCAGTACTTCGATGATACCTGTTCTCGTGTCATTAATACCGACTTTTTTCAGCAAGAGTGAGCTGTTTTTAGTAACGGCTGCTGCTGTAAGGAAAAAGGCTGCAGAAGAGATATCTCCCGGAACCTGAACATGCTTTGCTTTGAAGGACTGATGTCCACTGACTGTAATGGTAGAGCCTTCCCTCTTTATATTACCGCCAAAGTGCCTGATCATTTTTTCTGTGTGATCTCTCGTTTTTTGAGGTTCAACGATGATTGTATCTTCTTCAGACTGAAGCCCTGCAAGTATTAATGCAGACTTTAACTGTGCACTGGCAACAGGCAGTTCATAGCGGAAAGCATGAAGTGCTCCTCCACGGATAGAAAGAGGTGTTAAATTGCCGTCGTCTCTTCCGTCAATTCGCGCCCCCATTTCTCTCAGTGGATCTGTCACTCTGTTCATTGGACGTTTTGCTATTGATTCATCCCCTGTAACAACAGAATGAAAAGGTCGTCCTGCAAGTATGCCGAGAAGCAGTCTGGTTGTTGTACCTGAATTCCCTGTATAAAGGACTTCCTCAGGTTCTTTCAGGCCTGAAAACCCTTTTCCTTCAATCAGTATTTCATCACCGTTTTCAGTGATCTGAACTCCCATTTTTCTGAAGCAATCAATTGTTGCCAGGCAGTCATCACCTTTGAGGAAGCCTGTTACTTTTGTCGTTCCTTCTGCAATTGCGCCAAACATAATCGATCTGTGAGAGATGGATTTGTCTCCGGGTACTTTAATTGTTCCCTTTACAGAAGGGCTCTTATATTGAAGTGTCTTCATTACAAAACTCCTCACACAATTATTCTATACTGTAAACACGTCATACTCAGTCACTGACGAAATGCAGTCAGCTCCGCGCTTGCGATCTTCCTCAGTCTGAAAACTGATCGTTAAAACCCCGTAAATATCTTCTCTCGTTTCCATAATTCTGAGGTTAACGATACTGATTTCTTCCTTCGCTAAAATACCTGTTATCTCTGAAATGACACCGGGGTAATCCGGCACATCCACAAACAGGTCGTAAAAAGAGGGAATCGCACCTTTTTGCAGTATTGGCATGGAATCCCTGAATGTTTTTGCTTCTGAAAAATACGCATGAATATCCGCTGCGTTATTTCTTTCGAGCATGTCGATCACACGATTCATTTCTTCCTGCCACTCTGACATCAGGGTTTTGAGGGTATCGATATTGTGAACGGTTATATCTCTCCACATTTCAGGGTTTGAAGAGGCAATTCTCGATATATCCCTGAACCCTCCCGCAGCAAGACTGGAAATGAGAGGCTGCCTCTGATAATTATCTTTTACCTGATGGACAAGTGATGATGCGATAATATGTGGAAAATGACTGACCATTCCGGTGATATGATCATGCTCTTCAGGCTTCACTTCAAGAAACTTCGCTTTACTGCCCTTCAGCCATTTTTTCAGTGCTGCAACGGATTCGGTATCATGAGGCTCTGCAGGTGTTAATAGATAAAATGCATTTTCAAAAAGAATCGCTTTGGCAGCGGAGACACCACTTTTATGTGAACCTGCCATCGGATGTCCGCCTATGAATGATATCCCCTTTTCAGAGAACAGATGACTCGATTCCATAATTCTCTTTTTTGTACTACCGACATCTGTCACGATGACACCAGGTTTAAGATTGAATGAAGATATGGTCTTCATCAGCTCAACCGTTTCATTTACAGGTGTACAGATAATAATCAAGTCTGCACGTTCAGCATCCTCCTGTAAGGAGTCAGACCCCTGACTGATAGCGTTAAGTGCTTTTGCGAGTCTGATCTCTTCTTTTTTTATATCAAAGCCGGTCACAGTTGCCCCGGGATATTCTTTCAGTATTGATAAACCGATTGAGCCTCCAATCAACCCGAGCCCAATAATAAACACATTGCCATTCATACGTTCACAACCTTTAATGTGAGATAGTCTCCCTGATTGCTTTAAGCGTCTTATCAACCTGATCACTGCTGCCGATCGTGATTCTCAGGCTGTTAGGGAAGCCAAGTGCCTGTCCGCTTCTAACAATGATTCCTTTTCTTAACAGGGCTTCAAATAAGTCATCTGCATCCTGGTTAAAATGAACCAGAATAAAATTGCCCTGTGAAGGATAATACGTAAGACCATGCTCATGACAGAATTGCTCAAACTTTTGAATACCTTCTCTATTCTGCTGTCTGCAGCTTTCAATGAACGTCTGATCACCAATGGCTGCTGCAGCTGCCTGCTGGGCCAGTGCATTCGTATTAAAAGGCTCTCTTACCGGTTCAAGAGATTGTATCAGCGCAGGGTTGGCAATTCCGTACCCGACTCTGAAGCCGGCAAGTCCGTAAGCTTTTGAAAACGTTCTTGTGACGATCAGGTTTGAATATGAGTTGATGAGTTCTAAAGCATTGTAATAGTCTTCTGCGGTCACATATTCATAATAAGCTTCATCAAGAACAATCAGGACATCTTTTGGAATCTGATCAAGGAATTGTACCAGATCTTTTTCAGCGATGCTGACACCAGTCGGATTATTCGGGCTGCACACCCATACTACAGCTGTTTGTCCGTTAACTGCTGATGCCATGGCCTGAAGATTATGGTGACCTTCAACAAGAGGAACCTCTATCACCTCAGCACCTTCGATGACAGCGTTGTGTTTGTATTGAGGGAAAGTCGGAGCAGCCATTACAGTGTTTTTAGAGGAATCAAGCATTGCTCTTGAGATAATCTGAATGATTTCATCCGACCCGTTCCCTAAAATAAAATGATTTCCTGAAAGATGGTAAAACGCTGCAAGCGCGTTTCTGAGTATTGTTCCGCCGCCGTCAGGGTAAATTGCATAATTCATTGCGTTATCTTTAATATGATTTTTAACCTGATCTGAACAGCCAAACGGATTCTCGTTAGAAGCAAGCTTAATGATTTCTTTAAGTCCAAGTTCATTTTTAACTTCTTCTATTGTTTTTCCAGGTTTATATGGTGATAGTTTTTTAACCTGATCTTTAATATACATCACTGATTCTCCTTTCCGGTCATTGCAAGGTCCGGACGTAACTTTACTGCCTCATGATGATAAATGTGATAAATATCCTTCTGTTTTTTCGCAGTATTCACATGCACCATCACTCTGACACACCCCGGCAATGCATCTTTAACAGGAATTTCCTGCATACACATGACGGGCACATATTGCCAGCCATCAATTTTTCTTAATGCTTTTGCAGGAAACACTGATCGAATATCGTCAGTAGTTGATATAAATACTGAGGCTGTATCGTCTGCATCAATATTATTTTTTTCAATCATCTCCTCAAGCAGAGACAGAGTAGCCTCAATTACTAGTTCTTCCTTATCTGACTCTACCGTTGTTGCCCCTCTAATACCACGGATCAATGTGTTTCCCCCCTCTGCTGCAGTAGTCGGTGAACCTGCAGTAACTCTTCCTGGTCAATCCTTTTTAACACAGGCTTACCCACTTCTTCTAGTAAGACAAAGCGGATTTGGTGTTTCAGATTCTTTTTATCTTTCTTCATGAGTGCAAGCAATTCTTCATACGGTGCTACAGCCTTAGTATCGTATCCTAGTGAATGAACCCATTCTAAAAAGCCGGCTATATCAAACTTTAGTTCTGTTTGCCTTTGACTCAGCAGAATTGCATAGACCATGCCAATCATCACGCATTCACCGTGGAGTTTGCCTCCATAACCTGACCAAGCTTCAACAGCATGACCATAAGTGTGACCGAAATTTAAAAAGGCACGGATATTCTGCTCCCGCTCGTCTTTTGCCACGATTTCACCTTTAATCTGGATGCCCTTTTTAAGCGCATACTGAAGGAAATCCTGATCAAGGGTTTTGAAATCAGTGACTTGTTTCATTAATTCTTTCAGAAAATCGTTATCTGCTATTAACGCATGTTTAATCACTTCTGCAAAACCCGACCTGATTTCACGCTCAGGCAGCGTTCTGAGAAAAGAGCTGTCATAAACAACGGCAGAAGGCTGATGAAAGCTTCCGGTCATATTTTTCCCAAGGGGATGATTAATAGCCGTTTTCCCTCCCACTGCACTATCGTGTGCGAGGATGGTTGTAGGCACCTGAATATATCTGATGCCTCTCATATACGTTGCAGCTGTAAACCCTGCAAGGTCGCCTGTTGCACCCCCACCACAAGCAATAATGAGAGATTGACGATCTAACCCCGATTCAAGAGCTTTTCCCATCGCCTGCTCATAAACAGCAAATGTTTTTGCTTTTTCTCCGGCCGGCAGAACATGAAAGTCATCAAACGGGATACTTTCATGAATCATATCCTTATGATGTTGATACACTGTTTCATCTACTAAAAGCAGAATAGACGTAACTTCCGAAGACAGATCATGAATGAACTGTTTCAGCTTGCCAAGTGCTTTTTCACCAATTAAAACAGGGTAGTCATTCCCTGCCCGGATGATCAGCTTTTCCATATCAGTAATCCTTAGCGTATGCCCGGTGCTGTTCAACAGATTGCTTTAATTGATCAAAACGATCACTGTCAAACTGATCGCATATTGCACATGCGATCTCCCATGCTACTACTGCTTCTGCTACAACAGCAGCTGCAGGCACCGCACAGCTGTCTGAACGTTCAATACTTGCGCTAAATGGCTCCTTAGAGTCAATATCCACACTCTCAAGCGGCTTATAAAGCGTTGGGATCGGTTTCATGACCCCTTTGACTACGATCGGCATACCGGTTGTCATACCGCCTTCAAAACCGCCTAGACGATTGGATTTCCTGTAGTAGCCCTGCTCCTCAGACCAGGCGATTTCATCGTGAACCTGACTTCCCGGAAGACGGGCCATTTCAAAACCAAGACCAAATTCGACGCCTTTAAATGCATTAATACTCATGATTGCAGCTGCAATCTTTGCATCGAGCTTTTTATCATAGTGAACGTAGCTTCCTAAACCTGCCGGAACATTCTCCACAACTACTTCCACGACTCCACCGATTGAGTCACCATTCTTTTTAGCTTCATCGATTGCCGTTTTCATTTTTTCTGAAGCTTCTGCATCAATACACCTTACTTCGCTTTCTTCAGATTTACTTCTGATTTCTTTTGCTGGCAAACCTTCAATCACGTCCGCCTGTACACCGCCAATTTCTCTCACATGACAGGCGATATTAATATTCAGATCTTTAAGGATTTTCTGAGCAAGTGCACCCGCTGCAACTCTTACAGTCGTTTCACGTGCCGATGATCTTTCAAGAACGTTACGCATATCGCGGTGGCCATATTTTATGCCTCCATTTAAATCAGCATGTCCCGGTCTCGGTCTGGTAATTTTTCTTCTTACTTCCTTTTCCTCATCATCACTGAGCGGTTCTGAACCCATAATCTTTGTCCAGTGAGTCCAGTCTTTATTCTCAACAACAAGCGCAATAGGCGATCCGAGTGTTTTACCATGTCTGACTCCACTTAAGATCTGGGCTTGGTCTGTCTCGATCTGCATTCTTCTGCCGCGTCCATAACCTTTTTGCCTTCTGGCAAGATGTTCATTAATATCTGATGCCACAAGCTCTAATCCCGCAGGAAGTCCTTCAATGATTGTTGTCAGCTGAGGTCCATGGGACTCTCCTGCTGTTAAGTATCTCATCATAATACTTTCCCCCTTCAACTCGCTAAAGTGATATTTGTACAGTCTAACATATTTTTTTGAAGGTATGTAGTGAAATTAACCGACAAGTTCAAATTTTCCGGTAGAAAAATGTTTCAATTGATTCAAAACCATATTTTCCGGGATTAAAAATCTGTTCAGTACTTCCAACAAAAAGGATACCCCCTTTTTTCAATGCTCGGCTGAACTTATGATAGAGCTCATCTTTCGCTTCTTCTGTAAAATAAATCATCACATTCCTGCAGACAATTAAATCAAATCCAGTATCAAAGCGGTCATTTAATAAATTTTGCTGTTTGAAAGTAACACTGCTTTTAATCTTGTCTGACACTTTAAAGAAAGCACCTTGTTTAATAAAGTGTTCTTTTTTGATATCATCCGGTACTTCAGCAAGAGCCCTTTCATTATAAAGTCCAATTTTTGCTTTCTCTATTGCCAGACGGTCAAGGTCAGTCGCAAGAATATTGTTCAAACGCCCTTTTTGTACTTTATTTAGCACCATTGCCAGTGAATAAGGCTCCTCACCGGTTGAGCATGCAGCACTCCACACCTTCAGCTGCGATTGACTTTTGATCAGATCAGGCAGGATTTTAGTCTCAAGTACTTCCCACCTTTTCTGGTTCCTGTAGAACTCAGATACATTAATCGTCATCCGGTCAAGAAATTCATCCATGAGATTCTGTTCTGAAGTTAATGCGCTTGAAAATTCCTTGAAAGATCCGTACCCTTTTTTCTCATATAGAGAAGTCAGTCTTCTTTTCATTTGAGCCTCTTTATAAAGCGCAAGGTCAATTCCTGTTTTACTTTTTATATATGTCACAAAGCCTGAATAATCATTCGTCATATGTACACCTCATTTATTAGCACTATTAATAGCTACTATATAAAAACATCTTAAAAAATGCTATAAAAAAAAGCACCTCTTCAGGTGCTTTTACCAATTAATAAACCCATTCATCGGATGATTTTTTGTATTCAAGTGCTGCATCTTCACCAAAGAAAAGAGTGATTTCACGTTCTGCACTTTCAAGAGAGTCAGAACCGTGAATGATGTTTTTACCTACTGTCAGTCCAAAATCTCCTCTGAGTGTTCCGAGGTCAGCTTCACTAGGCTTAGTAGCACCCATCATATGACGTGCAGTCTTGACAACATCTTCACCTTCCCAGATCATTGCAAAAACCGGACCTGATGTGATGAAATCCGTTAGTTCCCCAAAAAACGGCTTATCAGCGTGTTCACCATAATGTTTCTTTGCCAGGTCATCAGAAATAACCATCAGCTTAGCAGCTGCAAGTTTGAATCCTTTACGTTCGAATCGGCTGATCACTTCACCGATTAACCCTCTTTGTACGCCATCAGGCTTAACCATTAGAAAAGTCTTTTCCATTCTCTATTCCCCCAACTATGTATGTCGGTCTCTTTAAGACCCTCTAAAAGATTATCACTCATTGAACGTTTTGGCAACGTTTTCATTGGAATTTAATACTTTCTTTTTCCAATAAAGAGGGCAATATCGCGAAGTGACTTTTTAGCTTTAGACTGGGGGATTTCATCAAGCTGGTCGAGCGCTTTTCGTAAATATCTCTGGCTGATTGCAGAGGACCGTTTAATTGCATCAGTTTTTAAAATATCATCTATGATCTGCCGCAGATCCTCACCCGGCATTTCTTCATGAACTTTTTTGATTCTGCTGCTGATCTCAGGGTTCTCCATCGCATAAAATACAGGCAGTGTGATATTCCCCTGCAACAGGTCACCTCCGGCAGGCTTACCAAGTTCTTTTTCAGTACTTGTAAAATCAAGAATGTCATCAGTAATCTGATAAGCCATTCCAACATAATACCCAAAACGGTAGAGTCTTTTTTGAATATCAGCAGATGCGTTACCTGCAACTGCTCCGAGCTGACAGCTTACTGCAATCAACAGGGCCGTTTTTCTCTTAATCCGCCGGAAATAATCTCTGGTGCTTTGATTAAAGCGGTATTTATCCTGAATTTGCGCAATTTCACCAATACATAATTCAACAATTGCATCTGACAGAATTTTATGAGCAGATGGATTCTGGATCACTGTCATATAGTTCAACGCTCTTGCGAACATATAATCTCCGGTGTACATCGCAATCTGGTTGTTCCATTCCGCCTGAATTGTCGTTCTGCCCCGGCGCATATCTGCATTATCGATGACATCATCATGTACAAGTGAAGCCATATGAATCAGTTCAAGTGCAACAGCAGCATTTTTCACACGGTGAATATCATATTGACCTGTTTTGGCAGCGAGCAGGACAAAAACAGGTCGGATTCTCTTTCCTCCGGCCTGAAGTAAATGCAGTGAAGCATCCTTTAGAAGCTCTGTATCTGAATGAATTGCCTGACTTAGTTCCTTTTCGACCTCTTCAATATCCGCTTTCAGAAACGAATAGAGCATTGTTAATTTCATAACACTTCCACCTAATTTGCATTTTTAAGCTTTTTTATACCCAAGGTGCATTGCTGCTGCCCCGCCACTGAACTGTTTATAGTTCACACTTATAAAACCTGCTTCTTCAAACATGTCAGCCAGCTGCCGGGCTCCCGGAAAGTCTTTCGCTGACTCCTGCAGCCAGGAATACTCATTATAACTTTTTGCAAGGATTTTTCCGAAAATCGGCATGACATATTTGAAATAAGCGTAATACAACTGTCTGAAACCTGGAATTGTCGGCTGTGAAGTCTCAAGACAGACTGCCATTCCACCCGGTTTTAATACCCTGTTCATTTCTTTTAATACCTGAAGATAATCAGGTACATTTCTCAGTCCGAAACCGATCGTGACATAATCAAATGAATTGTCATCGTATGGTAATGCCATTGCATTACCGTGAACAAGTGAGATTTGTGGATAATTCTTTACTTTTTCATGACCTGTTTTAAGCATATTTTTACTGAAATCCAGACCTACTACTTCGCCTTCAGGACCTGCAGCCTCTGCAAGCGCAATAGTCCAGTCAGCTGTTCCGCAGCACACATCAAGTGCTTTCGAGCCTGTATCAACCTGCATTTTTTCCATCGTGTACTTTCTCCAGCGGACGTGCTGCTGAAAACTGATAATAGAATTCATTTTATCGTAACGGCCATGAATTTTCTCAAAGACCCCGTGGACTTTTTGTTCTTTCTCTGTCTGCATAATTATCCTTCCTCTGCATAAATAATCGACTTTTCATAAAAAGAACTGAAAATCGGCAAATTCTTAGTAGTAGATGGAAGGTTAAGTTCCCGCGCCAGATATTCAATCTCTCCTGAAATTCTCTTGATCAGACGTTTGTAGGCTGTCATGTAGTCTGATGTTTTGATGTGGTGTTTTCCATGTTTAAAAAAATAAAACAAACTTGAGTCATCACCTTGTGCAAAAGATCTTTCTTCCTGCTTTAAACGGTTAGCAAGTAAAAGTTTTTCTGCAAGCGGCACCATTTCATCATAACCGAGATGTCTGAATAGACTTGTGATGATGGAAGATTCTATTTTCGTCAGGCTGTTCAGAAATTCATCTTCTGTCAGCGCATGTGCAGATGTGATTTCAATTTTATGCTCATTAATCTCTTCAATTGAAAAAGCAATCTTTCTGATCAGCTCTATATCCGGTATGCCTGATAGAATCTTGTAATACAGGCCACTGTAATAATCTCCGGCAAGTACTGTAAGCTGCTTAATCCGGTGTGATTCACCTGTAATAGAAACTTTTTCATGCGTGTCTAATGCCTGCTGGATCAAAATAGCAGTAGAGACATAGGATTGATCAAGGTTCGTATATTTATTTTTTAAGTAAAAGGGGAGTAAAAGCAGGGACAGCCGCTCCATATCAATTTCAGGCTGACCGATTGATGCATGGAGATAGGGATGATGAATTTGGTCTAGTATGTGCTGAACAGTCTGGCTCATCCAGCGTTCGGATTGTTTATCGCTCATCTTTCTCTCCCCGTTTCATTAGTTCGTATGTATTAAATGAATAAACCTCTCTTATTATACCATATTCAGTACAGACATTGTGAAGTTGAAAGAAGCCAGCGCTTGCTGGCTTCTTAGAGCGGATTATTTTTTCACTTTTTCATCGCTCAGCACTTCACCATGTGCAGTAAGGATGGATGCCTTCCCACGCACTTTTACTGCTGATGTATGCTCTGTGAATTGGGCAATCATCACTTCACCTTTGTCCAGCTTTTCAGAGTGATGAAACTTTGTATCGGTTCCTCTTGTCAGACCGATTACATTTACCCCATCTTCAAGCGCTTTAATACTAATAAAATTCCCTTGGTCGCTCACAGTTTTCGCTCCTTTATTAATCCATTTTAAGAAGAGTCATTACTTCATTACGAAGAACATGGTCCTCTTCATAAACACCTCTTGCAGCGGTTGTTACTGTTTTCGCTCCGGGTTTTTTAACTCCACGCATTGTCATACACATATGTTCTGCTTCAACGATCACATAAGCACCGTGCGGAGCTAGCATTTCCATAATTGCATCTGCAACAGTCGAAGTAATTCTCTCCTGCAGCTGTGGTCTTCTTGCAGTCGTTTCAACCGCTCTTGCAAGTTTACTTAAACCTGTTACCTTACCATCCTTTGGAAGGTATGCAACATGCGCTTTACCATAGAACGGTACAAGGTGATGCTCACACATAGAATGGAATGGAATATCCTTCACGAAAACAAGTTCTTCATGGTCTTCATTGAAAACAGTTTTGAAATATTCTTTTGGATCACTATTAAGACCCGAAAACATTTCTTCATACATTTTCGCTACACGTTTAGGTGTATCAAGAAGACCTTCTCTAGACGGATCTTCTCCAACAGCTTCTAAAAGCATTGTAATTGCACGTTGTATTTTTTCCCGGTCAACCCGGTTCGTATCATTGCTGTTTAATGTTGTAATATTTTCTGTAGTATGGTCCATGCCGATTCCTCCTGCACTGCATTTATTTCACTTCATATTAGCATAACGCATTTCACAGGCGCAAAGGCAAGAGCTCAGTAAATGTGCAGATTATCATACTCAATAAAAAACCGCACATAAATGTGCGGTTTCGCTCGCTAAAGATATGTATTATTTAACAGCATCTTTTAGCGCTTTACCTGGTTTGAAAGCAGGTACTTTGCTTGCTGAGATTTCGATTTCTTCTCCAGTCTGCGGGTTACGGCCTTTACGTGCTGCACGTTCGCGTACTTCGAAGTTACCAAAACCAATCAGTTGTACCTTATCACCTTTAGCAAGTGCATCTTGTACTGTATCGAATACTGCATCAACTGCTTTAGTTGCGTCCTTTTTAGAAAGTTCCGCAGATTCAGCAACTGCATTAATCAGTTCAGTCTTGTTCACGTCATTCACCTCCTCCCAAAAAAGTTATGGGCAAGTCTCTGTTACTTAGTGAACATTGAAAAGCATCTTCACGATCAGAAATAATCGTTAAAAAGCCCATAGAATCAATGTTTTAGATCAATTCTGTTAAAAGATTATCACATAAAAAATACATTAGCAAGAATTATACGATAATTATTGGGAATCTCTTCTTATTATAGCCATAAACAAGGTAAATTAACCTATAATACGCATATAATGATACCTTTGTCATCATTACTTTTAAAATAAAAAAACAGCCCACTAACCGGGCTGCGCAAAGACAAAAACGGATCATTGTTCTTAAAGGATAATGGCAATCATTCCACCGGAACCTTCATTGATGACTCTTTCTAATGTCTCTTTCAGTTTATATCTTGCATTTTCAGGCATAATGGCAAGCTTGGCCTGAATCCCTTCCCTTACAATTGAACTCAGACTTCTTCCAAATATATCTGAACTCCAGATTGAAAGCGGATCATCTTCAAAATCCTGCATGAGATAACGTACCAGTTCTTCACTTTGTTTTTCAGTTCCGATGATCGGTGAAAATTCTGACTCGACATCCACTTTAATCATGTGAATAGATGGCGCTACAGCCTTCAACCTCACTCCGTACCTTGCACCCTGCCGGATGATTTCCGGTTCATCAAGGCTCATATCAGATAACACAGGGGCCGCAATACCATATCCCGTCTGACGGACCATTTTCAGCGCTTCTGAAAATTGATCGTACTCTTTTTTAGCTTCTGTGTAGTCCTTAATTAAGGTTAAGAAATGATCTTTCCCTGTAACCCGCTCCCCGATCAGCTCTTCGATAACCTGATCAAACAGGTCGTCTGCAGCGTGAAGGTCTATATTGGCTACTCCTCCCCCCATATCCATCGCAGAGAGCTGAGCAGTATCAACATGTTCAAACTCTTCAAACTGCCTCACAACACGATCCACATCCCGTATTCTTCTGATATCATGAATCACATCAGTAATGGCTGTTTCAAAATGGCTCCGGAGCCAGTGCTCCTGATCGAGCACCATTACCCAGCCCGGCAGCTGTACATTCACTTCCAATACGGGAAATTCGTATAGAGCTTCTTTTAACACCATCATGACATCTGCTTCACGCATGCTTTCAACACTCATTGCAACAACCGGAATATCATATTTAACCTGCAATTCCCTTCTCAGGTTTTCAGTCTGCTCCTGATAAGGTCTGGCACTATTAAGCACCATAATGAATGGTTTACCCACTTCTTTTAATTCTGCAATAATTCTTTCTTCTGTTTCTTCATAGCTCTCTCTTGGAATTTCTCCTATAGTGCCATCAGTCGACATCATGACCCCGATCGTAGAGTGGTCCTGAATGACTTTTCTCGTCCCGGCTTCCGCAGCCTCATCAAAAGGTATTGGCTCTTCGTACCAGGGAGTGTGTACCATTCGTGGCCCATATTCATCTTCATGTCCTTTAGCACCGGGGATCGTATACCCTACACAGTCTACCATCCTTACATTGACATCCAGACCTTCTGAAACAGTAATTTTAACTGCCTGATTCGGTATGAATTTCGGCTCAGTCGTCATAATGGTTCTTCCGGCAGCACTCTGTGGAAGTTCATCCTGTGCCCGTTCTTTCTCGGCGGGGTTTTTCATATGCGGAATCACTGCGAGCTCCATCATTTTCTTTATAAATGTGGACTTCCCTGTTCTGACAGGTCCCACCACTCCGATATAAATATCCCCCCCTGTTCTTTCAGCGATATGTTCGAATACATTTTGCTTTTCCATCTGCATGCCTCCCTGTTTCAGCTCACGCAATAATAGTCTATGAGGACATGCTGCAAAAAGAACAAAAACCGGCTCAATTAAGAGCCGGTTTCTTCCTGACCATATTTTATTTCACCGTCATCCCCGATATAATAAGGAACACTGTATGCAGGGACAACACGTGATCCTTCAAATAATATCGGACGTAAATCTTCAAGATCCTGTATCGCGGACTGGTCCATATCCTGCGTTAACTGATACAAATCGGTAATGTAATCCACGTAAACCGTACCATCACCCCGGGCAACGAGAGGAAGTTCATTACCTGTATAAGGGCTTGTTACAACAGGATCTTCATCATATCCCAGTTGCGAAAAGTCGATAGAGTACATATTATTCCCCACCTGACCCTCAAAAGGAATTCCTCTGTTAGCCTGTATTCTGATCTGAAGTGATCTGATGGTTTCAGCTACCCTTAAGTCAAATACATAGACTGTAGGATTCTCTTCAACATCAAGAAGTGTGTACTGAAATACACCGCCATTTTCATATGCATTACCAGGCAGGTCAGCCATAAACCGCGGTTTTAATAAAGAAAAATCAATCTGATATTTTCTGTACATCGGTGTATCATTTTCCACCGTCTTAATCGGAAGAAGACCACCGGTACTTTCCTGATACTGTTCAACTGCCGATTGAACACTTTCAATCTGTTCTTCATATGCAATATCATTTCCCGCCCGTTCCTGAGAGGGTAACATACACCCTGTTAAAACAAGCGATAGAACAGCTGATATTGCAAGAAGGTATTTTGTCATATTTATTCCCCCGAATCAGGCTTCCATAGTCGGTCCGCTCAATACGACCCATAACATAATCAAACCGGCTAAAATCATAAAAATATAAGCAGCAAAAGCTGTAATAAACTTTAAAACTTTATTTGAAATCTTATAGCGGCTGAAATAAATAATAATAATGGCTAAAAACATAAAGCCCATCGAACCGAATGAAATCCACATTTTAGTTAATGCATCCATTAAAGCTCACCCTTTCACAAAACGTGCAGTTTTAATTATACCATATGTACTTTCACTTCATAAAAAAGGTATGTAAGAGTCAGAAAAAGTTCAAGGAATTTAACATTGCACAAAAATAAAATAAACCGGGTCATCCCCGGTTTATTCGTTCTGGTTCTCTAATATATTGACCAGTTCTTCCATTTCGTGTGTTTTAACACGTGTCATCAGCTGATCAACTGCCTCTTTAGGATGGACATCTTCAAAAAGGACTTTGTATAAAGCTGTTGTAATCGGCATTGTCACCTGATGCTTTTCTGCTAACTGATATGCAGCTTTAGTCGTTCTGACACCTTCAACGACCATACCCATCTGCTCGAGTACGTCATCAAGCTTGTGTCCTTTACCCAGCATATTACCTGCTCTCCAGTTCCTGGAGTGCACGCTTGTACATGTAACAATCAAATCACCCACACCAGTGAGACCGGAGAAGGTTAACGGATTAGCACCGAGTTTGGTGCCCAGCCTTGCAATTTCAGCCAAACCACGTGTAATCAGGGCAGCCTTCGCATTATCACCATACCCGAGTCCATCGGTTATACCGGCTGCAAGGGCGATGATATTTTTCAGCGCCCCACCTACCTCAACCCCTGTCACATCGTGATTGGTGTAAACTCTGAAGTGCTGATTCATGAATGCATCCTGAACTTTTTCAGCAGCTTTCATATTTTCAGATGCTGCCGTCACGGTTGTAGGATGACGCTTTACTACTTCTTCAGCATGACTTGGACCGGACAACACAACCAGATCCGACATTGCATCGGCTGATAAAGTATCCTGCAGTATCTCAGATATTCTTAAATGAGTATCAGGTTCAATCCCTTTACTGACATGAACAACCAGTGCAGGAGTGTGCCTGATTTTATTCACCTGTTCTGCAACTTCTCTTGTCGCTTTGGCAGGTACAGCAAATACAATCATTTCCGCAGTGTCTATCGCTTTTTCGAGATCTGAATATGCAGTGATTTCTTCAGGAATGTCTATCCCCGGGAGATATTTTTCATTCTTATGTGTCGCATTAATCTGGTCTGCCTGTGCTTTTGTATGTGTCCACAAATTCACCTGGTGAAGGTTGTCTGCAAGCACAATTGCAAGGGCAGTCCCCCAGCTTCCTGCTCCAAGAACTGCTATGTTTTGCTTGTCCAATCCAATCCCTCCTTAACAGCGTTACTTTCTGGCACGGGCAATCAATCTGATTGGTGTACCTTCAAAGCCAAAAGCTTCCCTGATTCTGTTCTCAAGGAATCTTTCATAAGAAAAGTGCATTAATTCCGGCTCATTTACAAAAATGACGAACGTAGGCGGCTTAACGGCAACCTGTGTCGCATAGAAAATCTTCAGACGCTTTCCGTGATCCGTCGGAGTTGGATTCATTGCAACAGCATCCATTACCACTTCATTCAGAATACTTGATTGAACTCTCATTGAATGATTTTCACTCGCCATATTAATGACAGGCAGAAGTGTATGAATACGCTTTTTAGTAAGCGCTGAAACAAATACGACCGGCGCATAATCAAGGAATTGGAAGTGAGCTCTGATTGTTTTTTCAAACTTGTCCATTGTTTTTTCGTCTTTTTCTACAGCATCCCACTTATTCACGACGATAACAACTGCCCGCCCTGCATCGTGGGCATAACCTGCAATCTTTTTATCCTGATCGATGATACCTTCTTCTCCATCAATTAATACAAGGACCACATCAGATCGCTCGATCGCTCTGAGTGCACGAAGTACGCTGTATTTTTCAGTTGATTCATATACCTTACCTTTTTTCCTCATACCGGCAGTATCAATGATCACGTATTCCTGACCATCGTATTTATAAGGCGTATCAACTGCATCCCGGGTTGTACCGGCAACATTACTTACGATGACGCGTTCTTCACCCAGAAGCGAATTAACAAGGGAAGATTTCCCTACGTTTGGTCTGCCGATCAGAGAAAATTTGATGACTTCTTCTCCGTAGTCATCTAGATCAGTCTGGTCAAAGTGTTCAGCTGCAGCATCAAGCAGGTCACCCAGACCTAACCCATGTGAACCTGAGATAGGATAAGGTTCACCGAATCCAAGAGAATAGAAATCATAGATCTGATCTCTCATTTCGGGGTTATCTACTTTATTGACAGCTAATACAACCGGCTTATTAGACTTATAAAGGATTTTCGCAACATGTTCATCTGCTGAAGTAACACCCTCACGTCCATTGGTCATAAAAATAATAACATCTGCTTCATCAATCGCGATCTCAGCCTGCTGTCTGATCTGTTCTAAAAATGGCTCATCTCCAATGTCGATTCCGCCAGTATCAATAATATTAAAATCATGATTCAGCCATTCTGCTGAATTATAAATTCGATCTCTTGTAACGCCCGGTGTATCTTCCACAATGGATACACGTTCTCCTACAATTCTGTTAAAAATAGTGGATTTCCCTACGTTTGGGCGACCAACTATCGCAACGACCGGCTTTGCTTTTGCCATGACGTTCACCCTTTCTACGCACTTTTTCTAATGTGCACTTTCAATTTATTCGTTCTGTACAGCCAAATCATTGTATCAGTATTTAATTTAATGCACAACTTGCCCTGATACAAGTAAAAGCTGATTTCTTTTTAAGGAAATCAGCTTTTACTTGTTAAAATGGCTCATGATCTTCTGCTGAATTGTTCAGGATGCAGCCCTCTGGAATGAAGCCAGTGGTATAAATCACCGGAAATGACTACAGGGGCGCGGTGTAAAGAAGATACGTTACGACAGCCTAAGGCAGTCATCATCATAACCAGATCTTCGTTCACGTATTCAATTTCCTTAATCAGTGCACTTTCTCCATCTTCAGTCAGTATTCTTAAAAACTTTCCTGCAATGCCGGCTGCTGATGCACCTAGGATCAGACTTTTTAAAATATCGATACTGGACTGAATGCCACCTGAAGCGAGTACTGTTTTTTCGGTAACACTGACAGTTTCAACTATTGAAGCCGCAGTTGGTATGCCCCAGTGGTCGAAAAAAAGTTTTTTTCTTTGCTGCCTGCTGTTTTCGATGCTTGAAAAATTAGTTCCGCCGTATCCTCCGGCATCGATTGCAGTAACAGCAGTATCGTTCAGCTTTGCAGCTGCTTCCCTGCTGATACCAAAGCCTGTTTCCTTCACAATAACCGGGATAGAAAGTTCATTTGCGATATGTGAAATTCTCTCTAATGCTCCATTAAATGAACGGTCACCTTCAGGCATAGCCAGTTCTTGGATAACATTCAGATGGATTTGCAATGCATCAGCTTCAATCATTTCAACCGCTTCAAGCGCCTGAGACAGTGTAGCTTCACTGCCGATATTACCGAATATGACACCATCCGGATTTTCTTTACGTACAATGCTGTAAGTTCTGCGTTCCTGTTTGTCTTTAATTGCAGACATTTGTGAACCGACTGAAACAGCAATACCTGTTTCCTTCGCCGCTCTGGCAAGTGAAGCGTTGATCTCAAGTGTTTTTTCTCCGCCTCCACCTGTCATCGCATTGATAAAAAAAGGCGAACTCAAATTAAGTCCGCCTACTTCAGAGTGAAGAGAAACCTCTTCCACAGAACTGTCAGGGAGACTCTGATGAACAATCTGCACATCATCGAATCCTGTCATGCCTGATGGTTTATCATTTAAAGCATATTGAATATGATCAAGTTTTCTTTTCGCTCTGCTCACTATTATTCACCTAATTATTTGTCATTATTCAAATCTTTTAATTTGTCACCAATCATTTCACCAAGCTGGAAGCCGGAAGATTCTTCAGGCATATCATAGTTTTGCGATACAGACCCTTTATCTTCTTTTAATTCTTTAATTGAAAGGGATAGTCTCTGGTCATTCACATTAACATCAAGTACCTTCACCTGAACTTCTTCACCTTCTGTCAGGACTTCATGAGGTGTACCGATATGCTGATGTGAAATCTGTGATATGTGAACCAGTCCTTCAACACCCGGGAACACTTCGACAAACGCACCATATGATACAAGACGTCTGACTTTCCCGTCCAGGACCGCTCCTCTTGGTGCTTTTTCTTCAATATCTGACCACGGTCCAGGTAACGTCTCCTTAATTGATAAAGAGATCCTTTCGTTATCACGGTCAACAGATAATACTTTAACTTGAACCTTTTGTCCTTCTTCAACAACGTCAGAAGGCTTTTCTACGTGCTGGTGCGATAACTGGGAAATATGAACAAGACCATCCACTCCACCGATATCAACAAAAGCACCAAAATCCGTGATTCTCTGAACAGTTCCATCAAGCACATCATCTGCCTGAATTTTTTCAAGAAGTTCTTTTTTCTTTTCAGCTTTTTCGCCTTCAATTACAGCACGATGTGAAAGGATCAGCCTGTTTTTCTCTTCATCGAGTTCAACAATTCTGAAGGTCAGAGATCTGCCTCTGTAATCTTCGAAGTCCTCGACATAATAGTCTTCTACCAATGAAGCAGGTACAAAACCTCTGACGCCAAGGTCTACTACCAGACCGCCTTTTACAACGTCTTTCACTTCAGCCTCAAACACTTCTTCTGACTCATATCTGCGCTTCATTTCTTCCCAAGCTTTTTCAGCTTCTACTTTGCGTTTAGACAATACCAGAAGCTCTTCCTCGACTTTAGTCACGACTAAATCCAGCTCATCGCCCTCTTTAACGACGTCAGAGGCTTTTTCCACATGGAGGCTCGAAAGTTCTGAAATCGGAATAATACCGTCTATCTTGCTGTCTTTTACATCTACAAGAACCTGTTTTTCCTCCACTTTGGTTACAGTACCGGTAACCCGATTTCCTACCTCTAATGAGTTTACTTCGATGTTGTTCATATCCTCTGTCATATGTACTCCTCCTTAATCCAAGACTGCTGAAATTGTATTAAATGTGAAAAAATTCACAGTTTAATGTTAAATTCAGAATATACTACTAACTTCTAATAAATAGCCGTGTTTGTCAAGCGAGAACTTTTATCGATGATTGTCGGATAGTTGTTTAATCTCATTCATAATGATTTCTGTTACTTCTACTGCTGATGCTTTTCTTTCTTTCAGTTCGGTCATATTAATCGGCTTGCCATAGACGACTTTAAGACGTTTAGACAATTTATAAGGTCCGATAATGGCACACGGAACAACTGCTGCATCCGATCTTAAGGCAAAAAAGCCTGCGCCGGCCAGACCCTTTCCGATTTGTCCATCTTTACTTCTGGTACCTTCAGGAAACAGGCCTACAACATGTCCATCTTTCAGCTGTGCCAGTCCCTTTCTAAGAGCTTCTCTATCGCTCATCCCTCTTTTAACCGGGAATGCATTCAGGTTTGGGAGCAGGCTTTTTAAAACAGGTGCCTTAAATAACTCCTCCTTTGCCATGAATGAAACCGGTCTTGGTGAAGTAATTCCCACAACAGGAGGGTCAAGCACATTAATATGGTTGGCACATATTAATACACCGCCTTCTTCCGGTATATGTTCTTTACCCACTGTGCGTATCCTGTAAGCAGGTGTAAGAATTGTTTTTACAAGTCCTTTGGCAAATGAATATAAGTTCATCGTAAAGCCCCCCGTTCGGCAGCTAATTCTGTTACTTTATTCACGACTTCATCAATTGTCATATGAGTCGTATCAAGTTCTATTGCATCTTCAGCTTTTGTAAGCGGAGAAACTTCACGTGTTGAATCAATAAAATCACGTTCTTCAATTTCTGATTTCAGCTGTTGAAGATCTGACTGAATCCCCTGAGACTGATGTTCTTCAAAGCGTCTTCTTGCCCGTTCTTCAGCGGTTGCTGACATGAAAACTTTTAATTCTGCATCGGGGATCACGGCTGTTCCAATATCACGGCCATCCATCACAATACCCCCGTTTTTAAGAAGGTTCTGTTGTCTTTTAACCATCTCGCTTCTTACAGCCTTATGGAGCGCCACATCAGATACGTGTTTTGTTACCTGCTGTTCTCTGATCTCCCTTGTTACTTCCCTGCCATCAAGAAAAACAAGCTGACCATCTTCTCCAGGCTTTAGCTCTATCACTGTATTCATTAACAGGTTATATAATGCCTGTTCATTTTTAGGATCAACCTGCTGATTCACTGCTTTTAATGTCAAAGTTCTGTACATTGCACCTGTATCTATATAAATAAAGCCAAGTTTCTCAGCAATTTTTTTTGCAGCAGTACTTTTTCCGGCAGCTGCTGGACCATCAAGTGCAATTCGTATGTTATTTATCTTGTTCACCGGCGATTCTCCTCAATCTAATTTAATCACAGTTATTGTATCACAAACGTCAGATTTTCTGATGGTTCTAAACGACAAAACGCTCTTTTATTGTTTTCACAGAAAGAGCGTTTCGGGTGTTATTTTTCTTTTAACTTCAGCTGACATTCAAACGTGTACCTTAATAACAGTTGTCTTTCTAGAGCAGTCAGATCAATAAATTTCACCATACCTATATGTACCCTCTCAACCTGTTTGGTGCGAATGACTTCTCCCTCAACTTTTACATATTGTATATCACCGTTTCTCATTGGAAGTACGATAAAAAGTTCGAGAGGATCACCCTGTTCAAAATTCATTCCATTTTTAATGATAAAAGAAAGCCCTCCGGCACTGATATCTTCAGTAACGGTGGTAAAAGTTGCTGCACCGGATTTGATCGATAGATCTATGGATGAATTTACACGGACAAATTGACGCCGCTGAATTTTAATCAAGTCTTTGTCCTCCGGTGCTTCAACCGAAATCATAGGAATATTTGTATTTTTTCTTCCCTTGACTTCTGTTTCAAAAGAGAATGCATCATTTTTGTCGTCTGTATACGTGACTCTCAGCTGCATTCCATCCGTCAGAAAGACTGTTTTATTTGTCGAGATGCTGATTGGATAATCAATAAAGAGTTTATTATCGCTTACTTCAACAAGTCTGCTTTTATATTTATCATTTTGTGAAGCATGCATCGGTTCAATTGTTAATACAGTTCCAATTTTCATTTGTCACACCCGCCTAAACTACGCTATATGGGTATTATCTCATGGAACATCACAATTTCAATTCCTTTTTCAGTAAGAAAGCATAATCTTTTTTATAAACTATGTTATTGGTTGCTGTTGATTTCAGCTGCAGGGGACCGCTTTCTGCAGGGCGTGCTGTGAACCAGCTCACGCTTTTTACTTCAAGACCTATGCCAATTATGCTAAAGCAGCATTTAACGCAAAAGTATATGAAAAAAACCCTTTTACTCAGTATGCTTTATACGTACTGAATAAAAGGGTTAAATTTTACAGTTTTTCTACTTTTTCTTCCTGACCTGTCTCTGCATTAATATAAATTCTGTATGTTTCATCATTTGAAACACCGGTGAATTCAAAGCATAATACATGTTCATCAAACTCATTTCTGATCAAGGTCATTCTCGTTTCCCCATTTTTATAATCTGAATGAAGCAGTGATAAGGCTTCATCTTCAGACAAAGAAGGTTCGGGTATGTCAATCTCCCCGTAACCCGCCCAATAATCGAAGCCGGTAAAACCAAGTACTTCACCATTATCGAGCGCAACCTTTAAATACACTGAATCATCAAGCACCCATACGTTTTCATCTTCGAGATACTTAACGAATGTAAATGAAGCACTGTGATCTGTCTGCTGGGCCTGATCGAGCTTCAAGTCATTCAGCTTGTTTTTCTTGAGAAATGCTTCAGCTTCAGTTGCTGCTTCATTTAAACTGAGGGATGTGTTATTAATTTCACGATCCTTTATCAGATATAATGGATACCCGCCCTTTAAAGAAAGGTCCATTGAAAAGTTTTCTTCCGGTTCTCTGACAGTCAAAAATGGATAAGGTGATCCTTTCATGCTCTTTGAAACTTCAGCCTGATCCAGTGCCGTCTCAGAAAATGATTCAGCGATTTTTAGTGCTTCCTGTTCTGTAATTTCACTGCCGCTCAAGTGCTGCAGTTGTTTTCGCCGCATTGATGCAGTTTCCTGTTCTGTAGGTGCAAAGGTTTCTGAAGCGTACCCTTTCACAGTACCGTCCACTTTAGCAAAACCATCTACAACAGGCTGAGCTTGCGCATCCCCGGTAGCCATAAGCTCTTCAAGGTCGAGCCAGCTTAATTCTTCATTTAAGATTCTTTCCTGAATGTTTCTAAGTTCAGTCTGGATGTCAGCAGACTGGCTGTATAACTGCTTCAGCTTGTCATACTCTTCTCCTGTGAGCGGTTCAGATGATAAATCTCTGACAGATGTGCGATAGCTGAATTCACCAATTTTCATTAGAAATTTTTCCATTTCACTAAACGGTAGAATACCAAGCGGAAGCTGACCGATGTCTGAGTGTATCATTGAAGTCAACCGCCATACTTCAGTGAGCGCAGGTGTCAATGTACGCCCCCCATTCATCGCGAGTGTGGATCCTATTTCATCATGCAGAAGATCCATTTGAAACGTCATTTCATGAAATGCACGCTGGTATTGATTTTCCATATGCGTTTCGAGAGCCTGGACCTGCCCTTTTTGAAAGGCCGCTGCTGCAGTTGCGATAAAAGCACATAAAAACAATGTGATCAGGATTATTTTTTTCTTCTTCACTTTTTAGACTCCTCACTTACAGACAGAATATATGTTCACCAATCTGTTTAATTTGCGGTCTGGACCAGATCCATTTACTCGTTGCAGTCACTGGATTAAAGTAGTACAGCGCATTCTCTGAAGGATCCCAGCCATTTATAGCATCCATCACCGCGCGTTTGGCCTGCTCGTTAGGTGTAAGCCATATCTGACCATCAGCAACCGCTGTAAACGCTAACGGTTCAAAAATCACTCCTGAAGCAGTATTGGGAAATGCTTCATCCTCAATCCGGTTCAAAATAACAGCAGCTACAGCAACCTGTCCCTCATATGGTTCGCCCCGCGCTTCTCCATATACTGCGTTAGCCATCAGCTGAATATCTTTTTCAGAATAGCCTTTAGGTAAAGTCATTTTTTGAGTGGACGGTTCATCTTTCACCTGGTTTTTCAGCGGTGTCCCGCCGTAATGAGTGAATTTCACACCTTTATTGATGTTCCCTTTCACAAAATCCCTATTATATTCACTTGCATTGATCAGTTTTTGCCTTGTTTCCGGACCTGCAAGACCGTCTATATCCATACCATAATCCTGCTGAAAGTTTCGAAGCGCCCAGTAGGTCCCCCATCCAAAATCTCCATCGATCTGGCCGGTGTAATAGCCGATATACTGAAGACGTGCCTGCAACTCAATGACATCGTCTCCGTAAGCCCCCTTTTGAATCACCTGCCCACTGAATGCATTAGCTGCTGAGCTGTTGCTTAAGAATAATAAGCAGATAAGGATTGTAGCAATATATTGTTTCTTCATGCATATACCTCCTGTAACAATGGATAATATTAATCTGAACCAAATTCAGCAAACTATACAAAAGGCATAAGTCAGAACTCAATAAAAAAAGCATGCAGCTGCATGCTTTTGATGGTTATATACGATTAGCTTTGTGGTGTGCATCAGTTAGAATATGGGCTTTCTTGACTTTCCATAAACCCAGCCACCACAGAAACAGCATGAATGGAATCATATAATAGATCCAGTGCCTGCTGCTCATTAGAATAAAGTCATATACAGAGTGAAGAAGTATTGGGAGTACTAATGATATGAAAACAAAGAAATATCTTTTTTGATTAAATTTTGCTTTTCCTATGTAATAACCCATGACCACCCCAAACAATGCATGACTTGAGACTGGTAATAAAGCTCTTCCGATAGCCGTTTCTAGTCCGTATGCCGCGAGATAAAGTACATTTTCTAGTGTTGCGAATCCTAATGAAACTGCAGCGCCATATACAATACCGTCATATGGTTCATCAAATTCAACAAGATGAAAAATAAAGAAATATAAAATAAACCATTTAAAAAATTCTTCTAATAATCCGTATGTCAGTAGTGATTGAAATATCATATTGCTAAAATCTATTTCAACTTCGATCACGTATTGTAAAAACATAACAGGAAATGTTACAGCAACGCCTAAAATAAATGCCCTGAAAACCACTCTGACTGGCTCTGAGTCATATTGATCCTTCAAATAAAAATAGCTTAAAAGAGCCAGTCCGGGTGCTATCGCAGCTGAAATAAGAGCGATCATGATGTTGCCTCTTTTCAATCTGTTTTTCTCATCGTATCATGGAAAAGAATCTAATTACACAGTTAACTTTCACGGAGGGGTCAAATGTCTAAGAAAAAACTATTACTTATTCATACAGGCGGCACAATATCGATGTCGGAAGATGAATCCGGAGCAGTCAAACCAGAAGGTGCTAATCCGTTAATGAGACATACGCATAATCTTAATGATTATGCTGAATTTATCGTAGAAGCGCCGTTCACACTACCTTCACCGCACATTACGCCGAATCATATGCTCGAACTAAAAAAAATAATTGAAAAATATTATTTAGAAGACGGTATACACGGTGCTGTGATTACACATGGAACTGATACGCTTGAAGAAACTGCATATTTCCTTGATTTAACGCTGAGACTATCAATCCCGATCGTTGTAACAGGAGCTATGAGGTCATCGAATGAAATTGGCTCTGACGGGCTATATAACTTAATAAGTGCTGTAAGGGTAGCCACCTCTGATGAAGCATTCGGCAAAGGTGTACTAGTCGTGTTGAATGATGAAATCCACACCGCAGTCAATGTGACAAAAACACATGCAAGTAATGTCTCCACTTTCCAAAGCCCGCAATATGGGCCAATTGGAATCGTAACAAAAGGTGCTGTCCTGTTCCATCATACACCAAAGCTCGACGTTAAATATTCTATCTCTGAGCTGAGTAAAAATGTCTCAATTATCAAAGCATATGCCGGAATGGATTCAAGACTATTTGAAGCACTTGCTTCTCTGGATTTTGATGGTGTAGTAATTGAAGCGCTCGGCCAGGGAAATCTGCCTCCGGGGACGGTGGATGGACTTGCTCATCTGATTGAAAAGAATATACCTGTTGTGCTGGTATCAAGATGTTTTAACGGAATTGCACAGGATGTATACGGCTATGAAGGCGGAGGACGCCAGCTGAAAAAGATGGGCGTAATTTTTTCTAACGGCTTAAATGGTCAAAAAGCAAGGCTCAAGCTGATGATCGGACTATCTCAATCAGACGATCTGGATTATATCGCTGCAATGTTTCAATAAAAAAGCTGTGTCAATATGACACAGCCTTTTTTATTCAACGGTAATCGATTCGGCAATCTGCTTCCCATGAAAACGTCCATTTTCAATAAAAATCTCATTGGCATTATTCCCGGCTGCAATCACTCCGGCTATATAAATCCCCGGCACGTTTGTTTCCATTGTTTCAGGATTAAAAAGTGGACGACCGGTTTCATAGTCTATTTCCACGCCCATCGATTCTATAAATGAATGATCCGGATGATAGCCGATCATTGCAAATACAATATCATTCTTCATTGATATTTCATTGAATCCATCATGATAGATCAACTCTTTGTCTTTAATTTCCTTTACTTCTGCGTTAAAGATCATCTGTACTGAGCCGTTTTTTACGAGCGCTTCAAATTCCGGCAGGATCCATGGCTTTATGCTTTGAGAATAATCACTTCCTCTGTATAACACTGTCACTCTGGCACCTGCTTTTTGGAGTTCAATCGCTGCATCCACTGCAGAGTTTTTCCCGCCAATGACAGCAACATCCAGATCAAAATAAGGGTGGGCTTCTTTGAAATAGTGATGTACTTTGTCTAATTTGGCACCGGGACATTCAAGTCTATTGGGATGATCATAATAACCTGTCGCAACAACAACCTGCCCGGCTGAATATTCGCCTTTATCTGTACTGATCATAAAAAGATCCTGTTCTTTCCTTACACTTTTCACTTTCTCAAATCTGTTAATCCGAAGCTTATGTCTTAGAGCAACTTCACGGTAATAGACAAGCGCCTGATTTCTTTTGGGCTTATGCTGTTCAATGATGAATGGCACATTCCCGATTTCAAGTTTTTCACTTGATGAGAAAAAAGTCTGGTGAGTCGGATAATGATAAATCGCATTCACAATGTTTCCTTTTTCTATCACAAGAGGATCAAGTCCTTTATTTTTCAATTCAATCGCAGCAGAAAGTCCACATGGTCCCCCACCGATCACAATTACTTTTTCAGTTTTCATTTTGTCACTCCTTATTTCAAAGCAAACATCTGCTATACCCTGCTTCCTTTAAAAAACTCCTATTTATTCATAATAGGAGTTTTACAGTCAGTATTCAATTAATTTGCAGACATATTGAGCGAATTACTGATCCAGTTTTCCCAATCCTCTTTATTGAGACCAACCAGATTTTTCTCGAATCCTTCTTTCTCTGTATCATTCATCATATTAACAGCATTTCCTCCAAGCCCGATAGCAAGATCTTTATAATCTTTTTCAAGATCTTTAATCAATTCTTTCGCTCTTTGAAGATTCTGCTTGAGCGTACAGGACATAAAAAGGAATTTCGGTTCAACTGTATCAAGCACCACCTGTATATCGCCTTCTTTGATACTTGAACCCAGATAAATTACATTAAACCCTTTTCTACGGATAAATAACGTGAAAATCAGTAGCCCCAGCTCATGCCATTCACCCGGCGAACAGACGGCAACCACTTTCGGCAAAAAATTATTTTGGGGAAATGAATGCATTAGTATCCCGATTCTTGATCTTAGGATAGATGTAGCGAAATGTTCATGTGCTGTTGTAATCCGTTCTTCTTCCCATAAGAGACCAATTTTTATCAGGATACTACCTAAAATATCAACAAGTACTTTATCAACCGTATAAAGCGAAAATGCTTCATTTATCAGATCATGTGATTTACTCTCATCGAATTGCATCAGTGCTCTAAGGAGATCGTTTCTCAGTACTGAAAGCTGATCTTCGTTTTGCTCTGATGAAACAACCGTATCCTGCTCCTGCTCAGAAAGCGCAACAGCCTGACTGATCGTAAATCCGGCGTTCACTTTAGAAACGAGCCATTTTAACTTTCTTATATGCTCATCTGTATAAAGTCTGTGTCCTGATTCATTACGGACAGGTGCGACCATCTGATATCGTCGTTCCCACGCTCTGAGCGTTCCAGGCTGTATACCAAGTATATTAGAAACTGCTTTTATATTATATTTTCCTTCGTCAGCTTTCATGGCCTACCTCCTGCTCCGAACTTCGTGATACTTAATTATATATTCATTATACAAAGATGTAAAATTTGTATAGGTTTTTTATAACTGTATCATACAATCCGGATTAGATGTACTTCAGATTTTGCACCAAGTCTCAGCGGGAGAAGTGTTGTACCAAAACCGTTACTGATCAGATGTGCATACTGAGGCTTCCGCTCCATTCTGCCTTTTTGGTAAGGACCGAATCCGAAAAACCTGATCTGCCCCCCGTGTGTATGACCTGATAAGATCAGCTTAATGTTAGAGGCATTCGTTATTTGATTTAATTTTTTTGTAATTCTGGGATCATGACTGAGTAATATGACATCTTCATCATGAATATCAGCCATGGTTTTTTTTATATCATCTTTTTGGTAGTTGATATCACCAACACCTGCAATCACCAATCCTTCATTCAGGTGACATTTAACAGACTCATTTTCAAGCACAGTAATACCTTCATTTTCAAGTATATCCGTAAGTAATGTTTTATCTACTTCTTCATCGTTATTACCAAAAACAAAGTAGGTTTTTTTATTTGAGGCAATCAATGCTGCGTTTTTTCTGACTTTCTCATAAGAAACCCCTTTTTCGGTTATATCTCCTCCGATTACAGCGATATCTGTTTCAGGCAGTGACATCAGCCATTTTTCAGAAACTGAGCGTCTATGAATATCTGAAATAAACAGCATATTAACCGGATTATATTTTTTTTGATTATTTAACTTAACTTCATGTGTAACCAGATTATTTTCGAAAGCTCTTTTAAACATAAAAAGACACATTGAAACAATCATACTTAAAGCAACTAAAAGATATTTCATTGTTTCCTCCTGAACTGGCATTAATATTTCAATGTAAAAAGAAAATCATTTCCCCGTACTACGGGGAAATGATTGATTAAAGATCTTCTTTTATATCAAGAATTCTAAATCCTGACTTTTCAAGTTTCTTCAGGAATTTGTCAAGATTATCTCTCTTTTCAATCTTAAGAACAATTCTTCTGACAAGCTTATCAGTTTCATCAAATGTAACAAGTGAAATAACAGATTCATGAAATTGCTGAATAATTTCAGCAAGTCTTGAAATTCTGCCTTCCGTTTCTACGGATGTAAAAGCAATTCTCACACCGTTTTTGTGCATTCCAAATGCGCTTCTGAACTGATTAAACACATCAAACCTTGTGACAATTCCTTTAAACCTTCTGTCAGTATCTACTACTGACATCAGAGGGAAATCATTCAGCTGATATAACGTTGTTTCAAAAATTTCATCACCCTGCAGGTAGTTATCCTCGTGAGTTAAAATATCACCCGCTTTTTTTGTTTCATAAAAAGCTTCTTTGGACATTCCTGATTTAAAGAAAGCCTGATAAATATGATACCTGGTTGTAACTCCCTTATATGTATTACCACTTAAAACAGGTAATGCATCTACTTCTTTCTCTTCAAGAAGGTTAATTACACGTTCAATTGATTCATCTGCCTGAACGGTAAAACATTTTGCTGCTGGTACCATTGCACTTTTTACAAACATATACACTCACCCCGGTTAATTAGTAACAGCTCAGCTGCTTGTTCATACTATTCTGTAAAACATAGTCAAATTCCTTTTTCCTTTTATGGTAATTGTAAAACCTGTCCTACAAATATTTCATTATCACCAAGACCATTAATTTGTTTCAGCTGATCAACCCCGTCCGGTCCCAGTCCATAATTGACTGAGATTCTGTATAAGGTTTCATTAGCCTGGACAGTGTGTGTACTGCCTGATGGTTCAGGCGTTTCTTCAACTGGTTCAGTTTCTTCAGCAGGCTGTTCTACAGGTTCAGCAGGTTGTTCAACCTCTTCTGCCGGCTGTTCTGCTGGTTCTTCTGCAGCCTGGTCCGAAGTCTCTTCCTGCGGGCTTTCTTCAGGCGTTTCTTCAACTATTTCTTCGCTGGCCGCGTCATTATTTTCTTCAGCTAAAACGGGTTCAGTCTTATCACTTAGTGCTGTTTCTCTCATCTTTTCGATTTGAAATTCGTTTGCATTTTCAAGAGTTGCATTTGTGATGCCCGTTTCGTTATCAGAAAAAAGATAAACTGCTGCCAGGACAACGGTTAACGGTAATACAATAAAAGTAGCGAGCAGTAAGCCTGTAAGCGGAAATGGTTTTTTACCTGATTTTTTCTCTTCTCTTTTTTTCCCGTGTAATTCAACTCTAGAATGCGCAGTCTGTTGACTGCTTTCATTTGTAGATGCCGGTTTAGCTGACTGTATTTCTTTTCTGTCTTTTTCTGCACGGTCCCTGTAAGGATCTCTTTTCATTTTAATCCCCTTCTTTATAAGTATAATGAATATAAATACCTAATATATAGTCTATTATAAAGTGAATCGTGAAAACTGACCATAGACTTTCGGTATATTCATACACAAATCCCAAAATAAAAGATAAGCAAGTAATATTTACAAGCAGGACAAGGTTCTTCAAATACCTGAAATGGATCGCTATAAAGATCATACTGGCTCCTATCAGTCCAATATGAGTTTGTAATACACCCCTGAATAACAGTTCTTCACTAAATGCAATCAACCCTGTTAAAAGTAAGATATGAGCAGGCCGAATATAGCTGAAAAGAGTACGGTTAATTCCGCCATCATCAAATGATTGTTCAGGAAAAACCTTCATCAGCAGCAAATCTATTAAAACAATAGCTGCCCCGGTGATTAAACCGGTGATGAATATGTCTGCGTTGATTTGTAACAGCAGAGCAAAGTCGGAAAAACTGTTAAATAAAATGAACCCGAGAAAGATTGATATGATGATCAGAATGATTTGAGTGACATATACAGCGCGTATTAATTCTCTTCCTGTAAAAGGCTGGTGTTTATTCATTCTTGATCAATAACCTGTCCAGTTTCTCTTTCCAGTTTACTTCTTTGTAAGAGGACTTTTCTCTGTTCATCACCATATTCCCGATTCCGCAGTTGTCACAGCAATGATCTGCTTCAGCTGACGGTGATTCTTCAAAGAAAGCCAAAAGCTTCGCTCTCCTGCAGGAATCAGTTTCTATATAGCTTTTCATTTCCATTACTTTTTCCTTTTTACTGTTCACTCGTTTTTCAAGCAGATGATTAATACGTTCTGCCCAATGTTCAGCAGGTTCATGCTGTATATAATAACGCAGTACTCTAACTTGTGTATCTGTGAGCATCAGTTTTTCCTGGATTTCATTAATCGGCATATCCCTTTTGAACATACTATAAAAATTTTCTATCTGTTCTAAAGCAGGTTTTTCAAGTTCTGCAAGCTGCAGCGGAATAAATTCATCATTTGCACTGTATAGAAGAATGGAGTGAGCCTGCTTCAGGTCCCTGCCTGCCCTTCCGATCTCCTGCAGAAAGTTTTCAACTGATGAAGACATATGAAAATGGATAACCGTTCTGATATTATTTTTATTGATTCCCATACCAAATGCATTTGTCGCAAATATCCAGTCCAATTGACCGTTAATAAATTGCTGCTGGATTAAAATTCGCTGATCTGTCTCCATTCCTCCATGATACACAGAGCAACTGACATGCCTGGCTGATGCAGCCGCCTGCATCTCCTCTGCTTTTTTTCTGCTTGAGAAAAAAATAATGCCAGGTGCTGTGTTGCGTTGAACAAGTAAAAGCAGTTTATTTTCCTTTTGAGCCACATCATTAAATGTATTAACCTCTAAAGCAATATTTGGCCGGTTAACTGAATATACCCATTCTTTCCAATTGTTCAGGTTAAGTTTTTTTGCAATATCTTTTCTTATCTCCTCAGTCGCAGTGGCAGTCAGTGCAAGTGTGCATGGGCTGCCAAGTGTCTTTTTGAGATGTCCAAGTCTCAGATAATCCGGTCTGAAATCAGGACCCCATTGTGAAATACAATGCGCTTCATCAATAACGAGTAATCCAATGCCAATTTCTTTTAACTTCTGGAGCACCTCATTTGAATTCAGCATCTCAGGTGAAAGAAAAATAAAGCGGTATGCTTCAAGATTTGCAATCAACTGTTTTCTCTCTTTAAAAGTCAGAAAAGAATTAATTGCCGTTACTCTCTTTTCTCCCCTCAGCTTAATCTGATCCACCTGATCCTGCATCAACGATAACAACGGAGAAATGATCAAAACCCGGTTGTTGTTTACATAAGAGGGATATTGGTAACAAAGACTTTTTCCCGTTCCTGTAGGCAGCATGGCAATCGTATCCTTGTGATTAATGACTGAGCTGATGATCTCTTTTTGCCCTAAACGGAATGATGAATACCCAAATTTCTCATAAAGTAATTTCTCCATGACATCCCATCCCTCTCTGACGTAGCAAGTACCAGCCTGATTTGAAAATAATCGGCTTCCGGTACGCTGTCTTTTATAAACCTAAGCCTTTTACTGTCTTCGCCTGCTGATCGTATTTCTTTTATTAACTCATCCTGCACATAGAGATTCATGTCAAAGTCAGGATCCAGTAAAGCTATTTCAAGTACGTGATCTTCAATGGTGCTTTTCTTTAAATTCCTTAAAGCTGCAATCTGTTCAATTGAATACTGCTTTGATAAGTAGGTGAATGTTTCAGCTGTTGATTTTGTCAGCAACGTATTTCCAGTGTTTTCTAACATCATCATTTCTGACAAAACCGGATAATCTCCGGTCCTTTTTTCAACAGCTGCCACCATAAAATGGAGTGAATTCAAAAACCGGAGATACACATCGGCAGCATCACAACCCAATCTTTCTGCAATTTGCTGATTGGTCAGTCCGATCATGTCAAACCCGGACAGTTTTTGGACGACTAATTCAGGTGTATCAGGAAAATTTGTTAATGTGAGAACTTCCATTAATTCTTTATGGATCTGTTGAGTGTAATCAAGTAATGCTCTATTAGACTGCTTCACATGATGTCTGACCCAGTTTTGTATATGTATATCCCTGCTGACTGGAAGAAAACGCTGTCGATCATGGATCAGGTTAGATGCTGTCTGAATCATGAGTGTCAGCCTGTGCCAGAAAACCGGCGCTGACTTCTGGTATTTCCAGCCATTAAGATCATAAGGAACCGGTCTCACCTCAAAAAAATCAGATAGTGCTTTTTTTCCTGATGCGGTTACAACGATGATTCCATCTCTTTGTTCTGCAAGAAAGTCTTTTTGCAAAAGACCGGATAATCTCTGATCATAATTCTTTCTGCTCAGTGCAGGGTAAATCTGAAACTGAGGGGATACACCAAACAGTTGCGCATCTTGGATGGTTTGTGAAGTTTTTTTACCTTTTAGAAGATGATAGATGGAGGATTGGGTTCTTTCACCATTGATGATATCGAGTCCGACCATCATCATAGCATCAAGATAGTTCATAGAGGATCTCCTTTATTTACGAGTTATACTCATAGTAACATCTGATTCATACATTCGTCAGTTTTCATTTATGCTGAGACGGGTAAAAGAAATTAAACGGTCTTCTGTATTGAAAATCGAATCGCAGACGAGTAAAATAAGTAATGGACATTTTTCAGCTTATAAATGCTTTTATGAGGAGGTAATCCAATTGGCTAAATATACAATCGTAGATAAAGATACATGTATTGCATGTGGCGCATGTGGTGCTGCAGCACCGGACATTTATGATTACGATGATGAGGGTATTGCATTTGTCGTACTTGATGACAATGAAGGTACTGTTGAAGTACCTGAAGTATTGTATGATGATATGCTTGATGCTTTTGAAGGCTGCCCTACTGATTCGATCAAGGTTGCTGAAGAACCGTTTGATGGCGACGCACTAAAGTTTGAATAAAAGACCCGGCCACAAAGACAATTGATGTCTAAAGTGGCCAGGTCTTTTTTATTGCAGATAAGCGATGTTTCCGCCAACCGGAACGGGTACCGGAGCGCTGAAATCATATCCCTCTATAAACCCGTTTTCAATGCCCTCAAACTGAACAGAATTCATGGAGAAAGATTCAGCTGTCAGCAGAATCGATTCAACCATTTTTATTTTATCTTCACCAGTCAGTTCATTGATATTCCCTTCAAATGTCACAATTAATTCATTTTCAACCACTTCATAATTAACATTAATATTCTCAGGAACAGGTGAAGTGTAACGATCATTCGGCACTTCATCTTCTATCGCTGTCAGCGCTTCCTGAAGCGTGGTAAAATTTTCATTGCTTTTTGCATAATAGTAAGTGCCATTATTATTTTCATATACATAAAATCCTTTTTGATCATTGTTGAGCAGATAGGATTCTACTATACCAAACGCGCCTACTTCTGCAGTCTCATTATTTTCATCTACAATTCTGAACTGATTATAGTCGGAGCCGAAAGTTTCTTTTAATACATTAATTAAAAGGGCCGCTGATGCTCCCTGGGTCTTATTTTCAAGTTCATTGATCATACCCGTAATTGTTTCACCTTCTTCCTTCAGGTTATTGCTTACAGGATGATAATCCATAAATCCCATTTGCTGTTCATTAATGGATTCAGCCCATTTTAAGTATAGAGAGGCCGCTGATAACTTTTCTTCACTATCAGGTACGACAAATGTATATGGAATGATGTATGCATCTTCTGTAACAAGTGCCGCTTCAAAATATTGCCTGTCGCCAAGATTTTCTTCAAAAAGCAGACCTGACTCCTGAGTGCTTTCGATTTCTACTGTTTCAAGTTCTTTATCTGAAGCAGCTGCAGCTTCGCCTTCTTCTTCAGCTGCAGTTTCAGCTGTATCTTCCTGTGGTGCAGGATTTGACTCTTGAGGCTGGCTATCTAATGACTCTTCACGCTCAGTTTCCTGTACATTACTTTCGGCAGATTCATCATTCACTGTCACTGCCATATCGGAAGATGATTGTTCAGTGGAGGGATTATCCTGATTAAACAGACCGGGACCGAGTATAATCATCAGAGCTGCAGCTGCAGTTCCTGCAACTGCCGGCATCCAGGGGAAATTCTTTTTCCGTTTGTTCCTCAAATGAATATGCTGATACATATCATCTGCGCTTAAGCGGTTTTTGATGACTGGCAGTTGCTTCAAATGATATTCAATTTCCTTTTCAGTCGGCTTTTGTTTAGTCATTGATATCCCTCCCATCCTCTGACATCAGTTCTTTCAGTTTTTTAATTGCCCTGTGCTGCGTTGTTTTTACTTTTCCTTCTGACCACCCAAGTACCTTTGCAGCCTCTGCTATACTCAGATCCTGAATATATCTTGTTACAATGACAAGCTTCTGGTCAGTTGTGCATAAATCAAGACAGCTGTACAGCTTTTGAACTTCTTCATTCTGCTCAGTAATTTCTTCCGGGAGCGGTCCGTTTGATGAGATCTCTCTTTCTCCCCAGTCAAAGTGGTCCATTACCCGCTTGCGTATTGTTTGCTGCTTTCTGAAATAATCAATCGTTACATTTTTAGCAATTGAAAATAACCAGGTTTTTTCGGAACTTTTCCCTTCAAACCTGTGATAGGAATTCATCACTTTTATATACACTTCCTGCAACAGATCTTCTGCAGTATCTCTGTTTTTGACCATATAGATCAAAAATTGGAAAACATCCTGCTGATATTCCGAATATAATCGTTTAAAAACGGAGTCCATTAACCGTCTCCTCCCCCGTTCATACCATTAGTCGTATTTAAGATGAAAAAGTTTCTTTCATCAGAACGTTTTCTTATGTTGTCTGTATTTTACACCTTCTCATTTTACATGAGAGGTGTGAACTGTAAAAGATGGATTTAAAATAAATAAAAAACGGACAATTGATTTTTATAGCAGAGCCGGAGATGGTTACGCTGATCCGGTCTGTAAAAACCATTGTCCGCTTCATTCAGCAGGCCTATAGGTGGAATCATGAATTCCGTGGAAGATAAAAAGAAAACGTCGTTCCGTGGTCAACCTTACTTTCTGCTTTGATCTTTCCACGATGTGCTTCAATCAGGTTCTTTACAATCGCAAGACCTAAACCGGTCCCTGCACGTCCCCTTGTCCTTGCCTTATCAGCTTTGTAAAAGCGTTCGAATATAAATGGCAGGTCATCTTCCGGGATACCGACACCGTTGTCTATGACATCAAAACGGATAAATTGATTCTCCATATTTGTACTGATTGTAATGTCACCTTCTGTTTTAGTGTGTCTGATTGCATTGTCAAGAAGGTTGGTAAGTACCTGTTCAATTCTGTCAGGGTCAATGTGAATGGTGACTGATTCATCTAATTCACTTATAAACCGCATATGGATATCATTATCATTTAATCCAAGTTTGAACTTCGATAATACTCTTGATGCAAATTCATTTACTTTAATCTGTTCCTGATTCAATACGATATGTCCTGCTTCCATCCGTGCCAGGTCAAGCAGTTCATTCACAAGCCGGCCCATTCTGAGCGACTCATCGTAAATCACTCTTGCAATTTCTTTTCTTTCTTCATCACTTTGTGGTATGTCGTCTATAATTGCTTCACTATACCCCTGCAGCATCGAGATTGGTGTTCTCAGCTCATGTGATACATTAGCGATAAAGTCTTTTCTAAGTGTTTCTAGCTTTCTTTCCTCAGTCATGTCTCTCAGTACTGCAACGGCTCCTCTGACCGTATCTCCGCTATATAATGGGCTGATAATTGCAACATATGACCTGCCGTTCACTTCAAGTTCACCGGTTTGTTCTTCATTTGTCTGCATGACTTTTTGGATTAACTCTTCAAGAGTCGGCGGCAGCGCGAGCTTGGTGAAATCTTCCTGCTCATCATACCAGTTCTTTAAAAAACGTTCTGCAGGCGGATTTGAGACAAGGACTGTACAATCTTTATTAAAAGTGATTACACCGTCTGCCATAGAACTGAGTACACTTGACAGCTGTTCTTTTTCCTGGCTGAGTGCATCGAGGTGGTGCTTGAGCTGACGGCCCATCTGGTTGAATGCTGTAGCAAGCTCTCCAATTTCGTCATTAGATAAGATCGGAACTTTTGTATCGAACTTACCGCGTGCCACTTCAAATGCGCCTTCCCTCATTTTTCTAAGCGGAGCAGTAATTCTTGTAGACAGGAAAAAGGCAAAAATCGTTGTTAATATGATGGCAATTGCAGCTGCTAAAATAATCAGGCGTGTCGTCTGTTCCGTTGTCTGCTGAATGGCTTCAAGAGACTGATACACATACACTGCACCGATCGACTCACCGTCAGTATCTGAAACAGGTACTCCGACGATCATGACATTATTGTAACGGTTATCGAAATCTTCACCAGTGGGGAATTCATCCTGTACAATAACTGACTCTTCATCTACTCTGCTTAACGAATTGCTCCCCTCAATGACAGATAGAATATCTGTATAATTGATATCATCTGAATAAAAAACAGTTTGATCTTCAATTTTCACAATAGAATGAACAGGATCATCAAGAATTTCAGAAACTATCTGAAGGCTCATATCCAGTTCTTCGTGCTCCTCAATAATACTGGCCGCTTTTTGTGCTTCATACCTTAAAGACTCTTCCACTTCTTCCACATGATAGTTCTGAAAAAACTCCAGAAGCAGGATGGTCAGTATAAATAAAACAAAGGAGACAAGCAGCAGAATTGTCATCCACAGCTTGCCTACCACACTTCTCCAGATTCTCATTCGTCAACCTCGAATTTATATCCTACTCCCCATACAGTAACAATCATCTTACCTGCCTTCTCAGAGACTCTGTTAAGTTTTTCTCTCAGCCTTTTCACATGAGTATCGACTGTCCGCAGATCACCGAAGAATTCATAGTGCCAAACCTCTTTCAGTAATTGCTCACGGTCATATACTTTATCCGGACTTTTTGCCAGGAATAAAAGCAGCTCATATTCTTTAGGTGTTAATGTAACTTCGTGTCCATCAGCTGTCACTCTGTGTGCATCATTATCAATAACAAGGTGACTGTAAGCGATCATATCTTTGGCTTTTGTATCTGTTTTCACATGACTGCTTGTGGCAGTCCTTCTGAGTAATGCTTTTACTCTTAATACTACTTCTCTCGGACTAAAGGGTTTAACAATGTAATCGTCAGTTCCAACCTCAAACCCCTGTACTCGATTTGCCTCTTCCCCTTTAGCAGTCAGCATAATAACAGGTGTTGTTTTCGTTTCACGCAGATCCTTACAAACCTCAATCCCGTCTTTTCCAGGCATCATTAAATCGAGCAGGATACAATCGTAATCTTCTTCAAGTGCCTTTTTCAGTGCACTTTCACCATCTTCAGCTTCTTCAACTGTATATCCTTCACGCTCCAGATACATTTTTAACAGCCTGCGGATTCTTTCTTCATCATCAACTACAAGAATATGACCAAGTTCATTCATTAAAGATCCTCCTTGAGATATGTATTTAAAAGAAGCCCTCACTTACTCGTGAGGGCAATTTGATTAAGCGTAAGAATGGAGTCCGGCAATAATTAAGTTTACTGCTACAAGGTTAAACATAATAATAACAAATCCAATTACTGCAAGCCAGGCGGAACGATTCCCTTCCCATCCTCTTGACAGTCTCAGGTGCAGGAATGCTGCGTAAAACAGGAATGTAATAAGCGCCCAGACCTCTTTAGGGTCCCATCCCCAGAAACGTGTCCAGGCAATCTGAGCCCAGATCATTGCAAAGATCAGACCACCTAATGTAAAGACAGGAAAGCCTATCAGAACTGAACGGTAGCCGACTTCATCAAGCATATCCAGGTTTGCTTTCTTAACAAGCGGCTGGAATAAAGCAGCTACTTTCCTTCTTGAGATCAGTCTAATTAGCAAGTAAAGAATAACACCTACACCGATAGACCAGATCACTGTATTCAATCTTGGCGCATTTACAAGCGGATGCATTTCAAGACCTGTTGAGAATGCGCCTTCTGTAAGCAGTTCACCTTCATTAGGCGTAACCAGTGCAGGCATTGAATAGTGTACAACTGTTTCTGCATCTTCAGCATTAACAAATGTAAATTCAGACTCATAACCTGCAACAGAAAATACTGTTGCGCTTAAGACGAATCCAACTACAAGAATAATACCGAAAAGAACAGACTCAAGCCAGAATACTTGTTTTCCCCCTTTTGACAGATCAATGTCTTTTAACAGGAAGATCAGCCCGGCTACAAAGCTGACTGATAAAATCGCTTCACCAGCAGCCACTGTTGACACGTGAATCGCCAGCCAGTCACTTTGCAGTGCAGGAATCAGAGGAGAAACATCTCTCGGGAACATGCTTGCATATGCAATCGTTAAGAGTGCGACTGGCAATGCGAATACGCCAAGGATATGCAAGCGGTAAATAAAGTAAATGATAATAAATGCTGCAACGAGCATCATCGCGAAAAATGTAATAAATTCAAACAGGTTACTGACCGGTGCGTGTCCTGCAGCAATCCACCTCGCAAAGAAATAGCCAAGCTGAGAAGCAAATCCGATCAGTGTAATGGTAATGCCAATTGTTGCCCATCTGTTTTTTCCAGTCTGATTCGTATGTTTTTTTGATTTAATTGAACCTGCGAAAAATACAGTTGCCACAAGATATAACAGAAAAGCTATATACAGCAGCGTACTACTTATGCTCGCGAGTTGTGCCACTTTCATCTTCCTCCTTTGCATTGCCTTTGGATTCTTTCAGCTCCTGATGGTCATCGGGCTGATCGAGTCCAGCATATTCGAATGCCGGAGCAATGTCTTTTTTCAATCCATACCAGTTTTTATTTGTATGGCCTGCTGCATACAAATTAGAATCGGCATCTGTTTTAATCCAGATTCTTCTGTGATTCCAGTAGGATCCAACGATAACCCCAAACATAAAAATAGTGCCGCCTAAAGCAAGAATCCACAGCGTTAAATCTTTTCTGACAGTTAGCCCTGAAATATCTCTTGTTTCAATGCCATTGAAACTGATTTCATAGTCATTTTCTCCAAGAGGTTCAAGGTTTTGCTGTATGGCGACAAACGCTACTTCTCCATCCGGATGTTCAGGTGAAATCATATTAAATAAAAATGCTGGATTGTTAGGCAGAGGAGATACAGATTGCGGCTCCCCGTCGTCAAATCCGCTGAAATCAGGATAATACCCTGAAATCTCAACAGCATAGCCATCGTTTAATTCATATAATCCTGAAGTGTTCGGGTTAAACAAATCGACTGTAAAACTGCCGACTGGTTCACCGGTTTCTTTACTGTCCATTGTAAAGGACATTTTATATAATTCATCTTCAATATAATCAGTCTGATAAAGTGCAAATTGATCAAATTTCATCGGCACATTTACCTGGATTGCGTGATGGTCAACTTCAGTGATATTGTCAGTTGAACCGGCAATTGCGTTATCGTCTTTTTTATAAAGAATGGCATCCGTCTGGAAGTTCTTAGCGATCGCACCTGTGCGCTGAATGGTTTCATCAAACACCTCAGAATCGCCTTCCTGATAAGTTTCAAGCGTGAACCCTTCGTTTTTCAGAAGATACTCCTGCCCTGTCCCGGGAATGATTTCAGTCTCGCCTTCACGAATCCATAACATTTCATCGACATACATACCAGGTACAAACCTGAGCATGGCTCCAATTAAAAAAATAATCAGGCCGGTATGGTTGATATATGGTCCCCATCTTGAAAACTGGTTTTTCTCAGCTAAAAGACTGCCATTTTCAACTCTGACTTTGTAGCGTCTTTTTTTCAGCCCTTCACTAAGACGGTTAAGTGTATCCTGCGAGCCTTTTGCTTCATAGGCAGAATAAATCCGCTGTCTTTTCAGGAAAGAGTCATGTCTTTCCACACGCTGTTTTTTCAGCGCTTTATACAGCGGAACACCCCGGTCCAGACTTGCTATAATAATCGACGTCCCGATCGCTGCTACCAGCAGCATATACCACCAGGACCCATATAAATCATGAAAACCCAAAACATAATAGATTTTACCGGCTATGCCGTAACGGTCTTCATAGTATTCTACAGCCGGAATATTTTGCGGAATAAAAAATTCCTGAGGAAAAATCGTTCCGATTGCTGAAGCAACCAGTGTAATCACAATCAGCCAGACGCCAACTTTAACTGACGAAAAGAAGTTCCACACCTTATCAATAATAGAAGTGTGATAAGTTTGAGACCTTCTTGCCATTCCCTCATACCGCATCACATCATTTGTTTTTCTTTTTGCAGCTTCTTCAGTTAACGTTCTGCCGCAGGCCTGGCATAACTCAGAACCTTCCGGATTCACGTGGCCGCATTTACAAATCAATTTACTCATTCAGAAGACTCCTGACTTTCAGGCTTGATCATGTTCATGTAGGATACAATCATTTCTTCACTCATTTCGCCCGTAATCACCTTCTCAATTTCTCCGTCAGAGTTAACTAGAAGAGTGGTTGGAAGCGGTCCGATTGAATAAGCATCCATTACGTCACTGTTCACATCTCTGACCACAGGAAATGTAAGACCGAACTGATTGGCAAAGTTGGAAACTTTGAATTCAGATTCCCCTACATTTACTGCAATAACTTCTACTCCCTGGTCTTTGAAGACCTCATAGTGTTTTTGCATATAAGGGAATTCCTCTTTACAAGGTTCACACCAAGTACCCCAGAAATTTAAAAATACACCCTGGCCTTTATAATCAGACAGCTGATGCGTGTCGCCATCCAAATCTTCGAGTATAAAATCGGGTGCCTGATCACCAGCTCTGACAAGAGACCTTTCATCCCCCGTCACACTTGAGTAGATTGTATATGAGACTGCTGCAAGCAAAACAGCAAGAATCGATACACGCATGATGAGCCTTTTTTGTTTTTTCTTACTCATATTAGCTACCCCCTTAAAACGGTCACACTAAAGTATCATTGTCATTATAGCATTCGTTATAAAGGCATTAGCGTGTAGTATTTGAATGAACTGTGAAAATTGTCAGTTATGAAGTCCGTTCTCTGCGAATGATCTCAGTTGTTTCACTTCATGCGGAGTCAGTTCTCTTGCTTCCCCGGCATTCAGACCTGTCAGATGCAAAAAGGCGTATCTTTCTCTTTTCAGCTTTTGAACAGGATGTCCTACTGCCTCAAGCATTCTTCTGACCTGTCTGTTGCGTCCTTCATGAATCGTAATCTCAAGAATCGTTTTATCTTTTTGCTTATCAGCTGAAATCACTTTAGCTCTTGAAGGCGCAGTCATTCCATCTTCAAGCTTGATACCTTTTTCAAGTTTTTTAATCACTTCACGTTTTACGAGCCCTTTCACTCTGGCAACGTATGTTTTAGGGACTTCATATTTAGGATGTGTCAACAGGTTGGCAAACTCGCCATCATTGGTTAGCAGCAGTAAGCCTGACGTGTCATAGTCCAGTCTTCCAACCGGATAAATTCTCTCTTCCACATGCTGAAAATAATCAGTTACCACTTTACGGTTTTTATCATCACTGACCGCTGAGATCACGCCGGATGGCTTATAGAATAAATAATATACTTTGTTTTCCCGCTCAATTTTGACTCCTTCAACTTCGATTTTATCTGAAGCTGTTACTTTAGTGCCAAGCTCTGTAACGGTTTTTCCATTCACCTTTACCTTACCCTGTTTAATTAATTCTTCTGCTTTTCTGCGTGATGCCACTCCAGCGTGTGCAATCACTTTTTGTAATCTCTCCATCTCTTACACCTCTTCATTTGTTCTGCTTCTTACAGCATTATGTCACATATATGGTCAAAAGCAAATCACGATCATATAAAACCCTGATTAACTGTTGGATCTGCGTATTTCTTCAGATATAATGAGCATGATGAAAGAATCTCAGCGTATGCGCTAGAATGGTGATGAAATGGAATACACAGTAAAGCTTGATGCATTTGAAGGCCCGCTTGATCTTCTGCTTCATCTGATACAGGGTCTTGAAATCGACATTTATGATATCCCGATGGCGGAAATTTCTGAGCAGTATACACTTTATATTAAAGCAATGAGTGTACTTGAGCTGAATACTGCGAGTGAATATCTCGTGATGGCTGCTACTTTAATGTCAATTAAGAGCAGAATGCTTCTCCCCAAACAGGAAGAAGATTGGGAAGAAGATCAATCATTTGAAGAAGACCCAAGAGAAGAATTAGTTGAAAAGCTCATTGAATATAAAAAATATAAAAAGGCTGCTACCGAATTGAAACAAAAAGAGGATGAAAGAAGTCTCCATTATACGAAGCCTCCTGAAGATCTTAGTTCATACACAGATCAGGTAACGGCGGGTGCCGAAACAAGTATTGACCTGCATGATCTGATTGGTGCATTTAACAAATTAATGCGCCGGAAAAAAATTAAAAAGCCGATGTCTACACGAATTACCAGACAGGAAATCTCAATTGAAACACGCATGTCAGAAATTCTTCAAACCATACGGTCACACGCTGCGCCACGGGCTTTTTCCGAATTATTTCCCGTAGCTGAAAAACCTCATATGGTGGTTTCATTCATGGCAGTGCTCGAATTAGTTAAAAGACAGGAGATTCATATTAAGCAGGACCATAATTTTTCAGAAATTATGGTGGAAAGTAGTGAAGGAGTGTCATTAGTTGGGCAGCGATAATCAACATGCAATTATAGAAGGACTTTTATTTACAGCAGGAGATTCAGGGCTTTCAGAAGAGCAGATTGCTGAAGCACTGAATATGGAGGTTTCGGAGATTGCTGAGCTGATGGAATCGATATCGTCACGGTATGAGGAAGACTTGTCACGGGGACTTGAAATTGCTGCATATGCAGGAAAATATCAGTTTGTGACGAAAAAAAGTCTGGCAGCTCATATTAAGCTGCTGGCCGATTCACCTTCACCTTCCTCCCTCACTCAGGCCGGACTTGAAACACTGGCAATTATTGCTTATAAGCAGCCGGTAACAAGAGTGCAGATTGAAGAAGTCAGGGGTGTTAAGACTGACGGACCAGTTCACACACTTCTGGCAAGAGGACTGATTAAGGAAGTTGGCCGCAATGAAGGCGCAGGGAGGGCTATTTTATATGGTACGACTGCAGAATTTCTGGATTATCTCGGACTGAAAGATTTATCAGAGCTTCCTCCCCTTCCTGAAGATATAGATGATGAAAATGAAGACAGTGATTTATTTTTTGAATCATTAAGAAACGGCCTATCAGGAAATGAATGACACGTGCTCATGCACGTGTCTTTTTTAGGTCTAATTTTCAATAGGGTTCATAATGATACAGTAGGAGGTGTACCCGATTAAAAAGATTCTGGCTATATGTATCATTTTCCTGTTAATCTGCCAGCCTGTTCATGCTATAGATGTCTCCGCACAATCATCCATTCTAATCGAAGCAGAAAGTGGAAGAGTAATTTTTCATAAAAATGAACACGAAAAGTTAAAAATTGCAAGCATCACAAAAATTATGACTGCTCATGCGGCACTAAAACACGGCAACATCAATGATCAAGTGAAAATTTCAGCAAAAGCTTCATCTGCAGAAGGTTCGAGTCTTTATTTAAAACAAGGTGATACCATATCGTTAAAAGATCTTCTATACGGACTCCTGCTCAGATCAGGTAATGATGCTGCCGTGGCAATTGCTGAACATATCAGCGGGTCTGTAGAAAAATTTGCTGAACTGATGAATAAAGAAGCAAAAGCGCTTCAAATGACCAATTCTTACTTTACAAATCCACATGGACTGGACACTGATGACAAGCACGTGTCAACTGCTTATGATATGGCTATATTGACAAAAGAAGCGATAAAGAATGATCAGTTCAAAGCCATTTTTTCCTCTGAATCATACAAGCCTTCATCTGATCATTATCAATGGAATAATAAACACCGCCTCCTTACAGGCTTATATCCCTATGCAGACGGCGGTAAGACAGGATTTACAAAAAAAGCAGGCAGAACGCTCGTTACAACCGCTACTAAAAACAATATAACCTATATAGCTGTTACCATTAATGCACCTGATGACTGGAATGACCATATAGCACTTTTTGAAGATGCATTCAGGCGTTATGCTATGTTCGAAGTGATATCAAAAGGTCCTGTTCCTGTATTGCCGGGAACACATGAACATACGGATTACATTTCTAGGGAGGTAAAAAAAGTACCGCTGACAGAAGATGAAACGAAGCAGGTTGTCTACCATATTACGCAGGGACATAATCCTTCACTGAGCGTCTACGTTCAGGATGAAGAGTTAACCAGTGTAAAGCTTTATGCAGATCAAAATAATCCTCCTGCGTTCTATCAGACACTGATTAGAAAAATGAAGGAGTTTTTCACATGGTAAACCTGATATGGATCTTCATGCTGATCTCCGGTATCCTGTTCAGTCTGTTCAACGGCACCGTAGATGAAGTAAATAAAGGGCTTTTGGAATCTGCGGGGCAGGCAGTGGAATTAGTGATCGGGTTTGTTGCTGTTTTTACACTGTGGCTGGGCATGATGGAAATCGCAAAACGAGCGGGCTTATTAGAGTTAGTAACTAAACTCGGCTTTCCTTTTATTCGTAGATTATTCCCCGATCTGCCTAAAAATCATCCTGCTGCCGGATACATTATGACGAATTTATCTGCCAACTTTTTCGGACTGGGTAATGCTGCAACTCCTTTTGGCGTTAAAGCAATGAAAGAGCTGCAATCCATGAATAAAAATGCTGAACAGGCAAGCAGGTCTATGGTTACCTTCCTCTGTATGAACACAGCAGCCGTGACTTTTTTTCCGGCCACTATTGTATCGATGAGACTATCTGAAGGTGCCGCTGATCCGCTTGATATTGTCATTCCTGCATTTATTGCCACAATCCTGTCATGCTCTGCTGCTATTTTTTATGACAGGATCAGCTGGAAAATCGTCTCAGGTGGCAGCCGTGATTGATCTTGTATTCTTTGCAAAGCTGATACTGCCGCTATTTATACTTGTGATATTGTTTTCAGCACTGATCACCAGAACAGATGCGTACAGTGCTTTTGTAAGCGGAGGAAAAGAAGGACTACAAATGGCTGCTGAGCTTTTACCGTTTTTAGTTGGTATGATGGCTGCAATAAGCGTGCTCCGGTCTTCAGGTTTATTGTTATGGATCACGAACCTGCTGTCACCGTTATTTCTGACTTTTCATATCCCCGCAGAACTATTCCCTCTTTTTTTAACCAGGCCTATTTCAGGAACCGCAGCGTTAAGCATCACGGCAGATTTGACTCATACATATGGAACCGAGCATATTATTTCGAGAATGGCTGCTGTGGTACAGGGAAGTACAGATACAACACTGTATATTCTTACCGTATATTTTGGTGCTGTTGGCATTAAAAAGATGGGAAGAGCACTTGCTGTCGGACTGCTTGCAGATGTAACAGGCATGATACTGGCGGTGGTTGTTACTCTCTGGTATTTTCAAAATGTTTGGAGCTGAAAAAACCATGTGCTAAACTTGTCCACAAACGGAGGTGCTTACGATTAAAAAATATCCTGATTCCTATATTCAATTTTTAGTGCACTTCCACGGTGATCGTGACTACTTCGAATGTCATGAAGTGCTTGAAGAATATTGGAAAGAAAACACAGACAGGAACAAGCATTCAATCTGGGTCGGTTTGATACAGCTCTCAGTCGCGTTATATCATCACAGGCGTGGAAACTTCAGTGGTGCATTCAGAATGATCAGACAGTCTAAAGAAAAAATCTTAAGTTTTACAGATGCTGCAGAACACTTATCTATTGATACTGATAGCCTGATACAACTGATAACTGAATTAGAAGGTGCCATCCGCACTCATTCACCTTACCAGAGTGTCATGATTCCACTGACTGATCAGGACCTCGTAGAAACATGCAGGAAAATTTGCAGTGATAGAGGCTATAGCTGGGGCAGCACAAGTGACCTTCAGGATAAATTGCTGATCGATAGACATAAATTACGTGATAGAACTGATATTATTTCAATGAGACAGCATGCGCTGATCTCCAAATCCAGATCATCACACAATAAAAAATGAAACCGCAGCATTATTCAGCTGCGGTTTCATTATCATTACATTTTTGAAAAAATCCTTCTGTGTACGATGTACTACCCAATTCTTTTTCGTTGTACATTTCTTTAAGCGCTGAAACAATACGGTGCCCTACTCCTTCATTACGGTGAGAGGGATTAACTGAGATGTGACGCAAAGTAACACGCTCCTCATCAATCTCAACACCTGCAAGACCGATAATATCCTCTTCCTTCCAGAGATATAACTGAAAATTCGGTTCTTCCTCATACTGCTTCATTGACTGCTGCAGTTGTTTGATCTCTTTTTCAGTTGGCATAAAAGACATCAGGCCCATTGCAATTTTCTCAAAGGATTTTTTATAACGAATTAACATAAAGTACTCCTCACCAAGTTGTAATCATATCCGGTTAAATCCATTTAGTACTTATACCGTTACATATCATACTAGATGCAGCAGAACTTTTCAATTTTTGCCTTCAGACGATGAAAGCCCAGTAGATAATTCCCCAGATAACAGCCATAATCAACAGGACAATAAAAGTTATGATGTTTTGCTTTTTCATTTCTGACCTCCATGCTGCACTTTTAATGGCAGGTCATGTCTGATCAGGTCTTCATAATTTTCGCGCTCAATGACAAGTTCCGCTTCACCATTTTCAACAAACACTACAGCCGGACGCGGAATACGGTTATAGTTATTAGCCATTGCGTAGCCATAAGCACCGGTGCAGAATACTGCAAGTACATCTCCTGATGAATGCATAGTGATCGGCAGGTCCCAAATCAGCATATCTCCCGACTCACAGCATTTACCCGCAATCGATACAACAGATTCCGGCTTAGCTTCAGGACGGTTTGCAATGACAGCTTCGTATCTGGCATTATAAAGGGCCGGCCGGATGTTATCACTCATACCTCCATCAACCGCCAGGTAATTCCTGACTTCAGGCACATGTTTTGATGACCCTACTGTGTATAACGTTGTGCCTGCGTCCCCTGTAAGCGAGCGTCCCGGTTCAATCCAGATCTCAGGCATTGTGAGCTGATACTCATCCATAAGCGATTTTACTCTGGTAATAATATCTTCTACATATTTACCAGGAGCAAGCGGCTCATCATCTTTCGTATAGCGTATGCCAAAGCCTCCGCCTAAGTTCAGGACTTCTGCTGAAAAATTATACTTCTGCTTCCATACTGACATTTTTTCAATCATTTTTTCAGCGGCCATGATAAAACCGGTCGTTTCAAAAATCTGAGACCCGATATGACAGTGGAGTCCGAGTACGTGCAGCTGCTGAAGATCGAGTGTTTTAACAAGCGCTTCTTCCGCCTGGCCATTTTGCAGGTCAAACCCAAATTTCGAATCTTCCTGACCCGTTAAAATATAGTCATGTGTATGCGCTTCAATTCCAGGTGTCACTCTCAGTAAAATAGATGCAGTCTTACCTTTTTCCTTACAGATACCTGACAAAAGGTTAATTTCATGAAAATTATCCACAACAAAGCAGCCGATATCAGCGTCTAAAGCCATAGCAATTTCTTCAGCGCTTTTATTGTTTCCATGGAAATGAATTTTTTCAGGATTAAAGCCTGCTTTTAAAGCTGTATACAATTCTCCTCCTGACACCACGTCGAGGCTGAGCCCTTCCTGGTCAATCAGCTGGATCATAGCAATTGAAGAAAATGCTTTGCTCGCGTATGCAACCTGGGAGGTAACACCTAATTGATCAAAAGTCTGTTTGAAACCCCGCGCGCGCTCACGGATTAACTGTGTATCATACACATAAAGCGGAGTTCCAAATTCCTTTGCAAGTTCGATTGTATCTACTCCACCGATTGTTAAATGCCCTTTATCATTTACAGATGATGTGCCATAAAAATGCATATTTTAATCCCTTCTTTACTGCGAAATATCATATATAGATAGTAAGTACATTACCACAGTAAAGTAAATTCATGCAATCCATCAATTTTTCCTCTTCTGTCTGATCCGGTCTTCAGATTTGACGATCATCGGCCTTAAAAACGAGCTGGTTACAGGTACACGCGTAATAACCTGCCAGAGTGCAATAGGTCTGAATGGGATCAGCGGCCATAAATATGGTACCGAAAAAACTTTAATTTTTGCGAGGTAGATGATGATAAGTGTCAGCCCAATCACAAGTCCGCTCGCATGAAAAAATGCAGTCATTAAAAGTAGAAAAATCCGTGCAAATTTATTAGCGATACTCAGTTCATAACTTGGAGTAACAAAAGTACCAATCGCAGCGACAGATACATAAAGAATGACTTCAGGCACAAATAAGCCAACATCGATTGCAATCTGTCCAATCAATACGGCTGCAATCAGCCCCATTGCAGTTGATAGTGGAGTTGGGGTGTGTATTGCGGCCATTCTTAAAAACTCTATTCCTATGTCAGCCAGTAACAGCTGCATAATCAATGGAATGGCGGAGTCTTCTTTCGTGCCGATAAAAGATAATTCAATCGGCTTCATAAACGGGTCAATAGCCAGTAAATACCATAATGGCAGCAGAATCACTGAAGCAATAATTCCACTGAACCGGATAAACCTTAGCATCGTGCCGGCTGCAGGAGACTGTCTGAATTCCTCAGCATGCTGAACATGATGAAAATAGGTTGCAGGTGCAATCATCACACTCGGTGACGTATCTATATAGATACAGATATGACCTTCAAGTAAATGCTCTGCTGCGATATCCGCTCTTTCCGTAAATCTGACAAGCGGGTATGGATTAAACCCCTGTTTGACAATGTATTCCTCGAGTGACTTATCAGTCATAATCAATCCATCAGTATTGATCTCTGAAATTTCTTTTTTGATAATACCTATGAGCTCTTCATTTGCGATTCCTTCAATATAACCGATTGCAACATCCATTTTTGATCTTTCTCCAATTTCAAGCATCTCAAACCTGATACCCTTATCCCGGATCCTTCTGCGTGTAAGTGCAGTATTCACGATAATATTTTCGACAAAACCGTCTCTCGATCCTCTAACTACTTTTTCATTATCCGGCTCTTCCGGCTGACGGCCGGGGTAGCTTCTGACATCTACTAAAAAACATTCCTGATCCCCATCAATCTTAAGTGCAATTAGTCCTGAAAAAACCTGTCTGATTAACTCATCTTCTGAATCTGTCATTTCAACTGAATGATGAATAATCCTCTGATTGACTACTTCTCTGAACATGTCACTGTCATCATAGTCATGCAATGCACTTAATTCATCTAGTATTTTCATGATGAATCTCGTTTCACACAGACCATTTACAGCATATATATTTATCTGCTCAGAGCCAAATTCAATTTTTCTGACGATAAAGTCAAAACTTTTGCCGAGTCCAGCCTCTTTTAACCTGCTGTCCAATTCCCGATTTTTTTTAGGAAGCTTTCTCATTCATTTCAACCCTTCCATACCGGTAAAAAGATCAGCCAGTAAAAAAGTGAACCGGCTACTTTTCCCGCAATAATTGCTGTAATAATAATCTCGAGACTGCCTGCAATTTTCAGACGTCTTGTAATAAGCGGAATCACATTCAACACCTCTGTTAGTGCTGCTGCCATCATCCCGATAAACAGTCCGGAAAACAGACCGGCTGCCGGAACCAGAAATGGTATATCAACAGATACAGGGCTGATCAGCACACCTGTCCCACATAGAGCTCCTGCAATCAGCGCCCATTCTATGATCCGTATCTGAGATTTTTGAGATGTTAATAATATGACTCTCGGTAATACACCAAGTACTGAGATAAATGCAACAAACCCGCCACCTACAGCAAATCCGCCAGATATCCCTGTAAATGCTGCAAGCAGATTTGCAATCATTCGTGATCCCGCCGGTCAGCAGATTTCACATAATCTTCAACCGACTTTTCATATTTGTAAATTTCAATATCGAGCGGGCTCGGTTCATCATTAAACTGCTTTTTAATGATCCGGTTAAAAAACAGCAGCATACCTGCCCCTATTCCGATAGAATACGGAATCTGAAACCAGAAAGGATGAGGATCACCCAGCATACCCACAATGACCTTCTGCGTTTCTGCCATGCTTACATCCTCATGAAAATACATAATGGTTAATGCCGAACCTGTAAACAGCAGCAGACAGACTGCCATTAAAAGAGCGACAGAAGAGCGCGATGCTTCCATTTTCTCTACAATTGTAAGGGCACTGCCTGTAATGACAATGTTTTGATGCTGGTACTTCCTTACGAGGTCTGTTCTGCTGATCACTGAGTACCTTCCATCAATATCCTTCAGTACAATGTCATGCATTAAGAGCCGCTTAAGGTGTTCTTCTGCAAAGATTTCAGCAATATCATTCAATGTAACAGGCCCTTCTGTGACCATTGCTTTTGATTTCATTTCGATATAAGCATCCACGCTCTTCACCCCCTTCTTAAGCTCTCTGTTCTTCTTCAAGCCAATCTTTAATTGAGGATAGTACCTTTTTTTCAATACGTGAAACCTGCACCTGTGAAATTCCTAACTCCTTTGCCACTTCTGACTGGGTCCAGTCTTTAAAATACCGGAAGAATATAATCATCCTGTCTCTATGATCAAGTGTCATCAACGCTTCTTTTAATGCGATCTGGTTAAACCACTGATCGTCCCCGCCTGCAAGCTGATCTAAAAGTGTAATTGGATCCCCTTCACTCTCATATACAGTTTCATGAATGGAAGAGGGTGCTTTAGACGCTTCCTGGGCAAGTACAATATCATCAATCGGTACATCCAGATAATCCGAAATTTCTGAGAGTGTTGGCACTTTATTCAATGTGGCAGACAAATGTTCACGTGCTCTTCTGACTTTGTACCCGAGCTCTTTTATGGACCTGCTTACTTTTACAGTTCCGTCATCTCTTAAAAAACGCTGAATTTCACCGATGATCATGGGAACAGCGTAAGTCGAAAATTTCACATCATAGGAAAGGTCAAACTTATCAACTGCTTTTAACAATCCAATTGAACCAATTTGAAATAAATCGTCCAATTCATATCCACGGTGTTGAAAGCGCTGAACAACCGACCAGACGAGCCTGACGTTTTTCTCAACCATTTTGTCCCTGGCCTGCTGATTGCCATCCTGACTTTGTCTGATCCACTCACGAATTTCTTCCTGATTAATAGAATTTGCATTCATACAAAGTGTCCTACAGACAATTGGCATTCACAGCGGAAAGCTGCTTCACCATTTTGACTGTTGTCCCCTGATTAGATGCAGATCTGACTTCGACTTGATCCATAAAATGCTCCATAATCGTAAAGCCCATTCCGGACCTTTCCATATCAGGTCTTGAAGTATACAGCGGCTCCATTGCCTGCTCCACTTCTTCCATTCCCTTGCCTTCATCAATGATCTCTATCGTCAATAGTCTGTTCTCGATTCGCAGCTTCATCGTTATTTCATGGTAATCTTCTTCGTTATAACCATGGATGACTGCATTTGTAACAGCTTCCGAGACAACTGTTTTAATGTCACTCAGTTCACCAACTGTCGGATCGTATGGCGCGATAAATGAAGCAGCAATCATCCTTGCAAGCCCTTCATTTTCACTGATGGAAGTAAAATGACATGTCAGACTGTTTTTCATTGGACTGCCTCCAATCTTGAAAAAGCCCGTTCTTCTGACAGTTCAACGATGAGAATTTTATACATACCTGACATTTCAAATAATCTCTTCACTGCAGGTGTTGCTGCGCATAACACCATATTGCCCCCGATTTTCTGCAGATGCTTATATCTCCCAAGAATTAAGCCGAGTCCGGAGCTATCCATAAATTCAAGGTTGGCAAGATTTAAAATCATATGTCTGATCGACTCTTTTTCCATCAATTCAATCAGTTCTTTTCGAATAGGACCTACTTCATGATGATCAAGCTCACCGCTCATTCTAAGTAAAAGAACGTTACCTTTGACTTCAGCTTCTACGTTGCACGCCATACCTATTCCTCCTTTTTCAGCTGTCAGACTGTAATCTCAGCTGTAATCCGGAGTATTCACGATTAACGTTACGAAATCCTGCCTCATGACAATAGTAGAAAAAACTAGTTATTTTTCGACTTATTCCGCAAATAATACGCGTTTCCACGAACGTCTGAACAGATCCATCCATTCAGCTTTTTTAATATGTTTGGAGGAAATAAGAAGTTCTTTTGAAATTTCTTTACCGTTTTTCTGCAGGGAGACGTATCCAACCTCCTGGCCTTTGCTGATAGGCGCATCAAGTTTTTTATAAACAGTAAGTTTTCTCGTATATTGAGCTTTTTCATTTTTCTTTTCAATTATTTTCAGGGAGTCCTTTAACTCAGCATGTATTTTTTCAGCTGATCCTTTATTAATTGCTGCTTCTGCAAGTACATCACCTTTTTGACTAAAAGTCTTTGTCACATAGTTTTTAAAGCCGTAATTTAATATTTCTGAAGACACCTGATTCCTTTCTTTTGAGCTTGGTGCACCGAACACTACACTGATCAGTCGCATGTCTCCTCTTTTGGCTGTGGCGGTGAGACAGTATTTAGCTTCATTTGTAAAACCAGTTTTTAACCCATCTGCCCCCGGATAAGATCTGATCAGTTTATTCGTATTTACAAGCCAGAATGGATCTTCATCCTGTCTGAGGTAATCATCATAAGTACCAGTAAATTCGGTAATCTCCTCATACGTCAGCAGTTCCATTGCAAGTCTCGCCATATCCATCGCTGAACTGACATGACCTTCTTCGGAAAGCCCTGTTACATTTTTAAAATGAGTGTTCTTCAATCCAAGCTCTTCAGCTTTTTGATTCATTCTGCTGACAAATGTTTCTTCATTTCCTGCAATATGCTCTGCGAGTGCAACTGAGGCATCATTCGCTGAAGCAATGGAGATTGCTTTGATGAGTTCACGGACGGTCATGGTCTCTCCCTCTTTTAAATAGATCTGGGAACCTCCCATACCAGCTGCTGTGCTGCTTGTAGTAACCTCATCATCCCATTTCAGATTGCCACTGTTCACTTCTTCCATGATTAGAAGGAGTGTCGCAATTTTGGTCATAGATGCCGGTGGAAGCTTTTCACTGCTATTCTGGTCATAGATTACCATTCCGGAATCTGCATCGATCAGAATTCCTGATTTAATATTGTCGAAAGCGGGTTCTGCTGCACTGGACTGTGAATGCAGACAAATAAATAATGTCAGGCAAAAGAGAAATATATATTTCTTCAACACATACACGCCCTTTAACGGTTTTTATTATGATTTGTGGTTTTTGATTTTTTATACATAAAAAGCCGCAGCGTTGAGCTGCGGCTTCGATCTTTATTGTCCTGTTACCTGATCTACGATTAAGGCTGGTGCATGACCCTCTGATGAAACTTCAATACTTTCATAAAGCTTTGCTTTCACCTTTTCTACTTCTGATAAGTCATTTGCATAAATCGTGACAAGTGATTCTCCTTCTTTCACTTCATCTCCGACTTTCTTTTTAAGCATCAGCCCAACTGCAAGGTCGATCTCGCTTTCCTTCGTTGCTCTTCCTGCTCCAAGCCACATGGCTGCTGTCCCAACATTGTCGGCGATAATGCGGCTGACTTTACCGCTGCTCTTAGCAGGCAGTTCAATTTTATGTTCTGCCTGTGGCAGCTTAGCCGGGTCGTCCACTACAGAAGCGTCGCCTCCCTGTCCTTTAAGGAATGCTTTGAAACGGTTAAGTGCTTCGCCGCTGTCAATCGCATCTTCAAGCATTTTTCTAGCTTCTTCGTGCGTTTTGGCTTTTTCAGATAATACGACCATATGACTGCCAAGAACAAGACAAAGTTCTGTCAGATCTTCCGGCCCTTCACCTTTTAACGTATCAATTGCTTCTTTTACTTCTAACGCATTACCAATTGCAAATCCAAGCGGCTGACTCATATCCGAAATAACAGCCATTGTCTGACGGCCAACGTTATTACCGATTTTAACCATCGCTTCAGCAAGTTCGCGTGCCTGCGCTTCATCCTTCATAAATGCACCTGCACCTGTTTTCACATCAAGTACGATCGCATCTGCACCGGCAGCGATTTTTTTACTCATGATCGAAGAAGCAATCAGCGGAATGCTGTTTACTGTTGCTGTCACGTCACGCAGGGCATACAATTTTTTATCTGCAGGCGTTAAGTTGCCACTTTGCCCGATAACTGCAAGTTTTTCTTCATTCACAAGACGTGTGAATTCATCACTCGACAGCTCCACGTGGAAGCCAGGAACTGCTTCAAGTTTATCAATTGTACCGCCTGTATGGCCAAGGCCGCGTCCACTCATTTTTGCCACCGGAACACCAACTGCTGCAACAAGCGGCCCAAGAATCAGCGTTGTTGTATCACCAACACCGCCTGTTGAATGCTTATCGACTTTGATTCCCTCAATTGCAGATAAATCGATCTGGTCTCCCGATTCAACCATTGCCATTGTCAAATCTGCACGTTCTGACTGAGACATACCTTCAAAATATATAGCCATTAATAAAGCGCTTACCTGGTAGTCGGGAATTGTTTCATTTGTATAGCCTTCGATGACGAAGTTTATCTCTTCAGTTGACAGTTCCTGACCATTTCTTTTCTTTTCAATAATATCTACCATTCTCATGTTAAGATGCCTCTTTTCAGGTTTATTCATTTCATTCAGAGCGGTATAAAATCCGCTCTGAACAGTTTAATATTATTTTGTTAAATCAGTTAAAAAACTCTTACCAAATGCCGGAGCTTTTACGTTAAAGTTTTCAGCAATGGTTGCACCAATATCAGCAAACGTTTCCCGTAACGGAATTTCCCCTCCAGTTAATGACGGTGAGTATACCAGAAGCGGTACGTATTCACGGGTATGGTCTGTACCGTGGTGAACAGGATCGTTACCATGGTCAGCTGTGATAATTAACAGGTCATCCCCTGTCATTTTTTCGAATACTTCTGTCAGACGCTTATCATATTCTTCTAATGCTTGCCCGTACCCTTTAGGATCGCGTCTATGACCGAATAGTGCATCGAAATCAACAAGATTCAAAAAGCTGAGTCCGGTAAAATTTTTGTCAAAAGTCTGAATCAGTTTATCCATTCCGTCCATATTATCCGCAGTGCGCAGTGATTCAGTCACACCTTCACCATTATAGATGTCAGAAATTTTACCAATCGCAATGACATCAAGGTTTTCATCTTTCAATTCATTCATCACGGTACGGTCAAAAGGCTTTAATGCATAGTCATGACGATTTTTAGTCCGTTTAAAAGAACCCGGTTCCCCGATAAACGGTCTTGCAATAATACGTCCGACTAAATACTTTTCATCGAGCGTGAGCTCTCTTGCAATTTCACAGATTTTATATTGCTCTTCAATCGGAATGATATCTTCATGGGCAGCAATCTGAAGAACCGGATCTGCTGATGTATAAACAATGAGCGCGCCAGTTTTCATATGTTCTTCACCCAGCTCATCAAGAATTGCAGTGCCGCTTGCCGGCTTATTTCCGATTACTTTACGCCCTGTCTTTTCCTCAAGAGCCTGGATAAGTTCAGATGGAAAACCATCCGGATACACTTTAAAAGGTGTATCAATGTTAAGACCCATGATCTCCCAGTGACCGGTCATTGTATCTTTACCTACAGAAGCTTCCTGCATTTTTGTATATTTCGCAAGAGGTTCTGCCTGCGGCTCGATCCCTTTAATGTTTTCTATATTTGAAAGGCCCAGCTTTCCCATATTCGGCATATTCAGTCCATTCATATGCTCTGCAATATGGCCAAGGGTGTGTGCGCCTTTATCATTAAATGCCTCAGCATCCGGAGCCTCTCCAATTCCAACTGAATCCATTACAATCAGATGAATACGCTTAAATCGATTATCACTCATAATTGTTTCCTCCTTTAATCACTGCTTATATTGTACCTATTTTTAATCCAATGTGACAAGAGATACGTCTGAAGTCTGACAACTAATTGTACCGAGAATCAGGCTCTCGGATGAAACTGTGAATATACTTCCCTGATTCTTTTTGTAGATACGTGCGTATAGATTTGCGTGGTTGAGATGTCTGCATGTCCGAGCATCTCCTGCACAGCTCTCAAATCTGCTCCATTTTCGAGCAGATGTGTGGCAAATGAATGTCTGAGGGTGTGCGGTGTCAGTTTTTTTTCAATACCTGCTCTACCGGTAAGCGCTTTTAATATTTTCCAGAAACCCTGTCTGCTCAGTCTTCTTCCATGATGATTCAGAAATAGTGCCTGTTCACCCGGTTTACGGGTTTTTTGCTGCCGGATATAACTTTGAATCACACCTGTTGCTGTCTGCCCGATTGGTATAATCCTTTCTTTATTTCCCTTCCCTCTGCATTTGATAAACCCCATATCAATATTAATATCATCCATATTTAAATCAATTAATTCGCTGACACGCATTCCAGTCCCGTACAATACTTCAAGCATGGCTTTATCTCTTAATCCATTTTTCTTTGTCAGGTCAGGACTCTCGAGCAGTGCCTCTACCTCTTCTATTGATAAAACCTTCGGGAGAGTTTTTTCTGCTTTTGGGGTATTCAGATGTTCAGTAGGGTCTTGTGTGCTTAATCTGTTTCTCATCAGATAATGATGAAATGATCTGATGGATGATGTATGTCTAGCGATCGTTTTAGATGACTTACCCTGCTGCTTCAAATGCTGAAAAAACTGTAGCACGTGAAGTCTCTGGACGTCATTGATTTCGCTGATCTGTTCAACTTTCATCAAATATTCAATATAACTTTTAAGGTCCCGTTCATACGACTGAATCGTATTTTTTGAGAGACCTTTTTCAATGATCATATATTGTATAAAATCCTGCAGATGCTCTTTCATTCCCTCACCCCGTTTCATTTTTATTTAAGCGCTGTTAGAGTTGGCTGTTGATTTCAGCTGCAATCACCAGCTGTGCTGAAACAATATTGGTCTTTAACATAGCTATATTTTAAAGATAATTACAATCAATGTCACCTAGTGAGTTATAGACAGTCCGCAACACTGCGAAAAAAATAAAACCATGCGCATGTGCATGGTTTTGGCTTAATCCTGACATCTATGGCATATCCCATGAAATGTCAGTCTGTGATCCTTTATTTTAAAGTTCCAGTCCCGCTCAACAATTTCTTCAACATCTTCGAGCAGATCATCCTGTATTTCATCTACAGCTCCACATTCCAGACAGATTAAATGGTGATGGAAATGTGCAGCACCTTCTTTTCTTAAGTCATATCTAGAAACGCCGTCCCCGAAATTTATTTTATCGACAACTTTCAGTTCAGATAAAAGTTCAAGCGTGCGATACACAGTTGCAAGGCCTATTTCAGGCGCTTTTTCTTTTACTAGTAAGTAAACATCCTCTGCACTGAGGTGATCAGCTTCGTTTTCAAGTAGCACCCTGACTGTTGCTTCACGCTGAGGGGTTAATTTGTAGCTTGCTGAATGAAGCTGTTTTTTGATTCTCTCAATCCTGTTTTCCACACTGACCCCTCCCTCATTATGTCATCAACATTATAACAAACGTATTCTCATTTGCAAACAATAATCATTATTAATTAGAAGAAAAGGATATTACTATTTAATAATTATTATTATGTGATAAAAAATTCAATTAAAAGACCGGGTATATAAAACTCTACGATACCAGCCAGCACTACTCCAACAGCTGCGGTCCCCAAAAGAAGGGTATAGGAATTTTTCAACTGACGGACAGTATAGATCAGCGGCTGTCTGGCTCCGATACCTTTCCATATCTGGCCTGCAAGCTTTAGTGATTCAGCTGCCATCACAATATACAGGACGATAATCAGCAGGTTATGGGGAAGCAGGATGATAACGGCTTCCAGCACGCCTGACAGGCCCTGTTCGTATATCATCATACCTGCTGCAAATCCGAAAAGACAACCCTTCATATATACTATAAACCAGGCAACAGGAAGACCGGCAAGAGTAAAACCGGATGTCCATATAAACAGGAGAAAGAGCATATCTACAATCAGGGCACTGAATACTTTATCATTCATAAATGTATCAGGATGAAATGAAGGCATAATATCCAGTGGACCATAAATATTAACCAGCAGAGCACCCGCTGCGGTCCCGCCAAAAAGTATGATGGTGATAAAAGTATAGTATGCAATGTGATGTGATAAATAGTTCAATATAACAGTACTTAGATTCGGCTTCAAGTGCATTCCCTCCCTGCACAGAAATCTTATGCAGGCAGATCTATACTATGTATGTTTTCTCAACTGCTTAAGTCTGAGGTACTGCACAGCATAGGCCGTTTTTGCATCATAGATTCTCTGGTTCAATACCATTTCTTCTGCTTCCTCAAGTGTAACTTCCATCAGTTCTACAAATTCATCTTCGTCTGTATCATGAGCATCCTCAATTTTATATAAATCCTCTGCAAGATAGACATGTACCAGCTCATCAGCAAAGCCTGGAGACGTGTAAAATGAAATTAAATGGCTCAGACTTTGACAGCCGTAACCAGTCTCTTCTTCAAGTTCTCTCTCAGCGGTCACTTCAGGCAGTTCTCCAGGTTCAAGTTTCCCGGCAGGAATTTCTACGATTGAACGCTCTAGTGCTTTTCTGTATTGTTCAACCATAACCAATTTGTTGTCTTCAGTTTTTGCGATCACACAAACAGCACCGGGGTGTTTAATGATTTCCCGTTTCGACGTTTTGCCATTTGGAAGCTCTACTTCCTCAACCTGCAGACTGATAATTTTCCCGGTAAACAGTACATCCTTATTCAATGTTTTTTCTTCAAACTTTTTCACTTTCATCACTCCTTCTTTCATATTGTATCAATGTTCTTTCTTATTTGCTCAAGCATAGTTTGAACACGGGTGAATTAGAGAATATGATTGATATAGAGAGGAGAATGATGATGGAAAAAAGACGGATTGGCTCTTCACCGTTAGAGAGCTCGTTACTGGGTCTCGGGTGTATGTCACTCGGAACAGAGTATAACGAAGCAGAAAAAATTATTAAAACCGCTTACGAAAACGGTATTAACTATTTTGATACCGCCGACTTATATGACTATGGAACAAATGAAGAAATTGTTGGCAGAGCTTTAAAGCCATTCAGAAGTGACGTTCTGATTGCAACTAAGGTTGGAAATCGTGCAAAAGATGATAAAAGCGGCTGGTACTGGGACGCATCAAAGTTCTACATAAAAGAACAGGTGAAAAATAGTCTTAAGCGGCTGCAAACAGATTACATTGACCTATATCAGCTGCATGGCGGTACACTGGATGACCCGATTGATGAAACGATCGAAGCATTCGATGAATTGAAACAGGAAGGATTAATCAGAGCTTATGGTTTTTCTTCAATCCGCCCGAATGTAATTAGGGAATATGCACCAAGATCTTCTGCTTCATCAAATATGATGCAATACAGTCTGCTTGACCGCAGGCCTGAAGAACAGGCTTTTCCCTTACTGAAAGAAAATAACGTTTCGGTTATTTCAAGAGGTCCGCTTGCTAAAGGGCTACTGTCTGCAAAGTCCAATGAAAAACTCGCTGGACACGGTGAAAATGGATACGTTCATTACAGCCATCAGGAACTGAAGGAAGTGCTAGCAAACATTACCGGTCACTTTCATACCCGTTCATTGACAGAACTGGCACTTTTATTTAACGCATCAAACCCTGAAGTATCTACAATTATTGCCGGAGCGAGCTCCCCTGAACAGGTACAGGAGAATATTCATGCGATTAATCAGAAACCTCTTAGCCGCGAGGAAATTGAATTGCTGAAATCACTTACAAATAACAGGGGTTATACTGAACACAGGTAACAAAAAATGAGGTGCAGCCGCACCTCATTTTTTGTAGTTCGTCCAATCAAGGTCACTTTCATTAAGCAGTTCTTCAAAGGATTTATTTTTTTCGCGCAATCTTTTTTCTTCAGCTTTTCTTGCAAGCTCTGCTTTTCTTTTATCCTCTTCTGCAGCTGCTGTCTGTTGTTTTAACATTTTGAGCTTTTCAAGCGTTTGCTCATTTAATGCATCCTTCAGTACTGCATCTTTTTCATTTTTCCCTTTTTTCATATGTGTCACCCCGCATTTAGAAAGCTTCCATTCTAATGTTTTCAGAGATACGAAGGTCCGGCCCGGTGCTTGAAGTAATATCATCCACTGTATACCCGCGGGCAACTTCCGATAACTCCAGCCCTGCTGGCGTAACGTCTATGACTGCCCGTTCGGTGATGATCCGGCTGACAACCTTTTTGCCGGTTAATGGAAGTGAACACTCCCTGAGGATTTTAGGACTGCCATCTTTACTGACATGTTCCATAATAATGATTGTTTTTCTTGCACCATGCACGAGATCCATCGCTCCTCCCATGCCTTTGATCATTTTACCCGGTATCATCCAGTTTGCCAAATCCCCTTGTTCAGATACTTCCATACCCCCAAGAATCGCCACATCCACATGTCCCCCTCTGATCATACTGAAAGACTCAGCACTATCAAAAAAAGCAGCTCCTTTTATGGCAGTGACAGTTTCTTTACCGGCATTGATCAGGTCCGCATCCAGCTCATTTTCTTCAGGGTATCTGCCAATCCCGAGCAAACCGTTCTCTGACTGCAGGATCACTTCTTTCCCTTCTGAAATATGATTGGCAACTAACGTCGGCATGCCGATTCCCAAATTCACATAGTCTCCATTATTAATTTCTTTTTCAGCCCTTTTGGCTATGGTTTCCCTTATTTTTTTCTTATCCATTTGATTGACCTCCGGCAGAAACAGTTTTTCTTTCAATTCTTTTTTCCTGGTCCGCCTGCAAAAGCCCCTGAACATATATACTCGGCGTATGAATATGATCAGGATCAAGCGCACCGGTTTCGACGAGTTCTTCCACCTCAGCGAGTGTTACTTTTCCTGCAGCAGCGATCATAGGATTAAAGTTGCGTGCAGTTTTCCTATATACAAGGTTTCCCATGTGATCGCCACGCCACGCTCTTACAATACTGAGGTCAGCTTTTAATGCATGCTCCATCACATATTCCTTACCTTCAAATGTTCTGACTTCCTTCCCTTCAGCAATTTGAGTCCCTACTCCCGCTGGTGTAAAAAATGCAGGTACCCCTGCTCCCCCGGCTCTGATTCTCTCTGCAAGCGTTCCCTGTGGTACAAGCTCAACTTCAAGTTCTCCTGAGAGAACCTGTCTTTCAAATTCTTTATTTTCACCTACATATGATCCGATCATTTTATTAATCTGGTGATTCTGCAGTAAAAGTCCGAGTCCCCAGTCATCCACCCCGCAGTTATTTGATATGACTGTCAGGTTTTTTACTCCGCTGTCTCTGATCGCCAGAATCAGCTTCTCCGGGATCCCGCAAAGTCCGAATCCCCCGGCCATCAATGTATCCCCGTCTTTTAAAACAGCAACAGCTTCAGCTGCTGACTGATAAATTTTCTTCATTATCCATGCCCCTTTCAGACCTTTTCGGCTACTCTATTGTACCACTTCTATGAAAGCGCTTTAATTCCTTCTTTTTCACCTTCTTTTTTTCTGATAAAGTTGAATTATGCTATTTAAAGGAGATGGGTCGTGTGGAATTGCCACGTTATGCTGAAGTAATTGAAGTTGGTCCAAGAGATGGACTGCAAAATGAAGGAAATTTTGTTCCTACAGAAAAGAAAACAGCGTTTATAAATGCATTATGGAGAGCAGGATTCAAGGAAATAGAAGTCACTTCTTTTGTATCTCCAAAATGGGTGCCTCAAATGAGTGATGCAGCTGAGGTGATGAAAGAAGTTGGCGGACATTCAGGAACAATGGTTCTTACACCTAATAAAAGAGGCATCGATACTGCACTGGCAGCAGGTGCTAAAGCTGTTGCCATTTTTATCGGTGTCAGTAGAACTTTTAATCAGAAAAATATAAACAAAACTACTGAAGAAGCAGTTGAAGGTCTGCTTCCACATATAAAAGAATTAAAAGATAGCGGAATCTATATCAGAGCCTGTATTTCCACAGCATTTCACTGTCCATATGAGGGGGCAATTAAACCGGCAGAAACGCTAGAATTATGTAAAAAGCTTGCTGATGCAGGTGTGAACGAATTAAGTGTAGCTGATACAATTGGTAAAGCTACGCCAAAAGAATCTTATGCATTATTCAGTATGCTGATAAAAGAATTGCCTGACGTCCTGATGGCCGCACATTTTCACGATACCCGTAAAATGGCGCTTGCGAATATTTATGCTGCACTGTGTGCCGGTGTCACCAGATTCGATGCCTCAGCCGGAGGTCTCGGAGGCTGCCCGTTTGCGCCTGGTGCAAGCGGAAACGCCGCCACTGAAGATGTCGTGTATATGCTGGAGCGCATGGGTATTGAAACCGGTATAGATCTTGACCAACTTGTGCAGGCAATCAGTATAGTAGAGCCTCATGTATCCCGTGAGCTTTCGAGCTGGTATTATCAGTCTTATAAAAAGAAGGAAAAATAGAAAGCAGGGATTGGATTGAGAAAAAGAAACGTTGCTGCCTTTACAGCAATTACCGGAATCAGCGCGCTTGGCGTGCTGCTTTCTAACAAAATTATGTTTATGAAGCTGAAGGACCCGTCTGAAATCGAAGAACGTGAAAAGGCAGCTGGATATTTCGATCCTGACATGTACAGACAGCTGCCCAAAAAAGAATTCAGTATCCCTTCTCCGACCGGTTATGCTATTCATACAGTCATTATAAAGAAATATCCACAGGCCCCATTTATCGTTTTTTGTCATGGGGTCACTGAAACAAAGATTAATTCGATGAAATACGTAAATTTGTTTCTTGAGAAGGGATTTAATGCGGTTATATATGATCATAGACGCCATGGTGACTCAGGGGGCAGAAGTACGAGTTATGGCCATTTCGAAAAAACAGATTTAAAAGCAGTCATTGATCATTTGATTACCGAAGAAGGTGAACAGACGGTATTTGGTATTCACGGAGAATCAATGGGCGCTGTCACGATGCTTTTGTATGCCGGGAGTGTTGAAGACCGCGGGGCCTTTTATATAGCGGACTGTCCTTTTTCAGACCTGACTGAACAGTTAAGCTTTTTGATGACTAAATCCTCGCGTTCTTCGTATATTATCAAAACGGCTCTAAACCTCGTGGGAACATTTATCTTGATTAGGGACAGATACAGGATCAGGGGGGTATCACCTAAAGCAGCTGTTAAAAACATACAGAAACCTGTTCTTTTTATTCATAGTAAGCATGACAGCTTCATACCTTCACACATGACAGAAACGCTTTATGACTTAAAAGAAGGTCCAAAATCAATCTTTATACCTGAGGAAGGCGGGCATGCACAATCCTATACTGCTAACCCTGACGCATACAGCAAGCAAATCGACGAATTCTTAAATGAATATTTTTATTCTAAGTAGCAAAAAAGCGCCTTTACTCAGGCGCTTTTTTGCTACTTGATCATATTTTTCAAGCTCATCCTGCCATTAATTGTCTGTCCCGGGCTTTTCAGCTGAAACATGCGTGCTGACTCAGAATAGTCGATTTTAAGATTCTGATCATAAAAAACTGTTTTTGATTCTTCAACAAGGATCGGCCGGTCATTCGTCTCAATTAACTGATCTCCATCTGCCGCTTCCTCCACATACCAGAGGATAGGCACACCATTTAATACGCAGCCCGTTCCTTCAGTGTCATATTTTAATTTTAAAAAGCCCGATTCAGAAGGGATTTTTTCAGCAATTTTTTCTGCTGCCATACTGGTAATTTCAATTTTCATATTAACCGCCTCCATTTTTTAAGTATAGCATGATCTTTATTGGATCTGGGGTATCTTGCTTTTGAAAAGCTTTTCAAGTAGCATCAGAAACGAATCATGTTTGCGGAGGGGATTATATGGAGAAAAAAGTACAGATTAAAGTAATGGATAATGGATCTTTAAAAGTGACAGGGGATGTTGAACTCGTAGATATGGATGGCAACCAGTTTCCGGTTAAACAGGTATTCTCACTGTGCAGATGCGGGCAGTCAAAACGAATGCCTTTTTGCGACGCATCACATAAAGGTGTTTTTGAATCTTGTGTCAGAGCAGAAAAAGAGTTGAATGAGTGAGTTAAAAAAAAATAAGCGCAATTGCGCTTATTTTTGGTTAAAGCCTTTTTTACCGAGACGCTCCACCATGCCAGGTGCCAGAGTATAGGCTTTTGACGCTGCATTCATCCAGCCCGGAAGGTTCACTTCTCTTTTATCAGTATAAAATACTTCAACTGTCTTTTTTGCAACTGTACGCGGTGAAAGCATCCACTTCCTCACGTTATCTGTATACCTGCCCGACTGATCAGCTGTTTCAAAAAAGTCTGTTTCAATTGGTCCAGGATTAACTGCAGTAACCCGTATATTGTCCTCTGCGAGTTCCATTCTGAGACTGTTTGAGAATCCCAGTACCGCATGTTTGGCAGCAGAATAGACAGAAGATTTAGGAGTTGCAAGCTTCCCTGCCTGAGAGGCGATGTTAACAAGATGCCCTCCCCGTGCTTTCATGGCTGGAATGACCGCTCTGCTCATCAGCATAAGCGCAGTAACATTTACATTGATCATTGAAATCATTGTTTCTGAAGGAGTATCCTCCAGCTTTTCAAACAGCCCAAACCCTGCATTATTAACCAGGATATCGATGCGGCCGCTTTCGTTTATAACAGATTGTGCGAAAGCCGGGATTTCTTCTATCCGGTTCAGATCAAACGGCCTGATCAGTACTTGACCGGCTCCAAACTGCCGGCACCTCTCCCCTGTCTGAATCAGTCCCCGTTCATTTCTTGCAGTTAAAATCAGATCCGCACCGCTTCTTGCAGCTTCTTCAGCAATCGCTCTTCCAAGGCCACCTGAAGCACCGGTAACCCACACTGTTTTTCCTGTTAAATGACTCATAGTTTCACCCCGCTTTCAGCTTTGTAAATAACAGCTGACCCACTCATATCTGCAGCTCTGATTTCCCCTTCAGCCATCAAATAATCAATTTGTCCCTGGGTTTCTGAAAGCGTGAGACCGAGCTGTTTTTTATAAATTTTGGGAAAAAGCTGAGTGCAGAGTTCAAATACAGTTGCCTCTTTCTGCTGAAGAAGTGATTTTACATATCCGGCGCGTTCGGCCTGTTTGATTAAGCGCTCGGAAATTAATGCAGCGGCCTGAACAATGACTTCTCCATGACCCGGATATACGACTGTAGGATTCAGTGCAGCCAGTTTTTTAAGCGATTCATTATATTGCAGCTGAGGGAGCGGCCTTGGCTGATTGATACCAAATGGAGGTTCAATCAGCGGATTAGATGAAATATGCCTGATCAGCAGATCTCCGCCTATAACCATGCCGTTTTCATGAATGAGTGATATATGTCCCTGCGAATGACCATGGGACTCCATTACACGCCACCCCTGATGTCCGGGCAGCAAATCACCGTCAGCCAAATATTCATCAGCCGGCCTCTTCCCCATGACACTCAGCGTCTCTTTCATTTTTTCAATCAGGATAAAATAAGGTTCCGGCAGACCGGCCTGTTTGAAAAATTCATTGTAAAAAAAGTCATGCATGTTCATAAATGAATCGTTTCTGACCAGAAACCGCTCACTGTCCTTATGTGCAAATAGCTTTGCATCACCGAAAAATTCAGTCAGACCTGCATGATCAGGATGATGATGCGTCAATACGATCTGATCAATGTCTTCTGGCTGAAAACCAATTTCGTTCAGTTTTTTGATCAGCGTACCTTTCCCTTCAGCAGTGTCGGGACCCGTATCTATGAGTGTTACTGCATCGTCTACCAATAAATAAGTATGAACATCCCCCACAGCAAACGGGGTGGGAATTGTAAGTTGGTGAATAACCGGATCTTTCATATATTGAACCTCCTGGAATGAATAACTATTCACTTTTTCTCTAGTGTAGCCTTTTTCCCCTGCTTTGTTAAGCGAAACAAAAATGTTCTTGACATTCAACTCTAAACTAAGCATAATCTCAATAATAAATAAAATCGATGATAAGGAATAGTAAGCGTCTATGGAGACAATAGAGAGCAGAATTCACAGGCTGAAAAATTCTGCAGTCCACCCAATCGCCGAACCTGCCCTTAGAGTGACATAAAACTGTCCGCCCTGCCCGCGTTAGAGGCGCTTTGAGTGTGCAGGATAGTCTGCAAATTAAGGTGGTACCACGGAAGAACCCTTTCGTCCTTTTTACAGGGACGGAAGGGTTCTTTAATATTTTCAGAGGAGGAATGTATCATGAAAATTGTTTTTGTAGGAGCCGGTTCCATGGCTGAAGCAATGATTAAGGGGATGAAAAACTCAAGCGAATTTAAACATACAGATATCTGGGTGACCAATAAACATGATCACGCCAGGCTTGATAAGCTTTCTGAGCATTATGGTGTGAAATCTACCTATAATTTCAGTGAATTATTTGATGCGGCTGATCTGATCATTCTTGCAGTAAAACCGAAAGATGCAAAAGAGGCACTCTCTTCCGTTAAGCCATTTTATAACAGACAGCTGCTGATTTCTGTGCTCGCAGGACTTTCGATCAGTTTTATTGAGCAGATACTTGGCCATGGAGCAATTGCCCGTGCCATGCCTAATACGTCAGCCATGATCGGTGAATCTGCAACAGGGTTATCATTTAACAGTCAGCTCTCTGACTCTCAAAAAGCTGTAGCACGCTCTATATTTTCATCGATCGGGTCAGTTACTTACGTGGAAGAATCACGACTTGATCTTGTAACGGGGTTATCCGGAAGCGGACCTGCTTATATTTATTATGTAGTTGAAGCAATGGAAAAAGCAGCTGCTGAGCTTGGTGAGGATGCCATGCCTTTTATTATTCAGACATTAAAAGGAGCCGCCCATATGCTCGAAACATCCAATCAGTCGCCTGAAAATTTACGAAAAGCCATTACAAGTGAAGGCGGCACAACTGAAGCGGGAATTGCTGAGCTAGACTGCAGACAGGTAAAAGATGCTTTTGCAGCCTGTATTAAAGAAGCCACAGTTCATTCTGAACGCCTGCGGAGACAATTTGAGCAGACTCACAGCAGTTAATACTTGCAGTGCTCGAGCAGCTTTCAGTACGATTGTATAAAAGGAGCTGTGTTCATGCTTTTTATCATACTTTCCATTACAGCTCTGTTCTGGATGGTTATAGCAGCAGATACTTACCGCGGGCTATTAGAACTGCCTGCTTTAGAAAAAGAACCTCCGCTCAGTTCAGGCGGTATGATCAGTGTGATTGTTCCTGCGAGAAATGAAGAAAGACATATTGAAAATAGTATCCGCTCCCAGTTAAATCAGACGTATAGTCAGATAGAATGGATCTTAATCAACGATCGTTCAAGTGATGATACAGGTAAAATAATGGATAAACTCTCTGCACTTGATAACAGAATCAGAGTTATTCATATTCAATCACTTCCTGAAGGATGGCTTGGAAAAAATTATGCCCTTCACAGAGGAGCAAAAGCCGCTTCCGGCAGCGTATACCTGTTCACGGATGCAGATGTACTCTATGAGCCCGATATGGTGGCAAAAGCGTTTCACTATATGAAGCGTATGAAAATTGACCATCTGACGGTCTCACCTGACCTGCAATCTAAAAGTTTTCTATTGAAAGCGTTTGTCGCTTTCTTTTTATTCGGGTTTTCCTATTATAAGAGACCCTGGTCAGCAAACCGGGACCGCTCAAAAAACGGAATGGGCATCGGTGCTTTTAATATGATTACAAAATCATCTTATGCAAAGATCGGTGGTCACCAGGCAATCAGATTAAGACCTGACGATGATCTGCAATTAGGAATACGCATTAAAAAGAAAGGGTTTAAACAAAGGATGGCTACTGCTAAAACCATGCTTCGTGTAGAGTGGTACCCTTCTTTAAATGAAGCTTTCAAAGGACTTGAAAAGAATGCGTTCGCAGGATTGCATTACAGCTATTTCTTTACGCTGTTTGCTATGTGCGGAGTGTTCACTTCGCAGATTCTCCCCTTTATAGCCGTCTTCAGTCCGGACCTTTTAACTGCTGCTATGGCATGGGTCACGATTGCAGCAATCATTGCAGTGTATATTCCGATTACCAAAAGGCTGACTGCCTATCCTGTATGGCATGCTGCAGTGTTTCCTGTTTCGGCAGCCTTATTCATATACGCAATATTCAGAGCTGCTGCATTGACTGCTTTAAGAGGCGGAATCAGTTGGAGAGGAACGACTTATTCCATGAAAGAGCTGAAGAAAAAGAGCTGAAAATTCAGCTCTTTTTTTAATGATGATATACTGGTATGGAATGTCATTACAGGAGGTTATTTGATGAATACAGTTTTGTTCTCCCCATATACAATAAAAGGCGTTACCTTAAAAAATCGTATCGTTATGGCGCCAATGTGTATGTATTCCTGTAGTCAGCAGGACGGAATGGTAACCGATTTTCATAAAGTCCATTATGCTTCAAGAGCTGCAGGACAGACAGGTTTAATTATGCTCGAAGCTACTTCAGTTACGCCTCAGGGAAGAATTTCGAATGAAGACCTGGGGATTTGGAGTGATGATCATATTAACGGCTTGAAAGAGCTGACAGATCTGATCAGTCAACATGATGCAAAGTCTGCTATTCAGCTCGCACACGCCGGAAGAAAGTCAATGACTGACGGCTCAATCATTGCACCTTCTGCAATCGCTTTTAACGAAAATATGAAGCAGCCTGAAGAAATGTCGCACCAGCAGATCCATGAAACAGTTCAGGCGTTTAAAGATGGTGCCAGACGTTCTCGTGAAGCAGGCTTTGACATTATTGAACTGCATGCGGCGCACGGCTATTTAATAAATGAATTTTTATCCCCTCTCTCTAATCGAAGAACTGATGATTACGGAGGCTCTGAAGAAAACCGCTACAGGTTCCTGAAAGAAATCATTGAAGCAGTGAATGAAGAATGGTCCGGCCCTCTATTTGTACGGGTTTCTGCAAGTGATTGGCACGAGGAAGGATTAGAACCTGAAGATTATGCTACATATGCAAAATGGATGAAACAACAGGGTGTTGACCTGATTGATGTCAGCTCAGGGGCTGTCATTCCAGCTCAGATTCATGCTTATCCCGGATACCAGGTGCCTATGGCAGAGGTGATTAAACATAAAGGCGGAATTGATACGGGGGCTGTTGGTCTGATTACGAGCGGACTTCAGGCAGAGGAAATTCTCCAGAACAATCGCGCTGATTTGATCTTTATCGCGAGAGAATTGCTGAGAGATCCATACTGGCCGAGAAGAGCGGCACTCGACCTGCAGACGTCTATTGAACCAATGACACAATATAAGCGCGGCTGGGTATTTTAAACCCAAAAGAAAGGATGGGTCATACACCTGGCCCATCCTGCTTTCATTAATTGATATCTGTTTCATGCAGATCTTTGGCGATATAGGTTTCAGGAAAAATTTCTTTTGCCTGCATCAAAAGTTCTGTTTCTTTCCCATCTGCATAGCGTGCACTGATGTGTGTGAGCCAGAGTGTTTTAACACCGGCAACTTTCGCAATCTCTGCAGCCTGAGCTGCAGTCGAATGATAATAATCTTTAGCAAGCTTCTCATTTTCACTACCGAAAGTTGCTTCATGTATGAGCAAGTCTGCTTTATATGCAAGATCAGCGACAGCAGCACATTTTCTTGTATCACCTGCAATTGCAATCACTTTCCCCTTCTTAGGCTCATCCAGAAAATCATGTCCATCGATCAACTGCCCTTTCCACATAACCTTCTCTCCATTTTTCAGCTGCTTATAAATTGGACCAGGCTCAATCCCGATAGACTGCAGTTTTTCACTATCCAGTTTTCCCTGCTGGTCCTGTTCAACAAGCCTGTATCCGAAAGATGGGATGACATGATCCAGCTGTCTGATACTGATTGTAAAGCCATCCTCTATGTACTCTTCCCCGTCTGATACTTCGATCACTGAAAGCTCATATTTTAAATAGGTTTTACTGAGTCGTAATGAGGTTTCTATATACTCTTTTATCCCCTCTGGTCCATATACAGTTAATGGTCCGGTCCCTCCCTGAAAAGACCTGCTTCCAAGAAATCCGGGCAGGCCGAAGATGTGGTCACCGTGTAAATGTGTAATAAATACTTTATTGATTCTTCTTGGTTTAATCGAAGTATGCAGAATCTGATGCTGCGTTGCTTCCCCGCAATCAAATAGCCAGCTGTCACCATTTTTATTGATCTGTTTTAATACAACGGCGGAAACATTTCTTTCTTTAGCCGGAACACCTGCACCTGTACCTAAAAAATGTAAACGCATAACTTCCTCCTGAATAAATGATAGTAATCATTCTGTGAATATATTTTAACAGGTTAAATCATGTTACCTGTATGTTCAAGTTCAGCGTAAAGGTTGCATCTGACCGGGAGCCGCTATACAATTTAGATATTGCAAATCCGGCATTATGCCGAATGACATTATAAAGTGAGGTCCTGAAAGTGAAACAGACATCAACACCACCAACATTAATTATGATATTTGGCGCAACCGGAGACCTTGCTAAACGCAAATTGTACCCTTCATTATACCAGCTTTATCTAAAAGGAAGTCTGGAAAAGCAATTTGCAGTGCTGGGTATCGGTCGCCGTGAATGGTCAAATGAGCAATTCACAACCCACATCCGGGATTCATTAATGACTGCTTCTGATAATCATGATCATATTGATTCATTTATCGAACACTGTGTATATGAGTCGCATGATGTGGAAGATTCCTCATCATACATAAAGCTTAAACACGTTGCTGATGAACTTGACGAAAAGTTTGACTTAAAAGGTAATAGAATCTTCTACCTTGCAATGGCTCCGGAGTTTTTCGGCACCATTACAGATCACTTAAAATCCGATGGTCTGACAGATAATCAAGGTTTCTGCCGTCTTGTCATAGAAAAACCGTTCGGCCACAGTCTGCCTTCAGCAAATGCACTGAATGATCAGATCAGACAGTCATTTCCTGAAGAATCAATCTACCGGATTGACCACTATCTTGGTAAAGAAATGGTGCAGAACATCGAAGTGATCCGTTTTGCAAACGCACTGTTCGAACCATTATGGAACAGCCGCTTTATTTCAAATATCCAGATTACTTCTTCAGAAGTACTCGGCGTGGAAGAACGCGGGAGATATTATGAAAAAAGTGGTGCTCTGAGAGATATGGTACAAAACCATATGCTTCAGATGGTTGCACTGCTTGCAATGGAGCCTCCGATCAGCCTGAGTACTGATGAGATCAGAAGTGAAAAAGTACGTGTTCTGCGCGCCATGCGTCCGGTTGAAGGTAAAGAGGTGGACAATTACTTTATCAGAGGGCAGTACGGATCTGATTACAAGCGTGAACAAAAGGGTTACAGGGAAAATGATAATGTTGATTCTGAATCCAATACCGAGACATTTGTTGCAGGTAAGGTAATGATTGATAACTTCCGCTGGGCAGGTGTACCTTTTTATATCCGTACCGGGAAAAGCATGGCAGTAAAATCAACAAAAATTGTTGTGCAGTTCAAGGATATTCCAATGAACCTTTATTATAATAAAGAGCATTCAATGGATCCTAACCTGCTGGTCATTCATATTCAGCCTGATGAAGGAATTACACTTCACTTAAATGCCAAGAAAACGGCCCAGGGTATTGATACTGACAGTGTGAAGCTCAGCTATTCTGCAAGCAGTATTGACGGGATTAACACACCTGAAGCATATGAAAAACTTCTATTAGACTGTATTTTAGGAGATGCGACTAACTTTACACACTGGGATGAAGTGAAGCATTCGTGGAGTTTTGTTGATAAAATCTCTGATCATTGGGAAAAAACAAAAGATACTTCGTTTCCGAATTATTTCGCAGGATCAATGGGACCTCACAAAAGTGACCTGCTGCTTGAACAGGATGGTTTTGAGTGGTGGCCAATCGGCGAACTGGAAGTTGACGAATAAGCATAAAAAAAGTAAGGCATCTCTGCCTTACTTTTTTGCTATCTTCAACGCCCACTGAATCAGCGGAATCTGAAAAAGGACTCTTCCCCAAAGCGCAGCAGGCATCTTTTTTCCTGCGATCCTCACATTTTTCTGCGCCATATAGATATTGGCCGGCCAGACGGCAACAAGAAAGAGCGCCAGCAGTTTTCCTCCTAGTTTTGCCCCTTTATCAAGAACAAGCATGGCTCCGATGACAATTTCAATCACACCTGTTATGTAGACAATGGCTTTTTTAAACGGTAAAGCTGGCGGGACGATTTTTCTGAAGTTTCTTTCTTTAAGAAAATGCATAATACCTGCATAAAATACAATTGCACCGTACAGTCTTCTCATGAGAGTCTCTCCATTCTATAATACCCGCCTTCCAAAATGAAAGGCGGGTATTGATTAATCTTCAATCCATTCAGTATGGAATGTACCTTCTTTATCCGTGCGCTCATACGTATGCGCGCCGAAATAGTCACGCTGAGCCTGAATCAGATTAGCCGGCAGAACCGCTGTACGATAACTGTCATAATAAGACAGCGCTGTAGAGAAGCCAGGTACCGGAATTCCATTCTTAACAGCAAGTGCAATCACTTCACGCAGTGCACTCTGATAATTTTCAACAATTGTCTTAAAGTAATCATCAAGCATCAGATTAGTCAGATGCGGATTTCTGTCATAAGCTTCTTTAATCTTTTGCAGGAACTGTGCTCGAATGATACAGCCTCCTCGGAAAATCATCGCAATCTCACCGAATTTCAAATCCCAGCCATACTCTTCAGAAGCAGCTCTCATCTGAGCGAAGCCTTGTGCATAGGAAGCAATTTTAGACATGTAAAGCGCGCGTCTGATCGCTTCAATCCACTCTTTTTTATCTTCCTCAGGTAACTGCGGTTCAGGTCCGCTTAATATACCGCTTGCCTTTACACGCTCATCTTTCAGTGCTGAAATAAACCGTGCAAACACGGATTCAGTGATGATCGGAAGCGGTGTTCCAAGATCAAGTGCACTTTGACTTGTCCATTTACCTGTACCCTTTTGTCCTGCTTTATCAAGAATGACGTCTACCATCGGCTTACCGGTTTCATCATCATATTTTTTAAAGATGTCTGCTGTAATTTCGATCAGGTAGCTGTCGAGTTCACCTTTATTCCACTCTGTGAATACTTCATGTAATTCTGCAGCATCCAGGCCCAGCACCTGTTTCATCAGGAAGTAGGATTCTGCAATCAGCTGCATATCTGCATATTCAATTCCGTTATGCACCATTTTCACATAATGTCCCGCACCATCAGGGCCGATATACGTACTGCAGGCTTCCCCATTAACTTTAGCAGAAATTTCGTTAAAAATAGGAGCTACTAAATCGTATGCTTCTTTTTGTCCGCCAGGCATAATCGATGGGCCTGTCAGTGCGCCTTCTTCGCCGCCGGATACGCCGGTGCCGATAAAGTGTACGCCATACTCACTTAACTCTTTATTACGGCGGATTGTATCCTGATAGAACGTATTACCACCATCGATCAGAATATCACCTTTATCAAGTAATGGCAGTAACCCTGAGATTGTTGCATCTGTAGCAGGACCTGCTTTTACCATCAGCATAATTTTTCTTGGTGTCTCAAGCGAATCCACAAACTCTTCCAGGCTGTATGTACCGTGGATCTGCTTGCCTCCGGATTCATTTAACATATCGTCAACTTTTTCAGAAGACCGGTTATACACAGCAACTGAAAAACCTCTGCTTTCAATATTCCATGCAAGGTTTTTCCCCATAACTGCCAAACCGACAACGCCAAATTGATGTTTTGACATAATCAACTTCCTTTCTGTCTTCGTTCTCCCTTTGATCCTAAACTATTGTATCATTAAACGCCAAAAAATCGAACGATGACCCTCTAATTATGGTCATCAAGAAAATCCTTACTGAAACTGGTCTCTGCATTCTGGACGCTTTTCGCGCTTTTCATCCCGCGTGTCAGAATTCCTTTTCCGTGCTTCTCTTCAAGTTCTCTGATCACTTTTTCAACCGGCTCATACTTTACATCTTCCTCATATGAAAATAAGTCAATCTGTTTATAAGCATGACTTTTATCAGCCAGATCTTGTACCGTGACACCGAGCAGCCTGACCGGTGTTCCGTTCCAGTGCTTCAGAAAAAGTCCTTTTGCCTGCTCAGCAATATGATTTCTGTCATATAACGGGTGACTGAGGGTAAGACTCCTGGTGATGGTTTTTCTGTTTTTAAAACGGATCATGATTTGAAGAGCATATCCGATCATCTGCTTCGTACTTAACCGTTCACTGACCTTTACTGATAGCTGATCAATGACTTTTAACAATTCACTTTGATTTGTCAGATCCTTCGGCAGTGTTGTGGAATTTCCCACACTTTTATAATCATATACACTTTCCGGATCCACTTTTCTTGAATCGATTCCATTTGCTCTGTTTTTCAGCTTCAGACCATTAATACCAAGCAGTGCTTTCAGTTTTATTTCATCAGCTGATGCAAGATCCCCAATGGTCTCGATAGAAAGAGAAGATAACTTTTCAGCCGTCTTCTCCCCTACGCCGTTCATCTCACGGATCGGCATAGGCCAGAGTTTGTGCTCAATTTCTCTTTTCCTCAGCACTGTTATCCCCATCGGTTTTTTCATATCCGAGGCCATTTTAGACAGAAACTTATTTGGAGAAACGCCAATACTGCAAGGAAGATCAAGCTCCCTCAGAATTCTGTCCTGAATTTCTTGAATCAACTCAATCGGGTTTCCCTCAACTTCTGTAATATCCATATATCCTTCATCAATTGATACAGGCTCAACCATCGTTGTATAACTTCTCAGAATATCAAAAATGGCCTTAGATGCCTGTCTGTAGCGTGTGAAATCAGGTCTGAGTACAATCAGCTCAGGACATAGTTTCAGCGCTTCATGTACCTGCATCGTAGTTTTGACACCTTTACTCCTCGCTTCATAGCTGCAGGTGACAATAATACCTCTCCGCTCTTCAGGGTTACCTGCAATTGCAATCGGCTTCCCTTTCAGTTCGGGCTGATGAGCAGCTTCTACTGAAGCATAAAAGCTGTTCATATCGATATGAAGAATAATTTTTCCGCTTCCGCTCATCAACTCAATCCCCTCTATTGTTACCTACTGAAAATATTACACGAAAACCACGCAAAAAAAAATGTTCCTTTATAAAGGAACATCTGATCAATCATGATCTATAATCAGGAAATTTCCTGTGATTTGGCTTCGGCTATATATTCCCTGATCTCTTTCATTCCATCGAGACTCTCTGTCAGAATCTCCGGATCAATAATAGTAATCAGGCGATTTTCGAGTTGTGCAACTGAAGTGAAATACTCTGTTCTTCTGTATGCTGCAAGTCCTATTTCTTTTAGACGCTCTGCCGGGATATCAATGATTTCCTTTGCATCTCTTACCCTTACAGCAAGTGAAAGCTGTTCTGTTTTCAATACAAGCATCTTTGATTCTTCAGCAACAAGCGGCCTGTTATAAAGTATCTCTTCAAAATCCAAAACAGGGACAAGCTCTCCCCTGACTTCAGTGATCCCGGGCATATATGCCGGAAGATGAGGAACAGGTGTTACTTTCTCTTCTTTTTCAATTGATATAACGGATTGAATTGAAATGGCGTATTCTTCGTTTCCACACTTAAAAACAACTGCTTTTAATCCATCTTCCATAACTAAATTCCCCCTTTACCGAATGATACTAATGTACCATAAACGAACAGAGTTTTCCATGCATATTTAGTTTACATAATAATATTATAGTCGAACAAATAAAAAAGCAGGAATACCTGCTTTTTTATTTGTTGCTTTCTTTCACAATCTGAGTCAGCAATTCGCTTAATTTTACTAATTCATTAACCGGCATGCGTTCGTTGGTTGTATGGATTTCTTCATAGCCTACTGCAAGATTCACAGTTGGCACACCCATACCTGCAATGACATTCGCATCACTTCCTCCACCGCTTGTCAGAAGCTCGGATGATCTGCCGATTTTCTTCGCTGCTTTCTTCGCCAACTGCACAACATGATCGTCTTCACTGAATTTAAAGCCCGGGTACATCACCTGGATCTCAACATCTGCTCTGCCGCCCATTTCATCTGCAGCATCTTCAAAAGCTTTTTTCATTTCTTGTGCCTGTTTTTCCATTTTTTCAGGCACCAGTGATCTTGCTTCTGCTAATACATCTACACGGTCGCAGACGATATTGGTGGCACTTCCACCTTCAAATCGGCCAATATTTGCAGTAGTTTCTTCGTCAAGACGGCCAAGGTTCATATTTGCAATTGCTTTAGAAGCGATTGTAATAGCTGACACACCTTTTTCCGGCGCTACGCCGGCATGTGCCGTTTTACCGTGAATAACAGCTCTGATTTTTGCCTGAGTCGGAGCTGCAACGATAATATTCCCAACTTGTCCATCGCTGTCTACAGCATAACCGTATTTTGCTTTTACATAAGAAGGATCAAGCGCTTTAGCACCAACGAGTCCTGATTCTTCACCGGCAGTAATGATAAATTGAATATCTCCGTGACTGATATTCTGTTCTTTTAACTGATGAATCATTTCGATCATCGCGGCAATACCTGCTTTATCATCCGCACCAAGAATAGTTGAACCATCAGAATAAATGTATCCATCCTCTTTGATGACAGGGTTAATTCCTTTACCTGGCGTAACTGTGTCCATGTGGGATGTGAAGTAAATGGTATCAGCTGACTGATCCTGTCCTTTTAGCGTAATAATCAGGTTGTTAGCACCGTGCCCGGTTTCTTTCATACTGTCATCTACTTCAATCTCACACCCAAGGTCAGTGAATATTTTCTTCAGCACTTCAGAAATGTCAGATTCGTATTTCGTTTCAGAATCCACTTTAACAAGTTCAATAAATTGATTCACTACACGTTCTTTATTCATCTTAAAACCTCCGGAAACTAGTAATAAGTATTAAGTATAACGAAGAAACGTCACTTATTACAGCGGTATGTTTCCATGCTTTTTCTTTGGACGTTCTTCATGTTTATTTCGCATCATTTCAAGCGCCTGAATGAGCTTAATTCTTGTTTCTCTCGGATCAATCACATCATCAACCATCCCTCTTGATGCAGCAACAAATGGGTTTGCAAACTTTTCACGGTATTCCTCAATTTTTTTTGCTCTGGTCACTTCAGGTTCATCACTGTTTGCAATCTCTCTTGCAAAGATAATATTGGCTGCCCCCTGTGGACCCATTACGGCAATTTCTGCATTCGGCCAGGCAAATACTAGATCTGCCCCGATTGATTTGCTGTTCAATGCCACGTAAGCACCGCCATATGCTTTACGTAAAATGACTGTCATCTTCGGTACGGTAGCTTCAGAATATGCATACAGAATTTTTGCTCCATGTCTGATAATCCCACCGTGCTCCTGCTTAATCCCCGGGAAGAAGCCGGTTACATCTTCAAACGTGATAATCGGAATATTGAATGAGTCACAAAAGCGGATAAATCTTGAAGCTTTATCACTTGAATCAATATCCAGTCCGCCTGCCATGACTTTAGGCTGGTTGCACACAAGTCCGACTGTCTCACCTTTAATTCTTGCAAAACCGACGACAATATTCCTTGCAAATTCCTTTTGTACTTCCATAAATGAATGTTTATCAACCACATAATCGATCACCACTCTGACATCATAAGGACGCAGCGGATCAAATGGAATCGCATCAGCTAAGTCCGGTCTGTCATCAGATTCTTCCGGTATATCAGCTACCGGGGGCTGTTCTTCATTGGATTGCGGCAGATAGCTCAGCAGCTGTCTGACCTGCTCAAGCGTTTCCTGTTCAGTTTCTGCACGGAAATGTGCGTTTCCACTGATCGAATTATGTATTTTTGATCCGCCCAGATCCTCTGAAGATATTTTCTCACCGGTCACCGTTTCAATTACCTTAGGCCCTGTAATAAACATCTGACTTGTCTTATCCACCATAAAAACAAAATCAGTAATAGCCGGGGAATAAACTGCACCGCCCGCACACGGTCCCAGTATTACAGAGATCTGTGGCATTACACCGGAATAGATGGAGTTGCGGTAAAAAATCTGACCATATCCATCTAATGAAACAACACCTTCCTGGATCCTGGCGCCTCCTGAATCATTTAACCCGATAAATGGAGCCCGGTTTTTTGCTGCAAGATCCATCACGTTTGCAATTTTAGCTGCATGCATTTCCCCAAGCGCACCGCCAAATACAGTAAAGTCCTGAGAAAACAAATAAATCGGGCGTCCGTTTACTTTACCATAACCGGTTACAACACCATCTCCTGGCCCTTTTTGTGATTCCATACCAAAATCACCACAGCGATGCTCAATGAAGGGATTCAACTCAACAAATGATCCCTTATCCACTAAAAGATCAATTCTTTCACGGGCTGTCAGCTTGCCTTTTTCATGCTGCTTATCAATCCGCTCATCTCCACCTCCGAGCTCAATTTCCCTTTTTCTATCGTATAACTCATTAATTTTTTCGAACATATCACTCATGCTGACTGCCTCCCTTAAAATCGTGATCGCAAAGTTCATAAAGCACACCATGTGCCTGTTTAGGATGCAGGAATGCGACCTGGGCACCGCCCGCTCCGGTTTTTGAACCCTCTGAAGTAAACTTAAGACCTTTGCTTTTCAGTTCTTCCATTCTTTGATCAATATCGCTTACACCAAACGCTACATGGTGAATGCCTTCACCTCTCTTTTTAATAAAAGCTGCGATTGGAGAATCACTGTTCAGCGGTTCAAGTAATTCAATTTTAATATTCCCGGCATCTAAAAATGCTACTTTGACTCCCTGGGAATCAACAGTTTCCTGCTTCAGTAAAGTAAGCGCTAACATATTTGTGTAAAAAGGCAGTGCTTCTTCAATCGATTTAACTGCTACTCCAATATGATCTGTTTTTTTCATTAGAATTCCCCTTTCAGACGGATACTTTTCTATTGTAACGATATCAGCTGAAGTTGACTACTACTTGCGAAGGATTGTACAGCCGTGTACAATTAAATCAATATGCTGTAAAAGGAGCGAATCATTTTGCGCAACCGCAAATTCAGAACTTTTATTGTTTACCTGATGATTTTTGCGATGCTGGCTTCGACGCTTGCCATCGGATTATCAATGGTTGTATTTTAAAAAGATGGAGCAGTGGATCTAAAGATCCGCTGCTCCTTTACATTTCTGCCTGTCTTCTTGATAACGGAATGCCTCTGAAAGATTGTTTCAGCTGCAGATATTCTTCCATTTCACGAATAAACTGAAACAGAGCTGCCCTTGTCTCAAATTCGTTACGCTCCCGCGGCATCGGCATTTCTTCTATCAGCAGCTTCATGTCATACAACTTCTTTAAATATAAAACTGCTGTGTTTCCCGGATGAATATGCGTGCTCAAATCTTCAACAAACTCAGCAATCATTTCTCTTTGTTCAACTTCGGAGTTTAAGCTTTGCAACAGAGGAAGCATCCTTTTAATAAGTACAAACTGCTTTTCTCTCATCGTAAAATAGAGGTAATAAATATTTTCATTTCTAAGGAAGTGATTTTCTACATCCTGAAATGCGATCGTTTTTCCCTCTTTAATCAGCGCTTCTGTTTCCTTGAGCAAATGATCATTCCACTCTGAATGAGTATCACGCAGGTATGCGGACATCTGCTCAAAAATCTCTTTGAATTGCTCTTCAACCTTTGTCTGCATGCTGACCATTTTGCTTTCCACGCTTGGCATATATAAGTTCATCACAAGCGCAGTAATCACTCCGATCGTCAGGAGCATTAATTCATTACCAATCAGATTAAACGTGATATGGTCACTTGTATACAGATGCAAAATAATGACGCTGCTTGTCACAATCCCTTCTTTAATCTTCAGGGCTACAGCAGTCGGTATGAAAAATAGAATTAATAGCCCGATGGTAACTGGGTGGTATGCGATCCCTTCAAAAATAATAAAAGAAAATATCATGGCGATGATACATGCAGCCACCCGGCTCCATGATGCTTTGACAGATTTACGCTTCGTATTTTGGATACATAAAATTGTAATGATCCCCGCCGATGCAAAATTTTCAAGCCCGAGCAACCCGGCCACCGCTATGGCAATCGCAGTGCCTGCAGCTGTTTTAATGGTACGATATCCGATTCGAAACATTCGTTCTTCCTTTCTTCAAAACACATGGAATAAAAAATTGAAACCCAAAGTATCGATATACTTTGGGTAACGTCAAATTTATTATAACACTTTTTGAAGGAAATTATGTGCTCTTTCTGAAGATGGTGAACTGAAAAATGATGTTGGATCTGCCTGTTCAACGAGCATTCCCTCGTCCATAAAGATCACCCTGTCGGCTACTTCTCTTGCAAAACCCATCTCATGCGTGACAATCATCATCGTCATACCGGTTTTCGCAAGCGACTTCATTACATCAAGTACCTCTTTTACCATTTCAGGGTCAAGCGCGGAAGTAGGCTCATCAAACAGCATAACATTTGGCTGCATCGCAAGAGCTCTGGCAATTGCAACACGCTGCTTTTGCCCTCCTGAGAGCCTGTTCGGGTATTCATCTGCTTTTTCTGACAGCCCGACTTTAGCAAGCAGCTCTCTGCCCAACCGATCTGCTTCCTGCTTTTGGACACCCTTTACTTTTAAAGGTGCATAAGTGACATTTTCAAGCACCGTCATATGCGGGAACAAATGAAAATGCTGAAACACCATTCCGACTTCTGAGCGAAGCTTTTGTGGGTTGAATTTTTTGCCTGTCACTTCATCCTGTCCAATCACAATTTTCCCCGATGTAGGTTCTTCAAGCAGATTCAAACAACGGAGGAAAGTGGATTTCCCTGAACCTGAAGGCCCGATCACCACGACCACTTCGCCTTCTTTAATTTCGGCGTTAATATCTTTTAACACTTCAAGCTGTCCAAATGATTTATATAATCCTTCTACTTTAATCACTTTTTCTCATTCTCCCTTCAACCCATTTGCCGGCAAATGTAAGTACCAGTACCATGAGATAATAGATCATTCCGGCAAATAACAATGGCTCCAAAAATGAAAACTTATCACTGCCGACGATATAAGCTCTTCTCATGATATCAGTAACACCGATGACTGTCACAATCGCTGACTCTTTTGTCAGTGTAATAAATTCATTCATTAAAGCAGGCAGAATGTTTTTTAATGCCTGCGGTAAAATTACGTCTTTCATCATTTTATTATACGGCACACCAAGCGCCATAGCGGCTTCACGCTGGCCTTTATCCACCGCCTGAATTCCTGCACGGATAATTTCTGAGATATAGGCTGCAGAGTTAAGACCAAAAGATAAGATAGCTGCAGTATATGCTTCGATTTGTACGCCGAAGAGCTGAGGTGATGCATAGTAGATAATCATCAGCTGAAGTACAAGCGGCGTTCCTCTGAATATAGAGGTGTAGCCATCTGCAAACCATCTTAAAAATGGGATTCTCCCGATTTTAAATAAAGATAAAATAATACCGATTGCAAAACCGAGTAAACCTGCGATTAATACGATTTGCAATGTTACCCATATACCCTGAAGGATATAAGGCATCGATGGGACGATTTGTTCAAAATTCATACTGTATCAGCCTTCCTGTCATGATTTTCATACATTAGACCTTGTTAAATTTGAATAGTGATTTCCGCTACAATCACCAGCTATGTTAAGACAACATCTAGCTTTAACAAAGCGAAACAATAAAAGAGTGCTCTGAGGCAGCACTCTTTTAAAATTTATTCAGACGCTTCTGCGTCGAACCATTTTTCAGCAAGCTTTTCAAGTTCACCCGACTCTTCAAGCTCTGCAAGTACTTCATTGAACTGCTCTGTCCACTCGCTGCCTAGAGGTAAAGCTACAGCAGATCCCGCTTCCTGTTCTTCTACTTCAATTGTGTTGCCTGTTAATTCTTCGCTGTTATTCAGATATCCTTCTGCCACAGTATTTTCAACGATAATCGCATCAAATCTCTCATTAATTACATCCTGCATTAATTCAGGAATACGGTTTCTCGTTTCAACTGTTACATCCATTTTCTCTGCAAGTCCGTCAACGTATTCCTGCTGAATAGATCCAAGCTGAACGCCAACTGTTTTTCCATCAAGATCTTCAGGAGACGTTATCCCGCTGCCATCCAGAGAAATAATCATATCCTGTGCAACATAATAGATATCAGTAAATTCAACGTTCTCTTTTCTTTCTTCAGTTGGTGTCATGGCTGCAAGAACAAAGTCAACCTGCTCATTTTGCAGGGCTGTAATCAGTCCGCTGAATTCCATATCTTTTATCGTAAACTCAAATCCAAGTTCGTCTGCAATCATGTTAGCCAGGTCAATATCATAACCGATAATTTCTTCCCCATTCGCTGTATCAACGTATTCAAACGGTCTGTAGTCCGCTGAAGTTCCCATGACAAGCTGCGGCTTGTCTTCTGATGAATTTTCTGATGATCCCGATTGATCTTCAGAACCGCAAGCTGATAATACCAGCGCACCCGTGAGCGCAGAAGCAAATAACATTTTTTTCATTTCAATTCCCCCAAAACGTATTTTAATACAATAACTTGTATATTTATTATATTTGTATTTTATCATCCTTTCATAAACATGCAATACTTTTTTAATAAATGTATAAATATAAAATTATTCGGATTTTTCAATCAATATTAAGGCATAAAAAAAACCGTGCGCTCTGCACGGTTTTAACGTCTTCTTTATACTTCTTTACAGTGTACTTCAAATAGACTCTGAAGGTTAGCGATCACTGACATCGGATCGTGACCCTCAATCTCATGTCTTTCCACCATTGAAATGATTTTTCCATCTTTCATTAATGCAAAAGAAGGAGATGACGGTGGGTAACCTTCAAAATAGCTTCTTGCCTTCGCAGTTGCTTCTTTATCCTGCCCTGCAAATACAGTTACAAGACGGTCAGGACGCTTATCATAATGGATCGCATGTGAAGCTGCAGGACGGGCAATACCGCCTGCACAACCGCAAACCGAGTTAACCATCACAAGAGTCGTACCTTCTTTTTCAAGCGTTGCTTCAACTTCCTCAGGTGTAGTCAACTGCTCGTAACCTGCAGCTTCAATTTCTTCTCTCGCCTGACGGACTACATCATTCATAAAAATATTAAAATCCATGCTCATTTTCCGACTCTCCTTTAAAGGTGATTACAATTTAATCATAGATGACCAGCACCTGTTTATCAACTATATACAATTATCTATATTCCAAAAAATAAAAGGAAAAACAGGTTTATATTTTGAATATGGTGGAATAATAGCTACTAGGATCTAGATTTAACCCCTAAACTCCCTAGATTTCTTTGACGGCAGAATTTCTGCCGTCCTTTTTTATTTACGCCGGTCATGACTTAATCAAATAAAAGATCCGCTGCTTCAGAAGGAGACAGTTCACCACGGCCGACTTTTTCTTCAAGGTTTTTAAGTTGAAGCTTTTTTTGATCATCAAAAAAAGTTTCGTTCAGCTTAATCTGAATCAGCTGATTCATCCAGTCAACTGACTGTCTGCTCCGCCGCTTATCAAACTCTCCTGTGTTTTTTGTTTCTTCAACAAATCCGAACACTACATCCCAAACATCATTAATACCTTCGTTATATAATGCTGAGCAGGTATAAGCTCTCGGTTTCCAGCCTTTTGTAGCTGGCGTGATGAATCTCAAAATCTGATTGTAATCATGCATTGTTTTAATGGCCTGTTCTTTATTAGCGCCATCCGCTTTATTAATAACGATTGCGTCAACGAGTTCCATGATCCCTTTTTTCATCCCCTGCAGTTCGTCCCCTGCACCGGTGAGAGATAACAAAAGAAAAAAATCGGTCATGCCCCTGACGATCCCTTCACTCTGACCTACTCCGACCGTCTCAACAAGAATCAGATCATAACCGGCTGCTTCACACAGAAGGATCGTTTCCCTGGTCATTCTTGCCACACCGCCAAGTGTGCCTGATGAAGGAGATGGTCTAATAAACACGTCAGGATGATGCGCCAGAAATTCCATTCTTGTTTTATCCCCTAGAATGCTGCCTCCGGATAAAGATGAGCTTGGATCTACTGCAAGCACAGCCGTTTTATGATGCTTACTGACAGCTGTTTTTCCAAAAGCCTCTATCCACGTACTCTTTCCCGCACCCGGTACACCTGTGATCCCAACTCTTACACTATCTCCGGTATACGGTAAAATCAGCTGAATCAGATCATTTGCAGTTTGTCTGTGATGTCTTGCATGGCTTTCAATCATCGTAATGCACTTTGATAAAGCGCCTCTATCACCTTTAATCAATTGATCAGCCAGGTGTTTAACATTAATTTCTTCCTGGACCTTCTTTTTAAAAACTCTTCTTTTTTTAGGATTATTCATCCTGCATAACTTCCTCGTATCCAAGGCGCAGATAAATTTCTTCTATTACTTTTTCAGCAGCTGCCGGTATGACTGTACCCGGCCCAAAGATGGCAGATGCACCATTATTCAATAAATATGCATAGTCCTGTGCAGGGATGACTCCGCCGATTACGACCATAATATCTTCCCGCTTCCACTTTTTCAGTTCACTCATGAGAGCCGGTACTAACGTTTTATGACCGGCTGCAAGTGAGCTGACTCCAATCACATGGACATCATTCTCTACAGCCTGAGCTGCAGTTTCTTCAGGCGTCTGGAACAACGGACCGATATCCACATCAAAACCAAGGTCTGCAAAGGCAGTGGAAATCACTTTTGCCCCCCGGTCATGTCCGTCCTGACCCATTTTGGCAATTAAAATTCTCGGCCTTCTTCCTTCATTGTCCATAAAGGCCTGAGTCATCTCACGAACATTGTCAATCGCATCTGCATCAGAATAGGCATCACTGTAGACACCGCTGACTGACCGGATCACTGCCTGATGTCTTCCGCTTACTTTTTCAACTGCGTCTGAGATTTCTCCAAGTGTGGCTCTTAGTCTGGCAGCATGAATGGCTTTTTCAAGCAGATTCTCTTCACCCGACTCAGCAGCTTCAGTCAGCTCGTTTAGCGCTTCAGTCACTGCTGTTTCATCCCGTTCATCACGCATTCTTTGTATCCGTTCAATCTGTCCCTGTCGCACTTTCTCATTATCAATTGATAAAATATCCATTTCATCTTCCTGATCCAGACGGAAACGGTTCACTCCAATAATCACTTCTTTACCTGAATCAATTTTCGCCTGTCTTTTAGCAGCGGCTTCTTCAATACGCATTTTTGGCAGACCGGTTTCAATCGCTTTTGTCATGCCGCCAAGAGATTCGATTTCTTCAATATGAGCCCATGCTTTATCCATGAGCTGCTGAGTAAGAGATTCAACATAATAAGAGCCTCCCCATGGATCGATGACATTCGTAATACCCGTTTCTTCCTGCAGGTAAAGCTGCGTATTTCTTGCAATTCTGGCTGAGAAGTCAGTCGGCAGCGCAATTGCTTCATCGAGCGCATTCGTATGAAGTGACTGCGTGTGCCCCATCGCAGCAGCGTGTGCTTCCATCAATGTCCTCATCACATTGTTATATGGGTCCTGCTCTGTGAGTGACCACCCTGATGTCTGGGAATGTGTCCGGAGCATCAGCGATTTTGGATTTTCAGGCTTAAAAGGTTTAATCAGCTGCGCCCACATTTTCCTTGCAGCTCTCATCTTTGCGACTTCCATAAAATAATTCATTCCAATTCCCCAGAAAAAAGAGAGCCTTGGTGCAAACCTGTCAATATCAATTCCTGCCTTTAAACCGGTTCTAACATATTCAAGACCGTCAGCGAGCGTATAAGCCAGCTCAACATCAGCAGGTGCCCCGGCTTCCTGAATATGATAACCGGAAATCGAGATTGAATTGAACTTTGGCATATGTCCTGCTGTATATGAAAAGATGTCAGCAATAATCTTCATGGACATCTCAGGAGGGTATATATACGTGTTTCTCACCATATATTCCTTCAGAATATCGTTTTGTATTGTACCTGACAGTTTTTCCGGGCTGACTCCCTGCTCTTCTGCTGCAACGATATAAAAAGCCATAATAGGCAGAACTGCACCATTCATTGTCATTGAGACAGACATTTTATCAAGTGGAATTCCGTCAAAAAGGATTTTCATATCTTCAACTGAATCAATTGCAACGCCCGCTTTTCCTACATCTCCCGTTACTCTTGGATGGTCTGAATCATAGCCCCTGTGAGTGGCAAGGTCGAATGCAACAGATAATCCCTTTTGACCCATTTCAAGGTTTCTGCGGTAAAATGCGTTACTTTCTTCAGCAGTCGAGAATCCTGCATATTGTCTGATTGTCCACGGTCTTGTCGTATACATGGTCGGGTACGGTCCTCTTGTAAAAGGTGCAGACCCGGGAAGTTCGTTCACATGATCCGACTGTTCAATATCTTTTGAAGTATAAATGGACTTGATTTCAATTTCTTCGTTTGTAACCATTGACCGGCTGACGGTCTTATTAGTATTCGTATAATCAGACCATTTGAATGAACTTTTCTTAAATTCAGGCTTCATGATGACTTACTCCTTTCTGACCAAACAGTACTTCTTCAAGAAATGCAATCATATCCATACCGCTATAAATAACTCCATCAAGTCCTTCAGCCTGAAACTTACCGGCTGCAAAAACCTTTTGCCCTGGTTTTTTAGATTGAATGACATCAGATAAATATTCTACATAAGCCTCATCTGAACCGCAGACGATTATCACTTGTGCATTATTATTTTTAATCACCGGTACGACCCCTGCAGCTGCAAAAACACCTTTCACAAAATCTGTCCGCGGCTTATAATCTTTTAATTCACCCACAGGATAGAGTGTGACGTCCGCCGCTCTCATCGTTTTTACTTTCTGAATGAGCATGTCCCATGAATAGCCAGCTGTTTCCGGTATCTGCTCGAGCACATTCTTTTCTGCCGGTGCATATTTGTTCATACCTACTAACGATTGTTTTCTTGTACGCACATCCCGGTCCCTTTTATCACGGACTGTTTTTATCTCATGCAGGAATTCACTGTAGACATCCTCGAGACCATTTTTTTCTTCAATCTCACAAAATTGTTCCCATGCCTTTTCAGCAATTTCCTTTGTCAGGTGTTCAACGTAATAGGACCCGCCTGCAGGATCAATCTGATTTTGCAGAAACATCTCTTCCTTTAAGATCAGAAGTATGTTTCTAGCAGCTCGAATTGCCTGCTGTGACGGTTTTTGATTAAACCAGTCATACGGCTTTGCGCTGATATAATCAGCACCACCGAGTACTGCTGCAAAAGCTTCATTCCCGCTCCTCAGCATATTCGTGTGTTCATCCTGCGTCAGTTTTGTAAATTGAGCCGTTTCGGCACCTGTAGTCACTGTGTACGAAACACCATACTGAGACATAAAATGATGCCAGAGCGCCCGGAAAGCTCTCAGCTTTGAAATTTCCGTAAAGAAATCTGAACCGATTGCAAATTCTACATGTATCTTTGAACAGATCTTATCAATATTCCATCCATGCTGATCGGCTTTTCTGATCACACTGCTTGCCTGCGCCAGAATATATGCAAGCTCCTGAATCACACTTGCTCCTTTTTGATGAATGGAAGCACTTGAGAGGATCACGCTTTTTAATTCGGGGTGCGTCTGATCAATTTCTTTTATTTCATCAAAAGCTTTATCTATTGTTTGATTTTGAAACTGAGTACCCCAGTCCCTTCCGAGGATTCCTCTTACTTTCCGTTCATTCAGCGCCTGTATCCACGGATGCCCGTCCTGATGTTTTATATAGATATGTAAATCTTCTTTTAAGCCAAACAGGCTGGCAGCATCCTGAGCGTTAAAACAGCCGGATGTCTCACTATCTAATGCCACCACTTCGGAACCTCTGGTTAGCTCTTCTTTTGCAGCTGTAATCAGCTCAGACGATTGAAGTCCAAATACCTGCTGCGCAATAAGCCAATCAGGATTCGATTTCCAGTACCTTGAAATATGGCTGTCGTCTGTTTCAGGTCTGTCTGTATATAAAGGACGTAAAGTGATCCCTTCCGGCGTCATTTTATTTAATGAGTCAACCGGCTTACCCTTTAACACTTTTTCAACCTGATCAATCCAGTCCTCATATGAAGCTGCCGGAAATACTGTTTTATTATGATTCATATCGTTGCTGCTGAGCAGCTTTCCCCCTTATGTAATCGTTTTCAATTCTATCTATACCAGTATAGTGAAAAGTTAGGACATTGAAAAGAGAGCCGCCAGTATAAACTGACGGCCTGAGCTAATTAATATACAGAAGTATTTTCAGATGTATTTTCTAAGATTTCTTTTACGCGCTGTAGGAACCTTCCGCATACAAGACCATCAAGTACGCGGTGGTCAAGTGAAAGACAAAGGTTAACCATGTCGCGTACGGCGATCATGCCATTATTCATCACTACAGGCTTTTTCACAATTGATTCCACCTGCAAAATCGCTGCCTGCGGGTGATTGATAATACCCATAGACTGTACAGAACCGAATGAGCCGGTATTATTGACTGTGAAGGTACCGCCCTGCATTTCTTCAGACTTCAACTTGCCTGCACGTACTTTCCCTGCAAGCTCATTAATTTCACGGCCGATCCCTTTAATTGTTTTTTCATCTGCATGCTTGATAACCGGTACAAATAACGCATCGTCTGTTGCAACTGCGATAGAGATATTAATATCTTTTTTCTGGATGATTTTATCCCCGGCCCACATTGAATTCATTTGAGGGAATTCTTTCAGTGCCTGCGCTACTGCTTTTACAAAGAATGCGAAATACGTAATATTAAATCCTTCTTTTTGCTTGAATTCACCTTTGATCGAATCACGATATTGAACAAGATTTGTAACATCCACTTCCATCATTGTCCACGCATGAGGTGCTTCGTGCTTACTTTTCAGCATGTTGGCTGCAATCTCTTTTCTGACACCGGTAACTGGAATTTCAATATCCCCAGGTGCAGATGGGATATCCTGCGTCGGTGCAGCAGGCTTCGGCGCCTGGGCTGCAGGCTTCTGCTCAGGTGCAGATTCAGCCGGTTTTTGTTCTGCCGTTGGAATTTCTCCTGAATCAATGATTTTTTGAAGGTCTTTTCTTGTGATGCGCCCTTCTTTTCCTGAGCCTTCAACAAGAGACAGGTCAATGCCGTGCTCCTGTGACATTTTCATCACAGCAGGTGAGAATCTTGCACCCGTCTGTTTCGTTTGAGGTTTCTTTGCATCAGATGCGGGCTTTTTCTCATTTGAAGCCGGCTCCTCAGTTTTCTCATCTTCTTTTTCAGCAGGCTCCTCTGCAGATCCGCCTTCTACTTCGATAGAACAGATGACTTCTCCGACTTCAAGTGTATCACCTTCATTTGCGATCAGTTCTTTGATTATGCCTGTAAAAGAAGATGGCACTTCAGCATTTACTTTATCTGTATTAACTTCAGCAATTGGATCGTATTTATTAACAGAATCCCCTGGCTGAACAAGCCATTTTTCAATCGTACCCTCAGTAACTGATTCACCAAGCTGAGGCATCGTCATTTTTTCAATACCCAAGGAAATAGCCTCCTTTTTTGTTGTCCTCTGCTAAAAGATTTAACAGAGCTGATTAATATTCAGCAAGTTCTTTCATCGCTTTTTCAACTTTATCAGGGTTGACCATAAAGAATTTCTCCATTGTAGGTGCATATGGCATTGCGGGCACATCAGGCCCTGCAAGTCGCATAATTGGTGCGTCAAGGTCAAAAAGACAGTTTTCAGCGATAATGGCAGATACTTCTCCCATAATGCTTCCCTCTTTCGTATCTTCAGTTAACAATAGTACTTTACCTGTTTTTGAAGCAGCTTCAATGATCGCTTCTTTATCTAAAGGATAGATGGTACGAAGGTCAAGCACGTGTACGCTGTAACCGTCTTCACCCAGGCGCTCTGCAGCCTGCAGTGCAAAGTGTACGCATAATCCGTAAGTAATCACTGTAATATCTTCACCTTCACGTTTCACATCTGCTTTACCGATCTCAATTGTATAATCTTCATCAGGCACTTCACCCTTAATCAGACGGTAGGCACGCTTATGCTCAAAGAACATTACCGGATCATCATCACGGATCGCGGCTTTCAGCAGACCTTTTACATCGTGTGGTGTTGAAGGCATCACAATTTTCAGCCCCGGCTGATTTGCAAATACGGCTTCAACAGATTGAGAATGATACAGCGCACCATGTACACCGCCACCATAAGGAGCTCTGATCACCATTGGACAGCTCCAATCGTTATTGGAACGGTAACGGATTTTTGCTGCTTCAGAGATAATCTGGTTCACAGCAGGCATAATAAAGTCTGCAAATTGCATTTCGGCAATAGGACGCATTCCGTACATAGCTGCCCCGATTCCAACTCCTGCGATGGCAGATTCTGCAAGAGGTGTATCAATTACACGGTCTTCTCCGAATTGGTCGTATAATCCATTGGTTGCTTTGAATACGCCACCTTTTTTTCCAACATCTTCACCAAGGACAAACACGCGCTCGTCCCGTTCCATCTCTTCTTTCATTGCTAATGTAACAGCGTCAATATATGACATTACCGGCATCGGTTTATCCTCCTTTATTCTTGTTCTGCGTATACGTATTTTAAAGCTGATTCAGCATCTGCATATGGTGCCTTTTCAGCATAATCAGTTGCTTCATTTACTTCTTTCATAATCCGGTCGTTGATTTCTTTTTCAAGCTCATCATCCATAACACCATTCTCTTTCAGATAAGCACCAAATGTAATAATCGGATCAAGAGATTTCGCTTTGGCTACTTCATCAGGAGAACGGTATGCGCGGTCATCATCATCTGATGAGTGCGCAGTCAGACGGTAAGAAACCGTTTCGACTAATGTCGGACCTTCACCGCGGCGGCCTCTGTCGGCTGCTTCTTTCACAGCTTTGTATACTTCAAGCGGATCATTACCATCTACTGTAATACCCGGCATTCCGTACCCGATCGCACGGTCAGATACGTTTTCACATGCAAGCTGCTTTTCGATTGGTACAGAGATTGCGTATTTGTTGTTTTCACACATGAAAATAACGGGCAATTTATGTACCCCTGCAAAGTTAGCACCTTCATGGAAATCTCCCTGGTTAGAAGAGCCTTCCCCGAAAGTTACAAATGTAACGAGGTCTTTTTTCTCCATTTTACCTGCAAGAGCAAGTCCAACAGCATGTGGAACCTGCGTGGTTACAGGTGATGACCCGGTTACAATCCGTTTTGCTTTGTGACCGAAATGTCCGGGCATCTGACGGCCCCCTGAGTTAGGATCTTCTGCCTTTGCAAATCCTGACAGCATCAGTTCACGGGCAGTCATACCAAAATGAAGAACTACCCCCATATCTCTATAGTAAGGAAGAGCATAATCTTTTTCTGTATCAAGTGCATAAGCTGCTCCAACCTGTGCAGCTTCCTGTCCCTGACATGAAATAACAAATGGAATTTTACCTGAACGGTTTAATAGCCACATACGTTCGTCAATTCGTCTTGCCATTAACATTGTTTCATAGATTTTCAATACATCATCATTTGTCAGGCCTAATTCTTCGTGACGTGAATTTGACATTTTACTTTCGCCTCCTGCATTAAGAATGAATTGCTTTACCATCAACTGCGAGTGCTGCTTCACCGATCGCTTCACTGAGCGTTGGGTGCGGGTGAATCGTCTGTCCGACTTCCCATGGTGTTGCATCAAGCACTTTTGCAAGACCCGCTTCAGAAATCATATCTGTTACATGAGGTCCAATCATATGAACGCCTAAGATATCATTTGAAGCTTTGTCAGCAATAATTTTCACAAAACCATCTGACTTTCCGAATACAAGAGCTTTACCGATTGCTTTAAACGGAAATTTACCAACCTTTACATTGTAGCCTTCATCCTTCGCCTGCTGCTCAGTCAAGCCTACGCTTGCTGCTTCGGGACTTGAATAAATACATTTTGATACCAGGCTGTAATCGATTGGGTCAATGTCCATATTTGCGATATGTTCAACCGCATGAATCCCTTCATGTGAAGCCACATGAGCCAGCTGTAATCCGCCGATCACATCACCAATCGCATAAATATGAGATTCCTTTGTCTGAAGTTTATTATTTACTTTAATAAATCCGTTTTCGACCTGAATATCTGTGTTTTCAAGTCCAATACCTTCAGTATTTGCACTGCGGCCAACTGAAACAAGAATTTTTTCTGCTGTATAGGTAACCGTTTCACCTTTTACTTCAGCTGAAATTGACACTTTGTCTCCAGTAGATGCACTCTCAGGATCCACTTTGGCTGAAGTGACAATTGAAATTCCTTTTTTCTTCAGAAGCTTTTCCATTTCTTTTGATACATCGCTGTCTTCAGTCGGAATAATACGGTCCGCATACTCAAGCACAGTTACTTCAACACCAAAGTCATTTAACATTGAAGCCCATTCGATTCCGATCACACCGCCACCTACGATGATGATAGACTTTGGAAGCTCTTCAAGCTCTAACGTTTCATCGGAGCTCAGGATATGCTTGCCGTCAATTTCAAGACCTGGCAGAGACCGTGGTCTAGAGCCGGTTGCGACAATCACATTTTTCGGTATGAGCATTTCATTTTCTGTACCATCAGTCATTTCCACTGACACGGTACCGGGCATCGGAGAGAAAATAGATGGTCCAAGAATTCTTCCAAATCCATCAAACACATCGATTTTCCCCTGCTTCATCAGATGCTGTACACCTTTATGGAGCTGGTCTACAATGGCCTGTTTTCTTTGCTGTACTTTCGTAAAGTTTAAAACGGCTTCGCTGATCTCAACACCAAATTCCTCTGCATTCTTTGCTGTTGCGAAAACTTCAGCGCTTCTTAAAAGGGCTTTACTCGGTATACAGCCTCTATGAAGACACGTACCGCCTATCTTTCCTTTTTCTACGATCGCTGTTTTTATTCCAAGCTGTGAAGCCCTGATTGCAGCGACGTATCCGCCAGTACCGCCTCCGATAATGACCAGATCATATTCTTCTGCCATGTTGATTCCTCCTAGTTCGCTGAATATATTTTTGCAGATTCTTCATTACGCAATACTCTGAGTGCACCCTCAGCGAGTGCCTGCAGTTCATTTTCACCAGGCTGAACAATCACATCAGCAATCCAGTCAACGCGATTACTGATCAGCTCAACAAACTCTTTTCCATACGCAAGTCCACCAGTCAGGATAATCGCATCAGCCTTCCCGCTGACAGCTGCAGCTGCAGCACCGATTTCCTTCGCTACCTGATAGGCCATTGCATCATATACCTGTTTTGCTTTTGCGTCCCCATTTTGAATCATCTGCTCAACTTTTACTGCATCATTGGTTCCCAGATAACCTACAAGACCACCCTGGCCAACAAGCATTTTCATAATTTCTTCTCTATAGTAATTTCCTGAAAAACATAACTCAACCAGATCTCCAGCCGGTACGGTGCCTGCCCGCTCCGGACTGAATGGCCCATCCCCGTGCAGTCCGTTATTCACATCAATCACCCGTCCATTTTGATGAATACCTACAGTAATACCTCCGCCCATATGTGTCACGATAAAGGTCGATTCACTGTATGGTTTATCGATTTCTTTTGCTACACGGCGGGCAACTGCTTTTTGATTCAGCGCATGAAAAATACTTTTACGTTCAATTAATGAAAACCCTGAAACCCTTGCAGTATCTGATAGTTCATCTACTACAACAGGGTCCACAATAAACGAAGGAATATTCAGCCCGCCGGCAATTTCAAAAGCAATAATGCCGCCAAGGTTAGAAGCATGCTGACCGGAGTACCCCTGTCTCAGATCTTTAAGCATTGCATCATTTACGCTGTACGTACCGCCTTCAATCGGTCTGAGAAGCCCTCCACGGCCACAGACGGCATCGAGTTTGGATACATTCATTCCTTCTTCATCAAGTGCTTCAAGTATGGTTCTCTTTCTAAACTGATACTGGTCAATAATTTTTTCAAATTGATCAATCTCAGCAGTTTCATGGCGAATTGTTTTTTCCAAAATGGCAGTTTCATTGTCAAAGATCCCTATCTTTGTAGATGTGGATCCCGGATTGATAACTAATATACGGTATTGTTGATCCTGCACGTTATTCCCTCCAACCTACAGACCGATGCACCCGCTTTGCAGGTGCATCAGTTTATTCAAAAATTATCTTCTGCTTAAAATGTTGTGTTCACTGCGAAGAAATTGACTTCTTGACTTCGCCATACTTGCAATGCGCTCTTCTGCCATTCGGTCAGCAGCAAGGTAGCTAGGTACGCCGTCACGCTTGGCAATCTCAAATACGCGCGCTACATTATCATAGACTTTTTCTACATTTTTCATTGCCCGTTCACGGTTATAGCCGTATAGCTCATCAGCTACATTGATCACTCCGCCAGCATTGATGACATAATCAGGTGCGTATACGATGCCTCTCTCGTGAAGAATGTCCCCATGCTTTGTTTCTCTTAACTGGTTATTAGCTGCTCCAGCGATCACATCTGCTTTTAATACTTCAAGCGTCTGATCATTAATAATTGCGCCAAGCGCACAAGGAGCAAAGATATCACATTCCACTCCGTAAATTTCGTTTGGTTCAACAGCTTTTGCACCAAACTCTTCAACAGCGCGCTGAACAGACTCTTTGTTAATATCAGTTACAATCAGGTTTGCTCCTTCTTCATGAAGGTGACGGCAAAGTGTAAAGGCTACGTTTCCTACACCCTGAACGGCAATCGTTTTACCTTCAAGTGAATCGCTGCCGTAAGCTTCCTTTGCAGCAGCTTTGATACCGCGATATACGCCGTAAGCTGTAACAGGTGAAGGGTTACCTGATGAACCGAATGCAGGTGAAATACCTGTTACATAGTCTGTTTCTTCATGGATCAGGTCCATGTCCTTCACTGTCGTACCTACATCTTCAGCTGTAATATAGCGGCCTGCAAGACCCTGGATATAACGGCCGAACGCACGGAACATCTCATCATTTTTATCTTTAAGAGGATCTCCGATGATGACTGTTTTACCGCCGCCAAGATTAAGTCCTGCTGCTGCGTTTTTATATGTCATTCCTTTTGCCAGACGAAGTGCATCTTCAATCGCAGCTTCCTCTGAATCATACGTCCACATTCTTGTACCGCCTAATGCAGGTCCAAGCGTTGTATCATGAATCGCAATAATCGCTTTCAAACCTGAATTTTTGTCCTGGCAGAATACCAGCTGCTCATAATCGTATTGCTCCATATAAGTAAATAGTTCCATCGTAATTTCCCCCTAATTAATATGATGTACAAATTGCAAGTGCCAATGAGTAGAGCTTGCTTTCTGCTGTATCAGCTCTTGATGTCAGTACAATCGGCGCTTTTGCACCGGAAATGACTGCTCCTACTTTACTGTTACCAAAATACATTAAAGACTTATATAAAATATTGCCTGACTCTATAGATGGGACCAGCAGGATATCTGCTTTTCCTGCTGCTGGACCTGTAATTCCTTTATGAGCGGCAGCTGTCTCTGAAACTGCATTATCAAGTGCCAGAGGACCATCAATGACACAGCCTTTGATCTGTCCCCTTCTGTTCATCTGCGTTAATGCCGCAGCATCAAGCGTTGCCTGCATAGCAGGGTTAATCGTCTCAACTGCTGCAAGTGGTGCGACTGAAGGGTTTTCCAGCCCTGCACCGTGTGCAATTTTTACCGCATTGTTAACAATTTGCACTTTCTGATTCAGGTCAGGTGCTATATTCATCGCTGCATCAGTGACGAAGATACTTCTTTCAATAGAAGGAACTTCGAATAAAGCAACGTGAGAAAGAACTCTTCCTGTTCTCAGACCAACTTCCTTATTCAATACTGCTTTTAACAATACAGACGTTTCGACATGCCCTTTCATCAGGACACCAGCTCGGCCTGAACTGACGAGCTTTACAGCCTCAAGTGCAGCCTGGCTATGTGCTGCATGATGAACTTCTATTGCCTCGTGCTGATCGAGAGCGGGAAATGATTGTCTGATTATGGAGTTAATCGCTTGTTCATCACCTACCAGTATGAAACGGCCCAGCCTTTTCTCAATCGCCATTTCAACCGCTTTCAGTACTTCCTGATCATCAGCAGCTGCTACAGCTACCGTCGCTCCCGCTGCCGATTCAGCTTTTCTGAAAATATCTTCAAAACGTATCAACCTATCCACTCCTTTCAATCTCAACCTGGTATTTCTCAATTTTGTAATATAAATTCCTGATTGAAATATCAAGTTCCTTCGCTGTCGCTGTTTTATTACCACTGTGTTTTCTTAAGGTCTGTTCTATAATTTCTTTTTCAACGTTTTCCAGCTGTTCTGCCAGCGGCCCGTTCATCTCCCGCTTAAATGACTGCTCAGTCTGAAGGGGTATTAAGTGTTTCTGCTCAATCAGTTCTTCTTTAGGGTTCATGAATATCATTGCCCTGCTTAATACGTTCTCGAGCTCACGGACATTCCCGGGCCAGTCATGCTGCATTAATTGATCTAAAGCTGATTTTGACATCCCTTTTACCGTTCTGCCGAATGATTGATTCAGTTTTAAAATCAACCTTTCACATATATCGGGAATGTCTTCCTTATGCGTCCTCAGTGCAGGCAGCTGAAGCGTCAGCCTTGATAAATAATAGTAGAGTTCCTCCAGAAACTTACCTTTTGCAATTGCCCGCTCCAGATTAATATGGGAAGCTGTGATCACCCTTGCATATAACTTACCGGTTGGACTGCCGTTAGTTGCAGGGAGATTCTTTGTTTTGAGCGCTTCAAGAATCATTTCCTGTGCATCAAGACTCAGCTCTCCGATCTCATCAAGAAAAACAGTGCCATCTCTGGCTTTCTCAAACACTCCTGGTGAGGAGCCGTTGCCAAAAAGCGTTTCTTTCAGGAAGACTGATGGCATGCTGCCACAATTCACTCTGATAAATGAGTTATACTTCCGGTCACTGCCGTTATGAATCGCATTAGCGAATAGTTCTTTCCCGCTTCCCTGTTCGCCTCTTAATAGAACGGTGGTTCCCGTTTTCGAAGCAACTTTTGCCTGTTCAGTCACCAGCATCATCTCATCAGAACTGCCTAAAATATCTTCAAACGTGTATTTTGCTTCAAGTGACCGGATAATCCTTCTGGCCCTGTCAAGCTCACTCGTCAGCTGGTGTATCTCTGATAAGTCATGGATGACACCGACGCTCCCCTTTAATTGACCATTCACAATGATCGGAGCTACGTTAACAGCTACTTCTTTTTTATTTGGTCCGACTACCATTTTGACACCGCGGACTGCCCGTCTGGTTTTAAGCACCTTCATATGCATACTTTCACCTTCAGAAATATCAGCTTCTGCCGGCTGGTTAATTACTTCGGCTTCTGTCAGCCCGGTTAACCTCGTATATGCCCGATTGATCATAATTCCGCGACCCTGCTCATCAACTACTGAGATTGCATCATCACTTGACTGTATGATCGCTTCAAGCATTGTTTGAATTTCTTTCAGGTTGGTCATCTCTTCAGCCAGGTTAACAACTTCAGTAATGTCCTTGAACACTGCAAATGCACCGATAATATCGCCCGATTCATTTACCATCGGAATTCTCGTGGTTACGACTTTTGTTCCATTATCGAGCATGAGCTCCTGATTGTTTTCAGCTCTGCCGGTTTCAATAATTCTTGGCAGACCACTGAGAGGAACAACCTGATAGATCGATTGGTGAAGTGCTTTCTTTTTTTCAATACCAATCATGTCAGCAGCCCGGTCATTAAACAATATAATTCTGTGATCACAATCAATTCCGATCATACCGTCATGAGTAGAATTCATTGCAAGTTCTCTTATGTAAGAATCATGTTCCAAATGTGAAATAAGCGATTCTTTTTCTGTCAGAAGTTGAAAAATAAGTGAAGCTACACTGCCGGGTATCAATACTGTCCTTTTAGATCTGGCTTCTCTCAGATGATTAAAAGTTTCTTCATCCCCGGTCACATCGATGATGATGTCTGTTTCAATGCTTAAAAATGTTTCCCACTGTTGTCCTGTCTGAATGCCCATAGATTGTGCCAATGCCAGACCCGGCGCTTGCGGATCGTGATCGACAACTGCATATACCTGAAAAGCATCACTTTCAGCCATCACTTGCAGCAGGGCGACACCTCCACGCCCAGCCCCGACTATCAGCACTTTTTGCAATATATTTCATCCTTTCCTTATGTTCACGCAATATCTTGCAACCTCTTACATTGTACATGAAAGCCTTTTCCTTGACAATGATTTTTATACATCGCATAGTTTGTACATAATGATTGATATAAGGAGTTTAATTATGGCACGTATTATTGCACTGATTATCCTGCTGATCCCGGGCGTCATTGCCGCTTACGGTATTAAATTGATGAGGGATATGTTTTTTGGTCTGCAGGCTTCCTGGATTCCGTCCCTTGCTCTGCAATTCTTACTGGGACTGTTAATGTTTCTCGCAGGCTTAAGTTTTATAGGTGGATTTCTTCTGCACAGAGATCGTAAGAAAAACAAAGTACAGCAGCGATTTATTAAAAAAAAGGAGTAAAAGCGTGATTCGCTTTTACTCCTTTTTATCTTTTAATTTCTGGGCAAGTTCAGGATAATCGGTTATCACACCACTTAGCCCCTCATTTAACCACTTTTGAATAAGTGCAGGTTTATTTAACGTGTACAATCTCACAGGTATCCCATGCTGCTGACAGTCCCTCATCAACTGAGGGGTCATCACTCTGAAGTTCGCGTGTATCGCGTCTGCATTCAATGATTGTGCGAGTAAAACAGGGTTTATACCTTTTCTTGAATAAAGAGCCGCTACCTCGCATGATGTAATCTTTTTGAGTATTTTCACACTTTCATGGTTAAACGTAGAATAAATGATACGATCTTGCAGCTGATGATTTGCAACTTTTTGCACAACTAATTCTTCGAGACCTTCGTAAAAAATTTTATCATTTTTTAATTCTATATTAATGAGCATCTCGTTCGATTTTGCCCACTCAAGTACTTCATCAAGTGACGGGATTTTTTCTTTTCTGAGCCAGCCGCTTTTAATATACAGCTTTTTTATTTCATCTAAGGTCAGATCTTTAATCGCCCCTCTGCCATTAGTTGTGCGATTAACTGTTTCATCGTGTATGACGACAACTTCCCGGTCCTTAGTCATATGAACATCGAACTCCAAACCGTAACAACCGGTTTTCTCAGCCTTTTTAAAAGCAAGCATTGTATTTTCCGGATAAGTACCGGAACTGCCACGGTGGGCAAATACGTGCGACACGGCAATCACCTCTCATTATATGTATGAAAAAAACGCCAGTACAGTTACCGGCGCTTCAGTCTCTTATTCTTAACTTGCTTTATGCTCAAGTCTCAGCTTATCAGCAACCATTGCAATAAATTCTGAATTGGTTGGTTTTGACTTTGCTGCAGAAACCGTGTAACCAAACATATTTGTAATCGCATCCACATTGCCGCGATTCCAGGCAACCTCTATTGCATGACGAATCGCTCTTTCTACACGGGAGGAAGTTGTGTTAAACTTCTTGGCGATATCCGGATAAAGAATTTTTGTAATGGATCCAAGCAGCTCAATATCATGATAAACCATTGAGATCGCCTCTCTTAAATACATATACCCTTTTATGTGTGCCGGTACACCTATTTCATGGATCACACTGGTGATACTTGCATCAAGATTCGGTTTTTTAGTCTTTTCTTTTTTAGGACTGTTCATAAACGTCCGATCTTTTTTACCGAGCACCTGCCGGATCACCTGAAGCAGATTTTCCATATCAAAAGGCTTCAGAATAAAATAGGATGCGCCAAGTTCAAGTGCTTTTGTCGTGACATCCTCCTGGCCGAACGCAGTCAGCATAATCACATGGGGATTTTTTTCAAGTTCGAGCTCCTTCATTCTTTCCAGTGCATTCAGTCCGTCAATATGAGGCATAATAATATCAAGCAGACATACATCTACTGATATTTCTTCAATCATATCAAGAAATTCCCGTCCATTAAATGCAGTACCTACAACCTCCATATCCGGCTGGTTGTTAATAAACGTTTCAAGTGTTGACACCAATTCCCGATTATCATCGATAATGCAAACCTTCATCTTCTCCACTCATATTCCTCCCCATCATGATTTCTCACTAAATGTATTCGACAAGTAGAATACATCCCCTTTTTATTTTAAGACTTTTTTTATAAATTAACAAGTTTTCTTTCGAATGCTTCTTTTTACTATGTTTTTCGATATATTTCAACAATAACTGACATAATGTCGAATTCATAAACAGTTTATCACGGAACTTCAGTAATCACAAAAAAAGTCAGACAAAAATAAAAACAGGCTAAGAAGCCTGTTCATGTAACATATCCTCTATATATAGGGCGTAGCCTTCATTTGGCTGGTGAATCAGCACATGGGAAACTGCTCCTACCAGACGGTTGTCCTGTATAATGGGACTGCCGCTCATCCCCTGAATAATACCGCCTGTTTTTTCAAGCAATTCCGGATCGGATAAACGTATTTTTAATCCTTTTCCTCCAGTAGGGAGTTCAGTATTGGTTTCGAGAATTTCTATCTCGAACGATTCGATCTCATGACCGCTGATTACTGTCAAAATCTCTGCTCCACCTGTCTGAACGTCAGCTCTTTCAGCTGTCCTCATTGTTTTTTGATTCCTGATTGTACCTGAGTCTTTGAAAAGTTCACCAAATATCCCGGTTGATGCATTCTTTTTTATTTCTCCGAGCATGCTAGTTTTATCATTGAAATATGCAATTTTTCCGCCGGGACTGCCTGCTCTGCTCTTTTGAATATCCTTTACTTCAGCATCTTTAATATGACCGGTTTTCATTTCAACGGGCAGTTTTGTATGCTGCTCTGACACTACATGTCCCAATGCACCGAATTGAAGCGTGTCAGGATTAATAAAAGTCAGTGTTCCGACACCATAAATTTCGTGTTTTGCATAAAATCCGAGCTGGTTCCGGCCATTTTCACTTTTCATCAACTGTACTTGTTTTGTCAGGGTTTGATGATCCCTGATGACTTCTAAGCTGACTGTTTCCTGCTTGTTAATTGAATGAACCACTTTATTGAGTTCATCTGCCGTACGAACACGTATACCATTTACACTGCTGATTCTGTCACCTACTCTTATTCCTGCGCTTTTAGATGGGGAGCTGTTATTTTCTGTAGAATAAAACCCTGTCACTAATACGCCATCGGTTTCGAGCACAATCCCTATAGATTGCCCCCCCGGGTATCAGTTCTGCTGCAGTACCAGGCTCTGCAGGTATGATCCACACCATCATTATGACAAGAATCAGCCTTCTGATCATATACTCGCCTCCTTTCCGTTGTATTAATAATGTGGGCGAATGTACGAAAAATATCACGCAGTTTAATGAAAAAAGCTATCCGTTAATGGATAGCTTTTACACAGCTGATTTCTTAATTGTATGAGCTAAGTTAATTAATTCTTCTGCGTGGCTGATCGTTAAATCTGTAATCTCAACGCCTGAAATCATTCTGCTGATTTCTTTCACCCTGTCTTCTTTATCAAGTGGCAGTACACTTGTATGAGTCCGGTCATTTTTAACTTCTTTAGAAATAAATAAATGCCTGTCACTGATTGCAGCAACCTGCGGAAGATGCGAAATACATAACACCTGTGAATGCGAGGAGATCGAATAAATTTTCTCTGCAATCGCCTGAGCCACTCTTCCGCTTACACCGGTATCCACTTCATCAAAAATGATAGAAGTAATGCCCTGGTGCTGGGAGAAAATTGTCTTAAGGGCAAGCATCATCCTTGAAATTTCTCCTCCGGAAGCGACTTTAATCAATGGTTTTAACGGCTCACCCGGATTAGTTGAAATATAAAATTCAACTTCATCAGCCCCATCAGGCTTGTATCTGTCCGGTAACACATCAGCAAAATGAACATTAAATACCGCTTTATCCATGTATAATGCCTTTAGTTCGCCATGGATCGCTTCAGTCAGAATCTCTGCCCATTTCTTTCTGATCGCCGTTAAATTTTTCGCTTCAATATCAAGGTCTTTTTTGACAGATTCCATTCTGAATTTTAATTCTTCAAGTGAAGAATCTTTATTTGTAATGGCTTCAATTTCTTCTTCAATCTTTGAAAAGTATTCCATGATTTCTTCAATCGAGGAGCCGTATTTACGTTTAAGCTGATTAATCTCATTTAGTCTGTCTTCAATGATCTGAAGCCTCTCAGGGTCGAATTCCAGACTGTCAAGGTGGTGTCTGATTTCCCTTGCTGAATCTTCAAGTAGATAAAACTGGCTGCTGACAGCATCACTGATTGATTTTAATTCACTGTCAATATCCGCAGCATGCTCAATATTAGACATTGCGAGGCCTGTCCAATCAAGACCGCGCTGTTCTCCCTGAAGCGCATCATAAGCCGTCTGCAGAGATTCATACAGCTTTTCAAAATTCGACAGACGGATTTTTTCTTCCATTAATTCTTCATCTTCATTTAGAGAAAGATCAGCTTCTTCAATTTCCTTATACTGAAACTGGATCAGATCAAGCCGATGAGCCATTTGCTGATCGTTTTCTGAAAGCGATCGGATCTGTTTTTTCAGTTCATCATACTTACTATAAACTTCCTGATAATTATTTTTCGCTTCATGAATTTCTGCCGCGCCAAATTGATCTAGTAAATGAACATGGGCTGACTCATCCATCAGTTCCTGACTTTCATGCTGGCCGTGAATATCAATTAAAGCACTGCCGACTTCCCTCAAAATGGAGATTGTCACAAGCTTCCCATTAATTCTGCACGTACTTTTTCCTGAAGATGAAATATCTCTTTTCAGTAACACCACTTCATCTTCAAGTTCAATACCAAATTCTTCACATTTTTTCTGTACCGGATGTCCATCTGGTGCTGAAAACACACCCTCGATTTCAGCTTTTTTCTCTCCGTGTCTGACAAATTCAGCAGACCCTCTTGCCCCGACCAGGAGCTGAACCGCGTCAATAATAATGGATTTTCCTGCTCCGGTTTCACCTGTTAAAACAGTGAGGCCGTCTTCTAGTGGTAAAAATAATTCATCTATGATCGCAAAATTACGTATTGATAGGTCCTGTAACAAACAATATCACCCCTGATTACAACATATCGATAAAGCGTTTTGAAATAATACCTGCTTCATCTTCCGTTCTGCAAATAATTAAACATGTATCATCCCCGCAAATCGTGCCGAGGATCTCATCCCAATCCAGGTTATCAATTAATGCGCCAATCGCATTGGCATTACCAGGCAATGTTTTCATCACAAGTAAATGTCCCGCACCATCTATACGGACAAATGCATCTGTTAATGTTCTTTTCAGTTTTTGTAAAGGGTTAAATCTCTGGTCAGCCGGCAGGGAATATTTGTACCTTCCATCGTGTAGAGGCACTTTTACAAGATGAAGCTCTTTTATATCTCTTGAGATTGTTGCCTGCGTTACCGGGAAACCCGCATTTTTCAACTCATCTACAAGTTCGTCTTGTGTTTCAATATCATTGTTTACAATAATTTCCCTGATTTTTATATGCCTTTGCCCTTTATTTATCATAATTTCACTCCATCTGCATGAATATTTATGCTCTAATATACAGTTATCTTACCGTAGATGATCCAATTTGTACACTCACGTCCATAACAGTCATCAACAGCAAAAAAAGAGAGAGCAGCCTATTGGCTGTTCTCTACTTTAGCTTTCTTGAAATTGTCATGTGATTCCTGTACAATCTGTTCAAGCTTTAATTCCGGAGCGATTGTTCCAGTTTCATCATCTGTTGTTTTCAGGTGTAATAGAAATTCGATATTTCCATCTCCGCCTGTTATTGGAGAATATGAGCAGGCGTAAACATCATAGCCTTCATTTACTGCAAAATCAGATATCTTTTTGATCACTTCGTTATGAACTTTAGGATCTCTGACGATGCCTTTTTTTCCGACCTGATCTCTTCCGGCTTCAAACTGGGGCTTCACAAGAGCTAGTACATCACTGCCCGGTTTTAAAAGTGTTTTAAGCACAGGCAGGATAATTTTTAATGATATGAATGATACATCGATTGAAGCAAAATCAGGCATTCCCTCTGTAAGATCATCAGGCTTAAGATACCTGAAGTTCGTTCTCTCCATGACCACTACACGCGGATCCTGTCTTAATTTCCATGCAAGCTGGTTATATCCTACATCCACTGCATAGGATTTAACGGCACCATTTTGCAGGGCACAATCGGTGAATCCGCCTGTTGAAGAACCAACATCAATCATGCATTTATCTTTGATATCAATGTGAAACTCTTTCAGCGCTTTCTCAAGCTTTAATCCGCCTCTGCTGACATAGGGCATGACTTTTCCCTTAATTGTCAGTTCTGCATCCTCAGGAATTTTCTCTCCAGGCTTATCAAGTCTGGTTTCATTATGGAAAACCAGACCCGCCATGATTGCTCTCTTTGCTTTTTCACGTGTTTCTGCAAGTCCCTGATCGACAAGCAGTATATCAACTCTTTGCTTTTTAATTTTCATGCTCAGGCTCTTTTCTCCTTCATTGGAACAATAGACCGGATTACTTTTACAGCCTGTTCAGCCGTCAGGTCAATTTCTTCTAGCAGCTGATCGACATTTCCATGTTCAATAAATTTATCCGGGATTCCCATGCGTTCAATTGATGCTTCAAAATGATGGTCATGGGCAAACTCAAGTACTGCACTGCCAAAACCTCCCTGAAGAATGGCTTCTTCAATCGTCAGGATCGGCATATTCATAGCCAGTAAATCTTTCAGCATCGCTTCATCGAGCGGCTTAATAAAGCGGGCATTTACTACTTTCACTGAAACACCTTCACTTTCAAGCTGTTCAGCCGCTTCCAAAGCCATCGGTATTGTTGTGCCAAAAGTCAGGATCGCTGCATCTGTTCCTTCTTTTATGACTTCCCAGCTGCCGATAGGAATTTGTTTTAATTCATCGTCCATCTGAACACCAAGTCCATTCCCTCTCGGATATCTCATTGCAATTGGCCCATCGTCATAGTTAAGTGCTGTATGGACCATATGCTGTCCTTCATTTTCATCTTTTGGCATCATCACAACCATATTTGGCAGGCTTCTTAAGAATGATACATCGAATACGCCCTGATGGGTTTCGCCATCAGCTCCAACAAGACCTGCACGATCCACCCCAATAAAAACATTGAGATTCTGACGACAGATATCGTGTACCACCTGATCATAAGCCCGCTGTAGAAAAGTTGAATAAATCGCAAGAAACGGCTTCATATTCTGGGTAGCAAGACCAGCCGATAGCGTTGTAGCGTGCTGCTCTGCGATCCCCACATCAAACATACGGTCAGGGAACTCGCTTGCAAATCCTTCAAGCTTGGATCCTACAGGCATAGCAGGGGTTACTGCTACAATACGACTGTCAGTTCTTGCTTCTTTTCTGACTGTCTCCGCCACCAGTGCACTCCAGCCGGGCGCTTTAGCAGATGACTTAATTAAGTCTCCTGTATCAATCTTGTAAGGGCCTGTCCCATGCCATGTACCTACTGTATCTGTTTCAGCAGGGTGGAATCCTTTACCTTTTTTTGTGATCACGTGAAGTAACACAGGACCCTGTGTCTTTTTCGCATATTTAATGTTTTCATCAAGTTCATCAAAATTATGACCATCAACCGGTCCAAGATAAGTGAACCCAAGTTCTTCAAAGAACATACCTGAGACAAGCAGATATTTAAGGCTGTCTTTCACTCTCTCAGCAGCAGAGGCAAGTCTTCCGCCAACTGCTGGCACCTTTTTCATCAGGTACTCCAGGTCATCTTTTGCTTTATTGTATTTCCCTGCTGTTCTCATACGTCCAAGAACACTGTGAAGTGCGCCGACGTTCGGTGCGATTGACATTTCATTATCATTTAAGACAACAATCATATCTTTTTTCTCGTGGCCGATATGATTTAATGCTTCTAATGCCATTCCGCCTGTTAAAGCTCCATCACCGATGATTGGTACGACATAATTACTGTCACCTTTAATATCACGCGCAATAGCCATTCCCATTGCAGCCGAAAGTGAAGTTGAACTGTGCCCTGTTTCCCACACATCATGTTCACTTTCAATCATTTTTGGAAAACCGCAGAGACCTTTATACTGTCTGAGCGTGTCAAACTGATCTGCCCTGCCAGTTAAAATTTTGTGTACATAAGACTGATGCCCTACATCCCATAAAAACTTATCTGTTGGACTGTCAAAGTGCTTATGCAGCGCGAGCGTCAGTTCTACCACCCCGAGGTTCGGTCCGATATGGCCGCCCGTTGCTGATAACTTTTCAATTAAAAATGTACGGATCTCTTCACTGAGTCCAATCAATTCTTCATTATTAAGTGTCTTTAAAAAACCAGGATCTTTAATGTGATTCATATCCACCCGGATCACTCACTTTCCTTTATGGCTATAACGGTCGATTGCAGTGCAACAGATCCGGTATTGCCTGAATGAATTCTATTTCGTTTTCTTAGTATCTTTAATTATAACAATATCACTGCCACTTCTAAATTCATAATGCTTATGTATTTCCACTACAATAATGAACTTAAAACAAATTTAGTATGCATGAATGTTCTATTCAATTCATCAGTTTTCTTTTTTTATGTGATATTCATGTGATATTTTTTAAACTGATTTTATTTTTAAATTTGCTTTAAATAATATGTATATTTTGGGGCAATTTAATAATAGTGAACCTTCATTATATTCTATAACAAATACTTTTTAAACAATTAAGCTAGGTTAGATCTAAAATTTAATAACATCTAAAAAACCCTTCTTACATAGTAAGAAGGAGTTCTTTAGATTATAAGTATTACTTATTGAACAAAACCATCATTTATATTATTCCGTAGGCTCCACACTGTCATATCCTCTGCATGGCGGTATAGCACATACAGAAGTAACAACTCCATTACTATGTACTACAATATTGTAATCTGGAGTTAAATGATTAAAACTTGTTATTTTATCCAAAACACTCCAACCGAACTCAGCAATCATTTGTTCTGCAGTATTTCCCGCAACAAATACTATCGCTCCCCCTACAAGCATACCAATAACAACTCCCCCAACTATAAGCAGTGGACCTTGTCTCGACATTGTAGAGTATTCAGAAGCTAAGACATCGCTGTTATCTAGATTGTAGTAAATTTCATTACTTTCAGCTTGACTGAGTGAACTGGCTGAACCTACATTTATCGACATAGAAAAACTAACCATTAACGCTGCCAATTTCATTGTGATTTTTCTTTTCACTTAAACCATTGTAGACGTCAAGTTGAATTTTACACTTTTTGCTCGTTTGCTTTTTACACTTCTGCTGAAAAAATGCTCTTTCGATTCTTCATCCGGTGACTTTCCTCTTCTTCACCACCATGGATCACTTCCACACGATGAAGTAGGCGATCTAAAATCGCTGTGGTGATGCCTTGGTCTCCGATTAAATTGCCCCATTCTTCTGGACTCTTATTTGATGTCAGGATAATCGAACTTCGTTCGTATAAATGATTAATCAAATGAAAGAATAGGTTTGCTTCTCTTTGGTCCATGGCCATATACATTAAATCATCAATGATCACTAGGTCGGCATTTCTAATTCTCTTCAGCTGAACTTTAGATTTGTTCAGGTATTCCTCTGATTTGAGAAGCTGCATCAGTTCACCCATTGTAGCGAAATACACATTGAATCCTCTGTAAACAGCCTCAAGTCCAAGCCCAATTGCGATATACGTCTTACCAATGCCTGGAGGTCCTAAAAGAATCAGATTATACTGTTGCTCCAGCCAACTTAATTCTCGGAGTTGAGAGAGCTGTCGAACTGTCAGAACGTTTTGTCCTTCTAACTCAAACTCATCTAATGACTTCACGAAAGGGAAGCGTGCCCATTTCATTCTTTTCTCCAGGCTTTTTGCTTCACGTTTGTCTAATTCATATCGAGTGATAGACTCTAAAAATTCTAAGTAAGTCCATGATGCTTTTTCAGCTTCGCGAAGAAGCTTTGGCAGCTCCTCCGCAGTCTCAGCTAGACGTAGCTGCCGGAATTGATCTTGTAGTTCATGTACAGTTTTATTCATCAGATTCTACCTCCTAAAATGTTCGTATAGGCATCTAAAGAACGGGTAGAGGCTTTGATATGAGAATGTTTTGGTGAACTCGTGTAAAAGGATTGTACTTGTTCAACCGGTTCATCTTGTAAAGTATTCAGGTGGTGAGCGATATCACGAAAATCATTCGCATTGTAAAGCTTTTCTGTTGTGCACTTGGTCAAAATCCTATCAATGACAGCTGGATATTGTTGAATCACTTTATAAAGTATCGCGAACTGGTCTCTCCGATACCTCGGGTATCTTTGGCTAATCTCATCTAAATAGGCAGCTGCCTGGCTCTGATCTTCGAAGTGCGAGATGAGACGTTGCTTAAGCTCTTCCACACCTTTAGAGCGATCGCGCGTATGGTGACGGTTTTGAATCAGTTTTCCTTTTTCAGAGCTGATGATATGCTCGGCAATGACTTCACCATTTGCTTCTTTACGAATAACTAGGGTGTTGTGATCTTCTTGCTTTACCTCAATCCATACAAGGTTTTCACTCGTATTGTGATAAGTCCCGAGTGGGACGGAATAACGGTTTGACTTGTACCGGATCGTGTTGTCCTTGCTGACACTTCTTGTTATACTTTGGTTATTGGTACTTTCATATGAAAGTAACGAAGAGACTGGCTGTAGGTGTTGCTTTTCGAGGAGAAACACTTCTGCTGGTCTTTTTTTCGTTGTCTGATGAACCTGATGGTTACCAGTACGCTCGAGCCACTGTCTTGCCCGTTCATTCCAATCCTCTATATCTCTAAATACACGACTATCAGCGAAGTTGCCCTTTATGTATTTCACTACATTCTCGATCATACCTTTAGATTCAGGGTCCGCCCTCCGGCAAAGGTGAACTTTGAATTTACGCTCGTTCACATAGCTTTGGAATTCAGATGTTAAAAGTAGTTGTCCTGCATTTTCACTTACTGCTATTAAATGATCCTGATCATAGACAATTTCTTCTGTTCGTCCTCCATAGAACTGGAATGCATTTTCGTGACACCGAATTGCGTCTCTTGTAGTGAATGGACGTGCCTGCCATTCCATGTATTTGTATCGCGAGTTAGCGAGTACAAAGGCAATAAAGTACAGTTTGATTTCCTTATTGTTCACTGTTTTCTGTTTTGTTTCTCCCCAGTCTACCTGGAGTTGTTTACCCATTGGTTATTCAGGGACTGCTTCATATTGACGGACAATTACCTTTTTCTCAATCTGATAGACTTCTCGAATCCCCCTTACATAAGTTCTTACAGTACTTCCACCGACCACTAGGTCGGGATATCTTTCTAATAGCCAATCATGGATCTGAGCACTGCTTAGGTGGGGATACTCTTCTAACCAAGCCAGTATCCAGTCCTTATAGTGATCTAGTTTTTTCTTCTTTCCTAAAGGCTGTTCAGTATAGGCCTTTGCTTCATCGAATGTCATTTCTAAATACTTATAGACAGTCGGTCTTGAGATCTTAAGCTCCTTAGCGATTTGTGCTACTTTAAATTTTCTCTTATGTAATTCCTGAATCTTAATATATAACACTAACTTCTCCTCCAAAATCCTAACCTCCAGTAAAATAACGTCACGATCTATTTTACTAAAATGGTAGGTTGATTGAGCAAAAGTGTAAAATCTTATCGAGCAAAAAGTGTCAACTTTATTCTAGCGTTTACAACCATCCCCTTAGTTAATTTTTGTAATAAATCCCTTAACCTCCCTTAATTTTATTAATAATCCATTAAAAGGATTATTTGTATAACCATAACACATATAAAACAAAGATTAAGCACAATTCATAGAAAATTGTAAATATTTAAACAATAATGAAATTTTATGGTTCATCACCACAACCTGTGGTAAGAGCCCATATTTAGCACAAATTAACAGCTATAAATAGAAAGAAAACGAAAACTCCTGTATCGTAATTGTTGA
>NZ_JXRQ01000019.1 GCF_000829445.1 Jeotgalibacillus alimentarius
TCTGATTAAACGCCGCGGTTATGGGTATCGCAATGAACAAAACCTGTTTCATCGCATTTGTTTAGAAACAGGTTCCCACGACTTTTGGTGATGAACCAATTTTATTATATTTTAGATATAATAATTGTTATAAAGAATAAATTTTGTTTTCTATTGTCATTCTGCGTTTTAATGTTTACTACAGATACCAAATTCTAATTAATAAGGTTGTGATAGTAATGAAATTACACCCAAAGGTAAAACTTACTCTAGTACTATTTACTTTAGCATTATTAGTAAGTATAGGAGCTCTATTAAATTATTATGATTTTGAAAAATATGGTTGGGGTAGTTGGCTTGAAAGTTTAATAGAGGCTGGACGGAAAGTCTAATGCGGTTAATAACTCCTAAAATAATCTTTATTCTTCAAGTTATAGTTACTTTAAATAACTTCTATTTAATGAAATGGAAACTCTATTCTGTGATGCAATTAAAATTAATTTGGAAGTAGCGATACTCTGTGTTTTAGTACGGGCTATATTCTTAGAGGTGCATGAGCAATTTTCACCTTTAACAAAAATTCTCCTATCATTTATACTGTTGGTAAATACATATTAGGGGGAAAATTATGCGTAAGTTTATATTACCTATGTCACTTTTATTATTATTAGGTGCCTGCTCTTCAGATTCTGGAACTATTGATGATGAAGTGATTCATGAAGAAACCGCTATAGCTGAAGAAGTGAACGTCGATACAGAAGCTGAAGCACAAGAGAAAACTGAAGCAGAAGCGACTGAAGAAGTTGAGGAAACTGTTACCGAAGAGTCTGAAGATGCGTTAGCAGAGGAAACAATCGAATCAGATAATGAACTCTTCTCAGGATATACATTGATTGAAGTTGAGGGTGGCGATCTGTCCGGACATCGCGAACCTAATGTGGTTGTTGACATTGGCTTTGGGGATCGTGATTATTGGGCCTTTACCAATGAATATGGTCAGCTTGTAAAAGTTGTTGCTAAAGAAATTATTCTACAAGATGATGCTACTGAGAATGTCACATCCGAAGGCAGATATTATTATGATGAAGCAAAAGTTCCAGGGGTTGAAAGCGACGTGTTAGATGAAGGGCATATCATTGCTGATTCTATGGGTGGTGTATCGAATGCTTACAACATTACTCCTCAAGAGAGCACGCTTAATCGACACGGTGACCAGGCATATATGGAGCGCGTAATTCGAGATGCTGGTGGTGCAAGTGATTTTTAAGGCAATTATTACGTATCCGGATAATGAAACGCAGATCCCCTCAAGTTATCAGTATACTTATACTTTAATGGGCAATGTAATTGTTGATACCTTTGATAATGTGAACCCAGATGAGGTTAACGAATCACTCGGGCTGACAGAGAGCGAGCCAACTGAGTCTACTGAATCAACTGAAACTGATGAAGAAGGCGATGTATCGAGTGTTGATGCAAACGGTAATGGACAGGTGACAATACAGGAAGCAAAAGACGCTGGTTTCACAATGCCTATCATGAGCGATCATTGGCTCTATCAATATATGGACGATCGAGATGGTGATGGTATGGTTGGTGAATAATCTAAAACATATTCAGTAAGAGAGAATCCCCATAATTTCTTATCTATCTGCGAGTTTAATATTTAATCAATAGGATTTTAATACCAGATAGAATCTGAACATATAATCTCTAGTTATACACTAAATATCTCTTTCACTTTTTTAAAGTGTGAGAGTTTTTTTAATTTCTAAAACCTTGCATCATGCCGACCGTATATCATTAGGGTAAACAGGTATTCATTAAAATAAAATAATACGTATATTTATTATTTCCTTATATTTTATAAGCAATAAAAGTACATGGACTCAATAGTTTTAAAGTTTTATCGGCTAAAATTATCTTTTTATATACTATTTTTTCAATTAATAATGTATACTTCTGTTGAAATATATTACATAGAAGGAATTAAATATGCTACGTTTTTCAAAAATCATATCAGGAGTTTTAGTTTTTGTATTAGTTTTTGCATTTGCTACATCCCCATTAGTTTCCGCTGAAACATATCCACAAAAGACGTTAAATGAATTTAGCTTGGAGGATTTCGAAAGGTTTGAAGATATTCCTGAAGAACTATTAGATCCAAATTTTTATAATGAAGATGAAATTATTGAAATTCCTGAAGAATATTTAAATCCTTACCATCCAGAAACTATAGATGTTATGTATATCAACTCTGGTTCAGCAAATGGTGAGTTTCAAACATTCGCTATAGCTGCTGCTGCTGGAGTATACTTTATACCTGGTATTGGTCAAATAGCTTTGACGGCAACAGGTGCTCTTATTATAGGTGGTGCCACAATTGCTGCAGGCTCATGGCTATATAATCAAGTTAGTGCTTATTTTGGTAAGAAAGCCGCTGAAAAAGCTGCTGACACAATTCCTAAGAATTTAAAAAGTAGTGACATGAAAGTCGACTTAGGAAAATTTAAAGATAAGAATGGTAATACTCCAAAAACAAAAACAAGTGGTACTTTTACTAATGGTAAGTGGGTAATTACTAAAGATACGGCTGGACATACAGGTTATAATGGTAGTAAAAAAGCTTGGAAGATTGGTAACCCTTCTAGAAAAGCGTCTCTTGATAGAAGTGGAAATATAGTTGGTAAATAGATTTAGGAGGCAATTATGAAAAAGAATAATTTTTTTGATTGGACAATATATTTACAAGAAGAACTAACAGCTGTAATAGATATTCCACAAAAGAAAATGGTAATTCTAGAAAAAGCGATTGAATTAAACGGACTATTATGGATAGATGATGAAAATAACCTGCAAATCAAACCCACATGGGATTGTGTGATTTCAGTTAACCATCAAAATAGATCTGTCACTATCCGACATACTGAAACAGTCTTTAATATCGAGGAATAAATTAGAAGGTATTGAGTTATTACTCAATACCTTCTATTTATTTACAGCATGTTTTTATTACATTATTCTTGAATCAGATGTTAAATTGTACATCTAATTTTTATCTAATAAAATTAATAACTGAATGAATTTCATAATTCTCAGCCCAACGCCCTCAAGCGTTTTTAGCGCATAAAAAAGGAGAACCTCCCCAAACAGTCGAAAAGAGTAAGCGACGAAACCAACTCAGACTGGAGGAAATCCCCTTATACCTATTATAAGACAAGTGAGCCTGTTTGGCATCCAGGAATTATATGACCTGGAACCTACCCAGCGATACGAAGCCATTTTTTCGGCACTGGACCTTGAGAAAATCGTCGCGGTTGTTTCAAAGAAATCGTGGCGCGGTGCCCCGGTAGAACTGAATTATCCCGCCATGGTCTGTTCTTTAATTGCTAGATTGGTCGAGCGTATTCCGACGATCAAAGATTTACTGAAGCGATTAAAAAATGATCTCCTATTTCGTGTGAATTGTGGTTTTTTGATTTCTGATGATGTGCTATCTGAAGCTTCTTATTCAAGAATGATTCAAAAACTATCCGTTTCCGATGTGTTTGATCAGGAAAATGACGCCATGATTCTTCAGGCATTGACTGAAGGATTTATTACGGATGACCATGTGGCGATTGATGCCTCTCACTTTGAAGCGCGTGACCAGGCTCCAGCCAAAGAAGAAAAACCAAAGCCTGAACCAAAGAAGCGCGGTCGTAAAACAAAAGCAGAACAGGCTGTGTTTGATCAATTAAAGAAAGAAACTAAACTGAATCAGACGCTATTTGAAAAAGAAGTTGCGGCACAACTGGATGCCACTTATGAAGAACTACGTTCTGAGATCCCAATCGAACCACAGTGGGGCGTCAAGAAAAACAGTGAAGGGAAAAACGCTTACTGGTTCGGTTATAAAGCACATCTCGCAGTTGGGACAAAGAGTCAGTATATCTTTCAGTCTCTGATGAGTTCAGGCAGCCTGCATGACAGTAAAGCAGCGATCCCTTTATTAAAAGGAATTGAAAAGCTTGGTCTTCCGATTCAAGTTGGCTGTATGGATGCAGGTTATGATGTGCCGGCGATCTACCAACAGTTGTTTCGGATGAATGCTCAATCTGTCATCGCTTATAATAAGCGCCGTGAACAGGAAGTGCCCGGGTTTAATGAACACTTTGCCCCAACCTGTGTCAAAGAGCACGCCTATCGGTATGACAGCTTTGATCCGAGATGGAAAACCATTAAATTCACACGTCCGAAGGAATGTGCCGATTGTCCACTCGCACAGGATTCGCTGTGCCAGAAAACATTTAAGTTCAGAATCGAAAGTGATTTAAGGCGGTATACAGCGCCAGCTCGAGGATCGACAAAATGGAAAGCCCTTTTTGCCGAACGAACCGCTGTAGAACGTGTAAATGCTTACCTGAAAGAATTCTTTCAGTTCAATAATGTCAGACACCGTCACGGAAAGAAAGCGAAGCTGCATTTGAGCTTGATCACGTTTTTATTCAATGCGTCTAAACTTGCGGCGGAGCGGATCAATCGCTTATTACAAGATAAAATGGCAAATCAACAACCTGCCTAAGCTTCAAATAAAAGGTTAAAAATATCGATTTTAGAGAACAGGCGCTTTCTTGGCTTTTTTAAAAAGAGCAATTATGAAATCGATTCACCTATAAATTAAAAGTATTTAATTGTATTAATAATGAGATATTTGAATACAGTTATAATAGTAGGGGCTTTAAATTCTAATATGTACAACAATGAAATAAGAGGGATTCGTGATCCAAGTGAAGTTGTGAGTTTAACTTTTCGAGATGTAGCTCAAATGTGGGTTAATGAATACAGCAGAAGTGGTGTGAAAAAAAGTACTTTACGCGTTAGGACCAATGCTTTAAGCACAATAGATCCACTGCTTGGCGATAAAAAACTTTTAAGTATTAATCGTGATGTGTACCAACAGTTTATTTTTACGCTGGCTGACCGTTACAAACTAAACACCATTCATAGCCTGAATAGCGCTGCCATGATGGTTTTCAAACATGCAAAGAAATCAAAACTAATTAGTGAGCTACCCTATCAGGATACCTTCATTCCAAAAAAACAACTAACGGTTGAAGAGATTGAACAACAGAAAGAAGAACGCAACTATTTTAACCATTCAGAAATTAAAGAGTTTCTCGATGCAGTAGTCGCATACGGCAAACCTCTTGATAAAGAGCGATTCTTTCTTATGATGTTTACCGGCCTTCGATCAGGTGAATTATGTGCGCTGAAATGGGCTGATGTGGATTTTGCTGCTCAACAAATCAGAGTGAAAAAACAATTTACTCGGAATCCGGGCGATACAATGATTATGAGATCACTCCTCCAAAACAAATGGATCAATTAGAGTAGTGCCTATCAATGATGAAATTGCTGACATGATGAAGGAACACTGGCGGCAGCAATTTAAAAAGGTAGATGCGCTGATTAAATTTGGAGAGAAAATTCAAGATAATAATTTCGTGTTTGCTATACCAGATGGCCACCCTTACTTGCAAGGTTATGTTAGGGACCGTATGAGGCGTATTGTCAAAAAAACTAATATTAATGATGATGTCTACCCTCATATGCTACGTCATACTTTTATTAGTATGATGACAGAAGCTGGTGTTGACCTGGCGACCATTATGAATCGAGTCGGTCATGAAGATGCTAAAACAACAATGAAAATTTATACTCATGTGACGGAAAAGATGCAAGATAACGCAAATGAAAAAATGCAGGATTTTTATGGCAATATGCTAAAGATAATTCAATAAAAAATACTTTTGTGATATTTTCGTGATATTTTGCAATTAACCCAAAATAAAAACGCTAGAAACCCTTATAAATTAAGGGTTCAGCGTTTTTTCTCTTTAATTATAACAATGTTCAGTTTTTCCTCAAGAAATTGTAGGGTTTTTCCCACCCTGAATATGATATCCCTGGAAAACGTGATCGCCAGTGACTTGCCCATTGCTTTTCCGCCTACAGTTAAAGCAGCTATCAGACTTGTCAGACCGATATTAATCGAACTTTCAATCAGTGATCCTTCCCCTAATTGAAGCTCGTTTGCAAGCTGGATAATCACAATTGCGGCTGCGGCTCCGCTGATGATGCCGGCAATATCCCCGATGACATCGTTACAGAAGCTCGCAAACCGGTCTGCATTTCTAACGATTCTGATCGCATGCCTGGCTCCATATACCTTTTTGGCTGCCATCGCATGGAATGGTTTCTCTTCACCAGCTGCTGCCGCGATTCCGAGCATATCAAAAAATACGCCGATAATCACAATGACCAATACGACAAATAAACCGATTGTCCAGTTCACCTGATGAAGTATACTTGTTGATAAAAGTGAAAAAATAGCCGCTAACACACCTGTGATAACGGCTATCGCAACACTCCACTTTATAGATTTATGTAAAAAGTTTTTCAAAATCATCACACCAATCAAAAATAAAGGGTGGTCGCGCTCAAGGTTAACATTACGGCTTAGGTCCAGTAGGTTTTCCCAATTCAATACCAGCTGTTGCCATACTGGGGGTTTCCCATTACATCGAATTCGACAGGGTTTCCCACTGCCGGACTGGATTGCCACTTAGTCCGCACTCTAATCCCCTGAACACGGATTCATACAGTCTAGGGGATTTCCCCGGCAGCCCTGCTCCTGATTCCTTATCCTCTTTTGCAGAAGTGCTTTCATATGGGCTGAAAAGAACATATTAATGGCCAACTAATGTGTTCCCTGTAACCATAATCCCCTCATCTTCCACTCAAGGCAGGCTACGCTGCGGCTGATTGTCATCACTTCCGCAGGTTCATACAATCATTCTCCTGCATATGCTTTATGCCAGCTGAAAATGAAAGCCTCCGCGGTAAGCGGGTCATCGCCCACATGCCATTGTGGATCGCCCGCAAACCTTACTCCCAGAAACAGCCCAAGGCTGGGCGCCTCAAGCCAAAACCAGGAACTTCATCGATATGCCCTTTAGTGGATTTTTAGGCCCACCTTCGGAACCGGCGGACTGACTAGAATACTGCACCACCCATTTACGGGAAGTATAACATATTCAATTTTCTGCTGTCTTGTCAGACACTCAGTTTTTTCGATTGCCAATCAGATTAGTGAGGTCTAGCAGGATCTGGGGATCAGGATGAAGGCTTGTTAAAATCACCCGGGCCTGATGGAGATGATATTCAAGCTTCTCTTTCGCCTCTTTCATCCCGAGAATTGCAGGGTAAGTACTTTTTTGGCGTCCCTCATCACTTCCTACCGGTTTGCCGATTTCTGATTCTTCACCTTCAACATCGAGTATGTCATCCCTGATCTGGAAAGCAAGGCCGATATGTTCAGCGAACGCTCTCAGCTGATTCAGTTTTTCATCGTCCAGTCCGCTAATCAGTCCGCCTGCTGCAGCAGCAAACTCCAATAGCCTGCCGGTTTTTTTGCGGTGGACATCTTCAAGTGCTTCAAGTGTCAGTGGCTTGTTCTCACCTTCAATGTCAGCGATCTGGCCACCTACCATTCCTTCTGCACCTGCCGCTTTTGCAAGCATTGAGATCAGCCTTATCTTTGAAAGGTCTTCTACATGTGAATCAGCAATCAACTCAAAGCTCTTAGTCAAAAGAGCATCTCCTGCAAGGATCGCAACCGCTTCACCATATACTTTATGATTCGTAGGCATCCCTCTTCTCAGATCATCATCATCCATACTTGGCAGATCATCATGAATCAGGGAATATGTATGGATCATTTCAAGAGCTGCAGCAGCCTTTAATCCTCTATCTGCATTCTCACTGAATGTATCGATGACTGAGAGCATTAATAAAGGGCGTATTCTTTTACCGCCTGCATTAATTGAATAAAGCATCGATTCCTTTAGACTTTCAGGTGTTTCTAGTGATTGAATGGCTTCTTTTAGTTCAGATTCAACTTTTTGTTTATAAGTGAGACTGAATTGTTCGAGTGTATTCATTCAGACAGCTCCTCAGGATCAATAGGGGTTTCTCCGCCTTCTGTCATCATAACTGCGATTTGTTTTTCGGCACTTTGCAGTTTGTCATGACACATCTTTGAGAGTTCTACGCCTTTTTTATAGTAATCAATTGCCTGTTCAAGCGGCACATCACCTTCTTCGAGCTTATTCACAATATTTTCAAGTTGTTCCATTGCTTCTTCAAAAGAGTATTGCTTATTCTTTTCCATCAGTTTCACGCTCCATCTTCTGATTCACTGTACAGTGTAAATCTGCAGTTTGCATTGATACTGTTATTTTATCTCCCGGCTTCACATGTCTGCCAGTTTTAATGAGCTCATTCGAGTCGTCGTAGATAAGTGAATAGCCGCGATTCATTATTTTCAAGGGGCTTAAAGCCTCTAATGAAGCAGAGGCCTGAATAAATCTCTGTTTGTTCATATTTACTTTTTTTGTTGTCGTGTTTGCGAGTCTTTCGGTAAGACGGTGAAGCGAATTCTTTTTTCGTTCGATTTGACTGGCAGGGTTTAACCTGAACAACCTTTCCTGAAGCCGTTCTCTTTTTATTGCCGCCTGCTGAATGACGGCTGCACTTTCTCTATTCAGCCTTTCATCCAGTCTGTCGAGATACTGGGCATGGGGTTCAACTAACTTCTGTGGCTTTTTAAATACCATTGAATCAGTATTCTGTTTCAGTTTCTGCTTCTGAAATTCAATCAGCTGATTAACAGCGCGATGCGACCTCACTTCAAGTCTCATAATACGTTCCAGGACTTCCTCAATATGTGGAACAGCCATTTCAGCAGCTGCTGTTGGGGTAGGTGCCCGCAGGTCAGCGGCAAAATCCGCAATTGTTACATCGGTTTCATGGCCAACTGCTGATATCACAGGGACAGGAAAAGCAGCTATTTCGCGCGCAACCTGCTCATCATTAAAAGCCCATAATTCTTCAATTGATCCTCCGCCTCGCCCGATAATCAGGACGTCAAGCAGCTGATCTTCTCCTGCCTCTTTTAAAGAAGCTAATATGGAAGGAACAGCCTTTTCCCCCTGAACAGAGCAGGGGTACAAACGGATCGATGCGATTGGATATCTGCGCTGCGCTGTTGTCAAAATATCTTTTATAACAGCACCTGTAGCTGATGTGATCACACCAATATGCTCCGGAAAAGCAGGCAGACTTCTTTTTTTGCTTTGATCAAACAGACCTTCTTTAGAAAGCTTTTCCTTTAACTGCTCATAGGCAAGATATAATGCTCCTACACCATCCGGCTCCATTTTTTTTACGTAGAGCTGGTATTGGCCACTGGCTTCAAATACTGAAACATCTGCACTAAGGAGAATCTCCATCCCGTTCTCAGGCTGGAACTTCAGTGAACCGGCAGCAGAGGAAAACATGACTGCACTGATCCTTGTTTTTTGATCCTTCAGTGTAAAGTAAAGGTGTCCGCTTCCCGGCTGCTTTAGATTGGAGATCTCCCCTTTGATTAAAACATTTGAGAGATGCGGATCTGCATCGAATTTTCTTTTTATGTATTTAGTCAGCGCGCTGACTGTTAAATATCTTACTTCAGACATATGAACACTCCCAAATAAGCAAAAGCGGTTCCGATTAGAATGACCGGAACCGCTCAGCTGAAGCTTTATTTTACCTTAGAAAACCGCTCAGCCGATTCAACTGTGTTAAATAGCAGCATCGTAATTGTCATAGGACCAACGCCGCCGGGTACAGGTGTAATCGCTGAAGCTTTTGCTTTGCAGGAATCATAGTCGGCATCACCGCACAACTTTCCTTCACTGTCACGATTCATTCCAACATCGATCACAACAGCACCCTCTTTAATATGCTCAGCCGTGATCAGATTATGAATCCCGGCAGCAGCAACAACAATGTCAGCCTGCTTTGTATGTGCCTTCAAGTCTGCAGTTTTCGAATGGCAATAGGTTACCGTTGCACTTTCTTTCAGCAAGAGCTGTCCCATCGGTTTTCCGACAATGTTACTTCTTCCAACTACAACAGCATGCTTTCCGGTTAAATCTATACCCTGATATTCAAGCATTTTCATAATCCCGTTAGGTGTACAGGGATAAAAAGCTTCTCCACCGGTCTGTAATCGGCCAACATTGATCGGGTGAAAACCGTCGACATCCTTCGCAGGAATTATCGCTTCAATGACTGAGGTTTCATCAATATGGGCCGGCAGCGGCAATTGAACAAGGATTCCATGTATTGTAGAATCCTCATTCAGTTCATTAATTGTACTGAGTAGATCTGACTCTGAAACAGATTCAGGCATTCTGATCAGTCTGGAGTAAATACCAAGATTTTCACAGGCTTTTTGTTTCATTGAAACATAAGTTTGTGAAGCCTGATTATCTCCAATCAGTACAACTGCAAGCCCCGGAGTGACCCCCTGCAGGTTTGCAATTCTTTCTTTAAGCTGTTCTCTCATTGATTGTGCAATTTTTTTACCATCAATTATTTCTGCTGACATTCAAGACTTCCTCCCGTGATTCAATCACGTGAATGAAGGTTTGTAACTGCTTTTGAAAGAACTCCATTCACGAATTTACTTGATTTTTCATCACCGAAACGCTTTGATATTTCAACCGCTTCATTCAGTACTACGCTAGAAGGGACATCTTCTTTTTTATATAATAATTCATATAATGCAACTCTCAGAATGTTGCGGTCTACTCTGGCAAGGCGTTCGATTTTCCACTTTTCCAGATGATTTTGTATCAGCTGATCAATTTCTGTTAAATGGTCATTTACACCACTAACGAGATCAGTTAAATAATCATCATTTTTTTCGCCCTCCAGAATATTTTCGATCGCTGTTTCCGGCTCCATTTCGTTCATTTCCATTTGAAATAGTGCCTGCAGCGCTTTCTCTCTGGCCGTTCTTCTCTTCATTTCAGGTTTAACTCCTTCTCTAATTACATAATATCCATGTCATAAAAAGATCATAGCATAAAAGTGAGCTTCCTACTAACTGAACATCAGCAGATTTTAAAAATTCATGTCCCGTATGCGCTTTCAGTCATATTCCTTTTAAAATGCAGGCTCTGATGAATGCAGCTGCACGTTTCCTCTCTAGATGGGACACCTTCATATGGTGACATTACAGCGAAAATAAAAAGAATGCCGCTCATTCCAGCGGCACTCTTTTTATTTTCATCATATTCAGTTCTGATCTTTATCTTCTTCTTCAGCTTTAACTGACTCAAACTGGATTCCAACAACATGGATATTCACTTCGTCAGCTTCAAGAGCTGTCATATTCAACAGCGTCTGGCGGATGTTGTCCTGCAATTTTTGAGCAACCTCAGGGATCGCTGTACCGAACTTAACAGTGCAATACACATCAAGCACAATTCCTTCATCTCCAAGTTCTACTTTGATGCCTTTGCCGTGATTTTTTTTACCAAGTCTCTCGGCAACACCGGAAGCGAAATTGCCTCTCATTTGTGCGATACCATCAACTTCTGAGGCAGCAATACCGGCAATGACTTCAATCACCTCAGGAGCAATCTCAACTTTTCCAAGCTGGTTCTGTTCAATGCTGCTCATTTGCAACAGGTTATTTTCATTTTCAGCAGTCATATGATCCCCCTCTTACTTAAGCCTTTTTTGACATGATATCATACTTCTCTAAAAATTTTGTGTTAAAGTCTCCACCCTTAAAAACATCGTGGCTCAATAATTTCAGATGGAATGGAATCGTTGTATGAACGCCTTCAATCACAAATTCAGATAGTGCACGTCTCATCTTCGCGATTGCCTCATCACGTGTAGCTCCGTAAGTAATGACTTTGGCGATCATAGAATCATAATATGGTGGAATCTCATAACCTGTGTATGCGGCTGAGTCAATTCTGACACCCGGTCCGCCTGGTGGAAGGTACATTGTAATCTTTCCAGCTGACGGCATAAAGTTCTTCTCAGGGTTTTCCGCATTAATTCTGCATTCCATCGACCATCCTGAGAATGTTACTTCATCCTGTGTCAGGCTGAGCTTTTCTCCGGAAGCAACTTTAATCTGTTCTTTGATCAGGTCCACTCCTGTCACCATTTCAGTGACAGGATGCTCGACTTGAATTCTTGTATTCATTTCCATAAAATAAAATGATTTTTCATTATGGTCATAGATGAATTCAACTGTCCCGGCACCTGTGTATCCTACGGCTTCTGCGGCTTTAACTGCCGCATCCCCCATACGTTCACGAACCTTTTCATCAAGTGCAGGTGATGGTGTTTCCTCAAGTAACTTTTGGAGTCTTCTTTGAATTGAACAGTCACGCTCGCCCAGGTGAATCGTATTTCCATGCGTATCTGCCATTACCTGAATTTCAACGTGACGGAAATCTTCAATGAATTTTTCTATGTACACACCCGGATTGCCAAAAGCAGCTTCAGCTTCTCTTTGAGTAGCTTTGATCCCTTTTTCAAGGTCTGCTTTATCGTGTGCCACACGGATCCCTTTTCCGCCTCCGCCGGCAGTCGCTTTAATGATAACCGGGTATCCCATCTCATCAGCCAGCTTCAGACCATCTTCAGGTGAAGAAATAATACCTTTTGAGCCTGGAACTACCGGTACACCAGCTGCTCTCATGGTTTCACGCGCTACATCTTTTGTACCCATCTTTGAGATCGCTTCAGGACTCGGGCCAATAAAAGTAACATTACAGTCTCTGCATAACTCAGCAAAATCCACATTCTCCGCTAAAAAACCGTAGCCGGGATGAATCGCATCAGCACCAGTTAATTTTGCAGCAGATATTACATTTGTAAAGTTAAGATAACTGTCTTTAGACAGTTTAGGTCCGATACAAACGGCTTCATCAGCAAGCTGAACGTGTAAAGCTTCTTTATCAGCTTCAGAATATACAGCTACTGTTTCAATATTAAGTTCTTTGCAGGCGCGGATCACACGGACTGCAATTTCTCCTCTATTGGCAATTAATATTTTTTTTATCATACGTATTCTCTCCTAACTACTTTTTAACAAGAAAAAGAGGCTGTCCGTATTCAACAAGCTGACCATTCTCAACAAGGATCTTAACAATTTCCCCTTCTGTTTCAGCTTCGATTTCGTTAAAGAGCTTCATGGCTTCAACGATACATACTGTTGTATCTGCAGACACTTTTGAACCTGTCTTTACGAACGGTTCAGCATCTGGTGAGGATGATTCATAAAAAGTCCCTACCATAGGAGACTTAATTTCAACTGTATTCTCAAGGTCTGCTGCAGGCTCCGGCTGTGATTCTTTCACCGGCTCAGGTTTCTTCTCTTCTTTAACAGGTTCAGTCTTTACTTCAGGCTGCTCTGCAACAGTTTCAGACGCCGGAGTTTCTTCAGCAGCTGTTTCTACAGTCTTTCGCGCTTGTTTTTTAAGCTTAAGCTTTTCGCCATCCTGTTCATATGTAAATTCGTCAATTGAGGATTTGTCGATTAACTTAATAATTTCTCTGATTTCTTGTACTTTTAGCATCGTTTACACTCCCTGATCATCATATTAATTAGCAGCAGCTGCTATTATCATACGCTAACAGCAGGCCTAAATTCAAGATTACTGCTATTTTATAAATTAAAACGCTTTCACAAAACATATTGTATCACAAATGAGAAATCAGTATAGCGGCGCATTTTTTCACACTATAAATAACCCTGAAGGTAGATATCCTTCAGGGTTAAGCTTTGGATCAGGTTTATTCTGCCGGTTCAAACATTACATTGACAAATGTATTTTCACCCATCTCACGGCGTCCAAGCTGTACAAGTTCATTGGCAGCTTCTTTTGAATGTTCATTGTCAATCGACTTTACAGTAATGAGCAACCTTTGATCATCCGTTCTCACCAGCGCATCTTCATAACCCATCGCTTTAATCATTGTTTCAATCAGCTTTTCTTTTGATTCAAGTCTGTTCAGTTCCTCCATCGCTTCGTACGCTTCATCTTTTTCAGCAGCTGTGAAATCTGCAGATGCCACTTTTGAAGTCAGCTGCTCTTTCAAAGCACTTCTCTCATCCTGAACTTCCATGCGCAACACATTGAACAGGTCATCGTTCCCTTCAGATGTTACATCCACTTCATCTTCAAAAATCCATTCATCATCAGTCTCTCCACTTACCATTTCAGAATCTTCATAAGTAACCGCTGTCTGATCAGTCGGGGACATCACATAATAGACGGATAACAGGACAACAAGTCCGATCATCGTCATTAACCAGACCGTTTGTTTTTTCAGCATGATTTCATCTCCTTATTGATAAGGTATAACTGCTACTCTGTGAGTTGAGACATCAAGCGCCCTTGAAACTGCCTCAATGACCTTCTTTTTTACACCTGCAGATTCTGTCCCCTCTGCCGCAATAAGAACGCCTGCGACCGGAGGCTTTTCAATATATTTTAAAACAGGCTCACCGCTTGAGGCTGCTTGTCCGAAAACAACTTCTGAGGAAGTTGACTTTCTGCCTGAAAAAGACTGGTGATCATTTCTTTGTTCTTCCCCGTTATCCTGCTGAATCTGTTCATTTTTTTCATACACCATTCTCTCTCCACTGCCAAGAGTGATCATCACATCGACCTTGGCAGTACCCAGAGACTTTTTTAACAGCGCAGCAATTTTGTTCTCAAGCTGTCTTTCAAGAACGGAAATCTCAGGGCTATCTTCCTTTACTTCTTCTTTTGGCAACTCGACAGAAGGCTCTTTTTGTGTGATCATAACCAGCCCGATCACAAATAATAACAGGATAATTGGGATCTTTTTGTGAAAAGTAGGATCTCTGGAAGAAAATATTGCTTCTTTTATTTTATTCATTGATACCCCCATTGTTAGTAAATAATTGTGATTTGAGAGGTTGGAATGCCCATTAACTCAGATGTATTCTCAAGCAGCGCCTCCTGGTTTTCGCTATTTTCAGTTATTGACAAAGTGATTGAGTACGTCTGATTTTTTTCTGATATCTCTACTTCGTTAATCTCACAGCTGCATGATTCCTGTATCATATGAAGCACAGTGTCTTCGCTTTGTTCTAATATGTATGCAGATTGATCAGAGGACATGCTTTCAATTAACTCGTCTGCATTCTTTTTTTCGTCTGACACCCATTTTTCCAGTCCATCTGTAAGTGAAAGCGTCAGTGCTTCCGGGCCACCGGCGAAAAGTTTTAGTGGGCTCAGCATCCAAAATAAAAAAATCAGCCCTGCTGTAAATCTGATAAAAGGTTTCCATGAATCTGACGGTGTCAATATATCAGCAATCAGAAACAACAGTATTAATACTGCCAATCCGATTGTCCAGTCTGTTAAGTACTGAATATGACCCACCTCACCTGATCATGATTGGAATATTACTGATGAACATGACAACGATAATGGATATAAAGAAAATACAACTTGTGAGTAAAAGAGATGCAGCCAGATGAAACATTCCCTTACTGGCTGCGTCTACCGCATCTGTCAGCCTGGTACTTGCAACAGGTTCCATCAGTACTGCTGTCAGCCTGTACATCACTGCAATTACAAGCATTTTGATGGCCGGGAATATGACGATCAGGATGACAATCAGTCCTCCTGCAGCACCGATTGTGTTTTTAGCAAGCATGGATGATGCTATTACCAGATCAGCAGTATCAGATACAACTTTTCCAACAAAGGGAAGCAGTGTTCCTGCAAGTGTTTTGACTGATTTTGCAGCAACACCATCAGCAGCTGATGCAGCTGTTGTCTGAATGGATAGAATAGATAAGGATGCGACGGCTGTTACTCCTAGTATCCATAAGCCTGTCTGTCTGCAGAGCGCAGCGAATTTACCCATGCTGAAACGGTCAGAGAGCAGATTCAGCTGATCAAAGAATATAGATAAGATAAACAGTGGAATGATGACTGTTTTCATCAGGAATGTAATGGCATATACCATAATCAGAAGAATCGGGAATGAAGCGGCAGAAGTTGCCGGTCCGCCGGAAAGTGTGATGGAAGCTATGTAGAGCGGTAATAACCCGTTCATAAATGCTGACAGCGTTTGAAGAGAATCGAACATCACATCCAGAAACAGCTTTACACTTGAGATAATTGTAAGTAAAACGAGTCCTAATATAACGATTGGACTGACAGCAGCAACTTTATGGTGGTCAAATGACTGCTCAATTAAATGAATAAAAGAACTGATCAAAAGCAGCAGAATGAGCCAGAAGATCAGCTGCAGATGATCTGTAATCTCATAGAGCGAATATTTCACAATACCTTCTATCCAGCCATATAATCCATTATCAACATTCAACAGCGCATCAAAGATCGATTTTTCTTCTGACAAGGGCAGGTACTCACCGTATTCTCTTGTCAGCTCCTCCCAATATCTTGTCCATTCTGAATGATCCTGCGCGTCAAGCTGATCCTGCACAATTGATTCTATCTCTTGATTAATGGTCGTTTCTTTCATATCAGTATCTTCCCTGGAGCATATTATCAGGCATCAGCTGGACGATCTGTTCAAGTAATTCAATGAAAACCGGAAATGCGATCGTTAGGATCAGCAATTTGCCTGTCCATTCAATGATCATTGATAACAGCGGCTGCTCGAGCTGTTTTACAAGATGAATGCAGATTTCTGAGACAAATGCGATGACCACTACTTTCAGAAGAACAAGTGAGTACTGATGAAGTCCGGGCACATAGCCTGTTAACTGTGTTAAAAAAACTGATGCTTCTCTCATCTTCACGACCAGTTCATTGATCAAGTAAACACTGCCGCAGAATGCAAGCATTAGTGCGGACTGTGGGGATCTGTCCTTTAAAAGGAGTGCTAAAAAACCAATCATAAAGCTGATTCCGGCTGTTCTCAGTAAATCTTCCATCTGAATCCTCTAATCGTAAAACATAAGAACTGACCTGACTGCTTCAAAAAAATCACCAAGAGCCTGAATGACAATGTAAAGAACATACATTGCACCAAAAAATGCCAGCCACTGTGCATAGTCTTTTTTCCCCGCCTGTTCAAGAACTGTATATAAAAATGCCACTGCAAGACCGACTCCGGCAATTTTAAACAGTGTTTCCCCATCAATATACACCCGCGATCTCTCCTGGTTTCAAATAAGCAGCAAAACTGCAATCAATCCTGTTATAAATCCTAAAGTACGATATATTTTCACGAACTTCCCTTCATTGTCACAAGCGTTGTCATAAGCGGACTGCAAGCCTGAAGTAATAAATTTCAATTCTTTTTCCAAGGATTCCAGCTGAATATGATTAAATGCGTGACTGATTTTTTCAACCCACTTCGTGTCTTCTTTTGACAGACATGAAAACGTTGAATGAGTAGAGACTGTTTCTTTCCACACCTGATCAAAAGATTTTTCTGCAATTTCATTTTCAATCTGAGTCAGAAAATCACTTAATAAGGACTCTCTCTCTTTTTGGAGCGTGACCATTTCAGAGATTGTAGCCCTTCTATCCACGGCTTCTCTCTCCATCCATTTGCATAATCGCACACACTCGAGCAGCAGTTGTCTTCTTCTGATCAGCAGTGACGCTCTCCTCATGCCTTCAAGTGTAAAGCTCAAAATGATACAGGCCGCTCCAAATGAGAACATCAGCGTGTATCAATCTGGTAGCTGCAATCCTGGCACCTGATTAAAAATAAATCCTTATGGGCCATTAAAGAAGACAGTTCATCTTTCTGCAGCAATTCTTCAACTGATTCTGCGTGTGCAGTAACGATAATTTTTACGCCAGCAGATAAAATCTCATCAGCTGCCTGCCCGTCAGCCTGTCCGCCTATTTCGTCCACTGCAATCACATCAGGTCCCATCGACCGAAGCATCATCTTCATCCCGCGGGTCTTAGGACATTTATCGAGCACGTCTATATGCGGACCGAATGTCAACTGCGGGACCCCTTTATAACAGGCAGCAATCTCAGAACGTTCATCAATCAGTGAAACTGTTTTTGCCGGAATAGCATCAGTTCCTGTTGAAATAAATCTGACTGCATCCCTTATAAAGGTAGTCTTACCGCTGCCTGGGGGACCGTAAATTAAAATATGAGGCCACCTGCCATAATGCCTCCAGCATTCAGTCATCAGCTCATCTGAAGTAAATTTGAATTCTCTGGCAATCCTAATTGAAAAGGCTGAAATATACTTAAACGTCTGCAGTTGATTCATACTTTCAGTCATTTCCCCCGCTACGCCTATACGGTGACCACCCTTAACTGTAATAAACCCTGCAGAAAGTTCATTTGCAATTGAATAAACGGAATGGTCTGAAATACGTTCAAGCAGTCTGCTGCACTCCTCTTCACCGGGATAATACTGAATTTCTTTTTGTCCTTCTTTTGTTTTTAATACCAGTACTTTACCTTTTCTGATTCTGATTTCATTTACTCCTTCAAGGTCCGGCCCGGCTTCCTCTGTAATGATTTCAGCCAGCCGGTCAGGAAGATATGAGAGGATCTGGTGCATAGTTGGCTCCTTCATGTTTTACGACTATCCTATTGAAGGAGCTCATGATTTATGCCCATTAAAAAAACTGCCCAATGATTTGGGCAGTCCGTAAAATTACTGTACACGTGATACATATGATGCATCTGTTGTATTAATGACAAGTTTATCGCCTTCGTTAACGAAGAATGGCACGTTAACCGTCAGTCCTGTCTCAACTGTAGCAGGCTTAGAACCACCGCTTGATGTATCGCCTTTGATACCCGGTTCAGTCTCTGTAACCTCAAGCTCTACAGTATTAGGAAGTTCCAGACCGAGTGTTTCAGCCTGATACATCATAATCTGTACTTCCATGTTTTCTTTTAGAAACTTTAATTCATATTCAATCTGTGCTGCAGGCAGTTCGATCTGCTCGTATGATTCATTGTCCATGAATACGTGCATATCACCATTTGCATAAAGATATTGCATACGCTTGTTATCAATCTGTGCTTTTGCTACTTTCTCGCCTGCTCTGAATGTTTTTTCCTGTACTGCTCCTGTACGAAGGTTACGCAGCTTCGAACGAACAAACGCTGCTCCTTTACCAGGTTTAACGTGCTGGAAGTCCATTACTCTCCAGATCCCGCCATCAACTTCTATTGTTAAGCCTGTTTTAAAATCATTTACTGAAATCATATTGAATTCCTCCGTTTTATAAGGTGTCTCACAGTTTTACCGCTAGTAATTGTATATACTTTACGGCAAAAAGTAAACGTAAATTTACATTGATCTGTTTAATATTATAGGATAATCAGATCTTTTGTCGAGTGTGTCAGGGTTTCGTTTCCGTTTTCTGTGATCACAGTGTCGTCTTCAATTCTGACGCCGCCGATCCCAGGAAGATAAATACCCGGCTCTACTGTTACAACCATATTCTTTTCGAGTTTTGTTTCTGAACGGAATGAAAGGCCAGGACCTTCATGCACTTCCATACCAAGTCCGTGACCGAGACTGTGACCGAAATACTCCCCGTATCCTTTAGATGCAATATAATCTCTCGCGATTGCATCAGCCTCTTTACCAGTCATACCGGGTTTAATTTCATCCATGGCTTTCAGCTGGGCATCGAGTGTTACCTGATAGATCTCTTTCAGTTTTTCTTCAGGCTCACCGACTGAGAGCGTACGTGTCATATCTGATGCGTAGCCTTTATGAAGCGCACCGTAATCAAGCGTAACAAAGTCACCTTTTTCAATCACTTTTTCACTTGCCACACCGTGCGGAAGTGCTGAACGTTTCCCGCTTGCAACAATAATATCAAAAGAAGACGAGACTGCTCCTGCATTTCTCATGAAGAATTCAAGTTCATTTGATACTTCAATTTCAGTTCTGCCAGGCTGGATAAAATCAAGAATGTGTTTAAATGCAGCATCAGCAATGTCAGCTGCTTCTTTAATAATCTTAATTTCATGATCCGCTTTAATCATACGCAGCTTTTCAATTGTTCCAGAAAGCGGTATGAGTTCTGCTTGTATATACTCTTCGTATTGCTTATATGTAGAGAGTACTAGATGATCTGATTCGATCGCCAGTTTTTTAATGCCCAGCTTTTCACACTGATCAGCAATTTCCTTTGTGATCGGTGCTTTATGTGTAATCACTTCAAACCCGTCGGCTTGTTTTTCAGCCTGCTCTGTATAACGAAAATCTGTAATAAACAGAGCTTTATCGTTGGAGATCAGAACCGCTCCTGCTGAACCTGTAAAGTTCGTCATATATCTTCTGTTATAAGGGCTGGTAATTAACATTCCATCTGCCTGCCCGGCAATCGCCTGTCTTAATTTATCAATTTTACTCATGATCATTCTCCTTTGCATGATGTATTAGTGCATGTAATGCCATTTCATATCCATATGACCCAAAGCCCGCGATCTGTCCGACTGCTTCAGCAGCAATCATAGAATTATGTCTGAAGCTTTCACGTGCATGAATGTTGGATAAGTGTACCTCCACCACAGGAATTGAAATAGAGGCAACTGCATCCATGAGTGCAATGCTTGTATGCGTATAGGCAGCCGGATTAAATATGACTCCTCCATACCCTTCATCTGCAGCTTCATGTAAAGCATCAATTAATTCGCCTTCATGATTAGATTGCTTGGCTGTTAATTCACAGCTGTTAGATCCGGCGACAGCTCTGAGGTGAAGTTCGATTGACTCCAGTGTTTCAGTTCCATAGATCTCAGGCTGTCTTTTTCCTAACCTGTTCAGGTTTGGTCCGTTCAGCAATAATATCTTCACCGCACTACACTCCCCTTTACCTGATACTTCGACACACAAATTAAGTGTAACATAACACCCGTTTAATTTTCTCTATCTTTGGTTGAATAAGGTTCGTCGTATGAGACTGAATAACCTGTAAAAAGTCCGTACAGAATAAACAATGAAAATAGAGAAAACCAGGTGTGCAGCTTAAAATCAGGGGCATATAACCGCCATTCAAAAGCCCATCCTGCTAATAAAAGTAATATAAGCACCACCATTCCTGAAAAAATACCAGGAAAAATTGATGACCTGTTTCTGAAAAACATATAATACAGTACAGTCCAGATGACTGAAATCATAACAATTATCATCGCAAATAAAACTTCACTGACAGCACCTGATCTCCATTCAGCTGTAATAAAAGAAAACTCAGGCTTTAAAAAGTCTTTTTCAATAAAGTGCAAATAGACATAAAGCCGGTATATAACGTAAAAAAACACAGCTCCTGCTGCAGCAGTATAGAGTGCGAGTGGAAACCTGTTGATTGTAGGTATTTTCATTTTTATCATCATCTCCTCATTGTCATCATTATGTCACGCATTTAAATTGGTTATTCGCATCTCAGACAGTAGAAGAATGACTGATTTTTTAGTAAACTGTAATTACCTTATTCATGATCAACCAATGGTGATTGTAGATTAGGAATGTAATGAATAGGCTGGTGTAAATATGACGAATCAAAAACCCGCTTACGGCGGCCAGGCAGTAATGGAAGGTGTCATGTTCGGTGGAAAACGGCAGACTGTCACGGCGATCAGGAGAAAAGATGACTCAATCGAGTATTTTCAGCTCCCGCGTAAGCAAAACCCTACGTTTCAAAAACTGAAAAAGGTTCCTTTTTTAAGAGGCATCATTGCGCTGATTGAAGCCAGTGCGAATGGCACTCAGCACCTGAACTTTTCCAGTGAACGTTTTGACGTTCTGCCGGAAGACGATGAAAAAGTTCAGGAGGAACAAAAATCTTCAAAACTTGAAATGATTTTTGGGATCGCAGCAATCGGTGTGCTATCTTTCTTATTCGGAAAGTTTGTATTCACATTAATCCCTGTTTTTCTTGCTGAGCTTTTCCGCTTTGCAGTGCCCGGGGACGTGGGACAGGTCTTACTAGAAAGTGTATTTAAAGTGATTTTGCTGCTTGCATATATTTACTTTATTTCTTTAACCCCTCTGATTAAACGGGTTTTTCAATATCACGGGGCAGAACATAAGGTGATAAATGCATACGAAAATAACCTGCCGCTGACAGTAGAGCATGTACAGTCGCAGTCGAGACTGCATTACAGATGCGGATCGAGCTTCATTTTATTTACAGTCATCGTAGGAATGTTTGTATATCTTCTGGTACCGACTGAACCGCTGACTGCACGTATTCTAAACCGTATAGCACTGATACCGGTCGTACTCGGCATTTCCTTTGAAGTGCTACAGTTGACGAATAAAGTACGGGACATTCCAGTTCTTAAGTTTCTAGGGTACCCCGGCCTTTGGCTTCAGCTGCTCACAACAAAGGAACCGAAAGATGATCAGGTTGAAGTAGCGATTGCATCATTTAATAAGATGCTTGAAGTAGAGGAAGAGGCTGAAAAAGGTTTAAAAAAAGCTGCACTTGTCTAAACTAATAAAAAGGCTTGCTGCGGGAGGTGGCTGCATTGAACATTAAAAAGTTCGTATTCTATGCCGTTATTGGTCTGGGAGCGTTTGGATTAATTTCAATGATTGTTTTTGAACCAGGTTCACTGCTTAGAATGATTGTTACTTATGCATTGATTGCTGCAGTTATTTATGGGATTGTACGTTTTGTAATGTCAAGAAGAGGAAACAGCCGTGAAAACAGTGCTTATAAAAAAGCAGTACGACAATCTAAAAAGAAATACCAGCCGGCTAAACCCTCTGCTTCAAAAGTAAAGAGAATTCAGCCGGCAGCCCAGCAGCGAAAGCCGGCCAAGAAAGCTTCAGCTGCAAGGTTGAACGGACCCAAGCTGACAGTCATTGAAGGAAAAAAAGGTAAAAAGAAAAAACGTATGACGCTTTAAAACATCTGATCGTTATCAGGTGTTTTTTTTATAGGCTGTATCAGTTCAAACATCTATTATTCATAAGGTTCTTTTAAATCCGGCTGTTGATTTCCGCTGCAATCATCAGCTGTGCTATAACGACATTGGTCTTTAAAAAGGCTATTCATAAAAAAAGCTGAGACGTTTGTCTCAGCTTTTTCCGTGATATAAAGTTATTACAGACCGCATTTTAACTGTGCATTACAGTTTGTACATGTGTTACAGCCGCCAATTTCCTTGACAGTACCTTTACGGCAGACCGGGCAAGTATTGCCGATCTCAGATCCGATTGTCACATTTGTGGAACGCAGGTCCTGAATGGTATCAATTAACACGACGTTCTGCTTTTGTCTTGGTTTTTCTTCTTTATTTTCTTCAGCCTTCAGCGTCAGTACCTGGCTGTCACGGCTTCCATCAACGTATACTGTACCACCTTTAGCTCCACCGCGGTAAAGTCTTTCATATACACTTTCAACCTGTTCAACTGAGTAACCCTTAGGTGCATTAACCGTTTTTGAGATTGAACTGTCAATCCATTTCTGAATTACACACTGTGTATCAGCATGCGCTTCAGGTGGCAGTTCCATTGCAGTCACAAAGAATGCCGGCAGTTCATCTTCTTCGGTTTTGTTATTCAGCTCAAGATACTCTTTTACAATATCAGCTTTTACTTCGATAAATTTACCGAGGCGTCCGCTTCTGTAATAAGTGTAAGAGAAGTATGGCTCAAGACCTGTTGCTACCCCTACCATCGTTCCTGTACTTCCAGTTGGTGCAACTGTTAGAAGGTGCGAATTACGAATACCATTATGAAGAATTCCTTCACGTACCTTCTCAGGCATTTTCTTCATATATCCTGAATTAATGAACGCCTGTCTTAGTCTCATTGTTTCTTCTTCGGTCTCCCCTTGAAGGAATGGAAATGAGCCGCGTTCTTTTGACAGCTCGACTGAAGTTTCGTATGCAGTCACTGCAATTGTTTCAAAGATTTTATCTACTAATTGATTTCCCTCTTCTGAACCGTATTCCTTTTCACAGTAAATTAAGAGATCTGCAAGACCCATCACACCAAGACCTACACGACGCTCCCCAAGCGCCTGTTTCTTATTCTCTTCAAGAAAATAAGGTGTAGCATCAATGACGTTGTCCTGCATTCTTACACCAACTGCCACTGTTTCTTTCAGCTTGTCATAGTTAACTGTTTTATTTTTCTTGTCAGCAAACTCAGCAAGGTTTACAGCCGCTAAGTTACAGACAGAAAATGGTGCGAGTGGTTGTTCTCCACACGGGTTAGTTGCTACTACCTGCTGACCGTATGCTTTTGCATTAGTCATTTCGTTTGCATTATCAATGAAGAAAATACCTGGCTCAGCAGAATAAGTTGCGCAGATATTAACCAGATTCCAGAGTTCTTTTGCTTTGATTGTACGGTACGTTCTGACTTTGTGGCCCTGCTCTTCCCACTTGCGGACGTCTCCTACTTCATGCCACTGTTCATTATAATAAGCCATTTCCTCTTTTGAATAGGCTTCTACATAAGGGAATCTCAGTGCATATTCCTGATCTTCCTCAACTGCTTTCATGAAGTCGTCTGTCAGACATACTGAAATGTTGGCACCAGTCAGGAAGTCCGGGTTGTGAACTGAATAGTTCCCTCCTTCAGCCAGCTTTTCTTTCGCATCATTAATAATGTCTTCATTGAATCCGCCAAAGCCTTCGATCTGTTCGTAATTTACAATACTTTGATACATCGCAGCTTCCTGTTCAGTCAGTGGAGTGAACTTAAGTTTTTCCTGCGCTATTTTTCTTATGAAATCATCGTTTGTTGTTTCGAGCAGAAATCTCAGGATTCTCGGATTTTGCATTTTGGAAATAATAAATTCAACGATGTCAGGATGCCAGTCTGAAAGCATAATCATTTGTGCCAAATTGTTACGTTGGTTCGCTATACCAACTCTCTAAGTCACCTTAGAGTTCAGACCATATCTTACACTCATCTTGAGTGTCCTCGCACTTCGGTGACGCTTGCCACCTACTCTACTTCCTTCCGCATAAGCGTGGTTTCGATGGTCGTTGAACCTTCTCCCTTCAAGGAGCTTGGCTGCTGATTGTCTTTATCCACCTGTTGTTTTTCAGCATTCACGTTTGCCGTTTCCAGCTGCGTTGTAGCCAACAAGTCATAAAAGAGTTTCCAGCAATTCACGAGGTTTTTTATAGACGAGGCATACAATATTATGCTACTTTACCACGTCTTGACCCACCCTGCTCTACAAGATGCGTCAGTTTAGCAATATCATCAAGCCAGGATACAGAACCTGAAGACTTTCCGTTTACTCCCCTTGCAAGCGTGTTTCTCGGTCTGAGTGTTGAACCGTTCGTTCCAACACCGCCGCCGCGGCTCATGATCTCCATTACCTGCTTACGGTGATCAGAGATCCCTTCTCTTGAATCCTGAATAAACGGCATCACATAGCAGTTAAAGAATGTTACATCGGTGTTCGCTCCTGCCCCGTACAATACACGGCCTGCCGGAACAAAACGCATACTTGAGAGTTCCTTATAAAACTTTTCTGTCCATTCCTTTTGAAGCTCTTCAGTTTTTTCTACAGAGGCAAGTCCCGTCGCATTTCTCAGCGCGATCTGCTCATAGAAAATTTCAAGCGGCTTTTCAATCACATCAAGTGACCTGACAACAACGCCTGATTCTACTTCTTTCGGTGTATCAAGTGAATTTTTAAACTCTTCTTCCACTTGAACAGCTGCATGTCCGTTCTCCCAGTCAATCTCTTTAACAAAACCGAGTCCACGTGCTGGGAACTTAGGATCTTCCCTGATCGTTAATACAACAAAATCCCCCGCAGTTAACGTCTTTTTCTCAGTGTCTTTATAAGCATACCGGTCAAGCATAACCAGCCTTGAAACGCCTTTATGCGTCAGTGACATCTCCTCTGTAATCGGGTGCACAGCATCAAATAAACTGATATCCTCGTTGAGTTTCTGTTTATTTAATACTGGTGCTGAAGCTGATAGCTGTGCCACTTTCATTTCCCCTTTCGACATATATCTTTATTAACCAGCATGTTAAGTACTTAACTACTGTATGTATTACCAATAATATAAACCCTCAAACCAAAAAACACAACATATTGTGTTTGTCTTTTTTAAACCTATACAATATATAGTTTTTTGTGTCAATTACAAAAGTTTTGTCAAATGTAATAAACAGCGAAAAAACGAAGAAATCTGAGAAAAAATGAGAAAATGATCTATTAATTTGTCTAATTGAGGTGATTTCATACTTGTTCTTTTTTTGCATAACATGTCCATCAACTTGTCAAAATCAAAGCAGCAATCTGATTATTTCCTTTGAACTTATTGCAGGCGGCTACTATAATAAAGAGTAGTGTGAGATAGAAAGGGGTTAAAAACTTGGAGTCGTTATATGTATTAATTATTGTCCTTGCCGGAATTATTCTTTATTCAGTTTTCACTTACTTCCGACAGAAAAAAATTCTGAAGAGTTTAACTGAAGAAGAATTTAAAAGCGGTTACCGTAAAGCACAGCTGATAGATGTGCGTGAACAAAAAGAGTATGATGGCGGACATATTCTCGGAGCAAGAAACATTCCACTTTCCCAGCTTAAGATGAGACTTGGGGAAATCCGTGCAGATAAACCGGTTTATATCTACTGCCAAAATGGCATGAGAAGCGGCCGGGCAGCACAGCTGCTGCATAAAAAAGGCGTGAAGGACCTGTACCAGCTGCAGGGTGGATTCAAAAAATGGACAGGCAAGATTAAAAGAAAATAATAAAACAGATAAAAAAGAGGCTGGGACAAAAACTAGCCAAAGACTAAAATAAAAGGCGCTGATCATCTAAAAAGATGGTCGGCGCCTTTTATTACCAAATATTTGTGCTGGT
>NZ_JXRQ01000020.1 GCF_000829445.1 Jeotgalibacillus alimentarius
TACTAAAATTTACGTTCATTATAAAAAAATGTCCGTGGGAAGGTTGCACCTTCCCGCGGACATTTTCAATTATTCACTGGTTTTGTCCCAGCCTCTTTTCGCTGTTTTATACTTCCACAGCTTCTTTCTTTTGATATCTCAGCACAGGTTTTCTAGCTGCCTGTGTTTCATCAAGTCTGCTGATCACTGTCGTATGCGGTGCTTCCTGAACGATTTCAGGATTTTCTTCCGCTTCTTTTGCGATCTGGATCATCGCTTCAATGAACGAATCCAGTGTTTCTTTAGACTCTGTTTCCGTCGGTTCAATCATCATACATTCCTCAACATTAATCGGGAAGTAGATGGTTGGCGGGTGGAAGCCGAAATCTAGCAGGCGTTTTGCTATATCAAGCGTCCGGACGCCGAGCTTTTTCTGACGTTTGCCGCTGATAACAAATTCGTGCTTACAGTGTCTGTCATATGGCAGATCAAAATACTCAGCGAGTCTTCTCATCATATAATTCGCATTTATCACGGCATTTTCACTGACCGCTTTCAGCCCGTCAGGACCCATTGTTCTGATATAGGTATAAGCACGAACATTAATTCCGAAGTTACCGTAATAAGGCTTTACTCTTCCGATAGATTCCGGACGGTTATAATCAAATGTAAATCCTTCTTCAGTTTTTACTAATACTGGCTTAGGCAAATAAGGAATCAGGTCTTTTTTAACACCAACCGGACCGGATCCCGGACCACCGCCGCCGTGTGGACCTGTAAACGTTTTATGCAGGTTCAGGTGAACAACGTCAAATCCCATATCGCCAGGCCGTGCCTTTGCAAGTACTGCATTCAGGTTTGCACCATCATAGTAAAGTTTACCGCCAGCATCATGAATAATTGCAGCCATTTCGAGAATATCTTCTTCAAACAGCCCAAGTGTATTCGGATTTGTCAGCATAAGAGCAGCTGTCTGACCGTCCACTACTCTTTTTAAATCCTCTAAATCAACCAGTCCGTTTTCATTGGATTTTACTGTAACAGTTTCAAATCCTGCAACCGTTGCTGATGCGGGATTTGTACCATGAGCAGAATCAGGCACAATAACCTTTGTGCGGTTAAAATCACCATTAGCCTCATGAAAAGCTCTGATCATCATCAGACCCGTCCACTCTCCGTGTGCACCTGCAGCCGGCTGGAGTGTGACTTCATCCATTCCTGTAATCTCCACAAGGTGCTCCTGCAGATCATACATCATCTCCAAAGCTCCCTGAACTGTGCTCTCATCCTGAAGCGGATGGATATGAGCAAATCCTGCATAGCGGGCAACCGCTTCATTTACTTTAGGATTATACTTCATCGTACAGCTGCCAAGCGGATAGAATCCTGAGTCCACCCCATGGTTTCTTTTTGATAGAGCAGTATAATGACGCATAATATCCAGTTCTGAAACTTCCGGCAGTTCCGGAGCCTCCTGGCGGACAAATCCTGACGGGAGCAGCTCTTCAGTATCCATTTCCGGTACATCAAGTTCCGGCAGGCTGTATCCGATCCTTCCTTCACGTGACAATTCAAAGATTAACGGCTGGTTTTCATTACGCATATTGCTTCAGCTCCTCTGCGAGTAAGTCAATTTCTTCTTTTGTACGCTGTTCAGTCACTGCAATCAGCATTTGATTACTGCGACTTTCAAAGTCTCTGCCAAGATCATAACCGCCAATGATTTGTTTTTTCATCAGCTCTTTATTAACTTCAGATACCGGTTTATTCAGCTCTATTACAAATTCATTAAATGTATAGCCGCCGTTTATCACTTTTACACCTGCAGCCTGAAGCTGCTTTTTCGCATAAGCTGCTTTCTGGAGATTCTGATGTGCAATATCCTGGATGCCCTGCTTACCGAGTGCTGTCATTGTCACTGATGACGCTAATGCATTAAGCGCCTGATTGGAACAAATATTTGAAGTCGCTTTATCACGTCTGATATGCTGTTCACGCGCCTGCAGTGTCAGTACATACCCGCGCTGACCTTCTTCATCATTTGTTTCGCCTACAAGACGGCCCGGTACTTTACGCATCAGCTTCTTTGTAACAGCAAAATATCCGCAGTGCGGTCCACCAAAGGACTGAGGAAGGCCGAATGGCTGCGCGTCACCGACAACGATATCAGCACCAAATGCTCCTGGAGGTGTCAGTGCACCAAGTGACAACGGGTTAGAAGAAACGACAAACATTGCTTTATTTGCATGAGTCAGTTTTTCAATTTCATCGAGTCTTTCAATTTGACCGAAGAAGTTAGGATATTGCACCATAACAGCTGCAATCTCATCAGACATTAATGATGCTAACTGTTCAAGATCTGTTCTGCCGTCCTTTTCAGGAATCGTCACAACTTCAATATGCTGACCAGCTGCATAAGTCTTCAAAACGGCTTTAGATTCAGGATGAACAGCGCCGGATACTAATACTTTTTTGCGTTTTGTCTGACCTGCTGACAGCATTGCAGCTTCTGCAAATGAAGTCCCTCCGTCATACATGGATGAGTTTGCTACATCCATGCCAGTCAGCTCAGCAATCATCGTTTGAAATTCAAAGATTGCCTGAAGTTCACCCTGTGAAATTTCAGGCTGATACGGCGTATATGCTGTATAAAATTCAGATCTTGAAATGACATGGTCCATGATGACTGGTGAATAATGATCATATACACCTGCGCCAAGAAATGAAGTGTTTTTCTGTGTATCAGCATTTTTGCCGGCAAGTTGTGCAAGTTCCTTCATCAACGCTGACTCCGTTTTGGCAGGCTTAATATTCAGTTCGCCTTTAAAACGGACTTTTTCCGGAATATCTTCAAACAGTTCCTCAACTGAAGAAACTCCGATTGTTTTTAGCATTTCTTTCTGGTCCTGTTCTGTCATTGGTAAGTAACGATGCATCATTTTTGCTGCTCCCTTCTTAATTACCTTTTATAAAATGGAGATTTCACGACTTCAGCTTTTAGTTTCTTTTTACGTACTTCAACAAATACTTCCTGACCGATCGAAGAATAATCTTTATCAATCAGGATATAACCTACATTCTTTCCAAGCGTCGGTGATTGGGTACCGGTAGTGACAAATCCAATTTCTTTTTCATCAGCAAAAACTTTATAGCCGTGACGCGGGATGCCTTTATCAATCATTTCAATTCCGACCAGTTTACGCGGTGCACCATGGTCTTTTTGTTCTTTTAATACTTCCTGGCCAATAAATGCCGCTTCTTTATCCGGCTTCACAGCAAAACCGATACCTGCTTCAATCGGTGTAATATCAGCTGTCAATTCCTGACCGTAAAGTGCCAGTTTCGCTTCAAACCTTAATGTATCACGCGCTCCAAGCCCACATGGAAGCAGCCCTTCCTCTTTACCTGCTTCATGTAATTGACCCCATAATTTTTTGGCATCTTCAGGACTGCAGTACAGCTCAAACCCATCTTCTCCTGTATATCCTGTTCTAGATACAAGTACAGATGAACCGCTGATGTTTACATCATCTTTAAACTTGAAAAAAGTAATCTGGCTTAAATCTTCTTCTGTGCATTTTTGAAGAATTTCTTCAGCACGCGGTCCCTGTATTGCAAGCTGCGCTACCTGGTCAGAAATATTTACAATTTCCACACCATCCATTTGGTGACTTAAAAGCCATTCAGTATCTTTGTCATTATTTGAAGCATTAATCACTAATAAATAATCATTTTCATCTTTTTTGTACACGAGCAGATCATCAACCGTACCGCCATTCTCATAACACATAGCTGTATATTGAGCCTGACCGGTTTTAATTTTACTAATATCATTTGTCATCATCTTCTGAAGGTAAGCAAGACTTGAAGGTCCTTTAACAGTCACTTCACCCATATGGGAAACATCAAATAATCCTGCATGATTTCTGACTGCGTGATGTTCTTCTTTGATACTTGAAAACTGCACTGGTAATGCCCAGCCGCCAAAATCAATTACTTTTCCGCCTAACGCTTTGTAGCTGTCATAAAGCGGTGTTTTTTTCAAAGTGTCATTCATCAGGCTTTCCTCCTCATAATCGTCCATTTACACACAAAAAAGGACAGGGATACCCCTTTTTAAAAACGGGTCCCTGTCCTTTTCACCTGAAAGTTTACCTTACGGCTTTCCCCTTTGGTGGTTTCGTCATTGAAACACTCTCCAGAGTTGCGTCCAGCAGAAGTCTTTTTGCCTGAGAGATTCACAAATATGTTTGCTCCTTCGGCGCTCTTATAAAAGAGTCTCTCCCTCTGCTATCATTCGCTTATATTTGTTTAATAAATGGACACAATAACAATATGTTTACTATTTTCTATAAAGCTTGATTCTAAAATCACCTTTATCGTACCATCATCTTTGTTTTTCAACAATCATTAATTGTAGTGAAGGAGAGAATTGATGTGAAATTTTCAGTTACACCCGGGGAAGAGAATTGGAAAGAGAGATTTTTACAAACTCTTCACTCTGACTATTCTTCCTGCTTTCATATGAATCAGTATGTACAGCAATTACAGTCATGCTTTACTGCTTCACATAGAGAGCTGCTATCACTTAAAGCTCTTCCTTCATTTAAACCGCTGGCCCACCAGATCAAAGCAGTTGAAAAAGCAGTATTTGATATGAACTGCTCTGCGATACTTGCTGATGAAGTAGGACTTGGAAAAACGGCTGAAGCTGCAATGATAATGAAAGAACTTCAACTCAGACATCTGGCCCGTTCAATCCTGATACTGGTTCCATCTTCACTCGCAGGTCAATGGCAGACTGAGTTATTTCAACTAGGAATACCTTGTATTATTCATAGAGGAAAAAAAGAATGGAGAAATCACCCTGTTATCATTGCATCTATTGACCTTTTAAAGAGAGAACCATTGAAATCCCAGTTCAACAGCCTTTCATTTGATCTGGTCATTATTGATGAAGCACACAGACTCTCAAACCCGAAAACGTTGAACTATCAATTTGTTTCTTCGTTGGATAAAACTTATATACTTCTGCTGACTGCTACACCTGTTCAAAACAAACCGGAAGAACTGTATACACTATCTACATTGATTAATCCTGCATTATTTAAAGATAAAAGAGAATTTAAAAAGATGGTCAATGAAAACAGCCGGGAATTTCATGGTCGCATTGATGCAATCATGATCAGAACGAGAAAAAAAGAAACTGATATTAAGTGGACTAAACGAAATATCAGCGTCAGATGGCTTGATCAATCCGGTTATGAAAAGCAGCTGTATATATCTGTTGAAAAAGCTTTCAGAGAACTAAAAAGATTAAACACCCACCGCTTTACTCACCTGACACTATTAAAACAGGGCTGCAGTTCAAGTATCGCACTCTTAAAAGCACTGCGAAGGGAACAGCACAATGATATCTGTCATATTTTAGGACCGATGCTTGAAGTGAATCCACAACAGCTGGAGACGTCAAAAGGAAAAGAGATTTTGAAAATTATCAGAGAACGGAAAGATAAGGTGCTTATTTTCACACAATATCGTGCAACTCAGCTGTATCTGCAGTGGTATCTGAAGCAGCATAATGTCTCATCCGTTATGTTCAGAGGAGGCTTTAAAAAAGGAAAGAAAAAGTGGATGACAGATCTATTCAGGGATCATGCGGATGTAATGATCGCTACAGAAGCAGGATCAGAAGGCTTAAACCTTCAATTCTGCCACTGTATCGTACACGCGGATTTACCATGGAATCCTATGAAACTAGAACAGAGAATCGGGAGGGTACACAGGTTAGGTCAGAAAGAGGATGTAGAAATTATTTATCTGTTGAACCGGACAACGATCGAAGAAAGAATCTGGCAGCTGCTTGAGAGTAAAGTTCATTTATTTAAAACAATTATTGGAGAACATGAACAGGTGTTATCAACTGTAAAAGCTGAAACTGAAAAATATCTGAAAGACGCATTATTAAACTCTAAATCCGAAGAAGAAATGAAGATAAAATTGAATTTGCTCGAAGATTATCTGGAAAATGAGGGTGTTAACCATGATGAAGGAAGCGTACAAGCTGGTCATTGAGTATTTGAAATATAATGGAGCCGTTGTGACTGAGTCTGCAGATAAAGCATTAGTCCAGCTGACTGAACAGCTGGACAGAAAATTTATGAACAGACCATTTTACTGGCATTACAGGGACTCCGTGAATCAGTCCGGCGAGCCGATGCACCTCATCATCCAGGAAACACCCGGACAACTGAAGGCGAATGATTTGCTGTCAATTCATTATGACCATCACATATTTCAAAGTATATTGGGATCGGCACAGCAGGAAAATCAATTCTACACTGCATATGAGCAGTCTGAAACATCATGTATGCTTTATCCCTGGATTACAATTCAATTAACAGCGTCATTCAATCCTCCAGGTTTAGCGGATATCAGAATGAACAGCAGAATTTCATTAATATCAGGAATAAAGTATATTTCAGGCAGCCATACATGTGACAATCTGTCACTCTCCGGAACCCGGCCAAATGGGAGCATTATTCAATCTAACCGGCTTCCGTTTGCAACAGCGATATCAATTCTTTATAGCGGGATCGAACATTATGTTTCAGATCAAATAAATGACGACGAGACAGTGCAAGTCTGCTTTAAGCATATATCTGCCGGACTGATTTATCTCAGGAGTTTTGAATAATCGATATGATCTCTTTTACAGTTGATTCCGGCGTACGGTTAGAAACCGAAACCACGTGATGTGCAACTTCTTTATATGCTGTATTTCTCTTGTTAAAGAGTGCTTCGAGTTCCTTATAAGGTTTTGCAGCAACAGGTCTTGTCTGATCTCCTTTAATCCTGGCGTAGAGCTCTTTAAATGGAGCATGCAGATAAATGACGATTCCATTCTGCCTCATCCATTGACCTGTTTCATCAAAATATAAAATACCGCCGCCTGTTGAAATGATTGTAGCCTCTGCTGCTTTAAGTGTGGACACTTCAATTTCTCTGAAAGAAGCTTCCCCATCTTCCTGGAAAATCGTACTGATTTTTTTACCGGCTTTTTCTTCTATCCGACTGTCAAGATCGCTGTAAGGTTCACCGGTTTTACTGCTTAACAGCCTTGAAACTGTAGATTTACCCGCTCCCATGAATCCGATTAAATAAACTTTCATTGCAGATCCCCTCTTTTATGAATCATTTATTCCCATTCTACTCCTCGTCACGTATGATCGCGAGTGAAAACAGATCACTTGCTGCTCTTGAGTAATAATCGCTCATCATCTCAGCATGCCTTACCTTCTCAATTGAAAGCGTTGTGATAACAACAGCTGCAGAGGTGAGTAGGATAAAAAATAATATAATAGGTAATAGAATTGAACCCTTTTCATTTTGGAGATAATGTATAAAAGATTGCCTCTTTTTGAACCCCATCTAAAAACTTCACCTCCATTGAGATCAGATTTTCTTCGGCGGTAAACCTGATCGTATCTATTCCGGTCAGAAAAATCTCATACCCCTGCCCATCTACAGTTCTTCTAAGGAGTGAACTCTGTCTGGAAAATTTAATTGATGCTTCTCCATTTTTTAGAGTAACCGTTTCTGATGAGTAGGATTCAATCTTGAGCCGCTCAACTTCCTTTTGAAATTGTATCGTAAATAGATCCCACTCTCTTGATAAGTCCTGTTGATTCATCAATTGTCCAAAACTGAAAATCAGCATCGCAAATAAAGGAGCAATAATTGTTAGCACACTGATACTTACGATCACTTCAAGCATTGTAAATCCTCTTTGATTATGGTTCAACACAGACCCGGTCACTCTCTGCGTTAGACACACATAATCGATTCTCTGATAATTCAACTGAATATCTTCCCCCATCCTTTTGAATATCATGCTCAATTGTTTCTTTAGCATAGAACACCTTTACCTGATCATACGCAATACCATACATTCTGTAACGTTCTTCGGCTTCCTCTGCTTTTATCATAATTGTGACGGCTAAAGGCAGAATAAACAGACAGAAAATGATACAGACATATAACCCAATGATTGATTCTATCAGCGTGAATCCATTATGGTTTTTCAACATAAAATCTGCCCCTTGCCAGATAAAAATGAATATTTAATGGTTCATGATCGACTATAAATTTTACAACTCCGAACGTATTCGTATTCCCGGAGGGGTTATATCTGAATAATGTCAGTGAACTGGTACCCAGAAGTTCCACGTTTTCAGGGAGTTTTACTTCAGACAAGACCTTTTCATTAGGGACGTAACCTGAGACCATTGAGTAAGATTGATTTCCGGTATCAAAATAAACAGTTACCTGCTTATTACCTGATACTGCGGTTAACTGGGCATTGTGAAGATCCTGAATTAGCCGGGATTCGAAAGAGATTGAGGCTTCTTTTGAACGGGGAAAAAACGAAGCGGAAATGGCAATTAGAATACCAAGCACCAACAGTACCATGATCACTTCAATCATCGTAAATCCACTGTTATGTTTAAGGCTCTTCAATAATCGTCACATGCCCATCGGCGCCGATCGTCAGTTCTCTTCCATCTGGACAAGTCGTTTCATGCTGATTCAAATAACCACCCGTCTGCAATTCACTGATATCAGCCGGCAGCTTTTTCTCAGACATTCTGAATGACTCAACCTGGGCTTGGACCATCTGCTCAAATGCCTCACAGCCCTTACTGTTAATCTCTTTACTTTGTGAAGAAATATTCGGCAGACTGACAATCAGCAGTACTGATATAACCAATAATACGATGACCATTTCAATCAGTGTAAAAGCCTGATTGTTCTTAAGCGTCTTAAATAGTTTTTCTCTCATTTTAATTCCTCCATCATTTATATATTTTGCAGCAAATTAAAAACAGGTAATAGAATGATCAGATAAGCTCCGACTACTGCGAAACCAATAAAAGTAAAAATGACCGGCTGCAGAAAATTAAAATACCTGCCTGATTTCTCTTCTAAAGCTGTAAGACAATATTTACTGTAAAAACCCCACTCTTTTTCTAGGTTTCCATTCATTTCACCATGCTGAGTGATCCGCAGCATGTCTTCGGTAAAATAAGGTAATGAAAGCAGCGTATGATAAATACTTTGGCCTCTTTCAAGTTCGTCATTTAGAAACCGGCCAATTTCTTTAAAGAGTGGTCTATATGGCTGTTCAATAAAGGTCTGAAGCATTTGCTGAAAGGAACAACCGCTTTTCAGCAGCATAGAGGCTTCTCTTGAGAAAAGGTAACTGTGGTAGTGTCTGAAGTAAAAACCCGCACCAGGAAGGGCGGACAACACTTTCCACCTCTCTAGCGGCTGCTTTTTTATGAGGATAAAACCAGTGATGATGGTGATACTGAAAGTCACAGCGATGAGGATTAAACTTAAAACAGGTATGATCCTGAATGCAGATTGTGCAATTATGATCATCTCAGACTGCTCATTGCCGACCGCTTCATATAAACGCGTCATTCTTGGCAGCAGGTATAAGTTTAAGATCGCAGATACGAAAAGAAATAGAAGGATTAAAAAAAGTGGGTATTGAAGGATCGTCAATAATTTTTTCTTCTGGTTTTCCCGATGCTTCATCAAAGATGCTGTTTCAGAGAGGGCTTGTCCAATCTCGCCTGACTGCTCTGCAAAAAACAAATGCATACAGACGTATGAAGGATAACCGAGGCGTTTTAATGTTTCACTTAAAGTGGAGCCATTTATCAGGAGTTTGATGAGTTCTTCCCTTCCTGATAGTGATGGAAATTGAAGAAACAAGAAACTGAAGGATTGATCAAGCGGATAACCATTTTCACGCAATTCACTTAAGCGGTGAAGGAAAACGGGCTGATCTTTTTTGGGGATATAAAGTTGCCGGTGTGATCCACCTGTTATACTCCTGAGCAGATACATAACCAAGGGCCGCTCCTTTCCTGAATAGCTGTTCAAGCGTCTGGTACGGTTGCACAGGCAATTCATTCAGATAATCACATATCGCCTCAGAAGTCATAATTTCATAGATTGAGGTACGCGACTGCGCCTCACCGTTTATCTGTACTTTCACCAGCCTTTGACCGGTAGCACCAATTAACGATTGTTTTAAGTCTTCTTTTCGAATGCCCAGGTCTATCATCCTTCTGATCGCTCCTTTTGTATCTTTAGCGTGAAGCGTCGATAGGACAAGATGGCCGCTTAATGCAGCTTTTACTGCAATATCTGCTGTCTCTTCATCACGTATTTCCCCTATAATAATCATATCCGGGTCATGTCTGAGAACAGCTTTTAATCCTTGCGCATAGGTCACCCCGGCTTTTTCATTAATCTGAACCTGCAGCACGTGATCTTCATTTCTTTCGACAGGATCTTCAAGCGTGATAATGTTTCTATGAAGTTCAGTAGAGCAGTAATGAATGAGAGAATAGAGAGTGGTTGATTTGCCGCTTCCGGTTGGTCCTGAGAACAGAATCAGTCCCTGTGGCTGACGGACTAGTGATGATAATGTTTTTGCGGAGTTAGAAAATAGTGAGAGTTTTTCAATAGGTACTGCAAATGATTGTGGTAACAGTCTGATGACAAGACTTTCTTTACCTTCTGAAGAAGGAAGTGTGGATATTCTAAGGGAAATCTTCTCACCATCAATGATGGTCATTGTTGCGCCGCTTTGAGGTTTTCTTTTTTCACCGATATCAAGAGATGCCCTGTACTTAAAGTGCGATATCAGTCGTTCACCCTGATTTAAAGATATGGTTCTGAGTATAGACAGATCTCCGAGTGCTCTGATATGAACCACCATGTGCTGTGATTCAGGCAAAAAATGAATATCAGATCCTCTGCTTTCAAATGCTTCTTTTAGTAGATTTTGTGCTAATAATTCTGTGCCATATGGCATTTTTTCACATCCTTTCATAAAGTTATTTACACTATACAACATTTTTCCATCTATGTCTTTAAATATTTTCAATAATTTGAATCAATAAAAATGTCGGTTCAGCAATCATTACAACCTGTGTAATGATTGCTGAACCGACATGAGTATGATCGTTATTGCTCAGCCAGACATTTTGTACATCTGTTTTTTATTTGAAAGACTTCTAAGCCCTTCAGGATTGTATCCTACGATCAGTGACTTACCATCAGTCAGAATCGGGCGCTTTAACAGCTTTGGATCTTCAATAATCATCTTAACTACTTCAGATAGGGGCAGATCTTCAACGTCCTGATCCAGTGCTTTGAATGATTGGCTTCTTGTAGCAAGAAGTTCATCTAAACCTTCAGTTGTTAAAGACAGCAGATTCATTAACTCATCATAATCAGGTGTATCTCTGAAGATATGACGCTCATTCACATTTACTTCATTTTCTTTCAACCATTTTTTTGTCTTTCTGCAAGACGTACAACTTGGATAAGTGAAAAATGTGATCTGGTTCATGTTATTACCTCCACTTGTTTATATTTTGTATAACCTTTGGAATAGTTTCATTTAAGTTATATTCATTGTATACCACGTGTATAACAATTGTACACCTATAAAACTTATAAATATAAAATTATTTTTAATTGTTCACAATTTTGTTTCATAGTAGAGTAGTATCAGGGTATTTAACTATTGTAGAAAAATACATGAACTGTTTGATCACTCTATTTCACCTGGAAAACATGATCTGTTTACTACTTGTATAATCGTTATGACAAAAATCACTCAATCGTCACATTTAATCATATGGGATATTTACTTTATAATATGGTATCCTATATAATAGGTTCGATGGATTGTTTGCGTAAAGGAGGGATTCGGATGGATAAAATGTATCGCGTTATGGGGTTTTGGACTGGAATTTTTTCTGTATTATTTTACTTGGGACATATGCCAAAAACTTCATTGCTTTTCCTGGCCCAGACAGGCTTTTTCATCCTTTTAGGGTACATGAAATTATCTGAGCGCATGTATGTGTATGTATTCTTTGTATACTTAACTATTTTCTTTGCTGGATTTACTTACTGGACAACATTTATGATGCCGCTTAAAGGTCCGCTTTAAATCTCTTCTTTTCATCTGAAGAAATGACGAGCAGATACTGACAAAAGAGACGCTTTTCCTCCTGGGGAAAGCGTCTCTTTTGTTATTGTAAAAATGGATTCTGACGATTCTCATCAGCAAGTGTTGTAACTGGTCCGTGTCCCGGAAGCACATATGTATCAGCATCAAGCGTAAGTAACTTTTTAATGCTTTTCATAAGGATACCCATATCTCCACCAGGAAGATCTGTTCTCCCTATACTCCCCTGAAACAGTACATCACCGGATATCAGGAGTGATGATTCCCTGAAGTAAAAACTGATACTTCCAGGTGAGTGTCCAGGCGTGTGCATCAGCTCAAAACGAAAATTTCCGATCTGCGAAGTTTCTTCTCTCTCCCACAGATTTTCAGCAGGAGAAGCAGTGATCGGTGTAATTCCCTGAAACAGACCGGAGCCGTTTTTGTCGGGATCCTGCAGCCAGCTTTTTTCCTGTATATGCATATACACATCGATTTTATAATGAGATCTTATTGCTTCTAAGGCCCCAATGTGGTCAAAGTGAGCATGTGTCAGTAAAATCGCAATCGGTTTCAGTTCTTTTTTAGAAATAAACTTCTTTATTTTCTCCGGCTCTTCTCCGGGATCGATGACCAGACATTCCTGTCGATCATTATATAAAATATAAGCATTTGTTTGCATAGGACCAAGCGGCAGTTGAACCCATTCCATTATTATCACCTCAGACAAAGTTTAGCATGATTTAATATAAAAGACGAATACTCACGAAAGTGTCACGAATTACACTCGACATTATTAACATTTAACTATAAAATATATTAAGAGTACGCTTATATATGCACTAATCTCGTTTTATTTATGAACCGACGTATGGAAAGGGGTGCTTTTGATGAATGGATTAACAATTATCCTTGCACTGGTAACGATCCTGTCAGTAATCGGTACAATTACATCCTTCAAGGAAAAGAACATTATGGGTATTTTCTTTGCACTTGCTTCATTAGGTGTATTTGGCTGGTTTACTGTTATGACAATTGTATTTGACGGGTATCCTCACTAAAAAAAAGCTGACCGCGGTCAGCTTTTTTTATTTGATAAATGCTTTTCAACAGACTTAAGCTTATTCTGCATAGAATGGTCGCTCCTGTCTTTTCTTTCATCAATTCTAATATTTGTAGCCACTCGTTGTATCTCCTCTGAAAAGACCGATTCATGCAGTTCCTGTATCACGTTAAACAGCTCAGAAAGTTCTCCTTCGATTAAAGTACTCATCGGTGTTAACTGATAGGTAATGTTACCTTCTGCTGCCCGTTTTTCGAGTACCTCCTGTATCCCTGCGACATATTTACTTACGCTGGGTGTTTCTGTACCTATCGGAATAATTGTAATATCTGCAATTGCCATGTCTATCCCTCCATTTGGTCTCATGATAAGATAAAAAGCTCCCTCAGGAGCTTTTTATCTTATTCAATATTTAAGCTTGGATCTTCTAAGAGGCGACCAGTTTCTGAGTCATAGAATCTGAGAAGGTCCCCATATATAATTTCATCATTGAATGCAAGTTCTTCTGTTGCTTTATCAATCATAGGCTGACAGCTTTCAGTTTCGACAGGTTCACCTGTCTCTTTATCCCAACAGGTTTCTCCAGCATACACAAGATCTTCAGTAATGACACGGCCATCGCGTAAAATTGCAGTGTTATCATTTTCATCTGAGAAAATGTCCTGACCGAACTGAATACTGTTACTGCCTTCAATTCCCATGATGCTTTGAATTGTCGGTTTCAGGTCAATTTGACCAGCAATCTTACTGTTTGTATCGCCAATATCTTCACCGGGAATATGAATAAACATAGGAACGCGCTGCAATTGCGCCGAATCAAACGCAGTAATCTCTTCCTGTTCCAGATATTGAGCCATTGCAGCATTATGATTTTCAGAAATTCCGTAATGGTCTCCATACATCACAATGACAGAATTTTCATAGATCCCTGCTTCTTTCAGGTAATTGAAAAACTGTTCAATTGCTTCATCCTGATATCTGACTGTCTGGAAATAACGGTTAAGCGTTCCTGAATTTGAATCAAATTCACTAATAAATTTATCTTCTTCATCAAGATAGAATGGGTGGTGGTTTGTCAGTGTAATCATTTTAGAATAAAACGGCTGTTCCATTTCTTTCATATGTTCAACTGACTGTTCAAAAAACGGAATATCTTTCATACCCCAGTTGACTGCCTCACCTTCACCAACTGTATAGTCAGTGAGTGAGTAATATCGGTCATACCCGAAGTTCTGATAGACGATATCACGGTTCCAGAAACTTTTATTATTCGCATGCATCGCATTTGTATAATAGCCGGCTTCATTAAGGCTGTCAGTCAGTGTATTGAACTCATTCCCGCTGTGTGTAAAGAACACAGCACCACGGCCTAATGGATATAGAGAATTATCAAGCAGAAACTCTGAATCTGATGTTTTACCCTGTTCAGTCTGATGATAGAAATTATCCATATACACTGTGTTTTCATCTTCTGTTAATGAATTTAAAAACGGTGTGATCACTTCGCCATTCATTTCGTTATTAATTACAAAATTCTGCATGGATTCAAGCTTAACAACGATCAGGTTTCTACCTTCACCAATGCCATGCATGTCATTGTTCACATCGGCCTTATTCGCCTGTACGTAATTACTTACATCAACAAGTGCGTCACTGTCAGCGAGTGCACGCTGAGCTGACTGTTTTGATTGCAGGTAGACATCATAGAGATGGTAATTATTGATTCCAATATTTTTTACCAGCATCTCACGGTCAAATGTTCTCGTTAAAAGCTGTGGACGTTCTGTCTCAGCTAACCCGAGGTTTAAGAAAAAAGTTGCAATTGCAACAAGAAAGAACGCTCTTCTGCTTACTTTGGTAGGTGCTTTAAACGACATATATGACGGCTTATATTTTGCCAGTAAAATAAGAACCAGCACATCAATAAAATATAAAGCATCTGTCATATAAATATTTTCCATTGCGCTTCCGCCAAGATCACCGAAGTTGTTCGTCTGGAATAACACCGGAAGAGTGATGAAATCATTAAAGAAACGATAGAAAACCATGTTTGCAAACAAAATGGCTGTCAGTATGAAACTTGTAATAATCACATAGTTGTTCCGCGTCTTTTCCTTTTTAAAAAGTAATCCAACACCAAATATTAATAACAGGAAGCTGAGCGGATTAATAAATAGTATCAGATCCTGCATAAAGTTTTCGGTGTCTACATTAAAGCTCGCATGATATGCAATAAACGTTTTGATCCAAAGGAACGCAATGGCAATAATGACAAGCGACAGCTTAGGCATTGACCATTTTTTGTTCATAAAATTTCCTCCTACACTTTCATTTACAATTTGTGGATATTACCTTATCTTTAAATAATGATACTCCTGAATGTAAATAAAATCAAACGTGTCATTTACACTTTTAAAATCTTATTTACAATTCCACCTTTATAGACGTTTTAAACACTGAAAAGTTCCCGAATTCATTGTTCAAGTTGAAAATCAGCCTATAGTCACATGTGGTGAAAGCTGGATTAAACCTTAATTTTAACGGATTTTCGGGAAATGTAAAGTAATAACCTTGAAATTGTAAAAGCCCGACAATTCGCACAAAAAATAAAAAGATCTCCTGTCAAACAGGAGATTCGGAAGATTTAATGTTTATATTTTATCAGCCAGGCAGCACCTATTACACCTGCATCATTTCCAAGTGTCGCTACCTTGATCTCAGTAGATTCAGCAACTGTAGGAAATGCAAATTCTCTAAATCTTTCATTGATCCCATCAAGCAATATATCACCGGCTCTGGAAACGCCACCGCCTATTACGATTCTTTCAGGGTTCAGTGCACTTCCCAGGTTAGCAAGTGCCAGTCCAAGATAAAACGTCAGTCTGTTAACAGCAGAGGCAGCTGCTGTATCACCGTTTTTCGCTTCATCAAATACATCTTTCGCTGTGATCGCATTATGTTCATCCATTATTTTATGAAGAGCAGTGTGGCCTTCTGCACGTTCCATCTCTTCTTTTGCAAGCCGGACCACCCCAGTTGCAGATGCTACCGTTTCAAGACAGCCTTTTTTACCGCAGTTACACTGATATCCGCCTTCAGGTACTGCTGTTATATGACCAATCTCACCAGCTGCACCTTTAATCCCGTGAGCGATGTCACCGTTAACAATAACGCCTCCGCCAACTCCGGTTCCAAGTGTTACACATACGACGTCTCTTGCTCCACCACCGGCACCTTTCCACATTTCACCTAATGCTGCAGCATTTGCGTCATTCTCTATTACAACAGGTAAGCCGGTCTGAGATGACAGTTCGTCTCTTAATGCAACAGGCTTATCCCAGCCTATATTTACACCGGTATATAAGATACCAGTCTGCATATTTACCGGGCCAGGTGCACCAACACCAATGCCGATTACATGTTCTTTAGTCAATTCCATCTGGGTCATCTTCAGTTTAACAGCTGCGGCAATGTCAGGAATAATACTCACACCATGATTAGAAGTATTCGTCGGGATTTCCCACTTCTGAACAATTTGGCCTTCATCTGTAATTACCGCAAGTTTAGTTGTCGTTCCACCAATATCTACTCCGAAAATATATTCAGCCCTCATCAATTCATCCACCTTTACTTTCTTTTCTGATTTCACCTTTTAAGACCAGCAGTGCCTGTAGATATTCTTCTCTGCCGATCATGCCGGCGTCATAAAGATCTTTTATTTCTATTTCCATTAATTCAAGTGTTGCCAGTCTGCCGGGCCCGTAAATATATTGGCCATAGCGCTTTAATAGCAGCTGTACATCATGCATGCTGTTTAGGGCCATATTCCGCCACTCCCTGATCTGTTCTGCTTAATCTATTGCTCAGTCATAATTTTCTTAACCGGAATATCATATTCCTCAGCAAACCACTCAGCAATCAACTGAAAGCTGTAAGCCATCGAGATGGTGTCTCCACTGTAGTCTGAAAGAAAACGATCATAATATCCACCACCGAAGCCAATCCGGTACCCGTCATTTGAATAAGCAAGCCCTGGTACAATAATCAGATCTATTTCATGTTTTTGTGCAACCTGTAAATGAGGCTCAGGTTCCAGAAGTCCATAAAATGAAGGAACTGCATCATTTATTGATTGTATGTAATGAAAAACTAATTTTTTATTTTCAGGCTCACATCTCGGAACACATACTTTTTTTCCGTCATCAAGTGCCTGATTGATCAAATGATGGGTATCAATTTCATCGCCTCTGGATATTGTGAGTGCAACCACTTCAGATTGCCGCCATTCAGCTGATGAAGTGAGCTTTTTGTGTATGCGATCAGTATAATCTATTTTCTTATTTTCAGGAAGATTCTTGAGCTGCTCAAGCATGAATTGCCGAACCTCTTTTTTTCTCAATTGACATGCTCCCTCCTTATGATAAAAAAACCGAAAATGCACTATACATTTTCGGTTTTTTTTCATTATTTTGTCTCGCGGTGAAGCGTCACTTTCTTCAGGCGCGGACTGTATTTTTTAAGTTCAATACGATCTGGATTGTTACGCTTGTTCTTAGTAGTGATGTAGTTACGATCACCAGTTTCAGTGCAAGCAAGAGTAATGTTTACACGCATCTTTATCCCTCCAAACATTCAAATGCTGTTTGTTACATACTTCGATTCATACGACTTATTTATAATATCATTAACATTGAAAAAAATCTACTATCTTTTTTAACTGTTTGTGATTCTTCTTATATTGAACATGATACAATAATTCATAGTAAACAGGAGGTGTAGACATGGATTGGATTATGCTCTCCATAGGTGGGGCAGGACTTATATTATTTATAATATCCTTCTTTTTAAAGGACCGGTCAAGTGATACTGCTGATGAGCTTCAGGAACTTTCAATGAGCCTGTATCAGGAACTGTCACAGCTTAAAAAGAGAACAAAATTACTTGAAGAGGAACTGATGATTGATTCATCTTCTTCAAATAAACCGGTCAAACCAAAACAGATTAATGAAATACTCGTCAACCAGGTCCTTTCTCTTCACAAGCAGGGAATGAGTCCTGAACAAATATCAAATCTATCTTCATTACATATAAGTGATGTATTACATTTAATTAAAAGCAGATCGTGAGGAATTGATATGTTAGACCGAAGATCCATCCGGGCAACCGGTCTTGGAATGATGGCAAGTGCACTCGTTTTGTATAGTGCAGTATATTTTTTCAATAGCGCCCCCGACTCTGAAGCTGCTGATACAAACGAAAATGAAGTCATCCTTTCTTCCGAGGAATATAACACTCTGCAACAGGAGCTGGTTGAATGGGAAGAACGTGTTCATTCACTTGAGCGGGAAGCAGCAGAACTTTCCGAACCTGAAGAAGAAGGTGAAGGTGAGCAGATCACCCGCATGATTTTAACGATCGAATCCGGTATGACGTCTCCTGAGATCAGTGAGCAATTATTTTCCTACGGTTTAATTGATAATGAAGACTCATTTAATGAATATCTTGCCGATCAGTCACTTACAGATAACATTCAAATTGGGCAATACGACCTTAATTCAACGATGACTGTTGAGCAAATCGCAAAATTAATCACAAATTAAAAAGAGGCTGGGACATTATAAAAATTGTCTCAGCCTCTAATCGTTTCACTGCGCTTCAGGCGGAAGCTTTCCGGACGGTGGATCGTTTTGTGGTCCGATATGGCCTCCTCGCCTTCGGCTGTGGGGTCTCAGCTGTCCCGCTAATCGTCCCGGAGTCACCGCCTTACGCTCCGTTGCACTAAGATTTATTTCAATAAAAAAGTAATTCAAACAACAAATTTCTTCGTTTTGTCTCACGCTCTTTTTATTTGTTCAGATCGTACCTTTTACCTTTCACCAGGTAGAAGATATTTTCAGATATATTGGTTACATGATCTGCTGCACGTTCTAAATAACGGCAGACAAATGAAAGCTGTGTGATTTGACCGATTTTTTCCGGTTGAGCTGCACTTGTAGAAAGCAGATTCTTGATCGTTTCACCGTAGAGCTCATCCACTCCATCATCGAGTTCGGCAATTCTTTTCGCTTTTACCACATCTTCATCATTATATGCCTCTAAAACGAGCTCAATCATTTCTTCTGTAATGTCATACATTTTATGAACATTGTCAATTGAACTGACAAAGCTGTCATTACCGATTCTGATTGTAGACTTTGCAATGTTAACAGCAAAATCCGCAATTCTCTCAAGGTCTGCAGCGATTTTGATTGCTACAATAATTCTTCTCAGATCAGTTGCGACCGGCTGCTGCTTAGCGATTAATAATATCGCGAGGTCGTTGATCTCCTCTTCGATCCTATTCGCTTTGATATCCTCATCCATGATCAGCAATGACTTTTCAATATCCCGGTTATCAAGTGCTGTTAATGAATCTCTAAGTGCAGATTGTGCAAACTGTCCAAGTTCCACAATTTTATTATTTAACGTTGCTAATTCCGTATCGTACCGCTCTCTGACTGACAATGTCTTCACTCCTTATCCGAATCTTCCAGAGATATAATCCTCTGTTCTTTCATCTGACGGGTTGGAAAAGATTTTATCTGTTTCATCAAACTCAACTACTTCCCCGTTAAGGAAAAAAGCAGTCTTATCTGAAATACGTGCTGCCTGCTGCATGTTGTGTGTCACAATAATAATGCTGTAGTCTTTTTTCAGATCCTGTACAAGCTCTTCTACTTTTAATGTAGAAATCGGATCAAGTGCAGAAGTAGGTTCGTCCATTAAAATAACATCCGGTTCAATTGCCAGACAGCGTGCGATACAAATACGCTGCTGCTGACCACCTGAAAGGCCATAAGCATTTTCACCAAGACGATCTTTTACTTCGTCCCAGATCGCCGCTCCGCGAAGACTTTTTTCTACGATCTGATCAAGAATTTTCTTGTTTTTAATGCCATGAATACGTGGTCCATATGCAATATTGTCGTAGATTGACTTCGGGAATGGATTTGGCTTTTGGAAAACCATTCCGACTTTTGTACGGAGTTCTTCCACCTGGTATTCTTTATCAAAGATATTTTTATCGCGGTAATTTATGACTCCGGATGTTTTAACTGACGGAATCGTTTCGATCATTCTGTTAAGGGTTTTAATATATGTTGATTTACCGCACCCTGAAGGTCCAATAATCGCCGTTACTTCATTTTCTTTGATATCCAGGTCGATATTTTTTAGCGCATGATTTGATCCATACCATAGATTAAGCTGTTCAGTTTTATATACTGATGATTTATTCTTTTTTACTGTTTCTTTTTCAGCTGTTTTTACTTCCGGCTTTACAATCGTTGTCATGTTGAAAAGCTCCCTTCATCCTTAAAATTAATAACGCTTCTGGTATTTATTTCTGATAAATACAGCGATTGAATTCATAATAATCAGCAGCCCCATCAGTACGATGATCCCCGCGGCTGCTACATCATGGAACTCAACCTGAGGGCGCTTCGTCCAGTCAAATATCTGCATAGGAAGCGCTGTGAATGTGCTCATGATTCCATCTGGTGTGAACATTAAGATTGTTGGAATACCAATGACGACAAGTGGTGCTGTTTCTCCGATCGCACGGGATAATGCCAGGATGCTTCCTGTCAGGATTCCCGGTATTGACGCAGGAAGAACAACTCTTAAAATGGTTTGCCACCTTGTCGCACCCATTGCAAATGATGCCTCTCTCAATTCATTCGGCACTGCACGGATCGCTTCCTGAGAAGCAACAATAATAATTGGTAAGATCAGCAGACTCATTGTCAGTCCGGCTGCCAGAATTGAAATGCCCAAATCAAAAAAGCGGACAAATATCGTAAGACCCAATAGACCAAATACGACTGAAGGAACACCTGCAAGATTTGAGATGTTAACTTTAATGAAATTTGTAAATTTGTTTCTCTTTGCATATTCCTCAAGATAAATCGCTGTCCCTACACCAAGAAACATTGATACCGGTGCGACAACAAGCATTAAATAGACGGAGCCAAGAATCGCTGCCTTTATCCCTGAATTCTCAGGAATACGGGATGCAAAACTTGTAAAAAACTCAAAACTTAAATAGTCACTTCCTTGAGTCACAATGCGATACAATAAAATCGCAAGAACGACTAAACCAAACCCTGTAGCCGCAGCAAATACACCTTTTAGCAAAGTATTTTTTGTTAATCTGGTTTTTGTCTTTGCTGCCACTTCTTCATGATTCACGAACTTCATATTAATATTCCTCCCTGAATCGCTTAGAGATGAACTGTGCCAGCATATTCATTGCCAGCGTAAACAGGAATAATGTAAAACCAACCGCATAGATACTGTAATAAATTGTTGTACCGTATCCTGCATCACCTGTTGTAACCTGTACAATATAAGCTGTCATTGTCTGAATAGAGCCTGTTACATCCCAATTAAAGCCAGGAGTTGAACCGGCTGCTACTGCTACGATCATCGTCTCCCCAATTGCACGTGATATGGCAAGTACAGTCGATGCAACGATACCTGATAGTGCAGCCGGCAGAACAATTTTTACAGCTACTTCAAGTTTAGTCGCACCAAGTGCATAAGCACCGTCACGCATCGCATTTGGTACAGAAGACATTGCATCTTCTGACAGTGAAGCAATCATTGGGATAATCATGATTCCCACAACAATCCCCGGACTGAGCGCGTTAAAAATCGCAATGTCAGGGTAAATCGAGCGGAGAATCGGTGTAACAAATGTTAACGCGAAAAATCCGTAAACAATCGTTGGCACACCGGCAAGAACTTCAAGAATTGGTTTGATAAAACGTCTTACTCTGTCACTCGCATACTCACTCAAAAAAATGGCAGTGGCGATTCCAATTGGTACTGCCACTAATATAGCAATTCCAGTAATTTTCAAAGTCCCTACAACCAGTGGAAGAATTCCGTAGGTAGGTGTTGAATTCGCAAATGGATACCACTCAGTTCCTGTCAAAAAGCCGAAAATATTTACTTCAGTAAAAAATGTAACTGTCTCGAAAATTAAAGTGAACACAATTCCAATTGTAGTAAGCACTGAAACCGATGCAATTAAAAACAAAATTTTTGGTATCAGCTTTTCAGTAAACGCCAGAAGACCCCTGTTACTTTTCTGGGCGATCAATTCCTGAACCGAAATCTGCTGTGGCTCATTCATTGCCATGATGAAAACCTCCTCATTTATCCAAAGAACATAATGATTCGGGAAGCGCGTCAAACACGCTTCCCGCTGTGTTTATTTATTCACCTGCAAGTTCTTCAATTGTTGCCATATCTTCGTCATAAACTTCCTGTGGCGCACTTACATATCCAACAGCTTCAGCAAGTTCACCTGCGTTTTCAATCGCAAACATGATGAAATCCGCTACTGCCGGATCTTCAGCTACTGTATCATTTCTTACATAAGTGAATAGTGGACGTGATAATGGTGCATATTCACCAGACTCAATTGTTTCATTATTCGGCTCAACCGGACCATCTCCGTTATCAATCGGAACAACTTTGATTGTATCCTGGTTCTCAAGGTAGTAAGCGTAACCGAAGTATCCGATTGCGTTAGGAGATCCCATTACACCTTGTACTAGAACGTTATCATCCTCTGATAGTGTTGCTGAACGAACGATATCTTCTTCTTCAAGAATGACTTCATTAAAGTAATCGTATGTTCCTGAGTCCGTTCCAGGCGAATAAAATTCGATCGGCTCTTCAGGCCATCCTTCGCGAATGTCAGCCCATGTCTTTTCTTCTCCAGATTCAACCCACATTTCTTTCAGCTCTTCAACTGTCAGGTAGTCAACCCAATCATTTTCCTGGTTAACTACTACTGATAAACCATCATAACCAAGTTCAACTTCTGTATATTCAACACCCTGCTCTTCAAGGCCGGCTGCTTCTTCTTCTTTAATTGGACGGGATGCATTTGAGAATGAAGTTTCTCCTGCAATAAACTTTTCAAAACCGCCGCCTGTACCGGATACGCCAGATGATACCTGAACGCCCGGCTGTGCAGCTGCATATTCTTCAACAATGGCTTCCATAATAGGCGCAACAGTCGATGAACCGTCACCCTGAACCTGTCCGCTCAGTTCTTCTCCAGAACCTTCAGATCCATTATCTGAACCATTAGCTTCATCTTCTCCGCTGCAAGCAGCTAAAAATACTGCTGACCCTAAGATGGTTGACATTGCTAAATATTTTGCGCTTTTCATTCTGTAATTCCCCCTGTGGTTTGTGTGATTTGTCCTACAGCTAATACAATACACCCCTTCTATTAATCTCATATAAATGAAATGTAAAGGTTTTGTAAATACATAAAAAAACTGAGTACTGCAATATGCAGTACTCAGTTTGATAGTTTTTTATTGTCCTTCTTCTGCTTCTTCAGCTGTTACTTCAACCTGCTGTTCCTGATCCGTACTTTGTTCATTCATTCTTTGCTCTCTAATATCAAAATAAACTTCGAGAGCAGCAGTACCTAGATTTTCATTGACATCTTCACGAAGTGGGGAGTTTGCAACGTTTGGATATACCCATGGCGCCATAACAGAAAACGCAACTTCAGGTTTATCATATGGCGCAAATCCGACTAGAGTAGAATTCGTTGTCTCAGGTGGAGCTATTCCCTTAGAACGATATAGTTCGTCATACTTCGGTCCGAAGTAAACAACTTCGGCTGTTCCGGTTTTACCACCCGCAACATAACCGTTTCCTTTAAAGTCCTGACCTGTTCCTTTAGAACCGTTGAAGGAGAGATAAAAACCTTGTTTTACCCAATCGAGCTCCCGTTGTGTGTTATCAAGTCTGTTAAGAACCTTCGGCTTCATTGCCTTAACAAGCGGGCCCGGCGAATCATTATTTGCACTTGGTTCACGGATTTCTTTTACAATCGTCGGCGCTACCCGATTACCTCCATTAATAATAGTCGATACATACTGAGCCATTTGCATTGGTGTATAAGTATCAAACTGACCAATTGATAAATCGAGCAGTTTACCAGGGTTCAGATCTGCTGGGTTATTCGTCTGATACCCCACACTTTCACCTGGAAGATCGATTCCTGTTTCGCTGCCAAGACCAAATTGTCCAAAGTAATTGCGCATTTTAGTGAATGTGCTCGCTCCAATATCAATTGGCTCATTTCTTACATAAGTAGCTCCAGCCATTTTGATCGCGATTTTGAACATATAACCGTTAGATGACCGCTCCAAAGCATAGTGATCATTAATGGAAATAGGCAGATCACCTAAATACCAGGAAGCTTTATCAGGTGTTTGAGCAATACTGACCACTTCATCCCATAAATAAGACCCGGGCTGAATCACACCATCCTGATACCCTGAAAGTACTGTTGCTCCTTTAATAGAAGATCCTGCTTCATAAGCACTTGTAAACGTACCAATATTATAATCCTGAATTTCAGGACCATCATCTGTTTCGATATACTGCTTCCCTGCCATTGCCAGCAGCTCACCGGTATTTGGATCCATCATGACAAGGAATAGACGATCCATCAGGTTACGGCCATAATCCTGTTTAAGCCTTCTCAGTTCATCTTCTACAACCTGCTCAAGCGCCTGCTGCAGTTCAATATCAATTGACAGAACAAGGTCTTTACCGCGTTCACCCTGCTGAATCAGCTGGGAGTCAATCACATTCCCAGCTTTATCAGTAATGGTGCGGACTTTTGACTTTTGTCCCTGCAGTACTTCTTCATATTGAAGTTCCAGATAACTTGTTCCCACTCTGTCATTGCGGGAATAGTCACGTGCCAGATAATATTCAATCTTATCTTCAGGGATGGATCTGACACTTCCAAGCACAGATCTAAGCACTTCACCGTATGGGTATTCGCGCTGCCAGTCAACAGTGGTGTTGACTCCTGGTAATGAGCTTAGCTGCTCACTCACTGCAGCGAATTCCTCATCAGTCACATTTTCATTTTTAATAATCTGCGGAGACAGGTTGTATCCGGTTTGCATCTGTCTATAAATAGCAAGGATCTCCATCTCCTGCTCTGTGATTTCTGCAATTTCTTCTTCTGTAATCCTCTCACGGATGAGTTTATCGTAATCAGATTGTGACAGTTCACCTTCATCATAGAGCGCACGTTCTTTGTCTGTAATTTTTGCATCTGCCTGTTTTTTATTTTCTCTGATCCAGTAATCCTGGATATCACGTTCAGTTACTTTATCAGCAGATAATTCAATCATGGACGAAAGCTTTGTTGCAACATCCATCATTTCATCCTGGGAAGTCTGCTGTGTTTTTGTATAAGTAATCGCATTTACTGGCTTATTGTCTACGATGACCTTCCCGTTACGGTCAAATATTTTCCCGCGGGGCACACTCGCATTTACTACGACTTCTTCCGTTCGTTCAAGCTGCCTTTTAAAATCTTCACCATTCACAATCTGCAGGACGCCCAGTCTTAAAATTAATGCTGAAAACAGCAGAAATACTGCAAAAAACAGTATATTCATTCGTGCAGCAAGAAAATTCTTTTTAATTTTATCCTTTTTCGTGCGAGACTGATTTTTTTTCAACAAAAGTCTCCCTTTCTATACAAAGTTCTATTAAATAATCTTAAAGGTTTTTTTCAATTATTACTAGAGGATGACACTCTTTTTCAATAAAAGGTCAAATCCTCCCATTATAATAAAAAAGCTGACGTCCATGAAAGACGTCAGCCGGATATTATCAGTATACATTATTTTGCTGAAGTATAAAGCTTTTCAACAGCATTCCAGTCAACAACGCTCCAGAAAGCGTTGATGTAGTCAGGACGCTTGTTCTGATACTTCAGGTAGTATGCATGCTCCCATACATCCAGGCCAAGCACTGGTGTTTTACCATCAGTAAGTGGTGAGTCCTGGTTAGGAGTGCTTGTGATTTCAAGTTCTCCGTTATTTACCACAAGCCATGCCCAGCCTGATCCGAAGCGGCCTGCGCCTGCTGCTGCAAATTCTTCTTTGAACTTGTCAAAGCTGCCGAACTTGCTGTTAATCGCTGATGCAAGATCGCCAGAAGGCTCGCCGCCACCGTTTGGAGATAGAATCTTCCAGAAGAATGAGTGGTTAGCATGTCCACCGCCGTTATTGCGGACAGCTGTGCGGATTGATTCCGGTACGCTGTTCAGATCAGCTACAAGCTCATCAATTGATTTTGACTGAAGATCATCGTGTCCTTCCAGTGCATCATTCAATTTAGTCACGTAAGTGTTGTGGTGCTTAGTGTGGTGGATATTCATTGTTTCCTTGTCAAAATGCGGTTCAAGTGCATCATAAGAGTAAGGTAGTTCTGGTAAAGTGTAAGCCATGATTGAATTCCTCCTTGTATGTAGTGTGATTTTCCGCTTGATGCGGAATCAACTGTTTTCAGATTATCAGAATAGATAAATCTATTCAATTAATACGCTTTGCAAACGCTTATTTCAGTCTAAAGACCGAAATCACACATAAATAAAGAAGATAATAATCATGACTGCCTGAATGGTACCTTTTGTGATGACTGAAGTAATAAAACCGATCAGAGAACCAAACCCGATTTTTAACGCCTGCTTAAATGGAGTCCGGTTAACAACCAGTTCACCGATTACTGCACCTGCCAGGGGGCCGATAAGAATACCTATAACCGGAATAACAATGGGCCCGATTAAAAGACCAATCGTACTTCCCCAAATGCCTGCTTTTGAGCCGCCAAACCTTTTAACACCAAAAAGATTTGCTGCATAGTCAGCGCCAAACAGTAATATGATGAATAATATCTGAATGGTCCAAAATAGCCAGCTGAAATCATCAAAAGTGAAAAACAGTCCGTAAAGAATGAATCCCAGCAATATGAACAGCACACTGGGAATGATCGGATAAATTAATCCTGCAAATGCGATGCCAAAACTTAAAATAATAAACGTCCAGAATACGAATTCTATGACCCTCACCCTTTCCCCTATCAATTCCATGTCTATTAAGTATATCAAAGAAAGCCGGCTGAATGTTCAGCCGGCTTTACGATTTACTTGCGGATACCCAGAACAGCTTCTGCGATATTCACAGAGTGATCGCCAATACGTTCAAGGTTAGAAATAATATCTACAAACACAATTCCGGCCTGTCCGCTGCAGGCACCTTCGTTAAGGCGTAAAATATGCTTTTTACGGAATTTGCGTTCCATTTTATCAATAAGATCTTCTTTTTCAGCTACACTGCGTGCTTTATCGTGATCGTTTGTATCAAGAGAATCAATTGATTGAGATACAGCTTCAATTGTCAGTGTAAACATTTCATTCAGATCAGCCATTGCTTCATCAGTCATTTTTACTTTATTCGCCTGCTGATAATCAACAAGCTCAATTACATTTTCAAAATGATCACCGATCCGTTCAATATCACGGACTGTATCCATCAGCACTGAATGACGCTCGGATTCCTGTGCAGAAAGTGAAGTGCTTGATAGCTTAATTAAATAATCAGTAATTTTTGTATCAAGGTTATTAATCGCATCTTCCACCTGATAGCCAAGCTCAGCGTTCTTTTTATTTTTCGTCTTCAGGTACTCAAATGATTCGTTAAGACCCTGAACGGCGAATTGACCCATACGCAGTATTTCTTCTTTAGCCTGTCCAAGCGCAATAGAAGGTGACTGTTCGATAAAGTTAGGATCAAGATGTTTAGGTTTAAATTCCACAATTACATCGTTTCCTGGAACAACTTTTGTTACAACCCAGGCAAGAGCAGCGATGAACGGGAATTGAATAATTGTATTTGAAACGTTAAATGTTCCGTGTGCAAATGCGATCTGCATCTCAGGATTAAGATTCATAAACTGATCGATCCATACAATAAAAGCAGTGAATGGAATCAGCAATATTAAGAACAGCAAGGAACCGATCACATTGAACATAACGTGTACCATTGCAGCTCTTTTTGCAGCTACTGAAGCACCGATTGAAGCCAGAACAGCAGTAATGGTTGTACCGATATTATCACCAAACAGAACCGGCAGCGCTGCCTGCAGTGTAATCAGATCTTCTGAATAAAGCCCCTGCAAGATACCAATTGTAGCACTTGAACTTTGAACAACTACTGTAAAGATCGTACCTACGACTACTCCTAAGATTGGAATTTCACTCATGCTCTGAGTCAGGTCAATAAATGCCTGAAGCTCACGGAGCGGTTTCATTCCTTCTCCCATTAATTCAAGACCGTAGAATAGCCCACCAAATCCAAACACAACCATACCAAGATTGTTGATCTGCGGTTTTTTCACAAAGAACAATAAGAAGGCACCAACTGCGATGATTGGAAGCGCATAAGCACCAATATCAAAACCGATGATGAAGGCTGTGACAGTTGTACCAATATTCGCACCCATGATGACACCTATTGCCTGCCTTAGCGTCATGAAACCTGCGCTGACAAGTCCGATTACAATAACAGTTGTACCGGAACTGGACTGAATAAGAATCGTAACAACAATACCCGCAAGGACCCCCATAAACGGATTTGTTGTAAAGCGGTCTAAAATCGCTCTCAGCCTGTCACCAGCTGATTTTTGAAGACCGTCTCCCATATACTTTAAACCAAATAGAAATATCCCAAGTCCCCCGATAAATGTAAAGAAGACTTCCTGCCAATTCACTTCCATGTTTTCAACCCCTGTAAACAAATTTAGACATACTTCTTGAAAACCCTCTACAATTATTAATTCTTTATCGGATATAAGTAAAGGGGTTAACGTTAATCTTTACAATCGGTTAATAATAGACGCTAATTATTACATTTGTGTTACAAAAACAAACGCTTACTTTTTCACTATTCGTTCATTTGCTCTTATGTATCAGGTAAAAGTACAATGTGTTAGTAGATATATAAAATCGGAGGTTTAGCATCTTGAATATTTTTAAGCAACTGATTAAAAGTTTATACTCTCCCCGGGATATAGCAAAATTCCGGTTTCAGGGTATCGGAAAAACGATTATGTTTGTATTTCTACTGGCATTCCTTTCCATGATTCCTGCTGTGGTTCAGGTAGCCACAATCGGTGAAAGTCTTTTTTCAGATGGAGAGGAGCTTCTGTTGAATGAACTTCCTGCATTTGAAGTGGTAAATGGGGAACTGCAGTCTGAATCAGGTACCACTGAGTCAGCCGACAGCAGCGGTATTACTTTTTATGTGGATGGATCTGATAGTCTGACAACTGATGATTTATTAATTGATGAGGCTGCTGTAGCATTTTTATCTGATCGCATTGCTGTATCAACAGGTGGCGGCGTGCAGGAATATGAGTATTCGACGTTTGAAGGAGTCAAAATCAGCAGTGAAGGAATTGCTTCACTGTTAAGCTCTCTCGAGGGTGCCAAGTTTATTATTTACTTCTTTATACTGGCATTCATTTTTATTCTACTTGCAGGTATGCTGTTTATTAAAGCGACTGTTTTTGGATGGATAGGGACAAAGTTTGCAGCTTCTCTTGAAAGAAAGCTGACATTCCGTCACAGTTTTAGAATGGCTGCTTACAGTTCAGCTCTCCCGGCGGTATTTTTCCTTATTACAGATCTTGCCGGGTCACTTATTCCGTTTCCAACTCTGATCAGCTGGTTTGTCACCGGACTAATGCTGTATCTTTCTATTAAAGAAATACCTAAGCCGAAAAAGCGGGCTCAGTCTTGATTTCTTAGAATAAATGAATATGGCTGCACGCGAAGGCGTTACTTATACCCTAAGCACACTAACTGCGCTTTCGCCGGTCATTTAGTTGTAAATGTGATTTCAACACTGTTAGAATAAGAAGGAATACAATTTGAGTAAATGATAAAGGAGCGAATGACTGGTGGGAGACATTACACATCGTTCGAATACGCGCCCTGTTAAAGTCGGGGATTTAACTATAGGTGGAAATAATGAACTTGTCATTCAAAGTATGACAACGACTAAAACACATGATGTAGAAGCAACTGTTGCAGAAATTATGCGTCTTGAAGAAGCAGGCTGTCAGATTGTACGTGTTGCATGCCCTGATGAAAGAGCTGCTGATGCAATTCCTGAAATAAAAAAAAGAATTAATATACCCTTAGTAGTTGATATTCACTTTGACTATAAGCTTGCATTAAAGGCCATTGAAGGCGGTGCTGATAAGATCAGAATCAACCCTGGTAATATCGGGCGCCGTGAAAAAGTGGAAGCAGTCGTTAAAGCTGCTAAGGAAAAAAATATTCCAATCCGGATCGGTGTAAATGCCGGAAGTTTGGAGAGAAAAATTCTTGAGAAATACGGCTATCCGACAGCGGACGGTATGGTTGAAAGTGCACTTCACCATATCAAAATTCTCGAAGACCTGGACTTTCACGATATTATCGTCTCCATGAAAGCATCTGATGTAAACCTTGCGATTGAAGCGTATGAAAAAGCCGCCAAAGCATTTGATTACCCGCTTCACCTTGGTATTACTGAATCAGGTACGCTATTTGCAGGGACAGTAAAGAGTGCTGCAGGGCTGGGCGCGATATTGAGTAAAGGAATCGGTAACACGCTGAGAATTTCATTAAGTGCTGACCCAGTTGAGGAAGTAAAAGTGGCAAGAGAATTGCTAAAATCATTTGGTCTTGCATCAAATGCAGCAACGCTGATCTCATGTCCAACCTGCGGAAGAATTGAAATTGACCTTATTTCAATTGCAAATGAAGTTGAAGAATATATCTCAACCATTAAAGCGCCGTTAAAAGTTGCAGTTCTTGGATGCGCTGTTAATGGCCCGGGTGAAGCCCGTGAAGCTGATATTGGCATCGCGGGTGCCCGCGGAGAAGGTCTTCTCTTTATGAAAGGCAAGACCGTCCGTAAAGTACCTGAAGAAACAATGGTTGAAGAGCTTAAAGTAGAGATTGATAAACTCGCTGAAGAGCACTACAGAAAGCAGGCTGAAGAAGCAGCATTGCAGAAATAATGCAAATCCCGGCCACCTGGCCGGGATTTTTTATAATAACGGGTAAATTAAAATTCCAAGCAACATTGCAATCAGTCCGATTGCAATTCCAATGCCGCCCGCTTTAGCTTCTTTAGACCTTCTTGCCAGAATCCCTAAAATAATTGCTGCAGCACCAAAAATGACCGGAGCTGTAAAGAAGGCGATGATCCCGAGAATGATCGATGCATACGCAAGCCAGATTCCTTTATTTGAATTCTCAATTACACCGTCTCTCTTCCGTTCGGTATCTGCATACCATGAAGGACTGAACTGAGAAAGCTCGTTACCTACCTCTTCATTATATTGCTCCTTTTCAGGAACTTCTTTACTTTTTTCTTCATTTTTCTCATCATACATTTTGCCTCCCTCGCTTTCTGTCTATAGCTTTAGCAGTACGCCTAAATGTATGTATGGAAAAATGTATGAATGTGTTATTGTATTGTTAAAGAAACGAAAAGGGGTCATTAGCACATGCGTTTAGGAATTGATATTGACGGTACAGTTACCTGCCCATCTTCACTCATTCCACACATTAACGAGGCTTTTAATACAGAGCTAAAACTTGATGATATAAAGGAATACGATTTAACGAAAGCATTGCCTGAAATTGAACCTGAGGATTTTGCGAAATGGTTTGAATCTGCAGAAGCAGACATTTATTCACAGTCACCTTTAAGCGAAAAAGCGGATATTGTTCTTAATCACCTTCAGCACATGCACGAACTCTTTTATATCAGTGCACGCGGTACTGAACACCAGCACCTGACGAAGGAATGGTTTAATCGGCATGATATTCATTTTGACCGGATTATACTCACAGGCTCCCATGATAAGCTTGAAGCAGTGAAAGAACATAGAATTGAATTGTTTATTGAAGATAAGCACGACAATGCAGTGGATATACATGAAACAACGGAAATTCCAGTCCTGCTGTTTGACACTCCCTATAACCGGAAGCCTCACCCTGAAGGAGTCATCAGAATTTTTTCATGGGAAGAAGCAAGATGGCATGTCAATCAGATCGAAAAAAAACTCAGTTCGCAAAGATAAGCGAACTGAGTTTTTTATTGGCATGCAGGACACGTCCCATAAATTTCGAACTTATGCCCTGATATATCATAACCACTCAGATTTTCATTCAGAGCAGACATCGGACATGTATGGATCTGTCTGGTTTTCCCGCAGTCAAGGCAGATAAAATGATGATGGTGATGCCCGCTGTCACAGACAAAACGGAAGTGCTTTTCTCCTGACAGCTCTGTTTCTTCAAGGATATTTAATGACACGAATGTTGAAAGGTTTCTGTATATTGTATCAAAGCTGAGACCTTTAAATTCCCGGCTCATCTCCTCGAGCACTTCTTTGGCAGTCATATATCTGTCATGTCTGTCAAACAGCTCAAGCATCATTTTTCTTTTACCGGTTTGCTTATACCCTTCAGTTTTTAATAATCCGATTGCTTCTTCCAGGTTCACATCTTTCACCCCATTATGATTTCTTTACAGCGAACCAATTCCGATAACCGATTGCAGCGAGTAAAATAATGATTGATGACACGACAATTGTGCCACCAGGTGCCAGGTCCAGATAAAATGCACTGATTAAACCAACAATGACTGCAATCTCGCCAAACAGAACTGATAATCCGATTGTCTGTTTGAATCCCTTTGCAAGCCTCATAGCAGCGGCAACAGGTAACGTCATTAGTGATGACACTAATAATATACCAACTATCCGCATTGAAGCTGCAATCACAAGTGCTGTCATCACCATAAAAATCAAATGCAGCGCTTTTGTTGATAATCCGGATGCTTTTCCAAACTCTTCATCAAATGATAACAGAAATAATTCTTTATATAAAAGAAAGACAATCAGCAATACAATCACTGCGATTCCTGTAATCAGATACAGATCACTCCTGCCTACTGCACTGACACTGCCAAATAAATAGCTGAACAAATCAGTATTAAAGCCATCCGCAAGAGAGATAAAGATGACGCCTACTCCAATACCCCCTGAGAGCAGAATTGGTATAGCCAGTTCCTGATAATGTTTATATACAGCTCTGAGTCTTTCAATCAGCAGCGATCCTGCTACTGAAAAACCCATTCCAAGCCATAGTGGATTCAGCCCATTGAACATCACAAACGTTTTACTCAAAAACAGACTGGCTGCGATACCTGACAGTGTAACGTGACTTAATGCATCAGCAATCAGCGACAGCCTTCTGACGACGATAAAAGCACCAAGAAGCGGTGCAATCAGCCCGATTAATATCCCTGCTGCGAATGCGTTTTGCAGAAATTCATATGTGATAATTGCTTCTAACATTTAATGCACCCCATGACTGTGGTTATGATGGATTGTCTGAATGTCATGACCGTAAAACGCGGACAAGTCCTGATCTTTTACCTGCTCGAAATCTTCTGCACTTCCATGGAAGTGAAGGGTGTTATTCAGGCAGGCCACATGCGTGATTTTATTTGAAACTGTACCGGTGTCGTGTGTAACAAGAACTAATGTAATCCCAAGTTCAACATTCAGGCGTTCAAGCATATCATAGAATGTCTGAACATTTTTAGCATCAACTCCAACAGTCGGCTCATCTAAAATCAGCACCTGTGGACGGCTGACAATGGCTCTGGCGATAAAGACACGCTGCTGCTGTCCTCCTGAAAGTTCACCAATATTTCTATTTGAGAAGTCCTGCATACCGACTGCCTGTATCGCATCTATGATTTCACTTTTATATTTTCTTTCAACCCGACTAAACAGTCCTGCTTTTTTCGTCAGACCGCTGGCTACCACTTCATAGACAGTTGCCGGAAAACCGGTATTAAATGCGTTTGCTTTTTGTGAAACGTAACCGATTTTCTCCCATTCCCTGAATTTGCTGATCGGCTTTCCAAACAGCTTTACTTCGCCGCCTTTCGACTTGAGCAGACCGAGTATCAGCTTGAGCATAGTCGATTTACCGGACCCGTTAGGACCTACAACTGCAAGAAAAGCGCCTTCAGGTACAGCAAGGTTAATATCAGTCAGTACCTGCTCTTTATCATAACGGTAATTTACATTAATCAGTTCAATTACATGATGACTCATCGTGTCACCTCTTCCAAATTAGAATCCTTACGATTTAACAATTCATTAGTATACACCTGAAGGGATCATATGTAAATGGATTCAGCCTGAAAAGTGATTCCCCGGCCATCGTGAATACTGATTAATCAGGAGGTACAATGAAAAACCAGTCTTTTAACCTTGAATCTCTCCTTACGCTGTCACCATCCAGGCTTCAGCTGCTTCTCTTAGCATCAGGTGTCTCTCTGTCTGTTCAGGAATGTGCAAGGCTTCAACAGATTGCTAAGCTGCATAAAAACACTCTGCAATCTCTTCCGCTCCTCTACAAAGAAACTGAACAGGTTCTTGGTAAAAAGAAAATAAAAGAGCTACTCAGTAAATCTTCATTATTTCTATAAAAATAAAAACGGACTGTCCGGAGGCAAAGCGCAATTTATAGCTTCAAGTTTAAGCCCTTTTGTTTCAAAATTATGTATTTATGCGTCTTCAATTCATTACGATTATTAAAAATAAAAGCTCTGTTAAAGGTGGCTGTTGATTTCCGCTCCAGGGGGAACGCTTTCCGCAGGGCGTGCGGTGAGCCTCCTCGACGCGTTGCGTCTGCGGGGTCTCACCTGTCACGCTTCTCCTGCTGGAGTCGTCCCCCTTCCACTGAAATCAACAGCTGTGCTAAAACAACATTGGACATTAACAAAGCCAAAATAAAAAGAAAGATGGCACTCTGTTTCTTAGGCGTCATCTTTCTTTCAAACGTAAAAAAATTATTGAGTACTTAGGTTCATTGAAGCGGAAGGCGTGGACTCCGGGACGATTAGCGGGATAGCTGAGACCCCGCAAGCGAAGCTGAGGAGGCCTGGGATGGGGCCAAAAAACGGCCCACGTCCGGAAAGCCTAGGCCTGGAGCGTAAATGAACCCTCCCCCTTTTAGATACTTTTTCAGTGCCATCTTTGTAGACAGTCCGTTTTTATTCACCCTTTTTCAATCTCTTCAATTAACTTTTCGTTAAACGATCTGTTTTGAAGCATAATGATTTCATGCTTGTAAGGTGGCTTCTTATTCTTTTTGTCTTCTCCAACATAAGGTGTTTCAAGGATCTTTGGGATATCCTTAAACACTTCATGATGGACAATCCGGTCAATCGCTTCATATCCAATGTGACCGAACCCGATATTTTCGTGACGGTCTTTTGAAGCACCTCTTGGATTTTTACTGTCATTCACATGAACCACTTTAATCCGGTCAAGTCCAACAATTCTATCAAACTCTTCAAGTACGCCGTCAAAATCCTGCACAATATCATATCCTGCATCATGGACGTGGCAGGTATCAAAGCAGACTGACAGCTTATCGTTGTGAGTAACACCATCAATGATCTTAGCCAGTTCATCAAATGAACGGCCGCATTCTGAACCTTTACCAGCCATTGTCTCAAGCGCTACCTGAACAGTCTGGTCCTGTGTCAGCACTTCATTTAATCCTTCGATAATTCTTTCGATTCCTCTGTCAGCACCGGCACCAACGTGCGCACCCGGGTGCAGGACGATCTGTTTAGCACCAAGAGCAGCTGTACGCTCAGTTTCAGAGCGGAGAAAGTTTACGCCCAGCTCAAATGTTTCAGGCTTTGTTGTATTTGCGATATTAATAATATAAGGCGCATGGACAACAATATCTTTCATGCCATGTTCTTTCATGTGAGCGAGACCCGCTTCAATATTTAATTCTTCAATCGGTTTTCTTCTTGTATTCTGAGGTGCTCCTGTATAGATCATAAATGTGGATGAACCATATGATAATGCCTCTTCACTGGCACCAAGCAGCATCTTCTTACCACCCATTGATACATGTGATCCGATCTTCAGCATATTGATATCCCCCATTTTAATGATTGTTTCTTCTGTTTTTTCTGCGTTCTTTCTTCTTAATCTGTTCCATTTTATAATTCATTTTCTTCTTATAGCCGGGCTTAACCTTTTTAGGTTTACGGATCAGGGATTTTGCTTTCTTATCAATCTCATTTTCACCCTTCGGACGGCTTAGACGTTTATGACGGTCATTCAATTCAACCCATTCGCCTGCCTTCACTTCCTGATGGCTGAATTTGATGCCCTTCTTCTCAATTTGAGCAAGTGCATCTTCATCTGACGGTTCATAGATTGTAATGGCTGTACCTGAGTGTCCTGCACGCGCCGTTCTTCCTACACGGTGAATAAAGAAATCTAGATCCTTTGGCAGCTCAAAGTTAATGACATGGCTGACACCTGGAATATCAATTCCTCTGGCAGCCAGATCAGTTGCAACAATATACTGATACTCAAGGTCTCTGATCTGCTTCATCATCTTGTTACGTTCACGAGGTGTTAATCCCCCGTGCACACGGCCTGTTTTCAGTCCTTTATTCAACAGGTAATCTGCTACTTCATCCGCTTTTGATTTTGTATTTGTAAATACAATCGCCAAATAAGGGTTGATGGCATTCAAAGTATCCAGAAGCACTGCTTCACGGGAGCGGCTCTTTTGTGGAACTAAGATAAATTCAATATTTTCAGCCTGAACCTGCTTAGGTTCAATATGAGCGTATTGCGGATTTTCCATATACTTTTTAAGAAAAGGCTTCAGTTTCTCAGGAATTGTTGCTGAGAATACATAAATCTGAAGGTCTTCTTTCATACGGGATGCAATCTGATCCACATCTTCAATAAAGCCCATCTCAAGCATCAGGTCTGCTTCATCAATAACAATTGCCTGGGCAGTATATACCTGCAGTGCCTGCTCATTGACAAGATCATTGATTCTTCCAGGTGTTCCTACCACAATATGAGGCTGCTGTTTCAGCTTTTCAATCGCTCTTTGCTTATCAGTCCCGCCTACAAACACTTTACTTGTGATTGATGTTTCTTCAGTAATGACTTTTACTTCATGGTGTAATTGCTTTGCAAGCTCTCTTGTCGGGGCAGTAATTACTACCTGAACCTGCTGACGTTCTTCATCCACCTGGTTGATCAGTGGCAGCAGATAGGAATGTGTTTTCCCTGTACCTGTCTGAGACTGCCCGATCGCACTTTGACCTCTGTTGATCATTGGAATCATCTTTTCCTGGATCGCAGTAGGTGCATGGAATCCAAGCCTTTCAATCGCTTCCATGATGAATGGTTTAAAATTATATTGTTTAAATGATGACATAACCGTCACTCCTTTTATTCGCATCAAAACTTTATTATAGTCTTTTTTTCATTAAAAAGCTATGTAAATCTGAACAGCCGCTTTTCAGGTATCCCGTATCTATCAATCTGTGCATATGATATGAGTGTACAGGAGGTGTTTTTCATGTATGGTTACAGACCTTATTATCCAACGATGTTTACCCAGTCAGTGCCAAAAACTTCATCCACACTATCGTTAGCTTCAATTCAAAAGTGGACCGGAACAGCACAGCAGTTTATCAAAACGGCCAATTCGTTTTTACCCTACGTTCAGCAATATGGACCGCTTGTAAAAAACCTGCCGGTGATGTGGAAGCTTTATAAAGCGTTTAATGAAAGTGAGACCGATACTGAAAAAGAGGTGAATGATGATCAGGTTGCACATGCCCAGTCAGAGCCGGTTGCGGAACCAGTTAAAACGTATGAATCCATTCCAAAGCTTTACTTATAGCTTTTAATTGTTCCATGAGTCCAACTGCTTTATACTGATGGTATAAAGTCTTACGTGCAGGAGGATTCTGATGAAGACATTAAAAATAACACCGCGCGGATATTGCTATGGTGTAGTAGATGCAATGGTGATCGCAAGAAATGCAGCAATGGATAAATCTCTGCCCCGTCCTATCTATATTCTGGGCATGATCGTTCATAATAAACATGTGACAGACGCATTTGAAGAAGAAGGCATTATTACCCTTGATGGAGAGAATAGAAAAGATATTCTCGAAAAAGTAACTGAGGGTACTGTTATTTTCACTGCGCATGGTGTATCTCCGGAGGTTCGTGAAATCGCCCGTCAGAAAGGGTTAATTTCAATCGATGCTACGTGTCCTGATGTAACGAGAACGCACGATCTGATCCGTCAGAAGAAAGCTGAGGGGTATCATATCGTCTATATCGGTAAAAAGGGACACCCTGAGCCTGAAGGTGCTGTGGGCGTTGCACCTGACGTTGTACACCTTGTGGAAAAACCTGAAGATGTGGAACACCTGACGATTGATAACGATAAAATTATTGTCACAAATCAGACGACAATGAGTCAGTGGGATGTTGCAGATGTAATGGTTAAAGTGAAAGAAAAATACCCGCAGACTGAAGAACACAAAGAAATTTGCATGGCTACACAGGTGCGACAGGAAGCTGTAGCCGAACAAGCAGGAGCAGCAGACCTGCTGATTGTTGTTGGTGATCCGATGAGTAACAACTCTAACAGACTTGCGCAGGTTTCTGAAGAGATTGCAGGAACACCTGCACACAGAGTAGCCGATGTATCTGAAATTAAACACGAATGGCTGCTAGGCTGCGAGACGGTAGCAGTCACTGCAGGTGCTTCCACTCCTACACCAATTGTAAAAGAAGTCATGAATTACATTGGACAGTTTGATCCGGAAAATCCGGAGACATGGCTCGGAGAAAAAAATGTACCGCTAGCAAAAATACTGCCGAAAATCAAAACACCGACTAAACCTGAAACAATCATGCCATATTCAAAATAAAAAAGAGCTGCTCCGGCAGCTCTTTTTTATATGAACTTAAATGGTTCAGTAGTAAGGGCTGATGCAACAAACTCTACTTTAAGTCTTTCATTTTCTGCCCTCACAGTAAGTTCAGATGCTAATCCTGTTTTCATAATTTCTTCAACATGGTGCCCAGGGTCAATAATCGAAATGCCGGCTGCCTCTGCATCCTGGGCAGTATGAAAATCAACATCACCGGTTACATACACATCAGCACCTGCAAACTTTGCTGTCTGGTAGTATTTACTTCCCATTCCGCCGAGAACAGCAGCTTTCTTGATTATCTTTTCCGGATCTCCGGTCATTCTGAGTGCCGGCACCCCAAGCTTGCGCTTAACAACTTCCGCGAAGTCACGCAGTGTCATCTGAGCAGACAGCTTCCCAACGCGTCCAAGCCCATATTTTTCACCCGGTAGTGACTCTGTAAAAATATCATAAGCCGGCTCTTCATATGGATGTGCTGACTTCATTGCTTTTATAACTTCTCTTTCCTTTGAACTGAGAAAAATACTTTCAATTTTTACTTCAGCTGCCGCTTCAGGCTTTCCCTGCTCTCCTAAAAATGGATTGGACTCATCACCAGGCGTAAATCTGCCGGTACCATTTGAAGTAAATGTGCAGTCTGAGTAATCCCCGATCTGCCCTGCTCCTGCAGCTGTTACTGCTTTGCGGACTTCGTCAGCATGACTTTCCGGCACAAAAACAATCAACTTTTTATATTCATCTTCATATGTTTTAACAAGCACTTCGGTCTCCTTAAGATCAAGCGCTTCAGCCAGCATATCATTGACCCCGCCCTTTGCCACATCAAGATTCGTGTGAGCGGCATAGACAGTGATATCATTTTTAATACACTTTTCGATCAGTTTTCCTGCATTAGTTTCAAGGTTAATTGATTTTAAAGGTCTGAACAAAAGGGGGTGATGTGCAATAATAAAATTCGCGCCTTTTTCAATTGCTTCATCCACTACTTCATTTGTTACGTCAAGCGTGGTCATCACTTTGGATACTTTCCGATTTAACGCCCCGCTTTGCAGACCAATCGGGTCACCCTCCATCGCAAGAGATTTAGGGGAAAACTGCTCTAACAGCCCGACTATCTGATGACCATTTGGCTGTTTCATTGGATCGCCTCCTCTATCATCTTAATCTTCTGTTCGATATCCTGTTTCTTTTGATTAAGTGAACCCTGCTGTCCGGCCATTTGCATCTGCTTTAGGATTTTTTTATATTGATTCAATTCCTGTTCCCATTTTAATTTGAAAATAGCAGACTGATTTTTAATCAGCACTGGGCCAAGGAGCAATTCAGATGGCGACAGATCCATCTGTTCTTTAGTACGCTCAGCTAGTAAGACTTCATAGATTTTCTTATCTTCCTCAAGAATTCTTTCATCACTGATCTGCCACCCATTCTCCTGAAGCCAGCTTCTGATTGAAATTGCACTGATATTAGGCTGAAGGATGAGTTTTTTTACACCTTCGAGCCGATCTTTACCGTTTTCAAGTATTTCACTGATCAATGGGCCTCCCATACCGGCAATCGTCACGGTTGTTACTTCCCCCGGCACGATCACTGTTAGACCATTTCCCTTTCTGACATCAATATAATCACCTAATTGGTCCTGTTTGACCTGATTGATAGCAGACTGATAAGGGCCTTCAACCACTTCTCCTGCAATTGCTTTTTTGATTTTATTTTTTTTCACAAGGTAACACGGCAAATAAGCGTGATCTGAACCGATGTCAGCTACAATTTCATCCGGACCGACATAGTCTGCCACTGCCAGAAGCCTTTGTGATAATTGACTGCTATTCATTTGAACACATCCTTTTACTGATCTTTCACTTTCAAATAAACAACTTGAAAAAAGAGCGGTCCGTTAACGGCCGCTCTTTTTACTTTAATGATATATGCAGATTATGCCGCGTCTTCTTCAGAAGATTCTTCTCCTGAGCCTTCTTCAGCGTCTCCGCCATCTTCAGAACCTTCTTCTGATGAACCTTCTTCAGATCCCTCTTCAGAACCCTCTTCTGCGCCTTCTTCAGATCCTTCTTCAGAACCTTCTTCTCCGCCGCCTTCTGCTCCAATTTGAGATACCCATTCAGCCATTGCCTGAGCGTTACTTTCTTCTACAAGACCTGAAGGCATGTTGCCACGGCCATTCACAACGACATCAGCAATTTCATCAACTGACAGTCTGTCTCCAACACCAACTAGTGATGGACCAGCGCCGCCACCTTCATAGTTTTCACCATGACAGCTGATACATGCATTCTGATAGTGTGATTCAGGATCGAAGTCTCCTCCATCAGCACCACCTTCTGCTTCACCTTCGCCGCCTTCTCCTTCTTCCGCCATTTCTTCAGAATCACTAAGACCCTGAACAGACATAAAGAAAACAACACCGAAGCCAAGTACCATAATCAGTAAAAACGGTATAATCGGATTCTTATTCATGTATAACCCTCCCTTTTAAGAAAAACTATGTAATTATCAACCTATAATAGCAGGTATGAACACTACATATTTTACTTTACTTTATGGGAATCGGAAAGACCCAATACTCAACTTTTCCCCTTTTGTCGCATTTTAGACACAAACAATAAAAATTTTTTAAAAAGCACCTATTTCTCTTGATATCACCATTCTTTGAATTTCTGACGTTCCTTCACCAATTTCCAGCAATTTAGCATCACGTAAGTATCTTTCAACGTGGTATTCCTTCATGTATCCATAGCCACCGTGGATCTGAATGGCTTCATCGCAGACTTCCATACAGATTTCTGAAGCATACAATTTTGCCATTGAAGCTTCTTTCGTGAATTTTCTTTCCTGGTCCTTTAACCACGCTGCTTTATACGTCATATTTCTTGCCAGTTCAATTTTCATTGCCATATCCGCCAGTTTAAACTGAGTTGCCTGAAAAGAGGAAATGCTCTTGCCGAACTGTTTGCGTTCTTTTGAGTAACTGAGCGCTCGCTCGTAAGCAGCCTGAGCAATTCCGACTGCCATTGCAGCAATACCGATTCTGCCTCCATCGAGCGTCATCAGAAACTGTCTGAAGCCCTCACCCTTCTTTCCAAGCAGGTTTTCTGTCGGAACTTTAACTTCATCAAGTACCAGCTCAGTCGTATTAGAAGAATGCAGCCCCATTTTTTCATAGTTGTCTATGACTGTGAAACCATCAGCATCGGTTGGAACGATGATTGCACTGATTTCTTTTTTTCCATCATGATTTCCTGTTACTGCTGTCAATGCAAGAAATTTGGCATAACTTGCGTTTGTTATATAACTTTTGTTTCCACTGATTGTATATGTCCCATCAGATTCTTTTGCTGTTGTCTGAGTGCCTCCTGCATCTGATCCCGCATTAGGTTCAGTCAGACCGAATGAACCAAAAGATTCTCCTGAACAGATTTTTGTTAAGTATTTTTCTTTCTGCTCCTGAGTACCAAACATGTTGATTGGTGCTCCACCGAGCGATATGTGGGCAGAATACGTGATTCCTGTAGAGCCGCACGCTCTGCTTAATTCTTCTGTCACAATTGCGAAGCTTGTCGTATCCCCTCCTGCTCCTCCGAATTCTTCCGGAAAAGGCAGTCCCATCATCCCTAATGAGGAAAGTTCTTTAAAAATATCTTGTGGAAATGCTTTGTTGCGGTCCCGATCAAGTGCACCGGGTGCAACTCTGTCCTGTGAAAACTCCCTGATTGTACGTTGAATCATCTGCTGTTCCTGTGTCAAATCAAAATTCATGTTGATCCCCCTTGTTTGAATGCGCTTACATAGTCATTATAAAAGAAAAGACTGAAAAGTCACAGTCTTTATTTTATTCTATCTGTTATATGTATAAAATAATGAGTACAATTACACCCAGAACACCGGAAACTGTAAAGTAGTGCTGTTTTGAAGAAAGCCCTGCGACTGCCCAGATCAGACACTGGATACCAATGATCAGATAAAGCATATTTGTGTCACCGTCATACATGAAGCGCCACAGTTCGATTGAAAATAATAAAATGATAAAGGCAGCTGCGATTCTGCTGAAAATTTTCACAGCAGGTGATGCTCCAGGCCTGAAACTGACGATCATAATTCCGGCACTTACGAGTATCGAAATGATTGCCTGCAGTGCAAGCGCAAGATCTCCAAATAGTAATGCAATAATTGTCAGTAAACTTCCTGCAAGTGAAAAACCGGCCACAAAGATATTCGCCTTTCTATCAGGTTTTTCCACCGCTTTCGTTTCATCCGTTTCTTCATATTCACCGCTAGTGTATAGATTGATTAAGTAGTCACAATAAGACTCAGGAAGCAGTCTGTTTTGTTTCCAGTACTGAATTTCATTAACAATGACCTCTTTCCTTTTCTTATCCATCCAGATCCCCCCATAGCCTGTTAAGTATGACTATACTCGAAGCGGCACAGGAAAAAAAGAAAAAAAAAGCTGGCAGCCGCCAGCTTTTTTTTATTCAAGAAAATCTTTCAGTCGTTTACTTCTGCTTGGATGACGCAGTTTTCTTAATGCTTTCGCTTCAATCTGACGGATACGCTCTCTTGTAACTCCGAACACTTTTCCAACTTCTTCAAGCGTGCGCGTACGGCCGTCATCTAGACCAAATCTGAGTCTCAAAACATTCTCTTCACGGTCAGTCAGCGTGTCTAATACATCTTCAAGCTGTTCTTTGAGCAGCTCATATGCAGCATGATCAGACGGTGACTGCGCTTCTGAGTCTTCAATAAAATCTCCCAGATGTGAATCATCTTCTTCCCCAATCGGTGTTTCGAGGGAAACAGGCTCCTGGGCAATTTTTAGAATTTCTCTGACTTTTTCAGGAGTCAGATCCATTTCTTCTGAAATTTCTTCCGGCGAAGGCTCGCGGCCAAGATCCTGAAGAAGCTGACGCTGCACACGGATCAGTTTATTAATCGTTTCCACCATATGAACCGGGATACGGATTGTTCTGGCCTGGTCAGCAATTGCGCGCGCGATGGCCTGTCTGATCCACCATGTCGCATACGTACTGAACTTGAACCCTTTTCTGTGGTCAAATTTTTCTACTGCTTTAATCAGACCCATATTACCTTCCTGGATCAGGTCAAGAAACAGCATTCCCCGGCCGACATAACGTTTAGCGATACTGACTACCAGACGCAGGTTAGCTTCAGCCAGACGTCTTTTGGCTTCTTCATCGCCTTCTTCAATTCTTGTCGCAAGGTTAATTTCCTCCTGTGCAGAAAGAAGATCTACCCGTCCGATTTCCTTTAGATACATTCTCACAGGGTCATTAATTTTAACGCCGGGAGGAACACTCAGATCATTCAGATCAAATTCCTCTTCTGCTTCTTTTCCAAGCTCTGTCACAGATGGATCGGCATCAGCGTTTTCTTTCAGTACTTCGACACCCTGCTCACCAATCTGCTCGTAAAACTCTTCGATTTGTTCTGTATCTAATTCAAATCCGGCAAGCTTTTCAGCTATGTCCTCATAGGTAATTTCACCATTCTTTTTTGCTGCTTCGAGTAATTGTGCTTTAATTTGTTCTAATGTTGCTGTTTCAGGTTCTGTCTGCTTGGAACGTGTTGACTTCTCAGCCATTTGTCCCCCTCCTTCCAACTTCCTAACGATGTTGCCCTTTTAGAGCTTTCCACAGTTGAAAAATTTCCATTCCCAGGGCTGTGGCTGACTTCATATCATTTGCTTGTTCAGCATGTCTCAGTTCAGCTTCCTTTTGTCTGATCATTGTCAGCTGAGTTTGCTTTTTCATCTCATTTATATAATCTGCTATTTCTGCTTTTGTTACTTCAGCATTTAATTCCAGCATTGTTAACTCTGTTGCTTTTGATCTCAGATGCCTGTCCGGTAAATACTCGATAAATGCGCCGGGTTCAAGCGATTTTCCTTCTTCAATATACGTAAGAAGATATGTGAAAATAGCCTGATAATCATCTGATTGAAACGCGAGACCCCCGAGTTGATCCTGAATTGTATAAGCAGTATCATTTCCGGTCATCATATAAGCAAGGAGGTAACGCTCTGCTCTTTGATGCGCCTTCATAATTGCCTGTTTTTTTGGCGGCGGAAGTGGTTCCGGCTTTACCTCTGCTGCTTTTACAGGCATAAAAATTTTCAGCTGTTCCTCTAAAGACGAAAAAGAAACACCCGTATCGTCTGACAGCTGTTTTAAATAAAGCTCTTTTTCCACTGCACTGCGGAGCGATGAAATTTCAGGCAATACAGCATTAATATAAGACAATCTGCCATCTTCAGACTGCAGATTCTTGCCTGACCGTAAATACCACATTTTATATGCCATCAATGATGACGCGTGTTGAATAATATCTGTTTTAAATTTCTCCGGCCCGAATTTTTGAATATAGTCGTCAGGATCTGTATCAGCTGGTAGCCTGCTTACTTTAACAGTCATCCCGCTTGAAGCTAATTCTTTTGCAGCTTTATAGGCTGCTTCGGTTCCGGCATTATCTCCATCGTAGCAGATAATGACAGTATCAGTCAGTCGTTTGATCTGCTGGATGTGCTGTTTAGTCAATGCTGTACCCATTGTAGCGATTGCATTGGATACTGTTTCTGATGCAGCAATTACATCTGCAAACCCTTCAAATAATACCGCATATTTTTGTTTCCGGATTGCTCCTCTTGCCTTGTGCAGGTTGAAAAGGAGTGTATTCTTCTGGAAAAGCGGCGTTTCGGGGCTGTTCAGATATTTCGGCTCATTTTTGTCTGGATGAATAATTCGGCCTGAAAATCCTACAGTCCGCCCTTTTGAATCTTCAATTGGAAACATGACACGATTTCTGAAACGGTCAAAATATGAACCGTTATCGCGCTTAATCAAAATACCCGCATCTTCCATTAATGAAAGATTGAAACCTTTTTTCTCAAGCAGTTTTGCAGCTGTTTCCCAGCCCGGTAATGCCCAGCCAACTTTGTATTGAGCCAGTTGCGCTTCAGTAAATCCACGGTTAAGCATGTACTCCAACGCTTCCTGACCGTCTTCTGTATTCATCAGAAGGTGATGAAACAGTTTTTCAAGGAGACTGATCCCTTCAAGCTGTGATTTTTCCTCCTGGTTTGTTTCAACCGGAGCGGCTTCCCCGGTATCACTGAAATCAAATTGTATATCTGATTTTTCGCCAAGAGCAGCGACTGCCTCCTGAAATGGCATTCCATTATGATCCATTAAAAATGTAAAAACATTTCCTCCTGCCCCACAGCCAAAGCAATGAAAAATCTGCTTTTCAGGTGACACAGAAAAAGAAGGAGAATTCTCCCCATGGAATGGACAGAGACCAAAATAATTCCGACCCTGTTTTTTCAGTTGTACATACTCACTGATTACTTCTACAATATCAGTATTTAACCTGACTTGATCTACAACTTCTTCAGGTATTCTCTCTGGCACTTACTCACCACCAACTTAACTTTGTGATACTGTACTTTTCGTCAAAAATCTTCATTTTCCTGCATTTCATGTCAAAAACTTTGAAAGCAGATTTGAAAATGACTTCAGATCCTCTTCTGTTACTTTTTTAGGGCCTCCATGGAACCTGCCTTTTTTTCTTTCCTGCTGATATAAATATCTGAAAGAAAGGCTGGTTTCGATCGTGTCTTGATTGTACTCTTTTCCCCTGGGTGAAATGACATAAACCCCTTTTGCCAGTAGCATGGATGCCAGGCCAATATCCTGAGTTATCACCAGGTCTCCCTGCTTTGCTTTATTTAAAATAAACAGGTCGCAGGCTTCACTCCCATCATCAATAAAAGTCCATAATGACTGATCAGCATCAGCACTGTAATGATTATAGGTAGCAACAAATCTGATCTTAACCTGGTCTGTATATCTGATGATTTCATCTCTTACTGCTCCGGGACAAGCATCAGCATCTACATATACAAAGACATGATTTATATTTTCCATAGTGGTACCATTCTGCGTTATGCCGCAAAAATCCTTTATTAATGTATCTTTTTATCACAATTTTTTATTATAGTACATTTCCGAGCCTGCCGCCATTCTTTTTCACAAATATATTCTGCGGATATCGGAAGCTGTTCTATTTACAAACAGTTGTTTTATATCACTCTTGTTTATTGGAACGGAAATGAATGATTTCTTATAGCAGCGTCATACATCATTCTTCAGCAAGTAAAAACAGATGCCTGTATCGACATCTGTTTTATACATTCATAAGATCATTTAAAATAACATTTGCTGTTTCTTCAACGGCTTTATTTGTCACATCTATAACCGGACATTTCATACGGCTGATCACATGATCAAAATGTTTCAGCTCTTCTGCGATTCTCTCCATTTTTGCATACGTTGCATCATCTTTCAGCCCGAGTGCAATTAATCTTTCTTTTCTAATGTGATTTAGTTTGTCTGAACTGATTTTGAGACCGTAGCATTTTTTAGGATCGACCATAAAAAGTTCTTCTGGCGGTTCGATCTCCGGAACGAGCGGCACATTGGCGACCTTCAGTCTTTTATGTGCGAGGTACTGTGATAATGGTGTTTTAGATGTTCTGGAGACACCGACTAACACAATATCAGCTTTTAGAATCCCCCGTGGATCCCTGCCGTCATCATACTTTACAGCAAATTCGATTGCTTCAATTTTCCTGAAGTAATCTTCATCAAGGTCGTGAACCATGCCAGGCTCATTAATAGGCGACTCCTCACATATTTCCTGCAGAGACTGTACAATCGGTCCCATCACATCGTGGGCAGTAAGCTGATGTTTTTTGACTTCCTGCTCTATGTAGGAACGGACATGAGGTTTGACAAGCGTATAGACAATGATTGCCTGATTCTCTTTTGCGAGTGTAATGACTTCATCCACATGACCTTTATCTTCAATATACGGAAAACGTTTGATTGTAATTGCTTTTCTTGACTGCCGGAACTGACTGACACTGGCTTTAGCTACCAGTTCAGCTGTTTCCCCGACTGAGTCTGATACGACATATACATGCACTTCGTTCATGACTCCACCATCCTATTCTTCATCCTTTGAAAGGCTGACAAATGCTTTTGTAATATTTGTTTTAGTAATTCTGCCCGAGACTTCATATCCTGCTTCTGTTTTTTTCACCACAGGCAGCGAGTCAATCTGTTTACTGATTAACTTTGAAGCCACTGTTACCAGTAAATCCTCCGGTTCGCAGTAGGTAACATTCGGCATCCTTGTCATAATAACATTGATAGGCAGACTCGTTAAGTCCTGCTGACCGATACTTGCTCTTAAGAGGTCTTTTCTTGATACGACTCCTGCCAGCAGACCTTTTTGATCCAGTACGAATAAAGTTCCCACATCTTCAAGGAACATATGGCATATTGCATCATATACTGATACATGATCCTGTACGGCTACCGGCATTGACTGATATTCTTTTACGTGAAGCTTTTTCAGATTTTCAGTCAAAAGCTGCGTGCCTGATTTTCCTGTATAAAAATATCCGACTCTTGGACGGGCATCTAAAAATCCGGCCATTGTCAGAATCGCTAAATCCGGTCTCAGTGTTGCTCTTGTTAAATTCAGTCTGTCAGCAATCTGTTCCCCGGTGATTGGGCCATCCGCTTTTACGATTTTTAAAATCTCGGATTGTCTTTTATTCAGTTCGATGTTGTTCACCACCCAGAAAATTCAATAGTGTTATACTGTTTCCCAATATTATATACTAAATGAAAGGCCCGTCATAGTAAATGATTTATACCTGAAACAAATTTTTATTGAGTATTCATTCGAGAAGTGATAGGATTGTCTAAAGATAAATGATGTGCGCAATGAAGGAGATATAAGTACCTTTCATGAGCGACCGGGGATAGTGAAAGCCCGGGATAAAGGGAAACGGCACTCCGGAGCAATGCAGGAATCAAGGTGGATGCGTGAGTGCATCAACCAGGGTGGAACCGCGGTCAAGAAGCACCGTCCCTGGACTAGAATGATCTAGTCCAGGGACGGTGCTTTTTTATGCACAGTAAACATTCACTTTAAAGGAGTGGTAAAGCATGACTAAAAATATGGACGATATTGTACACATTGCAAAACACAGAGGGTTTGTATTCCCGGGTTCTGAAATTTACGGAGGACTTGCAAACACATGGGATTACGGCCCGCTAGGTATTGAATTAAAGAATAATATCAAAAAAGCATGGTGGAAAAAGTTTATTCAGGAGTCTCCTCATAATGTAGGACTAGACGCTTCAATCCTGATGAACCCGAAAACGTGGGAAGCTTCAGGTCACATTGGTAACTTTAATGATCCGATGATTGACTGTAAGAGCTGTAAAGCAAGACACCGCGCAGATAAACTGATCGAAGCGGCAATTGAGGAAAAAGGTGAAGAAATCATTGTTGATGGCCTCCCATTCAGCAGAATGGCTGAATTGATTGAAGAATATGATGTTGCCTGCCCTACTTGCGGAGCAAAAGACTTTACTGACATCAGACAATTTAACCTGATGTTCAAAACGCACCAGGGTGTAACAGAAGGCTCAACGAACGAAATCTTCCTTCGTCCTGAGACTGCCCAGGGGATCTTTGTTAACTTTAAAAACGTTCAGCGTACAATGAGAAAGCGGGTCCCGTTTGGTATTGGACAAATCGGTAAAAGTTTCAGAAACGAAATCACACCTGGTAACTTTACTTTCCGTACGCGTGAATTTGAACAGATGGAACTTGAATTCTTCTGTAAGCCGGGTGAGGACCTTGAATGGTTTGGTTACTGGAGAGAATTCTGTAAAAACTGGCTGTTAAACCTTGGTATGAAAGAAGACAGCATGCGTCTGCGTGACCATGATGAAGATGAACTTTCACACTACAGTAACGCTACGACTGATATTGAATTCAAATTCCCATTTGGCTGGGGAGAACTGTGGGGTATTGCGGACCGTACAGACTTTGACCTGAAGCAGCATATGGAACATTCGAATGAAGATTTTACTTATCTTGATCAGCAGACGAATGAGAAATATGTACCTTACTGCATTGAGCCTTCACTTGGTGCGGACCGTGTGACACTTGCATTCCTGTGTGATGCATATGAAGAGGAAGAGCTTGAGAACGATAAGAGAACTGTGCTGCGATTCCATCCGGCTTTAGCACCTTATAAAGCAGCAGTACTTCCTTTATCTAAGAAACTGGGATCAGAAGCAATTAAAGTGTTTGAACAGCTTTCACAGCATTTTATGGTTGATTATGATGAGTCTCAGTCTATTGGTAAGCGATACAGAAGACAAGATGAGATTGGTACACCTTATTGTATTACATTTGACTTTGATTCTTTAGAAGATCAGCAGGTGACTGTCCGTAACCGTGACACGATGGAGCAGATTCGTATGCCGATTGCTGAAGTACAGTCGTTCATTGAAGATAAAATTACATTCTGATTCATATAAAAAAGCGTGCTGATTAAATATCCGCCTTTGAAAAAGTCAGTTAACAAAGGCCGGTTCATTTACGCTTCAGGCGTAGGCTTTCCGGACGTGGGCCGTTTTTTGGCCCCATCCCAAGCCTCCTCACCTTCGGTTGCGGGGTCTCAGCTATCCCGCTAATCGTCCCGGAGTCCACGCCTTCCGCTTCAATGCATCTAAGCACTTAAGAAAATGTTTAGAATCAAAAAAGATGACGCTGAATAAAAAAGCGTCATCTTTTTTTATAATAAAATAGTAACTCAGAACTAAACGTAAATTGCAATATTAAATGCAACACCCTAATAAAGCATAGGGGGACCTCCCCGGTGTGTAGCTTTGTTGGCCTAGGCCAACAAAGCTACACACCGGTCGAACATTTCTGCCGGGGTCTCATAGTTTAAAATTTTTCTCGGAAGCTCGTTCATCCAGGTTTCTACTTCTTCAAGCAAGTCATCGGAATAAGAATGGATGGGCTGTCCCTTTTTGATAAACCGCCTTATCATGCCATTGTGACGTTCATTTGTGCCACGCTCGAAGGAGGCGTACGGGTGAGAGAAGTAAATGGCGATATTTTCCTTTTCGAACGCTGCGAGCTCGCTG
>NZ_JXRQ01000021.1 GCF_000829445.1 Jeotgalibacillus alimentarius
ATTGTATAATCAGTCGTTCTTTTAGACACAAAAATGCCCCCTTCATAGTAGTAGAGAAGTTTTATTATTTCTCTGTCTACTTTGAAGGGAGCATATCACCTGATTTAGGAAGTACTGCTTTTTCTTATAGTGCATCGATTTTTTTCAGTGCACCCGGTTCTATTTTTTCAATTGATTCTGCTGCCTGCTCCAGGGCGTTTTGGTAGTCCCCGTTTCTGAACATTAGTTCTGCTTCGTTCAGACCGATATAGACCGTTTCATGACGGCTTCTGTATCGGTTGCCGTACTGGATAACCTTTTCAGCCTGCTCTGCAGCCTGAATCATTTCTTCAGTGTTAGCTGCAAATGTTTCAATCATCTTTTCAGTTGTCAGCGTGTGCTGATTAATTGCTTTCATATTCATCGGCCGTTCAGCCAGATAGGAATCAAGTGCTTCAATTTGTCTGATAATATCTTTTCTTTCTAAAAACCAGAACTCAGGAATTTTCGGAAGGTTTGCACCATCCACTGTTTTCTCCTGTTCTCTGACAGTTTTGATCTGATATTCCTGTTGTTCTCTTGCAGACATTTCGTCGCTTCTCAATTGCTCCAGCTCTGAAGCATATTTGCTGTGTTCTTCATTGATCACCAGCAGCTGGCTTTCAATTTGAGACAGCTCCTTTAATACGCCAGTATAAGGCTCCAGCTGTTTTTCAAGCTGTTTTGTCTGAAATTCAAATGAATGAGACAATTCCTTAAGCTGTTTTTCTTTTTCTTTGGGCAGGTCAATCTCTTTTTGGTCAAGCTGATACCCCTGACGAACATAATCCATTTCCCTCAGCAGCTCCTGATTTCTGGTATTTGCCGTATCGAGTAAATTCTTTACCTGCTCCTGTTTTTCAGGAAGTGAGCTTCTTGCATTTACCTCATCTTCAAGATCAGTAAATGCCTGATCCACTGTCTGTTGAATATGAATCCGGATGTCTTCAGCTTCAGTCAGTTCAAGTCTGACCAGATGCTTTTCCGCTTCTTTCAGCTTCACTTCAAGTTCAAGGCAGATATCTTCAAGATTGAGATGATGAATTGGGTAGCGCTGCTCGTCCATCTCTTTACAGGCACCTTTCAATTCAGCTACATCCCCCGGCAGCTCTTCAGTCAGATCATCAGCCAATGCCGGAGCTGCTTCAAGCATATTGTTGATTTCATTCATTTCTCCTGTGAGATAAAGAACAATTTCTCTTGCCTGAAGGTAATTACCCTCTTCAGTCAAATTATGATATTCGTCAAGCTTCGGTTCTAATGCGTGAATTTTGCGATCTAATGGTTCAGCAGTTGTACCGAACTGGCTGCGTCTGTTCCTGATCAGTGAAGCAGCATCTTTATAATCGGATTCCACCAGCTGAATTTCAGCGCGGTTTTTCTCATCGCTGCCCATTAATTCTTCAAGTTCTGATAGAATTTCATTCATATGTTCCTCAGCTTTGGTCAGTTCGACATCAATCTCTTCACGTACTTTCTTCGATTTGCCAAAGCGGAATTTATCTATATATTCTTCAGCGTCAAACAGCATACTGTCGACTTCAGCAAGCTGAATGTCTACAATATTCGTCCAGGATTCTCTCCACTTTTCAAAAAGTTCCTCTGTCTGACCGTTCATATTCAGCTGTTTTACTTTTGTCATTTCTTCAAGAACAGGTCTGTGCTGTATATCCAGCTTCTGTTCTTCAAGCTTATCTACTTGTTTATACTGCTGCTTTCTTAATGCAAAAGCAGTTATGATACATATAATAATGAAAATGACGGATCCAACAATTATGTACTCCATCTTATGCCTCCTGTTCAAGCAGCCCGTGTCTATGTCAATATGAAAAATGTATTGACTTTATGATACCATGTAACAAGTGAGATTTCTTGTTTTTTCTTGATTTTTTGACACGACTTTTTTCTTCTTTGAAAGGAAGGTTTTTGATGATAAAAAGAGATGGACATATTCACACGCCATATTGCCCACACGGTTCTAAAGATGCTTTTTCCCTATATACGGAAAAAGCAATTGAAGCGGGCCTCAAAGAAATCACTTTTACAGAGCATGCTCCTTTACCCGAAGGATTCACTGATCCTGTACCTGATCAGGATAGCGGAATGAAGCACTCTGACCTTGAGCACTATCTGAAAGATGTTGAAGAGACAAAAAGGAAATACAAAAAAGACCTGACAATTTATACAGGCCTTGAAGTTGATTATATAGAAGGATTTGAAAAAGAGACTGCAGATTTTCTACAACAGTATGGGTCATATCTGGACGACTCGATCCTGTCAGTACACTTTCTGAAAGCGTCAGATGAATATATTTGTATGGACTTCAGTCCCGCATCATTTGAACGCCTGATCGCGCTGGCCGGTTCAGCAGACGCTGTTCACTCTCTTTATTATCAGACAGTTTTACAGTCTATTCATTCAGACCTTGGACGCTACAAACCGAAGAGAATTGGTCATATGACGCTAGCGACCAAATTTCAGCGCCTCTATCCACCTCTTGATTCACATGAGCAGGAGATCAGCAGGATCCTTGAGGCCGTCAGGTCAAATAAACTTGAGCTCGATTATAACGGAGCCGGAACTGTAAAGCCTTACTGCCTCGAGACGTATCCATCATCTGCTGTAGCGACTGCAGCGCATAAGATGGGCATCAGACTCGTCTATGGATCAGACGCACATACTGCAAGCGGACTGATGCAGGGAACAGATCAGCTGATTGCACTCAACCCGTAGCATGTCGTCACACTGTTGAACCAGGTTTCAACGGTTCCAATATACTGCTTAGTAAAATAAGGATCAGCAATATTCACATGCCAAAGCTCTCTGACAGTCTGACTTTGCAGGAATGGTGTTGTAATCATTGCATTTAACTGGATCAGGAAAAATGCAGGGGACAGTTTAAAGCTGTACCCTTTTTCAATATCTTCAGCAATCAGCATTTTCCACAAATACTGCTCTTTTCTTAAATAACACGCAGTGAGCTCTCTGATCAATTGATGATCAAGCGTGATCTCCCTCCATGCAAAGCGGGCAAATCGATGGTGCTGCTGCTGAAACCGGATGACTTCAGAGGCTGCTGACATGACCGCACTGATACTCTGACTCTTTCCTTCGGTCAGCGATTTTTCAAGCACGCTCAGATAGGGTTCAAAAAACGCAACCAGACATTCCTCAAGCAACCCTTTTTTACCTGAAAAATAATATGAAACGGTCCCCACGTTCACCCCGGCTGATGCAGATATATCCCTGATACTCGTCCCGTGAAATCCCTTTGTAAAAAACAGGTCCACCGCTGTAGTCATAACTTCTGATTTCGTTTCACGCTGCAAGTCATACTCCTCCTCTCAAATAATTGCTTCATCGATCGCGATATGTTATACATTTATTATTCTGATTTCTTATTTCGCGGGGGTTCTTCAATCTTCCTTTAAAAACCGTTCATCAAATTATGCACGGGAAAGTCAAAACAAATCTGTTAAGCGGGTGATTTAATGTTTAATGTCGAAACGTATAAAGGCAGTAAGGAAAAGCAGTACAATATGCTGCACAAACAGCTGCGCGCATTGCTAGAAGGTGAACCGAACCAAATTGCAAACTTAAGCAACGCCTCAGCACTGTTAAATCAATTTTTAGGAAACACGAACTGGGTCGGATTTTATGTCATGGAGGATGGCGAGCTGGTGCTTGGACCATTCCAGGGGCTTCCTGCATGTGTCAGAATTCCGCTTGGGAAAGGTGTATGCGGCACTGCAGCAGAAGAAAACCGTACACTGCGGGTAGAGGATGTTCACACATTCCCAGGCCACATTGCATGCGATGCTGCTTCACAGTCAGAAATCGTTGTTCCACTTGAGAAAAACGGCGAAGTAATCGGTGTACTTGATATCGACAGCCCGGTTAAAAACCGGTTTGACGAAGAAGACCAGAACGGCCTTGAAGAATTCGCAAAAATATTAGTTGAATACCTATAAAAAAACAGCACGCATCTCCGCGTGCTGTTATTTGCTTCAACTTTCCATTTTCATCGAAGCTTTTTCTTCAATTTTATTGAATGCCTGGTCGAGGTCTTCCTTAATATCCTCCCACGATTCAAGCCCAACTGATAATCTCAGCAGCGTATCAGTGACTCCCATACTTTCTCTCGTGTCTTCAGGTACGACTGAATGAGTCATTGATGCCGGGTGCTGAATAAGTGTTTCAGCATCCCCTAGACTCACCGCAATTTTGATCATTTTCAGTTCATCCATAAAAGCCTGTGCCATTTCTTTCGTCCCGTTGAAGTCAAATGAAATTAAACCGCCCCAACGCTTCATCTGTTTTGCTGCAATATCGTGAGAGGGATGATCCTGATCTCCCGGGAAATAAATATTTCTTACAAATGAATGCTTTTTCAGATAATCAAAGATTTTTTCTGCGTTATCACAATGTCGATCCAGCCTGACCGCAAGTGTTTTCAACCCACGAAGCAGTAGCCATGCATCAAACGGTGACATGATTCCGCCAATATCTTTTTGCGTTGTCATCCGGATCTCACCAATCACTTCAGCCGACTTCGCGACAAGTAGCCCCCCGATGACATCACCATGACCGCCAATATATTTTGTCGCACTGTGTAAGACAAAATCTGCTCCTGTTTTTAAAGGATTCTGTAAATATGGTGAAGAAAAAGTGTTATCCACAACGACTGGAATTCCTTTTTCCTGTGCGATACGGCAAACGAGTTCAAGATCAATTAATTCCATTGTTGGATTAATCGGTGTTTCCACATAAATACACGCAGTGTTCGGTAAAATTGATTGTTTCATTGACTCCTCAGAAGACAGATCAGCAAATTCATGTGTGATCCCGAATTTCTCTTCCATCATTTCAAGTAAACCGAATGTACAGCCATATACACCTTTAGAGCATACGACATGATCGCCTGACTTCAGCAGGTAAAACAGGATCGCGGACACAGCAGCCATTCCTGAACCAAATGCAAGCGCGCCCCCGCCTTCTTCAATTGCTGTCATTCGGTCTTCAAGAACCCTGACAGTCGGATTACCTAAACGAGAATATATATATCCTTCTTCATCACCTGCAAAACGTCTCTCTCCCTGCGCTGCATGATCGAACGTATACGTCGATGTCTGAAAAAGTGGTGGTGTTAATGAACCTTCATACTGTCTTGAATCATACCCGCTGTGAATAACCTCAGTTTCAATCTTTTTTCTCTCTTTACTCATGATAAGCTCCCCTTAAAAATGTAATCGCTTTCATTTCCTATTTTACTTGATTTTCATTAAATTTCAATACGATCTCCCATATGAAAAAAGCAGCTATTACATAAATGTGTAAATTCGCTGCTTCTTTTAGTCAGTATGCGATCATATCATCAGTTTATTTTTACTTTTGGATGATCCAGTTTTTCAGCATCACCATTTAACCAGACGACCTGGTTTTTACCTGAATTTTTCGCCTGATATAGTGCGACATCGGCCCGTCTGACAAGGTTAATCATCAAATCAGGCTTACTGCGGTTCCAGTTTGCTACGCCGCAGGAGATTGTAACTGACGGGTCAGTCATTTCCTGAACAGATTGTCTCAATTTTTCAGTTAATGCTACACCTTCTTTTAAAGACATATTACTGAAATACAGAGCCAGTTCTTCGCCTCCCCATCTTGCACCAACGCTATTTTCCTTTTCAAGCAGACGCAGTTGGCCGGCCAGTTGAATAATGACCTGATCACCTACCTGATGACCATACGTGTCATTAACCTTTTTGAAGTTATCAATATCGATTAAGATAAATACACCTTTTTCATCGCGCTTAATTGACTCTTCTACAAACTGATCCAGATAATGACGGGCATACAATCCTGTCATATGATCCCGATTGATCATTTCCTGCATTTCAACCCGCAGCATTGCATTGACTAAAGCGAGTGCTGAATGATGAACAATTGATTTGAACAGTTTATACATTTCAAATGAAAAAGCGTACGAGTCCTTATGCAGCACAACGCAGAATCCCTTCAACTGCTTATGATGAATCATTGGTACAGCAATCAGTGAACGATACCCTGCTTCAAGATCACAATCAGACATATAGACGGCATCTGTACCGTCAAACAGCTGCTGTTTAACATTTTCTATATATACTTTACCTTCATCCGTGTCAAAAAAAGCAGAACTGCCTTCAACAGTTTTCCACTCTTCACCTTCGACCCAGACAAATCCTGTCTGATCCGGTTTAAGGGCTTTTTTAATCTGGTTCGCCAGGTAGCCCATCATTTCATTTAAATTGAGGTTTGCATTTAATTCATGAGACAAATCATTAATCAGCTTCAGATCATCAATCAGCTGTCTTGATTGCTCATACAGTTTTGCATTCTCAAGTGCGTTCCCTGCGGTTGTTGACAGCACCTTGATGAATTCAATTTCATGATTCTTCAGTGCTTTGTTGATTGACCCTTCAGTTTTCAAAAGCCCGTATACCCCCTGCTTACCTTTTAATGGGGAGTACATGGATGAATGATCTTCCTGTTCATCAATGGTAATTTCTGAAGAAACAAATGCGTGCATGAGCGCCTCGTTACTCGTCTGATAATCAATATATTCAATCGGCAGACCTTTCTCCACACCCTGATCATCTGAAAGAATGAGTGTGAAGGTGTAATAAGGGAACGTATTTTCTAAAGAATGAATAATTTTTGCAAGCACTTCTGACACATTCATATGGGAATTGAAGGCCTCTGTCACTTCGAACAATTCATGGTATCTCTTACGTTCTGTAGCTGTTACTAGCATTCTCCGGACATTCTGATAAAGGACAGAAGTATCACATGCCAGTACTGAAATCATGACCGGATCCTTTACCCATCCAGCTTCAGGAAGCGTCCGGACAGCAATGAAGCCCATTAATTCAGCCCGTTCGTAGCAGGGAATTAATATATCTCCCTTTTTAAGCATCCACTCATCCCGGTCCATAATCATGTATGGTTCATTACCAATACGTTCGAGCAGCCACTGCCCGCCTATAGGCCGTCCAGGCTTCTTTTCAATATATTCATACAGACCATCGCCTTCTTTATATAAATAGAAGGTTTCTTCCACATCAAAATGATCCTTTAACAGATTTGACAATTGACGATACCAAGACCTGATTGAAATTTCCCCTGACATAGAGTGCGCCAGAATATCAAATACTCCGGCTTTAAAGCGGTCCATAAATGGTTTCAGCGAATCCATCTTTTCACCTTCGTCTCTTTGGTATAATATTACTTCTCATTTATGTATTTTTCAGATATTTACAAATACTAATTATAGCACAATTCCTGTTGAATACTATAGTTTCATTCTGACTTTTAAAACAGATTTTTCACCAAAAAGTGCAGCGGGGTTCTTGACGATTCTTTAAAAGAAGTTGACAAAAGGTTTTATAGATCGTATGATAATCTTTGTGTAAAATAATGCAGCCTTTTGTGAACACATGAATTGCTCATTTTGTTCCTGTCACATACAGGTGCATCGTGTAACCCCTGCTGCAGGGCGATGGTGCAAGATAACAAAATGGGGATTGATGGTTTATCACATGGTTTTTATTTTACAACAAAATAAAAACACAAGGAGGAGTCAAAATATGGCTCGTTATACAGGTCCATCTTGGAAACTGTCTCGTCGTCTTGGTGTTTCACTAAGCGGCACTGGTAAAGAATTAGAAAAGCGTCCTTACGCTCCAGGTCCACACGGTCCTACTCAGCGTAAAAAACTATCTGAATATGGTCTTCAGCTTCAGGAGAAGCAGAAGCTTCGTCACACTTATGGCGTAACTGAGCGTCAATTCCGTAACCTATTCGATAAAGCAGGTAAATTACCTGGACGTCACGGCGATAACTTCATGATTCTTCTTGAAACTCGTCTTGATAACCTTGTATACCGTCTTGGTCTTGCACGCACTCGTCGTCAGGCGCGTCAGCTTGTAAACCACGGACACATTCTTGTTGATGGTTCACGCGTTGACATTCCGTCATACAGCGTAAAGCCAGGACAATCAATCAGCCTTCGTGAGAAATCACAGAAGCTTAACATTGTTCAGGAAGCAATCGAGCTTAACAGCTTCACTCCTGAGTATGTATCATTCGATGCTGACAAGCTTGAAGGTACATTCACTCGTTTCCCAGAGCGTAACGAATTAGCTGCTGATATCAACGAAGCACTAATCGTAGAATTCTACTCTCGTTAATCTTAGAACGTTGAGATTAACATCAAAAAAGCCTTTGAAATGTTTAATCGACATTTCAGAGGCTTTTCTTATGTCTGATTTTTGAGCAAGGTATATGATAAGATGATTGATGCCGAACAGAAATATGCCATGAACAGGAGTGATTTACTTGGAAAAAAAAGATGTAGCCGGTATTCGTAATCAATTGAAGACTGATAATGATCTTCTGAGAATTTCAGATATCTTTAACGTTTACATCATGAAAGAATCCACGGAAATTTATCATGCTGAAAGACAGCCTTTTGAAATGCTCGACAGCGACCAGCAGGAGCTTTTCATGAAAAATTTCAAAAAGGTACTGACCGGTCAGATGAATGAAAAACTATTCGAACTGAAATTTAAGCGTGATGCTGAAAACAGCAGTCAGCTGATTTTACATAAAGGACTTCTTGGTGAAGGTGAAGACTGGCAGGAACAGATGCTGATGATGACTGAAAAGATGATTCAAAATCCGTTTGAAAAAGATATTGTCATCACCTTTATCAGAGGCGAATACATGAAGCCCACCAGAAAAAGAAGCGAAGAATCTGAAGAAAGCAGCAGGGACACTGTCTACTCCCACCCATTTACGCTGTGTGCAATTAATAAAACGGAAGAACCGAAAAAAGAAATACAGTTTGATTATATTGAAAAAGAATTTAAGTATAAAGTAGAGGTCGATCCGGTTATTGACCTGAAAAATCCGATGACTGGATTCCTGTTTCCGTGTATTACGAACCATGCATCCGACGTCAACCACGTGCTGTATGCGGCACCAAAAGCAAATGAACCTGACTTTCACTTTATTGAAGAAGTGCTGAACGGTGAGGATATCATGACTGCACAGGAAGATAAGGCTGTCTTTGAAGAAGTGATTAAGAGCGTTGTCGGTGATCAACTCTCCCCTTCCACCCTTGCAAAAGTGTATAGTGAAATTCATACCTCAATTGAAGAAAATGAAGAGGATGAGCCGCCTAAGCTTGATTATAAAGACGTTGAGCGCGTATTAACAAACAGTGGGCAGCAGGTGGAAACTGATAAAGTGAAGGAAGCTTTTCAGCTGATAACTGATAATGAGGGGTATGAATTAAAAGCAGGCAGTATCGTGCCGAAATTCAAGACGAAGTCAATAAAGATCCAGACAATGATTGCCAACATTTCAATCAGCCCCCAGGATCTGCAGTATGTCAGACAGGTTAATTATAAAGGGAAACGCTGCATTATGATTGAGATTGAGGAAGATGCAGAGATTGATGGATTTAAAATGCTGCCTGAGGCGTTTGGTGAAGAATAAAAGAATAAGCTGAGACATACATAAAATGTCTCAGCTTTAGGCGGTGCTTTCTGCAGGTGCGCCGTTTTGTGGCGCCATCACCGTCTGCAGCTCCGTTCACCTTAATCATTTATTAATACTGAAAAGTGATAAGATATTCTTCTGCCGCTATTTATTTCTTTTTCAAAGGAGTGACAGCCGGTCCTTCGAGTACGGCACCGTCAAAGGCGAACCGTGAACCGTGACATGGGCAATCCCAAGAGCGTTCGTCCTGATTCCATGCACATTCACACCCCATGTGTGTACATGTAATATCAACTTTATGAAGTTTTCCTTCCTCATCGCGGTAAGCACCTGTCTTCCCGCTTTGATCTTTAATAATGCCGCCTTCTCCACTTAAAATATCTTCTTCAGATTTGCCCGGGCTTTTGAGTTTCCCTTTGACAAGCTCAGCTCCAACATTGGCATTTTCACTGACAAATGTTCCAATAGAAGAAGATACATCATGGTCTGATGGATCAAACAGATGCTGAAAACGATTATGTTTGTGGGTGATTAAATCTTTGATGATATGAGCAGCTGCTGTCCCTCCGGTCATACCCCACTTCCTGAATCCGGTCGCAATATAAATGTGTTCATGGTGACCTGTAACCAGACCTGCATATGGAATACCGCTGACTGTATACAGATCCTGCGAGGACCATCTGTACTTAAAGTCACTCACGCCGAATTTTGCTTTAGCGAAAGACTCCAGACGTTCATATCTGCTTCCTTCAATATCATTTTGACCGGTTTTGTGTCCCTCTCCACCGATAATCAGAAGCTTTTTCCCGTCTTTATATGGTGTCGTTCTGATCGATTTTGTCGGATTGTCTGCACTGATATACATCCCCTCTGCAAATGACTCTTCCACTATTGCTGCTGAGGTATAAGACCGCTCCGGTTTAAGCCTTGAGAAATAGAGGCCTTTAAAATCAACAAAAGGAAAATGAGTGGCTGCAATCAGTTTTTTCGCTCTTATGACATGTCCATCTTCAGTCTTTACTTCTACCCCATTGCTATGTTCATCAGCATCGATCAGCCGCGTCTTCTCATAGATTTTACCGCCAAGCTTGAGATATTCATTCAATAAAGCTTTTAAATATTTCACCGGGTGAAACTGAAATTGATTTGGCATTTTTAACACTGCAGAAGCTCCAACATCATATGGCATTTGATCTGTGAACTCCCCGTCAATTCCTAGTTCCTGATAAGCCTTCCACTCTTTTTCAAGCTGCTCCGGCTGGCTGGTTGTATAGACCCCTGCCTCCTGAATACTAAAATCACAGTCAATCTCATGTTCATTGATCTGCTGTTTCATCCAATTCATCGCTTCTGTATTGGCTTCATAATACAGCTTCGCTTTTTCTTTTCCATGCTGGGTAATAAACTGGTCATACACCACTCCATGCTGCGCAGTTACTTTTGCAGTTGTATATCCTGTAGTTCCCTGGAAAACGCGATTAGCGTCAGCAATTGTCACTTTAAACCCTTCTTTAACAAGTAACAGTCCGGCTGTAATGCCGGCAATCCCTGCCCCTGCAATCAGAATATCCGTTTCGTGGTTATCCGTAAGTTTTTCAGCGTCCGGCACACCGTCTTCAAGCCAGTAGGACTGATTAATAATATATTGATCGATAAATGATTCACCCATTGTGAAAAAACCTCCTCTGCTCAATACTACTAACATTTCCTATGACTGTTTATTTTAAACAAACAATATGACATGATATTGGAAAATTCAGCCTCCTTCCTTTAACATGGAAATATCAAATACGTAATAAAGGAAAGGTGTTGAGCGTTCGAATGAATGATTCAAAGAGTTGTCCTGAATGTAATCAACCGTTAAAGAATGGATATATCGTTTCATCCAGAAGAATTTCCTGGTCTGAATCAGGTGAATCAGTATGGACTGATGTCAAAAGTGAAGTACTCATTAAGGACGCATGGTTTAAACTTAAGAAAACTCCGGCATTAAAATGTGAAACGTGTCATCTGGTGATGTTTAAACCTCAATAAAAGAGCATCGAATTGTGAAATTATTCGATGCCCTTCCTGTATAGTATTTAACATGCCTCTTTGATGCTCTTACGCGTACTGAATCATAAAGTATTTCTTTTTACCACGGCGGATAATAGTGAATTCATTGTCTAATCTGACAGACGCATCAAGTTCAAAGCCAAGGTCCTGTACTCTTTCACCATTAATGTATACTGCACCGTTCGTTACATCCTCACGCGCCTGGCGTTTTGATGATGAGATTTTGGCATCTACAAGAACGTCTACAAGGTTAATCGACTCCCCATCTTTAATCTGATGAGTCGGAACATCTTTGAAGCCTTCACGAATTTCAGCACTGCTCAACGATTTCAGATCACCGCTGAATAGTGCAGCTGTGATTCTCTTTGCCTGATCAAGCGCTTCTTCACCATGAATCATTTTTGTCATTTCTTTTGCAAGCGCTTTTTGAGCTGCACGCAGGTGCGGCTCTTCTTCAACTGCTTTTTCCAGTCCTTCAATTGTTTCTTTATCAAGGAATGTAAAGAACTTCAGGTATTTTACTACATCAGCGTCAGTTGTGTTGATCCAGAATTGGTAGAACTCATATGGAGACGTTTTTTCCGGATCAAGCCAGATTGCACCGCCTTCAGTTTTTCCAAATTTGGTACCGTCTGCTTTTGTCACAAGCGGAATGGTCATCCCGAATGCTTTTGCCTGTTCATCATTCATCTTACGAATCAGTTCAAGACCTGTTGTAATATTCCCCCACTGATCACTGCCGCCAATCTGCAATTTACAATTGAATTCCTGATACAGGTGGTTAAAGTCCATTGCCTGAAGAATCGTGTATGTGAATTCGGTATATGAGATGCCTGTTTCCAGACGTGATGAAATCGTGTCTTTAGCAAGCATGTAATTAACACCAATATACTTCCCGTAATCACGCAGGAAGGTAATCATATCAATCTGGCCGATCCAGTCCAGGTTGTTAACCATAATTGCTTTATTGTCACCTTCAGCTGTATATAGTCTTTCAAGCTGTTTTTTAATCGCTTCTACATTGTACTCAACCTGTTCACGTGTCTGCAGCTGACGTTCTTCCTTCTTACCGCTCGGGTCACCAATTTGACCTGTTGCACCGCCTACAAGAACAACCGGACGATGTCCATGCTCCTGAAATCTTTTCATTGTCAGAAACGGCAGCAGATGACCGATATGGAGACTGTCAGCTGTCGGGTCTGCACCACAGTATAAGGATACCGATTCTTTTTCAAGTAACTCTTTCATTCCTGCTTCGTCTGTCTGCTGGTAGATGATTCCCCGCCACTGTAAATCCTGTAATAAATCCATTGTAATTCCTCCTTTAGTATCACGTACAAAAAAACGCATAAAAAATATCCCTTGCAATCAATGCAGGGACGCTTTTATGCGTGGTACCACCCGGCTTAAGAAGAGTCAACTCTCCCTCACTCAATGATATATCGGATCTCTCCGGTTTTTCCAGCTAAAGAAAAACTGCTCCAAGAATGTAATTCGATTCCCTGACGTAGCGGTTTTCAGCAACCACCGCTTCTCTGACTGTTACGATCAGTGTCTCTACTCCGTTCTCTTCTGTGCATTTTCATATGTGCTTTAATAAAGATAGTTTTAGCATAAATATTTTTCTTTTGTCAAGACTTTACTGTACTCTCGTAATCTCTTTAAATTTACATTTCATCTATTTAAAATATGTTATAATCTTTAAGATGCTGCAAGGAGGATGATCTATATTGTCAGACCAAAATAAATCATTCCGTGACCGGTTCAGAAAATGGAGCGAAACCTCCAGCCGGATCGGGTTGCCACGGAAGCTGCACACATCTTATCAGGTTTTCTGGAACTTATTATTAATTTTAATGATTTTTATTGTAATAGGGGCCGCTTTTGCCGGAGGTGTCGGTGCAGGGTATTTTGCTTCTCTTGTAAAAGATGAAGAGGTGCAGTCACAGGAGACACTGGCGCAAAATATTTATAATTATACTGAAACATCTGATTTATATTTTGCAAATGAGGTTTATCTCGGCAAGATCCGCACAGATCTTGAAAGAGATGAAGTTGCACTTGAAGATGTTTCACCACTGCTCATTGATGCAGTGATTGCCACGGAAGATGAATATTTTATGGAGCATGATGGGGTTGTCCCAAAAGCAATCATGCGTGCAATATTTCAGGAAGTAACAAATGCTGCCAACCAGACCGGAGGCAGTACGTTAACACAGCAGCTGATCAAAAACCAGGTGCTCACTAACGAAGTATCTTTTGACCGGAAAGCGAAGGAAATTTTACTGGCACTCCGTGTAGAAAGATTCTTTGAAAAAGATGAAATTTTAGAAGCATACCTGAATGTGGCTGATATGGGCCGTAATGCTTCCGGCAGAAATATTGCCGGTGTACAGACAGCTTCTCTGGGACTTTTTGGCGTGAATGCCAGCGACCTGACACTACCGCAGGCTGCTTTCATCGCAGGACTTCCACAGGCACCATTCGGGTATACGCCTTTTACGAACAATGGCGAGTTGAAGTCAGATGAAGGTCTTCAGCCTGGCAGAGACCGTAAAGTGGAAGTTCTCTCCAGAATGCTGAGAGACGGAGCCATTACGCAGGCGGAACACGATGAAGCAGTCGCTTATGATTTAACACAGGATTTTGTTGCACCTACGTCAGGTGCACTTGAACGTTATCCTTATGTAACGGAAGAACTTGAGCGTCGCGCTAAGGAGATTCTGAAATATGTCCTTGCTGAAAAAGATGGTTACTCACGTGATCAAGTTGATGCAAGTGATACTTTAAGAGACAAATATTCTCTTCTGGCGGCACGTGATATGCGTCAGAGCGGATATCAGATTCACTCTACAATTGATAAAGAAGTCTATGATGCAATGGAAGAAGTAAAAAATAATTACGAACGTTTTGATGAAGAAAGAGAAGGCGAAGAGTGGGATCCTGAAGCTGGTGCCTTTGTTCCTGTGATGGAACAGGAACAGGTTGGAGCTGTATTAATGGATAATGATACAGGCAGAATTATCAGCTTCACTGGAGGGCGTAATCACGAAAGAATGAGTTTGAATCACGCGACACAGTCATTCAGATCCAGTGGTTCTACAATCAAACCTTTAGCTGTATATGCACCTGCTGTGGAATATGGTCTTATTGGAGCCGGTTCTCCAATAGCAGACGTCAAATTCAATTATAATGGCTGGGAACCGCTGAACTATGTATCTTACAGAGAATACGGATTGATTCCTGCAAGAACAGCACTTGCAGCGTCTCATAACCTTTCTGCTGCGAGACTATATGGCAGAATGCTGCAAAGCGGTTATAACCCAGGTGAATTTCTTGAAGTCATTGATCCTGAGAAAATTGAAGAAGTGGAATATCAGAACCCTGCATTTTCTCTCGGTGGCATGACTTATGGAATAACAGTTGAAGAAAATGTCTCAGCTTATGCTGCAATTGCAAATTACGGTCAGTACAATGAACCATATATGATTGAAAAAATTCTGGACCGTGACGGAAACGTTGTCTTTGAACATGAACAGGCACCTAAAGAGATGTTCTCAGCGGCTGCATCCTATGTCACGATTGATATGATGAGAGATACATTAACATCAATCGGGTCAGGCCGAAGTGCACCCGGTTATCTGAACTTTTCAACAGACTGGGCTGGTAAATCCGGAACATCACAAGGCACAAGAGATAACTGGTTTATCGGTTCAAATCCGGAGGTTACATTTGGATTATGGCTTGGCTATGATACACCAAAAGAATTAAGATACCAGAGTTCAGTCCGCGCAATTAATCTGTGGGCTAATATGATGAACAGAGTGAATGAGTTAAGAACAGAATTAATTGATCCGGAATACACCTTCCAGCAGCCTGAGGGTGTTGTGAGCCGCTCGTTCTGTACATTTACAGGACTACCTGCGGGTCAGGCTTGTGCTGGTGCAGGTCTTGTTACATCCGATCTGTTTACAACTGCATGGAGCCCATCAGGCGAAGATGCAGGTCTTGAAACATCAAGGTATGTAGTCAGAAATGGTCAGCGTTATATTGCGCTTGATTCAACTCCTGCTGAGTTCTCTTCAACAGGTGCAATCTTAAGTCCTGATTTTGCTGAACAAATGTTATTCCCTTACGGTGGAGATGCTTCAAAGCTCTTCCCTGAGGATAATCGATTTTTTGATAATATGCTTGTTGCAGACAACACGTTAAATGATGACGGCGCGAGTCCTGCTGGTGTATCTGCAAGTGCTTCAGGCAGTACTGTAAGCTGGAGCGGATCTGGCAGCGGTGACGTTGTTGGTTACCGCGTGTATTCAGGCAACAGTGTTGCTGCGATCAGACAGTTTGATGAGTCGAGATCAGTTACACTTCCTGCGGGAACCTATCAGGTGGTTGCAGTGGATGTAGCTGGTAAGGAATCTGCAAGATCTAATGAAGTACGAATCGGCACTGAACCAGCTCCTGAAGTAACAGAACCTGAAGAACCTGCAGATAATGCAGGCGGCGGTAGTGCAGGTGGTGGAAGTACACCTCCTCCAGAGGAACCTCCAGCTGAAGAAGAGCCGCCGGCTGAAGAAGAGCCTCCAGCCGAGGAAGAACCGCCGGCTGAGGAAGAGCCTCCAGCTGAAGAAGAACCTCCGGCCGAAGAGGAACCTCCAGGTGATGAACAGCCACCGGGTGACGGAGAATAAAAAAATTGGAGCTGCAGTTTGCAGCTCCGTCATAGTGAAAGCCCCTGGCAAATGTGCCAGGGGCTTTTTTTGATCAGTCTTCCATTGTAGATAAGTCACCAGTTGGCAAGTCAAGCTCCCAGGCCTTCAGGACACGTCTCATAATTTTACCGCTTCGTGTCTTCGGAAGCTTATCCTTGAACTCAATTTCTCTCGGTGCTGCGTGTGCTGAGAGACCTTTTTTAACATGCTGTCTGATCTCTTCTTTCAATTCATCACTTGCTTCATAACCTTCTCTCAGAGCAATGAATGCCTTGATAATTTCACCGCGGACCGGGTCCGGTTTACCAATCACCCCTGCTTCAGCAATTGCCGGATGTTCTACAAGCTTACTCTCCACTTCAAATGGACCAACGCGTTCACCTGACGTCATAATGACATCGTCGATTCGTCCCTGGAACCAGAAGTAGCCATCTTCATCCTGATAGGCAGAATCGCCTGATACATACCAGTCACCCGGCATGAAATAGGATTCATATTTTTCTTTATTGTTCCAGATAGTATGCATCATGGAAGGCCAGCCTTTTTTCAATGCAAGATTACCCATCCGGTTTGCAGGAAGCTCATTCCCCTGATCATCTACAATCGCTGCTTCAACACCCGGAATCGGTTTACCCATCGAGCCCGGTCTGATCTCCATCGCCGGATAGTTACAGATCATTTGTGCACCCGTTTCAGTCATCCACCACGTATCGTGAATACGGTGATTGAATACTTTCATTCCCCATCTGACCACTTCAGGGTTTAGCGGTTCTCCTACACTTAATACGTGTCGCAGATGCGAAAGGTTGTATTTCTTTACAAGCTCATCTCCGGCACCCATCAGCATACGGAATGCAGTCGGCGCACTGTACCATACTGTCACTTCATAATCCTCTAGTGTCTGATACCATGCTTCCGGACTGAATCTCCCCCCGACAATGACAGAAGTTGTACCTGTCAACCACGGTCCGAATATTCCGTATGATGTACCTGTCACCCAGCCTGGGTCTGCTGTACACCAGTAAATATCATTTTCCTTCAGATCAAGCACCCATTTCGCAGTCTGATAATGCTGCATCATGGCACGCTGCACGTGAAGGACTCCTTTAGGTTTACCTGTAGAACCGGACGTATAATGCAGGATCAGCCCGTCATCTTTCTCAAGCCATTCAATATCAAATGAACGGTCAGCCTGATTAAAGTGTTTCTTGAAATCAATGTACGTCTGGTCTTCCTCTACATCTTCCCCCACTACGATGACATGCTTCAGGCTCGGCAGTTCATCAACCGGGATCCGCTCAAGAAGTTCTGGTGTCGTAATAATCGCTTTTGCATCACTGTCTTCAAGGCGGTCTCTGACTGCCCCTTCCATAAATGCTTCAAAAAGCGGACCAACAATTGCACCAATTTTCAGCGCACCAAGTAATGCAAAGTATAATTCAGGTGACCTTGGCATAAAGATAAACACGCGGTCCCCTTTTTCAATATCTGCCTGACTTTTTAGCACATTGGCTGCCTTATTTGTCAGTTCTTTCATTTCTCTGAATGTATATTTCTCATTTCTGTTTGCATCTCTGTAATACAGCGCAATTTTGTTCTTTTTATCCCCTTCTGCATGACGGTCGATTGCTTCATATGCCATATTAATCTTACCGGTATGATGCCATGAAAATTCTTTCTCTACCTCACTCCAGTCGAATGATTCAACTGCAGATTCATAGTTTTGAAGATTGTAATCCCCTTTAACTGCTGGTAGCGCTTCCAATTTCATATTATCTTCCCCCTATGTACAAGTTCTTTTACAGTATAGTACACTTCCAATATTATCTCAATTTTTTTAATATTCCATCTAACGCTTGTTTTTTGAGATGATCTGTTAATAACATTCAATTTCCGTTTTTGTTGAAAGCGCTTTTATAATTAAGGTATGCTGTATAGTAGGATTACTATGAAATGTAGGTGACAGTGAATGGACCATCCAAAACTTTATAATGCCAAAGAACTGAAAACAGCTAAAGGTACCATTATGATTGAAGGTCCTGTATCAAAAGAGCAGCTTGCATCGATGGAGTTTCACGAAGATCTTGTTGCTTTCAGAGTACCTGATCAGCAGCATAAAGCGCTGATTGAAATTGCAGGACTTCCTGAAGGCAGAATTATTATTGCAAGAGAACACAACACAATCGTCGGTTATGTGACCTACCTGTATCCTGATCCCCTTGAGCGCTGGTCTCAGGGAAAAATGGATAACCTGATTGAGCTTGGTGCGATTGAAGTGATTCCGAAGTACAGAGGTGCTTCAGTGGGTAAAAACCTGCTGCGCGTTTCTATGATGGATGATGCAATGGAAGACTATATTGTGATCACTACTGAGTATTACTGGCACTGGGACTTGAAAGGAACTGGCCTGAATGTGTGGGATTACCGGAAAGTGATGGAGAAAATGATGAATGCAGGCGGACTTGAATACTATGCGACTGACGACCCTGAAATCAGTTCCCACCCTGCGAACTGTCTAATGGCCCGTATTGGCAGCCGTATTGACCCTGAATCAATACAGAAGTTTGATCAGCTCAGATTTATGAATCGATTTATGTACTAGGAGGGATGTCTTGTGATCATTGAGGATATGATGGTGCGCGACGTACATACACTTGCGCCGGATTCCACGCTCGCTGAAGCGATTGAGTTAATGGGTAATAAAAAGGTCCGCCATCTTCCAGTTACTGATGTGACTGGAAAAGTGGTCGGAATCATTACTGATAGAGATATAAAAGAATTCTCTCCGTCTCCTTTTCAGACGAATGAAAATAAAGACCTTTTTGAAACGAAGCTGCTTGATATCATGACAACACCGGTTATTACCGGACATCCACTCGACTTTGTTGAAGAGATTGCTGTACTTTTTATGGAAGAAAAAATCGGCTGTCTGCCCATTGTCAGTGATGATAAATTGATTGGTATGATCACAGAAACGGATCTGCTTCATACGCTGGTGCAATTAACAGGTGCCACTCAGCCCGGATCGCAAATTGAAGTGAAAGTGCCGAATAAACAGGGCATGCTATACGAGGTGGCCGGAATCATCAGGAAAAACCACTCAAATATTCACTCTGTCCTTGTCTATCCTGACCGGCAAGATGAAAATTATAAAGTACTAGTATTCCGCGTACAAACAATGAACCCAATGTCCGTCATTGAAGATCTGCGCGCAGAAGGGCATGATGTATTATGGCCAAATCTTCCAAGCTCACCACTGTAGAAAAAGATGCAGTCTTTATTTACTCTGATGAATTATTAAACTACCGTTTTTCAGATGACCATCCTTTCAATCAGAAAAGACTGCAGCTGACGCTGGATTTATTGAAGTTTTCAGGTGTCATCTCTGATTCGGACATTATACCTCCCCGGGTCGCATCTGATGAAGAATTGAATCTGATTCATGATTCTTCATACATATCTGCTGTAAAAATGGCTGGTAAAGGGGAGTTATCACGGGATAAAGCAGAGAATTTCGGACTGGGAACAGAAGACACGCCCATTTTTAAGGATATGCATGAAGCGAGTGCCAGACTTGTCGGGGGCACACTGACTGCTGTGGATTATGTCATGGAAGGTAAAGCACAGCATGCTGTAAACCTTGGGGGCGGCCTGCATCATGGCTTTAGAGGAAAGGCATCAGGGTTTTGCATTTATAATGACAGTTCAGTTGCAATCCGTTATATGCAGGAAAAGTACAACGCACGTGTATTATATGTAGATACAGACGCGCACCACGGAGATGGCGTTCAGTGGTCATTCTACGATGATCCGACTTCCTGTACGCTTTCCCTTCATGAGACAGGCCGGTATCTGTTTCCGGGAACCGGGGCTGTCAATGAACGCGGACATGGCAAAGGGTATGGATACTCTTTTAACATACCGCTTGACGCTTTTACTGAAGACGAATCATTCCTGGAAGCTTACAGACGATCATTCAGGGAAGTTGTTGAGTTTTTCAGACCTGATGTGATTATTACCCAGAATGGTGCAGATGCTCACTGTCTTGATCCGCTGACACATCTGTCTTCGACAATGAAAATTTATGAAGAGATTCCAAAGCTTGCTCATGAGCTGGCGCATGAATATTGTGAAGGCAGATGGATTGCAGTAGGCGGAGGCGGGTATGATATCTGGCGCGTTGTGCCAAGAGCATGGTCGCGCATCTGGATGGAAATGACCGGCCGCTATCCAGGTACTGCTGAATTACCTGAAGAATGGCTTGAAAAATGGCAGCCTGAATCTCCTGTTCCATTGATTAAAACATGGCAGGATCCAACAGGTATTTACAAAGCGATTCCGCGCAAAAAAGAAATTACAGAAAAAAATGCACAGACAATTGAAAAGGCTTTGTATCAATTACTCAAATCAAAAAACCAGGGATAGTTCCCTGGTTTTACTGTGTTCCGCCTTCATCAATATACTGATTCAAAATAACAACTTCCACTCTTCTGTTCATGGCCCAGCCAGCCGGGCCGTCATTTTCAGCTACAGGCTGCGTATCGCCATACCCTACTGCGGCAAACCGTTCAGGACTGATATCATACCTGTCTCCAAGGTAGCGTACAACACTGCTCGCTCTCGCAGCTGATAACTCCCAGTTGGAAGGATAAACTGCAGTTTGAATCGGCCTGTTATCAGTATGACCTTCTATTCTTACAAAGTTCGGAATGTCTTCGAGCAGATCACCGACCATTTGCAGAACAGGTTCAGCTGCAGGCAGCAGCTCTGCTTCTCCTGAATCAAAAAGCACCTGCTCCTGAAGTGTAATGACAACGCCTCTGTCAGTTTCTGATGCCGTTACCTGATCAGTGAGATTATTTTCTTCAAGGAAAGAATCGATCTCTCCGTACAGTTCCTGAAGCTCCTGGTCTTCCCTGATCTCTTCTTCAAGCCACTCCTCATCAAAAGGAACAACCGTGTCTGATCCATCGAGAACACCCTGGTTTCTGAACGCCTGGGATATAGAATCGAATTTTGCAGTATCCACCTGTGAAATTGAAAATAATAAAATAAAAAAGACCAGAATCAGCATCATAAAATCTGCAAAAGTAATCATCCATTTTGGCGTACTGTTTTCAGACTGTGTCACTGAAATAAATCTTCTACGCCTGGCCATCCAATTTCTCCTCTTTCATCTCTGGAATCAGACGGTCATTTTCTGATAGATAGACAGAAAGCTGTTCTTCGAGCACTCTTGGATTTTGACCATGGTGGACACCGATCACACCATCAATCATCGCCTGTTTCACAAAAATTTCACGCTCTGTTTTTTGAGCCAGCTTACTCGCAATCGGATTAAATAATAGATTGGCAAGCAGCACACCATAAAAAGTCGTTAACAGGGCGATCGCCATATTCGGTCCGATTGCTGCAGGGTCATTCAACTCCTGAAGCATCAGTACAAGCCCGATTAACGTTCCAAGCATACCCCACGCAGGTGCATAATCCCCTGCTTTTTCAATCATACGTCTGTTGCGCTTATGACGTTCCTCAAGCGACTGAATCTCTGCCTGAAGGATATCTGTGATCGTATCGCTTTCAACTCCGTCAATCGCCAGGTACACACCTTTTTTCATAAATGGATCGCTGATTTTCTCAAGCTCCCTTTCTAGTGAAAGTAATCCTTCACGTCTGGCAATCTCAGAGAGTTTAATGAACAGACTGACAATCTCTTTCATATCTGCAGGCTTGTGTTTAAATGCCTGAAGCGTTACAGTAAATATTCTTTTCAGTTCAGTAATTGGAAATGTAACTGTCAAAGCAGCGATGACCCCGCCAAGCACAATTAACAGCGATGGCAGGTGAAAGAAAAATGAAAATCCTTCAGTGCCGCTATTCCATACAATTGCAGCAGCAATCAAAATAATTCCTGCGATAACCCCTGCAGGTGTTAAAGCATCAAAACGTCTCATTGGTCTGACTCCCCGTTATTTGTAATAAAAGCCAGTCAGGACATACCTGACCAGCTTTATTATTTCTATCTTTTTTATCGGCTCGTAACCGGAGGTATTTAATACCGCCTGAATAAGATTATTTAGTTGATTGTCTTTCTTCAATCCGGTGAGGAAGTACGACTGTCTGATCGTCAATCTTTTCCTGATTCATCAGCTTTGTCAAAAGACGCATGGCAACCGCTCCGATATCATAAAGAGGCTGTACAACTGAGGTCAGCTGAGGGCGTACCATTAAAGCAAGCTTTGTATTATCAAAGCTGATGACCTCAACGTCTTCAGGAATGTTTAACCCTTCATCCTGAGCACCATGAACGACACCAAGAGCCATTTCATCATTCCCGACAAAAATAGCAGACGGCTTTTGATCAAGCTCACGTAATTTGGCCCACGCATCAAGACCACTGTCATACGTATAATCACCTTCAAAAACAAAGTCTTCATTATACGTAAGTCCTTTATTCTCAAGTGCAGCCTTATACCCTTCAAGCTTCATTGAACGGTTGATCGTATCGTGGAATGGCCCGCTCACAAAACCAATATCCTTATGGCCTTTTTCAATCAGTGAAGTTACTGCATCAATTGAAGCCTGATAGTAGTCGATATTTACGGACGGCGTCTGATTCGTTTCTTCTACTGATCCTGCAATCACGATCGGCACAGGAGAACGCTGGAATTCAGCTACATGTTCTTCAGTAATACGTCCACCCATGAAGACAATCCCGTCTACCTGCTTGCCAAGCATTGTATTTAAAAGATGAAGCTCTTTTTCTTCATTCTGATCTGAGTTACTCAGAATGATATTGTATTTGTACATCGTTGCGATATCTTCGATTCCCCTTGCTAGTTCTGCAAAAAAGATATTCGAAATATCAGGAATAATGACTCCGACTGTTGTCGTTTTCTTGCTCGCAAGTCCGCGTGCTACGGCATTTGGACGGTAACCGAGCCGTTCGATTACTTCAAGTACTTTTTTTCTTGTTGCAGGCTTCACATTTGGATTTCCATTCACAACACGTGAGACAGTAGCCATTGAGACATTTGCTTCACGTGCTACATCATAAATTGTTATGTTCATTGACAGCACTCCTTTAAACCATTTTCATTTATTTTCATTTTACACGAAAAAGCCTTTTAAACGAAGGATTAACCCCATATTGCTCAATTTAACAATCATACGCTACTATAAAGGCGCTTTCAACAAAATCAAAAAAAATCTGAAGCTTTATGAGAAAGCTTCAGATTTTGTTCAATTATTTAGCATGTACACCCAGGTATTCCTGGATTGCATTCCAGAAGCTGTCAAACTGCTCAAAGTTCATCTGCTGAGCAGAATCTGACAGTGCAACTGCCGGATCAGGATGTACTTCAGCCATTACGCCGTCTGCACCAACAGCAAGCGCTGCTTTAGCAGTTGGAAGAAGCAGGTCACGACGTCCTGTAGAGTGTGTTACGTCAACAAATACAGGCAGGTGTGTTTCCTGTTTCAGGATTGGCACTGCTGAGATATCAAGCGTGTTTCTTGTTGCTTTTTCATAAGTGCGGATTCCGCGCTCACAAAGGATAATCTGGTCGTTCCCCTGAGCCATAATATATTCAGCTGCGTTGATGAATTCATCAATTGTCGCAGAAAGTCCACGCTTTAACAGGACAGGTTTTTTTGATGCACCTGCAGCTTTTAACAGTTCAAAGTTCTGCATGTTACGTGCGCCGATCTGAATGACATCAATATAATCAGCTGCTTCTTCAATATGTGCAGGGTTAACGATTTCACTGATAACAGCAAGATCATGTTTATCTGCTGCCTGCTTTAAGATCTGCAGTCCTTCAAGGCCAAGTCCCTGGAAGTCATATGGTGATGTACGCGGCTTGTATGCACCCCCGCGAAGCAGCTTAAGGCCTTTTGCTTTTACCTGTTCAGCCACTGCATCAACCTGTTCGAAAGATTCAACAGCACATGGGCCGAAGATGAACTGAGGTGAACCGTTTCCTACCTGCTGACCTTTTAGTGTCACGACTGTATCATCAGATTTTTTCTTTCTTGATACAAGCAGTGCTTTACGATGGTCATCCTTTTGCAGTTCGAGCCCTGCTTTAAAGATCTCTTTAAAAATATGCTCAATGGTAGAGTTCAAAAATGGACCTTTGTTATGCTCCTTCAGCAGATCAAGCATCGCTCTCTCCCGTACAGGCTCAAAGCGGTTCATTCCCTGCTTTTCTTTTACGCGTCCAATTTCCTGTACTGTCTCAGCGCGCTGATTAATCAGTTCTAGCAGCTGAAGATTCATCTCATCTACTTTCTTTCTAAGCTGGTCTAATTCAACATTCGTCATAACAAAACATTCCTTTCTCTTGAAAATACCATTGATTGCTTCACTGTCTTTTCCATCTTTCTGAATTGTGTTACATTTTTGATAGAGAAAAGCTTTTAGCTGATCAATTGTAGATCATTATAAATCATGTTTTTTAAAAAGTCACGAAAAATATTTTATTAATTAAACGCTTTTAAGCGGTAAAGCGAAAAAGGATAGGTGTGATTCAGTGGAAAAACTATTTGCTTTGGATATCGGTACCCGTTCAATTGTCGGCCTGATTATGACTGTCAGTGAGTCGGGATATGAACTGATCGATTATATCCAGAAAGAACATAAAGAGCGTGCGATGCTAGATGGACAGATTCATCATGTCCCCGCTGTCGCTTCCCTGATCTCTGAGATTAAACAGGAGCTTGAATTAAAGCATGGACCACTGGATGAAGTGTCTGTCGCTGCTGCCGGAAGAGCCTTGAAAACTGAGCGCTCCTCCTTTCAAAAGACAATTACTGCAGACCAGTCAATGACAAAGCAGGATATCCTGCATATGGAACTGAGTGCTGTGCAATCTGCCCAGGAAGCAGCTGCTGCAAGCGAGGACAGCCAGCATTATCACTGCGTAGGCTATTCAGTGGTCAGGTATCTGCTTGACGGTCAGGAGATTGGCAGCCTTGAAGACCAGCAGGGAGATATCGCTGCGGTTGAAATTATTGCTACTTTCCTTCCCAGAGTCGTAGTGGAATCCCTTCTGGCTTCATTACATAGAGCTGATCTTAAAATGAATGCCCTGACACTCGAACCAATTGCTGCAATCAATGTACTCATCCCCCCTTCCATGCGGAGGCTGAATGTAGCACTTGTTGATATCGGGGCAGGCACGTCTGATATCGCAATTACAAATGAAGGAACGGTCACTGCATACGGGATGGTACCGGTTGCCGGTGACGAAATATCTGAAGCACTGAGCGACAGCTTCCTGCTTGATTTTAATGACGCTGAAAAGCTTAAGAGAAGCTTAAGTGGAGAAGGAGAGGAAGTTGAGTTAACTGATATCCTCGGTTTTTCACAGCAGCTTGAAAAACAAGCGGTCATACAGGCGATACAGCCGGCAATTGATAAATTGTCCTCTGCTATTTCCGGGGAAATTATTTCATTGAATCATAATCAGTCTCCTAAAGCGGTTATGCTTGTCGGAGGCGGAAGTATGACACCGCTTTTAACAGAAAAGCTTGCTGAAAGACTGAACTTACCGGCGAACCGTGTAGCAGTCAGAGGAATCGAAGCGATTCAGGGACTTACATTAAATCACGAATCAGTCATCGGACCGGAACTAGTTACACCTGCAGGAATTGCGATTGCTGCAAATCAGATGCCCATTAACTATATGCCTGTAAAAGTGAATGGACATGACGTACGGCTGTTTGAAATCAGGGATCTGACGGCTGGTGACGCTGTACTTGCTGCCGGAATGAGCGTACCGAAGCTATACGGTAAACCTGGCCTTGCCAAGATGATCAGTATCAATGGCAGCACAGTTACATTGCCTGGCACGCATGGCCTGCCACCTGAAATATTGATTAACGGGCAGCAGGGAAGCTTTGATGCAGCTATTCAGGCTCAGGATGAAATCGTCATCAGAGCAGGCAAAGACGGTGCTGAGTCTGTTATACAGATCAAGTACGTACTTGAAGAATCACTGACTATGGTACTCAGTGTAAATGGACAGCAAAAGACGCTTAAAAGAAAGGTTTTTGTCAATAACCTTGAAAAAGACACTGAAACGTATATTCAGGATAGAGATAATATCGTCATTGAGCAGAAAATAACCGCTGCTGAAGCATTCATGAAAGCAGGTATCGTTGTTCCTGAATCCAGACAGACATTTTTTCTAACGGTTGACGGAAAAGGCACTTATTTTCCTCAATGGGATCAGACGTATCGTCATAACGGAAAAACTTTTCCACTGAGTAAGCTGGACCGAACTGTCAGTCATCATGATCAGCTGTCATTACCACCTGCACCGCAGCGGACCGTATCTGCCCTGAAGAAGCTGCTGGACCTTTCGGGTGGTAAAAGTACAATTTACTTCAATGATGAGCCAATTGAGATTGATTTGAATCAGGTGATCGTGTTGAAAGATGATCAGAAGCTTGAGGATGAAGCACGATTACAGCACGGTGACAGCATCACCGTGAAACATCGTCAATCTGAAGGAATGATTTTTCAGGATGTATTTAATTATGTTGACTGGAAACCTCCGGGGGCTGCCAGTAAGATCGAAATAATAAGAAATAATGAAGAATGTTCATTGTCATCTCCTGTGATGCCTGGGGATTCATTGAAGATTATTATTCACCCTTAAAAAAAAGCCGGCCCGGGTTGAACTGCGCCCTGTCAAGTAGACAGTAAAAAAGAAAAAAGGTTAGAACTACGCTACGGCCTGGTACCGATACTCTATCGGTGCCAGGTTGTTTAATT
>NZ_JXRQ01000022.1 GCF_000829445.1 Jeotgalibacillus alimentarius
TATTGTATAATCAGTCGTTCTTTTAGACACAAAAATGCCCCCTTCATAGTAGTAGAGAAGTTTTATTATTTCTCTGTCTACTTTGAAGGGAGCATATCAGGTAGGGGCCAGCTTTTTTACTTTGTATTCGCTTCTTTCAGTGCACGTTCTGTAATACGCGAATGTGAAGTGTTCCAGACAGGTTCACCGTTTTTAACATGAAATACCTGAGGTGATTCATGCCGCGTATTGAATGCTTCAGCAATATGGTTTGACGTTTCCCTTGTTTCCTGGATCGGTACATACACCATTTTGACATGTTCATTTTCAAAAAATGACTGACAGGCTGAATATGCCGCTGAAGAAATCGGGCAAGTCAGACTGTGTTTTAAAATAAAAAAGTCTTTTTCGTTTTGCAGTATCTGATTAAACTGCTCTATGCTTGAGATCTTTTCCATCATAATCAACTCCTGTTCCTGAAAAACCTACCTGTTTGTTCTAAGCGGCTCTTCAGATGTTGGCGGTGTCAATGGGTCGACAGGATGCACAGTTGGCAGTGATGGATCCTTTGCTGTTACCAGCTGAGGCGCCTGTTCATTCTGTTTTTCTTTTGAACGGAATGACTTTACTTTATCCATCACACCGCTTGACTGATCCTGAACATTTTTAGAAATAACAGCAGACTTCTCTTTTGCAAGTGCTGCCATTTCAGAGCTTTTTGTAACAGCCTGATCTTTCCATTCATACGAACGGTCCTTCAGTCTGCCGGCCTGTGTATTCAGATCCTGCCGGAATTCCCCGCCGGATTTCGGTGCCAGAAACAGTGCCGTTACAGCTCCAGCGATACTGCCGATTAGTGCGCCAAGTACAAAATCTCTCGTGTTATTATTTTTTTCCATAACTGATCCTCCTGCATTGGTTTATTTTTGATTGTCATCAACTGGTGGCAATGCACGTTGAGGTTCAGGGTATCTTTCAGTCGATGTAGAAGCGTATTCCTTCTTACGCGTTTTCCATTTATTACGGATCTCCATTGCCACATTACTCCACTGCACAACCTGTGCAATCTTTTCTTCGTTCTGCTCAGCTGATTGAGTCACTGAGTGAGTAATTTTTCCGATCGAATTGTTAAGCTGCTGAACGTTAGTGCCAACACCTTTTACAGCATCTACTACAGAATTCAGCTTAGCTGATTTGCCCTGGATGTCTTCTGCCAGGCCATTCGTTTTATGTAATAGTTCGGTTGTTTCCGTCGTAATTCCGTCAAGCTGCTTCTGTAGCGCTGCAACGGTGTCTGCAAGGCTGTTCAGTGTCTTCTTAACAGCAGTTAATGTAACCGCCAGACTAATACATAAAATTAAAAATCCTCCCGCTGCAAGCAGCGCACTGATATAAAGTAACATTTCCATAATTGCTTTCAGCTCCCTTCTGTTTATAATTTGGTATTACCCTTACCCCGTCTTACCTAAACGCTCCCTTCTCCTATTCTACAAGGATTTCCGAATTTCCTTCATAGAGAATAAAAAAAGAAGCCGGGTATTCTCCCGGCTTCTATCATATCACTCATGTTCACTGATCCACGATTCAAATGACTCCTGGAATTTCTGTACGTCACCTGCACCCATGAAAAGGAACACACCGTTATCGTGTTTTCCAAGGGAAGAAGGATCGTCAGCTGATAAAATTTCAGCGCCGTCAATTTTATTCTGCAGATCTGTAATAGAAAGCTTGCCGTGATTTTCACGGGCTGAACCAAATATCTCACACAGATATACATGATCTGCTTTTTTCAGGCAGTCTGCAAACTCTTCAAGAAACGTCTGTGTTCTTGTAAAAGTGTGCGGCTGGAAGATCGCGATAATGTCTCTGTCAGGATATTTCTTTGAAGCAGAATCAAGTGTTGCTTTAATCTCAGTCGGATGATGCGCATAATCATCAATCAGCGTTCTGCTTCCGATATGCTTCTCTGTGAAGCGGCGCTTAACGCCACCGAATGTTTTCAGCTGTACCTGCACGACTTCTGTCTGTATGCCTTCATAATGGCAGATTGCGATGACTGATAAAGCATTCAGAATTGTATGGTCTCCATACATCGGAATCTCAAATGAAGCATAATATTCATTTCTTACAAACACATCAAATGACGTTCCTGCTGCAGACGTCTCCACGTTGCGCGCCTGGAAGTCATTCTCTTCGTTGAATCCATAAAATAATACCGGTACATTGGCAACCAGGCTCTGAAGGTGATCATCATCGCCACAGGCAATGATTCCTTTGTTGACCTGTTTTGCCATCTCCTGAAACGCTGAAAATACATCTTCAATATCAGCAAAGTAATCAGGGTGATCAAAATCTATATTCGTCATGATCATATAGTCAGGTGAATATGAGAGGAAGTGTCTGCGGTATTCGCAGGCTTCAAAAACAAAATACTTACTGTCTTCAAACCCTTTTCCTGATCCGTCTCCGATCAGATAAGATGTCTGATCAGCTCCCTGCATTACATGTGCAAGCAGTCCGGTTGTGGATGTTTTTCCGTGGGCACCTGATACTCCGACAGAAATATAATTATTCATAAAATCCCCGAGGAATTTATGATATCTGATACATTCTACTCCCTGATCGTGTGCAGCCTGAATTTCCTCATGGTCATCAGGAAATGCGTTACCTGCAATCACAGTCATACCGGGATTAATATTTTCTTTATTAAAAGGAAGAATCTCAATGCCTCTGTCTTCTAAAGGCTTTTGAGTGAAAAAGCGTTTTTCAATATCTGAGCCTTGTACCTCATGATTCATATCGTGAAGAATTTGAGCAAGGGGACTCATGCCCGATCCTTTAATTCCTACAAAGTGAAAACTTGTCATGGTTGAACCTCCAACAGTCTTATGCGCTGTCCGCATTCGACAGTATATAATGATCTTTCATTCTGGCACATATTTTGTTATTATAACACGTTTTAAATTGTGCACAAATAAACAGTTTATTTTCCTGCTTTCGCTGTTTCAGTCAGTTCTGTAAGGTCTTCGTGAGCCATCAGAACATCTCTTGGCTTACTGCCTTTTGACTCTGAAATCCAGCCATTTTTCTCCATCATATCGATCAGTCTTGCAGCACGGTTATAGCCGATTCTGAACTGTCTCTGAAGCAGTGAAGTTGATGCTCCACCCTGCTCAATCACAAATTCACATGCTTCTGTCAGCAGCTCATCTTCCTCATCCTGAAATTCCACTTTTGCCAGCAGCTCTTCCTGTTCAAACAAGTACGATGCTCTACGTTCATTTTTGACATGTGCTGCCACATCGTCAATTTCGTCATCAGACACAAATGTACCCTGCAGTCTTACAGGTTTTGAAGCTCCGTTTTCAAGAAACAGCATATCGCCTCTTCCTAGGAGTCTCTCAGCACCTGAACTGTCGATAATTGTACGCGAGTCCACCTGTGAGCTAACTGAGAATGCGATCCTCGTCGGTACATTCGCTTTAATTAAACCTGTAATAACATCGACAGAAGGACGCTGCGTTGCAATTAACAGATGAATCCCGCACGCTCTTGCTTTTTGTGCAATCCTGCAGATCGCTTCCTCAACATCTGCTGGTGCCATCATCATCAGATCTGCTAACTCATCAATGACAACAACAAGGTATGGCAGCTTCTGTGAATAATTGCCTTCATTTTTTACTTTATGATTGTACCGTTTAATATCTCTTACTCCGGCATGAGCAAACAGCTGATAGCGTCTTTCCATTTCCTCAACAGCCCACTTCAGTGCTGCAGTGGCAGCTTTTACATCGGTAATCACCGGGCTGACCAGGTGCGGAATATGGTTGTAAGGTGCCAATTCAACAACTTTCGGATCAATCAGCAACATTTTCACATCGTCAGGGGATGAGTGATACATCAGACTGATCAGAATGGAGTTGATACATACACTCTTACCTGAACCTGTTGCGCCTGCTATTAATCCGTGCGGCATTTTGCTGATATCTGTAATGACAGGTTTCCCTTCAATATCAAGACCGAGTGCAACCGGAAGTTCAGCATCTGAATGCTGAAAATCTTTATGAGCAAGAATTTCTTTAATGGCCACAGGACGGCTGTTGGGATTTGGAATCTCAATGCCTACTGCCATCTTCCCTGGAATCGGTGCTTCCATTCTGATATCCCTTGCTGCCAGCCCGAGCTTAATGTCATCTGTCAGACTTGTAATTTTACTTACTTTAACCCCTTTATCAGGAAATAATTCAAACCTGGTGACAGAAGGACCCTGCGTCACATTTTTCACTGTCGCATTCACATTAAAGTGGAACAGTGTTTCATTTAACAGTTCTGCCTGATAATCCAGCCAATCCTGATCCGGCTCTGCAAATACAGGCGGAGCCAGTAAATCAAGAGATGGTTTCATAAAATGCGGAAGTGCTTCCTCAGGTTCTTCCAAAGGTTCATTATGAACGGGCTTTTCTTCTTTTCCAGCATTTGCTTTATTATATGGTTCTTCTGCCCTTTTGCGCTTATCCTGCTTCAGCATCATCACGTTGAATGGTACGCGGTTACGAGGCTTAGGTTCGTCTGACTTTTGCACAGGTTCAGGTGTTTCCTTACTGTCAGCCTCCTGAACCTGAGCGGCCGGTTCTTCAGCGATGCTTTCAGGTTCAGAATCCTGTGTGCTGTCTGGATCAACTGGTTCCGGTTGCTCGGGCTCAGGTGTCTGACTGATTGGATCTGCCAAGACTTCTTCCCGGGAAGGTTCCCCTGCTTTATAGGCAGGTTCCTCCGGACTTGTCTGATCCGCCTGCAGAGACATCTCAGGTTCTGGGATTACTGAAGCTGTATCGCTTTCTTTCTCTTCAGGCACTTCCTGTGGTTCGTCTGGTTGAAGCGAAGACACTTCAGCCAACTTTTTCTCTGACTTTTGTTCTTCTTTTTCACGGGCAATTTTTCTTTTTAACTCAGTGAATGAAGAAATTTCATATTCAACAGGATTACTGTTATGTACTGGTTTAGCTTTTGGCCTTTCCCTGAATCCGTAGATTGGAGACGGGACATCTGTCGGTTTAAATGGACCGGCATGCGGACTTTTCTCAATGATTCTTGATTTTTCCGGTTCCTTTGCTTTTACCTTTTTATCCTCCCGCTCTTTTTTAGCAGCTGATTCATCAGGGATCAGCGGAAATCTGAATTCACCCTTGGGATACTGATAGGACACTCTGGTCTGCAGATCTTTTCTATTTTCACCTGATTTTATTTTCGGTGCATCTTCTTCTATATATTCTTCATCCTGCCTTTGAACGAAAGACAAGAGTTTTTGAATCCAACTCATCTACATCACTCTTTCTATTATGTTCTCATTCATTCTAGCAGGTTTTAACCTTTTTTCATGCCGTTTAAACAAAATTGGTCAAATGGATAGACAATGTGGAAAAAATCCGCTCTGTCATAAAAACAGAGCGGATTTCTCTTACAGACTGAACGGCTCCCCTGCCTGTCCATCTTCAAGTACTAAAATTCCTTTTTTCTCAGGTGCATTTGGCAGTCCAAGTTCTTTAGCCGAGCAGATCATTCCGCTTGATGGGACACCTCTGAGATCAGCATCTTTAATCACCATTCCACTAGGCATCACAGCACCAACCTTTGCTACTACTACCTTTTGACCTACATCAACATTCGGTGCTCCGCAGACGATCTGAAGACGTCTTTCTCCTACATTCACTTGGCAGACGTTCAGCTTGTCAGCATTCGGATGTTTTTCCATTTCTTCAACGTGACCAATCACAAACTTTGGTGTAAAGTCAGCTTCGATCTGATGATCAAATCCGCTTTCCTGAATCAATTGATTCACTTTCGCAAGCTTTTCATCATCCATTTCTACCGGGCCGGCTGATCTGAATTCCTCAGAAGGCTGACCGAAGATATTATAGCCGGTTATTTCACCAGTTTCAGTATTTTTAATCTGAACAACCTGGCCTTTCTCTTCAAAAGCTTTGTCGTGCCGCGGTGTGTCCTTCAACTTAACAATCAGTACTTCCCCAACGCCTTTTTCATTGTAGAATACATTCATTTCTTTGAATCTCCTTCATCTTTACTTTTATTTTTACCAAGAATGAATACCGGCTCAAGTTCAGCTTCTTCATACAGGAATGAGAGGGCAGTGATTGGAACATGGCCCGCTGCAAAGAATGACATTGCCATCTGTGCAAGGACGTCATAGCCCGTTTCATTTCTCATATCCCCAATAATTAAGACATCCTGATGCGGTACAGCAACCGTCATTTCACCTTCCATTTTTGAAGACATTTCCTTCAAAAAGGCTTCATTTAAAATTCTGCTCGCATCATAGCCGTCATTTGAGTTAAGGAAGTAGAATACATTACCCGCCACTTCATCTCTTTTCATCTCAGTATCAAGCGAGCGGACGTTGAACATCGCAATTTCTTTCACCTGTTCTCTCGTCCAGGATTGCTTCTCTAAAAATTGCTGGTCAATCATGCGGTACGTCTTGCCGAGATCGACTGCATAATACACCCTTGTCTCCGCTGTATGCTCGTCGAAAACAAATGGAATACCTTCAGATGACTCCTCCGGAAAAGATGTTGAACGGATTACAGGAAAAATCTGCTTCTCCGCTTCTTCAACTACTGTCTCAGTACCCATTACTGCAAGGGCTTCGTTTATATAATACACAGTTTCTTCAATTGCTTCATCCTTCTTTTCATTCCACTTTCCGACAACGCTTGGAAGGGAAACTTCAATACCCTTTTTTGTATCTCCATTTTCTACGCGAAGCTGATCTTTTTCACGGTTATACCGGATATTCCGCCCCGGCTTTTCAAGCTTCTCTGTCAAAATCTTTTTCATTTTTATTGAGTCCATTTTTTCAGCCATGGTACCCCTCCTTGTCAGGTTTCATTGTTTCTGCTGATATATGCGCCGTACAGAAACTTACATTGCTTTATATTGTGATGAATAAAATTCTGATGATGTTTTTTTCTCCGCATTTCATTGTACACGAAAACAACCCGGTCCTAAAGCATTTCATTTTAGGAGCCGGGTTGTTCTATTGATTATGATGCTTTTAATCCGTCGATGAATTGTTCGATTTCTTCCTGGGTTTTGCGGTCTTTGCTGACAAACCTGCCAGTTTCAGTTCCATTTTCAAATGCCACGAAGCTTGGAATGCCAAATACACTGAGGTCAGCGCAAATATCAATAAACTCATCACGGTCTACGTAAATAAACTGATAATCAGGATACTTACTTTCCACATCCGGCAAGATCGGTTCGATTACACGGCAATCCGGGCACCAGTCTGCAGAAAACATGAAGATATGCTTTCCGTTATTTTTCATTTCGTTAAACTGTTCAATCGATTCAAGCTTTTTCATATTTAACTCCTCCTGTATCAATTCTCATTTGACCGGGCTTAATCATTCCCGCTTTTAACATATAATGAGATAGTAACAGGCTGATGACTGCCGGTCCAATGAAATGCAACATTCCGACCTTCATGAGTACATCAAGTGTAAAACCCATCGTATCAAATGTCATAATCTGGCCGACAAATCCACTCGTACCCATACCCGCTCCTGAAGCATTGTTCTCCATTTGCAGCCACACCGTTCCAAGCGGCGCAAGCAGAACGCCCGCTACTGTCGGCGGAATCAGAATCAGTGGATTTCTTACAATATTCGGAACCTGCAGCATGGATGTGCCGATTGCCTGGGCCAGTGAACCGCCAAGCTTATTATCCCGGTAACTCGCAACTGCAAAACCGATCATCTGCGCACTGCACCCGATCGCTGCAGCACCCGCCGCTAGCCCGTCAAGCTCAAGCATCAGCGCAATGGCTGCACTTGAGATCGGGGCAGTCAATGCAAGCCCCATTAATCCTGCTACCAGCATCCCCATTACAAATGGCCTCTGCTCAGTCGCCCATCCGATTGTATCTCCTGTTGCCTGCATAAAAGATTGAATCTCAGGACCTACAAGTGCTGATATACCATAACCTGCAGCAATCGTTACAAAAGGCGTGACAATAATATCAATTTTCGTGGACTGACTGACCAGCTTCCCGATTTCTGTTGAGAACACAGCCGCTACATAAGCACCTGCAGGCCCTCCGAGTGCGTACCCTGCAGCTCCTGTAATGACCCCGGCAAATAATACTAGCGGCGGTGCTTTCAATCCAAATGCAATAGCAGCACCGATTGCAGGACCTGCCAGCCCCATCGCGAGAACGCCCATCTCAGTCAGGAATGTGATCCCGAGTTCATTACCTGCAGTCTGCATAATCAGTCCGATGATTAATGAACTGAATAGTCCAAGTGCCATAAAGCTTAAACCATCAATTAAATAAGTCTTAAAAGATATATGTATGCCTTTTTTCTTAAGAAAGCTCATGTTTTTATCTCTCCTCCCCTGAATAGTGTAAAGACACTTGTAAAGGTTGTAAAGATATTTTTACTTTTGTCTATGTTAAACCCTGATGTTGTTTTAGCACAGCTGGTGATTGCAGCGGAAGGGGGAACGACTCCAGCAGGAGAAGTCTGACAGGTGAGACCCCGCAGCGCGAAGCGCGAGGAGGGTCGATTGAACCGGAGCCAAAAACCGGCTCATGCGGAAAGCGTTTCCCCCTGGAGCGGAAATCAACAGCCAACTTTAACAGAGCTTTATTTTTAGGTCACCTCACTTAACGGTATAAAAAAGCCCGGAAGATTATTCTTCCGGGTTGTCATCAGTCCAGTCAGCTGATCTGACCGTATCCATCATCCATTTCGCATTGCTGCTGATATCTTCTAACGAGGTTACTGTCGTCAGCTTCGTATAGTCCATACCTGTTGTCAGTTCATAGTTCTCTTCATCGATCTGACGAAGCAGCACATAACCGAATCTGTCTTTCTCTTCAAATGTTTCATTTACCAGCCACTCTGCTTCAGCAGCTTCTGTCATTGTGTAGATGACATCATTACCTGCTTCTTCATTTAAATGGTGAAACAGCACGTAAGTTTCATTACTTTTTTCAATGACAGCATTGTGATCGGATGTTTCGGCCACCTCTGCCGTATATGGAAGGTGGACTTCAAGGTCATCTAATTCAGTATTTGGACGCTCAGCCTCATCAAGAAATATATCCTCAACTTCTGTCAGCGTTTTTTCTCTTTCCTGCTCTATTGTTGTATTACAAGCTGCAAGTACAGCGGATGTGAAAATAACAAATAAAATAAACAGATGTTTCTTCAATTGTTTTCCTCCTTATGAACACGTTCGCTATACATCATACTAATCCGGCGTTCATTTGACAACCCTTTCCCCCGTCAAATCATTTCCAGTCGAAAATTCAGCGTGTTATACTGAAATTATTACATATCGAGAAGGGGAGATTTGATGGAACTGACGATTTATCTTGCAGGAGAAATACACAGTGACTGGCGCGCAAAGCTGAAGGACCAGGCGTCTTCACTCCCTTACACGTTACACTTTACAGGCCCGATGGAAAACCACAGCCGCTCTGATGATATCGGTGAAGAAATTCTCGGTAAACAGCCGAATGCGATCTTTAAAGACGATGCAGCTTCTGCCTTTAACAACCTGAGAACACAGGTGCTGATGCAGAAATCTGACCTTGTCATTGCATTATTCGGGGAACAGTATAAGCAGTGGAATACTGCAATGGATGCTTCTGCTGCCCTTACAATGAATAAGCCGCTGATTTTGATCAGACCTGAAAAACTGCACCATGCATTAAAAGAACTGTCACGAAAAGCGACAGTTACAGTAGAAACACCTGAACAGGCTTTAAAAGCTGTATCTTATATTTTTGAAACTGAATAAGTAAAAAGGGATCTCGCGTACGATCCCTTTTTTTATTTGCCTCTTGTGTATTCCCACTGACCAATCAGCAGCTCAACAATATGCTCAAACATTTGTGACCTTGAGATCCTTCCATTCGTAAAAAATCCTACAGCCCCTTCGTTTTGTCTGATATTTTTCTGCTTACTGTATTGCTCCATCAGCGGCCCCAGCTCTTCTCCATTACGGAGCGGAGCAGCAATTTCATCAGGGAGTCTGATGCTTGCCCCTGAAGCGGTAAATGGTTCTTTAATGCCTGGGACATAAAGCGCTCCCCAGTTACAGATATAAAGACCATCATGATGTTCTGCTACGCCACCTTCAAGCCCTATGCCGGCAGCACCGTCAAAACATTTTGCTGCATTAATAGCACGGTTGATTGCACCCTGTCTGGTCTCATCATGACCAAAGGGCTGATCCTTTACTCCGGATTGAGTTTTGAACCCTTTAACTTCACCAAAGAGCCAGCAGCTTTTCACTGCTGACACTTTCGCTTGATTGACTGTACCGACTGCGAGATTCATGTTATGAACCCTGTTTGATAGACTCAACAGTTGATTTGTCACATGACTTCACAAGCTTCACAAGCAGTTCTTTTGCAGCAGCATAATCATCGATGTGGATCATTGAAGCTGAGGTATGAATATATCTTGAACAGATGCCGACTACCGCACTCGATACCCCTTCATTTGAGATGTGAACGCGGCCTGCATCTGTACCGCCTGCCGATACAAAATACTGATAAGGAATATTGTTTGTTTCAGCTGTATCCAGAACGAACTCTCTCATGCCGCGATGAGTCACCATGCTGCGGTCAAGAATACGGAGCAGTGTTCCCTTGCCAAGCTGACCAAATTCATTTTTATCTCCTGTCATATCATTTGCAGGACTTGCATCCATCGCAAAGAAAATATCAGGTTTGATCAGGTTAGCAGCAGTCTGTGCCCCTCTGAGTCCTACTTCTTCCTGCACAGTGGCACCGCTGTATAATGTGTTAGGCAGTGATTCATTCTGCAGCTCTTTTAACAGTTCAATTGAAATACCGCAGCCGTAACGGTTATCCCAGGCTTTTGCCAGAATCTTTTTCTTGTTTTCCATCGGTGTGAATTCACATACAGGCACAATCTGCTGTCCTGGTAAAATACCCATTGATTCAGCATCCGCCTTATCATCTGCGCCTACATCAATCAGCATATTTTTAATATCCATCGGCTTTGCCCGCTTCTCTTCACTTAAAAGATGCGGTGGAATTGAACCAATCACACCGGTAATTTTTTTATCGCCTGCAATCACTTCAACGCGTTGTGCCAGTAAGACCTGGCTCCACCAGCCGCCTAAAGTCTGAAAGCGGATCATGCCGTTTTCTGTAATCCCGGTCACCATGAACCCTACTTCATCCATGTGTCCTGCAGCCATAACAACCGGGCTGTCTTCAGGTCCTTTTTTCAAACCGAAAATACTGCCAAGTCCGTCCTGTACAATTTCATCTGAGTACTTTGACAACTCTTCTTTCATCAGTTTTCTGATCGCGTGCTCATTACCCGGCGCACCAGGGAGCTCTGTTAGTTGTTTGAATAACGCTAATGTATCCTGATTCATTATGTATACTTCCTTTCATAAATGCATTCTATCCTATTTTACAGAACTTTCTTTCACCTTTCCACTTTCCATGATTAAGATTGGAAGAAATTGCTCTTAAATGAGGTGCATCAGAATGGTGAATCCGCTATACTTAAAATTGAATTGAATATCCGGAGGTGAATCATATGAATTGGAAAGATGCAGCCCTTGGCGCAGCAGTAGGCTTAACAGCCGGTGTTGTGATTAGCCAGAGTGCAAATGCCGTACAGTCAAATCAGGTTTCTGCTGAAAAGGTTCTTCAGAATGTGAAAGATCAATTTAAGCAGGATGGACCGATTGATGGCTCCTGGATTCAGATGAACCCAGAAGATCATCAGGTACTTGCGGTGAAAAACAAAGTATATCGTGGAGGCATATCACGTCACGACGGCAGTGAACTTGAACAATTTGAATTCATTGCTGATGCGAAAACAGGCACAGTGATGGATGTGTATAAAATATAATCATTAAAGGGGTGTCCAGATTTCCGGACACCCCTTTTAATTAATCAGTAAATGGCGTTCGCTTCAGTTCACCAGTGACTTCTTTACCTGTTTCATTCCATTTGATCATCCGGACATGTGCATCATGGTAAAAACTGAACCACCATCCGTTGTTCAGTCCGTCCTTTACCCATTTCTCTTTTGCATAGACAGATGTCATCGGATAGTCATCATAAGCAAGAACCCACAGCGGATTCTGGTGCGCATGAGTCGGCATCAGGTCAGCCATATGCAGAATCACTTCACCTTTTTGCTCCATTTTCACAATACAGTGACCATCACTGTGACCACCGGTGTGAATCATTGTCATACCGGGACGCACTTCAAATTCATCTGTAAAAGTCTTCACCTGATTCTGAACTGCTGTCCAGTTTTCTTTCCAATATGTATTTCTTGATCTGATATTCGGTTCTCTGATTTCGTTCCATTCTGTTTCACTTGCATAAATTACTGCCTGCGGAAAAACAGATCTCATCTCATCTCCGTCTGGAGTCGTTAATCCTCCAATATGATCAAAATGCATGTGCGTCATCACAACTGTATCAATGTCATCAACAGTCAGATTCAGTTGTGCGAGCGAGCGTTCAATCGATGCTTCACGTGTAATCCCGTAGTTGCGCTTCTTCTTTTCATCATATTTCCCATATCCAACACCCGCATCAATCAGAATATTTTTGTCACCTGTCCGCACTAATAAGGGTTCTGTGACAAGCTCAATCTGATTTTTATCGTTTACAGGATATTTCTTAGACCAAAGGGGTTTTGGCACAACACCAAACATTGCTCCGCCATCCATATTGGTGATGCCGCCGTCCAGCCAGTAAATGTCCCAGTCACCAAACTTAAAAGTATCCACTCGAATCGCCTCCTATTGTATACGCTTTCATATTAACATAGAAAAAAACCCTGATACAAAAAAGTAACAGGGTTTAAAATCGTTCCGCTGCGCTTCAGGCGGATGCTTTCCGCGGGAACGGCGGTGAGCCTCCTCAGGCTTCGCCTTGCGGGGTCTCACCTGTCCGTTTTATCCCGCTGGAGTCACCGCCTTCCGCTCCGCTGCACTAATACTTATTTTAGGTACCATCTTGCAACATTTTATAACAGCCTATACTACTTTATTAATAACGCACTTCACAGCGGTAGATGGGCTGGCCCATTGATGAAAATTTCTCTTCATATTCAGTCATAACATTGCCTTCAAAATCACTGTTATGAAGATCAAGGCTCACGTAAGTTAAGAGCAGACCGTAGGCTGAGAAGCTTTGTAAGGAGTACTCAAACAGGCCTCTGTTATCCGTTTTGAAATGAATTTCTCCATGTTCAGGCAGCACTGTTTTATAAAGGTCCAGAAACTTTTTGAATGTTAAGCGGCGCTTTTCATGCCTGGTTTTTGGCCATGGATCAGAGAAGTTCAGATAGACGCGGTCTACTTCTCCTCTTTCAAATACATCACCAAGAATTTCTGCATTGATCGTCAGCAGTCTGACATTAGGAATGCCTGCTTCAATCATCCGGTCAAGTGCAGTGATCGCAATGCTTTCAGACAGTTCAATTGCAATATAGTTTACTTCCGGATGCATTTTAGCCATTTCAGTTATAAATCTGCCTTTACCTGAACCAACTTCAATATGAAGGTCGTTGTCATTTCCAAATACCGCTGCCTTCCAGCTGCCTTTAAAAGTTTCAGGTTCAGCCGGCACGTATTCAGGGTGCTTTTGCAAATAGTCTTCAGCCCACGGTTTATTCCTTGCTCTCATTGTGTGATCTCCTTTATATATGATTCGATAAGTTATATTTAAAACTTTGACTCTGTAAAAGGTGGCTGTTGATTTCCGCTCCAGGGGAACGTTTTCTACTTCAGCCCCAGCTGTGCAAAACTATATTAAACTTCAACATAAATTAAATCAAAAATAGCCTGTGCTCTTCTGATGTTGCCAGAAAAGAATCAGGCTACTTAAGGTTTTCTTTCTTTTGGGTGCGCTGCAGAAAGTTCATCCATTTGGTTACATCGTGCAGGCGGCCTTTGTCCTTTTGCCACTGAAGCATGACAAGTGCCTGGCTGACGACATACCATTTCATTCTCAGGCGGAAGTCATCGGTCAGCTCCTCGCCGTAATGAGCCATCCAGCTGCTCCATTCTGCTTCCGGTACGTACCAGTGCAAAAGCATACCTACATCAACAGCAGGATCAGCAAGCATCGCGCCATCCCAATCTATTAAAAATAATTCATCAACATCTGATAAAAGCCAGTTATTATGATTCACATCTCCATGACAGACAACGTAGCTTTCTGCCGAGATCCGGTCCAGGTTATGACGCAAAAACGTCAGTGCTTCCCTGACAGGAGGCAGATACTTTAGTTCTGTATCTAGTGTATCAGCCACTTCCGCATACATAAGAGAGGGGTCGTATGGCTCTTTACCCAGTCTTTGCAGCATAGAAGTTAATGGCCTGGAGCTATGAATTTTTTTCAGCATTTTAGCGATTCGGGGACCGTTCATTTCATCTGCATGAAGCTCACGTCCATTCAGCCAGTGCTGTGCTGTAATCACATCACCGTTCTCAAGGCGCTTTGTCCACTTTAGTCTTGGCACAATCCCTTCAGCTGATAATACAGCTAAAAAAGGTGATGAGTTGCGCTTCAGAAAAAGTTTCTGTTCATGATATCTGGCGAAAAAAGCTTCTCCTGAAGCCCCGCCTGCAGATATGATCTCCCAGTCCTGATCATCAAATAAATGTTCCAATTCATTCACCTTCTATAGCGGAGTGGTTTAAGATCTTCATAGAATAGAAAAAGATAGCAGCTACACAAAGCGCTATCCATTTAAAATATTATCGTTTTTCACTGTCATTCGTCAAGAGCCAACTGACCTGCCACCCGGATTTTATCAGCAGCGATTTGTGCCAAGAGCGCCTTACCGGCAGGAAGCAGGCCGTTATCCTCCCCGTCAGCATGTACTCTGACGTCTCTGTCTGCTATGCAGTGCACAAGGTCAGAACGGACTTGAAATACTTCTTTAAATGAAATGTGGGATCCTTTAAAAACACTTAAGAATACCAGTAAAAACTTTATTCTCGAGAGCCCGTGTACGACTGTTACATCGAGCAGTCCATCTTTTGTATCGGCATGAGGGGCAATTTTCATCCCGCCCCCATAATAAGGCTGATTAGATATTGTCGTAAACCAGACGCGTTCAAACTGCTTTTCACGTCCATCTGAGGTTAATGTAAGTGTATAAGGCTTAAAGACCAGCAGCTGCTGAATCAGGAAGACGACATACACTAATTTACCTGCTGACAATTTATTCAGGACCTTTTTAATGCGGGAACGGTTTGCAGAATATGCGACCTCCGCATCAAAACCTGCCCCCATATTACTGACGGCAACCCGCTCTTTCTTTATGCTGTATGTAATCAGATCCTGATCTTCACTTTGCAGGCGGGACAAACGCTCAGGCAGATTCACGTCCAGCTTAAGCCCGCCAAAATGTCTCGCAAAATCATTGCCGGAACCTGCCGGGATGGAGGCGAACACTGCATGTTTGTGACCTGCTGCTCCGTTTACTGCTTCATGCATCGTTCCATCCCCGCCAGAGACGATAAAGCATACCTTTTCAAATGGATACTCATCACACCACTCTCTGATTCTGTTTTCAATGTCATGCTTCGCCCTTGAGATCCACACTTCAATACCTGCCTGTTTGAATACAGGAATCAATAAAGCCAATGTTTTTTGATTCAATCCTTTTCCGGCATTAGGATTAAAGATCGCAATTTTCTTCATTCTTCGGTATCACCCAGCAGATCTTCATCCGCTTCACTCCATTGCATACGTTTGACAGATGTTGTCTGAGCGTATTCAATGACTGCGCGGGCTGCTTTCATCTGCATATGTTTAAACGGAGAAGACATCGTACGCTGATGATCATGCCATTTCTGAATAGACCTTTTATCGATGACTTTATAGCCATACGGAATATCCGGAAAGTCCACATACCCTGTTCTTGATAAAACGGCCTTATGAATTGTAAAGTCCACATCGTTTTTATCGAATATCTGTTGAAGAATAGATGCAGTCCGGTCCAGTGAGATTAATGGATTCAGCTGGGTATGCTCACTTTCCCCTTTTTTCACCTTCCAGAAACGCTCGGTGGACCCTACAAAAACAGTATCTTCACCCTGATCAAGCAGGGATATACACCATAGCGCTGTTGGCGTGAACAATAGCACCTCCAATTCTACCGGCGCTTTCTTCAATAACAGAATCGGTTCATACATTAATAGAAACGTATCGGGAAAACGCTGGAGGAAAAACTTCAGATGATCATCCCGGTGATATTTCGAATCCACGTAAGACTTTTCAGTTAGTGTTGAGCTTGCCCATTTCAGCTGAAAATGAAGCAGCTGATCGAGGTAAAGGTGCTTCAGATCATCCAGTGTCTCCGGTTTATAATAGACGGAAGGTTCAAATGAAAGGTCGTCACTTTCATCCGGCTCCTCTTCAACTTCGGGTTCTTCTTCATGACGCACAAGAATTTTCTTGAATCTCTTTAAAATCCCTTCCTTGCCCTCCACTTCCTCTTTAAAGCGCTGAATCTCCTCTTCATTGAGGTAGACACCGCCATCTTCCCACTGCTGTTTAATTTTTGTCCACTGCTGTTTTTTCAGCCTGACATATTGTGAAGGATAGCGAATCATATCCTTTTCGTATCTTGAAACGTAATCCTGCAGCTTAATTAACTGTGCCATCATTTTCACCGCTTTCTGATAACTGATAGGAGGCATATATCTCATACATCGGTCTTTTTTGAGGATGAATCTCATAGATGACAACTTCATCTATAAGCCCTGTTACAGGTTCAACAGGTCCTCTATATACGTCAGCCGGTTCGCCTTTCCACTTTTTCGCCAGCGTGGCATGGGGACGAAACGGTCTATGTTCATCTTTATGGATCAGTCCTGCAATGTCCTGTACAGTCCGGTATAGTTCATTCAGAGGTGCAGAAGGTGTTGGTCTTGCCCACCATACCCTTGGTGCCAACTCATGGCCAAACGTATCGATTCGATCAAACGTTACACGAATTTTTTCATGGCTTTTTATCTTATTATCGAGCTCCGCGCAGACAATCTTAAGCTCTTGCTCTGAAACCGCACCAAAAAATGACAATGTAATATGAAGGTCATCGCGCTCAGTGTATTTTTTAAAGCAGTCCTGTTGAAGATGAGTCTGCTGCAGCTCATACAATTTGCTTTTCACTTTATCCGGTAATTTGCACGCAATGAAATAATGTTTTTCCATTGTCATCCTCCATTATGCTGTACTTGCTTTATTATAACGTTTTTTGGAAGTCTGGACAGTCTAAATTGAATCCCCGCGCGGTTAAAGGTAGAATGAAATCACGTAACTGTCTTGAAAGGATGATCATGATGAAAGTAGTTAATAATATTGCAGAACTGATCGGGGATACACCCTTTGTAAAACTAAACAGACTGCAGCCTGAAAAAGGAGCAACAGTTTATGCAAAACTTGAATACTACAATCCGAGTAAAAGTGTAAAAGACCGTGCTGCCTTCAATATGATGCTTGAAGCTGAAAAATCGGGATTATTAAAAGAAGGCTCTACAATCATTGAGCCGACAAGCGGTAACACAGGCATTGGCATCGCGATGAATGCAGCAGCCCGCGGATACCGTTCTATCCTAGTGATGCCGGATACGATGACAGCTGAACGGATTAATCTGTTAAAAGCATACGGCGCCGAAGTCGTGCTCACACCAGGTGATGAAAAAATGCCTGGCGCAATTAAAAAAGCAAACGAGCTGGCAAAGGAAATCGAAGGCAGCTTTGTACCAATGCAATTTGAGAATTTCGCTAATCCGGATGCACACAGAAAATCCACGGCACTTGAAATTATCGAAGCCGCTGACCAGCTGGGCAAACCGCTCAGTGCATTTGTTGCAACAGCAGGTACAGGCGGCACGATCACTGGAACCGGTGAAGTGCTGAAGGAAAAATATAACGGGCTTCAGGTGCACGTCGTTGAGCCGGCAGGGTCTCCTGTATTATCCGGTGGAAAGCCTGGAAAGCATAAGCTTGTTGGTACAAGCCCCGGTTTTATCCCTGATATCCTGAATCAGGACGTATATGATAAGATTCATAAAATTGAAGACGAACAGGCATATGATATTACACGCCGCCTTGCGCGGGAGGAAGGTATCCTAGTCGGTCCTTCATCAGGGGCAGCATGTTATGCGGCATTAGAAGTAGCGAAGACACTGCCTGAGGATTCATTTGTGGTGTTTATTGCGTGTGATACGGGTGAGAGATACCTGTCGAGCGACGTGTTCAGATATGAATAAAATGATATAACACTATAAAACAACAATAATAAAGCAGCGGCTGAAACGTTTATGTTTCAACCGCTGCTTTTTATTTACTTATTAAAGTTGATTTATTTTATTGCACGGCTGATGATTGGAGCGGAAGGCGGTGACTCCTGCGGCAGGAAGGGACAGGTGAGACAATCACGGCGCAGCCTGATGGCTCACCGCCCGGCCGCGGAAAGCTTCCGCCTGAAGCGGAAATCAGCAGCCAACTTTTACAGAGCGAAATTTATTAAAGCGTAATGGTCTCTGTCAATGCCCCGCATTGTTTTTCAACTGCTTCTTCGAATGCTTCCTGCAGTTTACGTGTCCAGTTACCTGGTGTGCCGTTTGCGATTTGTGCGTCATTTACCTGTGTTAACGGCATGACTTCTGCTGTGGTACTTGCCATAAAGACTTCTTCTGCATTCATCAGTTCATCAAGTGTGAATGCTTTTTCAGCAACCTGAAGACCAATTGCTGCGCAGTGCTTTAAAATTTCACGGCGTGTGATCCCGTTTAAAATAAGGTTTGTTGCCGGATGTGTATACATCGTGTTATCTGAAATAATAAAGATATTGGAAGATGAGCCTTCAGTGACAGTTTCGTCTCTGTGCAGGATCGCTTCAAAGCCGCCTTTAGATACTGCTTCCTGTTTTGCGAGCAGGTTACCGAGTAAGTTCAGACTCTTAATATCACATCTCAGCCATCTGACATCCGGTGTTGTAATTGCCTTAACGCCAGCGCTCATATCCGCAACGGGACGAGCTACTTCCTTTGTATAGGCAGTGAGCACTGCACTTGGCTGGTCAGGAAAATGGTGCTGTCTTGATGATGCACCGCGTGTGACCTGAAGATAGATGATCCCTGTATCGAGCTGGTTGTCTGCCATCAGCTTTTCAAGTCTTGCTGTTAGCTCTTCAAGTGTAAAAGGAAGCGTCAGAAAAATCTTTTCAGCAGATTCAAATAACCTTGTCAGGTGCTCTTTCGCTGTAAACATTTTACCACCGTATACTCTGACAACTTCATATACACCGTCACCAAATTGATAGCCGCGGTCTTCAATGTCCACTGTTCCATTTACACGGTCTAAAAACTGATCATTTACAAGAATTGTTCCCAAACTGATCTCCCCCTCTATCATTCCTTTTCGCAGGCAAGCTCATAGATGGCTTCTGCATATATAGCCGTGGCTTTTAATAAGTCTTCTACATCAATATATTCATCTTTCTGGTGTGCTACATCTTCTTTTCCGGGGAACAGTGCGCCAAATGCGACTCCTTTTTCAAGTGAGCGTGCATAAGTGCCTCCCCCAATGGCGAGAAGTTCACCTTTTTCACCAGTCTGATTCTCATACACTTTCAGTAATGTCTGGATAAAAGGATCATCACCATTTACATGATGCGGCTTAGAGTCATCTTTTACATCAACACGGATATGGTGATTCTTCATTTCATCCGTCAGCCAATCACGCTTCTGATCCATATCATATGTAACCGGATAGCGTATATTAAGTCCGAAATAAGCCTGATCTTCTGTATAACGGATCAGCCCGGTGTTCAATGTCAGATCACCGCTTATGTCATCCTGACCTGCGATGCCAAGCGCAACACCTCTCGAACCGTTATATAAGTATTTATTGGCAAAGCCGGCAAATGCCTTTGATCTGGCATCGAGTCCAAACCTGCATAAAAATCTTAACAGCATAATGCCTGCATTGATTCCATCGTCAGGCTCCATCGCATGAGCAGATTGTCCATTCAGCTCCATCGTCAGCAGTCCGCTCTTCACATAAAAGTCTCCGCTTAATTCATGCTCCTTCAGAAATTCTTCATATTCCTGCAGCAGATAAGTCTGTTCAGCATGAACGGTCAGTTCTGCCTTAGCATAATCCGGCACCATATTGTAGCGTTCGCCGGAATGAAACGTATGCATTTCGATCTTAGGTGCATGCACGTCAGGTTCATAATCTGTCAGATGGAAATCGGCGTCCATGATTCCTTTTTCAGCATGGATCACCGGAAAATCGGCATCAGGCGCAAAGCCGATTGAAGGCATCTCTTCTTCCTGAAAATAACGGTCTACACAGCGCCAGTCACTTTCTTCGTCCGTTCCAATGATCATCCTGACCCTTTTATTCATTTTCAGATTCAGCTCTTTAATGATTTTCATCGCGAAATAAGCAGCGATTGTCGGTCCTTTATCATCAATTGCTCCCCGGCCAAACAGTTTTCCATCCTCTACAACGCCCTCAAACGGAGGATGGGACCACCCTTTACCGGCGGGCACAACATCTACGTGACAGAGAATGCCGAGCAGCTCATCCCCCTGACCCATCTCAAGGTGCCCCGCAATATTGCCAACGTTTTTGCTGATGAATCCGGCTGATTCACCGGCGTTTAATAAGTAATCCAGTGCTTCTTTCACTTCTTTGCCAAAAGGGGCATGCTCATCAGCAGCTGATTCATCCAGTACACTCGGAATCGCGATTAGCTGCCTGAGTTCCCTGATGATTCCGTCTTTTCTTTTTTCTGCTTCATCTGTCCAGCTGATCGTCACCGCGTTCACTCCGTTCTTTGATAATGGTCCTATTATAGAACATTTCACTCCTGGAATCACCATGAAATTTGATTCATACAAAATAGACAACAGCAAAAACCAGGTATGGAACCATCACAATCACATTAAATATTCGTCTGACTTTAAAATACGCATCCTTCGTTTTATACTTACCGCCAATTGCATGCTGATCAATCAGTTGAGCCCACATCTGCCCAAGCACCATCACGGTTCCAAATGCCAGAAATGATACAATAATTAAGTATCCCCAGCCTGATGGGACAAAGAAGCCTGATGCACCGGCAGCACCGAAGAACCGCATAATGTGATAGGTGAATTCCCTGTCTCTTGCATAATGCTTGATAAAAAGCTCTGCCAGCGCCTGCTGTGGTCCGGCGTTCTTGAATATCTTCTGAGAGTAGCCGAACAGCCAGGGCTTGGAACGTGTTTTTGCTCTTGGCGGTGTATCCACTTCATATGACATTGAGAACATTTTTTTAATGAGCCGCGTCTTATATTCACGTTCCTTTAACCCGTGATCGAGAATTCTTCCCGCAGATAGCAGGCTGTTTTTAAGTAATACAGGAAGGATTGCCATTAATATGATCAGCGGCAGCATAGCAGCGAGAGGCACATACAGACTGAGCCAGACGACAGGAAATGCAGCAATGATCAGCCCGATTGCTATCGCGATCACACCAGCCTGAAGCTCCCAGCCTTTAAATTTGAGCCAGGTAAAATAGAATGCCGCTTTCCCACTTACCCTTAAGGATGCAGCCGCTACCCACAGTGCGACCACTGACAGCCAGCTGACTGACAGAAAATTAATGACAAAAGGCAGCAATAAAACGATGATGATACCGGTTTCCAGAAACGAAAATACCAAGTTATAGATAAAGCTCTTTTTTAAAATCAATTCAACCTGATCTCTTCTTTTAATTAAGAAAACACTGTCAGCTTCATACAGGAACGTCCGCCACCTTGAAGACAGCACTGAAAGAGCAATGATAAGAGCAGCCAGACGCCAGTCGAACCAGTCAAACCACACAGGAGGCTCTATCCAGAGCGATCTGTAGAATAGCCCAGTGAAAAAAAGTAGCGGAATAATAAAATACACGATCACTGTCCAGTCAATCGCTGTCTTTATAATACCGTACTGGTAATTGTAGTCTTTCCGGATCCTCGTAAGTAACAGGCCCCTCATATTTACTCAGCCTCCGGAATACAGCCATATAAATCTGCAGCCCCATGCTGAGACAGTACTTCCTCAAGCGTTCCGTGAGCAGACACAGTTCCTTCCGCAATAATGACGAATCTGTCACCGATCTTCTCAGCCGTATCAAGCACATGGGTGCACATCAGTATGCCTGCCCCCCTCTTACGCTCCTCTTCAATCAGCTTCATAAAAAGCTTCACCGCTGAAGGATCCAGCCCCATAAAAGGCTCATCAATAATCCACAGTGACGGTTTTGTTAAAAGTGCAAGCAGTAGCATCGCTTTTTGCTGCATGCCTTTAGAAAAGGTTCCCGGCAGTTCATGAATCACCTTCATCAGCTGAAATTTCTCAAGCCACATTTTTGCCCTCGGCTTCCATTCCGCTTCAGGGAGCTCTTCGATATCAGCAATAAACTGCAGATGCTCCTGCAAAGTTAATTCGTCATAAAATACAGGCCTCTCGGGTATAAATGAGTATCTTATATTTTTTTGAAATACTACTTCACCTTCTAAAAATGGAAGCTGACCCATGATCGCTTTCAGTGTTGTACTCTTCCCTGCACCGTTAGACCCGATCATTACAAGCAGCTCGCCCGGGTGAAGCTGAAAATGAATATGTTGAATGGTTGATTGATTCGGTATGTAACTGCCTGACTGTATCTGTACTTTCAGCATAAACCCACTCCCTTTTTTATCTATACGATTCACCTGTTTAAAAAGTTTCTGTTTCTCTTAATAACGAACGATTCACTTGAAAAAATGTTAATAGTTTGTAAATAGGTACAAAAGGGTGGAATTTTATATCAGAGGGGTGTACAATGAAATTGTCAGACAATCATAATTGTCGAAAAAGAATGAGAAGGGGCTGTCGTCAGGCATCCAATTTTACTTCTGAGCATGAATAACCTGTTAACCGTCGTCATTGCCATGGAAAAAAGATGAGGGAGTGGTTTTTTGAAACCAACTACGAACAGAATGCTGACTCGGATCAAATCTGTCTATATGTTCATCAAAGACAATGGAACAGTGACTACTAATGATTTGGTAGATGAATTCGGCATTACACCTCGCACCATTCAAAGGGATTTGAATGTGTTAGCCTATAACGATTTAGTGACAAGTCCTAGTCGGGGCAAATGGACAACGACAGAGAAAAAAGTAAAAATTTCATAAACTGAAAGTATAAAAGAGCAGCGCCGCAGCGCTGCTCTTGTTTTGTTATTGTGAGGATTCAAAAAGCTGACCCTTTACTGCGGGAAACTAAGCTTTCCGGCCCCCGGGCGGCAAGACTCCGTTTCCCACTCCAAGGGTCAGCTGGACGTCAGTCAAACCTGATGGCTCAGTTATTTATCTATTTTGTAATAATAATAATTCTTCCTCACTCAGTTCCCGGTATTCACCAGGTTCAAGGTCAGGATCAAGTTCGAGCGGTCCCATGGAAAGCCTTTTTAAGAATACAACTTCTTTTCCAACCGACTGGAACATCCGCTTGACCTGATGGAATTTACCTTCAGTAATTGTCAGTTCGATCTCTGAGGTATCCCCGCTGTGTAAGATCACGAGTTCTCCGGGCTTTGTTTCATAGCCATCATCGAGTGTGACACCATTTTTAAAAGCTTCTATATCATCTTGTGTCACAGCACCCGCTACTTTTGCATAATACGTCTTCGCCACGTGCTTTTTAGGCGACAGCAGATCATGTGCCAGCGCACCATCATTCGTCAGCAGCATGAACCCTTCTGTATCTTTATCGAGCCTGCCAACAGGAAACGGCTCGAACAGGTGGTAGTCCGGATCAATTAAGTCAATGACCGTTTCATGTAACCCGTCTTCCGTCGCTGAAATCACACCCTGCGGTTTATTCATCATCAGGTAGATGAACTCTCTGTAATGAACTTCTTCCCCGTTTACGGTAACAGTCTGATGTTCAGTGTTCACCTGCTGCTTACCGTCTTTAACAGGCTTGCCATCGACTGTGACAGCACCTGACTTTAACCATTTCTTCATTTCTTTTCTGCTGCCATACCCCATATTCGATAGCAGTTTGTCGAGTCTCATGAGAAACATCCTTTTTTAAGAAAATTTATTGCGTAAACGTGTAATCCGGTCACCGAATAGTCTGTCTGCCAGGCGTGACTTCATGCTGAGGACAGCATAGACAAATGCACCGGCAAGTCCACAGACAGCAAGAATTATCACTGCGTGCAGTCTGTTTTCCGGATCGAAAACAAGATCCAGTCCAAAATAAAGTGTGAGCACCGGAACAGCCATAATGACGTTAAAGATCAGCATCAGCATCGTTCTTCTGACAACCATTCTGTATTTGTAAGCTGCATAATATTTAATCACAAACAGGTTAATGACGATTGCTGCCACATAGCCGATGCTTGTCGCAAGCACTGCACCCTGGACTTCCATCATCTGAACGAGCGGAATGTTAAGTGACAGCTTTACTAACAAGCCAACAAGTAAGCTGAGCACACTCCATCTTTGTTCATTAATCCCCTGCATCATCGCGGCGGTCACAGTATAGATCGCAAATAAAATCGCAACAGGCGCATACGTTCTCAGCACAGCCGTTCCAAGCTCATCCGCTCCGTAAAAGACCGTATAAGCCGGCTCAGCAAGCAGCGCAAGACCGATTGCTGCAGGCATCGTCAGAAACAGCAGAATCTGAAAAGTCTGGTCGATCTGTCTGTTCAGGTTATGCCAGTTCCCTTTTGAAAAGCTTGTGGTAATTACGGGAATCAGCGTCATGGCAAACGCAGTTGCAAGTGACACAGGTATAATAACAAGCTTGTGTGTTTTAAAGTTTAAAATCTCCAGCTGAAGATCCGTGACAGCTGCAAGACCGATTGATACCATCGCTTTATTAAATGTCAGTGTATCAATGACCTGAAACAACGGATTAGCCACGCCGACAAGTACAAACGGAATGGAGTATAAAACAATTTCTTTATACATGTCTTTAATCGAGACATTCATTTCATTTTTACCGGTTGCACTTAACTTATCTAAATGAGGCTTGCGTTTCAGGTAATAATATACAAGTAGTGCAAGACTTGCTATACCTCCGACAAACGCTGCGAATGTCGCAACACCGATTGCCTCTGTCATCGAGCCTTCCATTACAAACAGAACAACATATACTCCGCCAAGCAGAAAGACAATCCGTACGATCTGTTCAATAACATTGGAAACGGCAGTCGGCCCCATTGATTCATATCCCTGGAAGAAGCCCCTGATCAGACTCATGACAGGAATAATGATTAACGCAAAACTGACCGCTCTGATGACTGTAATGATCTGTTCCACGCTCACCTGCTGCTCATTTGAGGCAATCACCATTTCAGCAAAAACAGGCGCGAATAAATACATGATCAGAAATGACAGAATCCCTGTCAGCGACATCAGGATCAAACCTGACCTGAACAGCTTCCGTCCCACTTCATATTCACCGAGCGTATTATATTTGGATATAAATTTGGACACTGCGAGCGGTACCCCTGCAGTGGCCACTGAAAGGAAAATCGTATAAGGAATGTATCCATATCCGTACAGCGCGAGCGCACCGGGCTCATCGCGTACGAGTTCATTAAATGGAATCACATAAAATAGTCCGAGAAACTTTGAGATAAACGTACCGAGCGTCAGAATAAACGTACCTCTGACAAGTGTTGATGTAGACATCTATTAATATTCACTTCCTAATCATCTGACAAGAATTTTCACACTATATAAGAGTGTACTACCGCTCAGTGTGATTGACAATGATAAGCACATTGAATTGTCGTGTTTTGCACGGTAGAATAGATGCATATTGCAGAAAAGAGTTGAAACAACATGAAATATGATGTAATCATCGTCGGCGGTGGACCTTCAGGACTGATGGCAGCCATTGCAGCCGGCGAAAAGAAAGAGCGCGTGCTCCTGATTGATAAAGGAACAAAGCTTGGCAGAAAGCTTGCAATCTCAGGCGGCGGACGCTGTAACGTCACAAACAGACTGCCGATCGACGAAATTATCAAGCACATTCCCGGTAATGGACGATTTTTATATAGTGCATTTTCAGTTTTTAATAATGAAGATATCATTGAATTTTTTGAGGGTCTTGGTGTGGCGCTAAAAGAAGAAGACCACGGCAGAATGTTCCCTGTGTCAAATAAAGCACAATCTGTGGTTGATGCACTGCTTTACAGACTTGGTGAGTTAAATGTTGAGATCAGAACCAATGCACCTGTAAAAGATCTTTTGATAGAGAACGGCCAGGTGACCGGAATTGAAACGAGAAATGAGGAGAAGATCCAGGCTGACGCAGTCGTATTAGCCGTCGGCGGCAAGTCTGTGCCTCAGACAGGGTCTGAAGGTGATGGTTACCCCTGGGTTGAAAAAGCAGGCCACACAGTAACAGACCTGTTTCCGACAGAGGTTCCGCTGTTATCAGACGAACCATTTATAAAAAACAAATCTCTTCAGGGACTCGCGCTGCGCGATGCTGCAGTCAGCGTACTGAAGAAAAATGGCAAACCGATTGTCACGCATCAGATGGATATGCTGTTTACCCATTTTGGATTATCAGGCCCTGCGATCCTGCGCTGCAGTCAATATGCAGTAAAAGAAATGAAAAAGCAAAAAGGTGCCCCGGTCACAGTCCGGATTAATGTCATGCCCGGTGAAAATGCCGAAAGCGTCTTTCAGCAGCTGAACCAGATGGCAAAAGATGATGCGAAAAAAGCCGTTAAGAATGTATGGAAAGGACTCGCGCCTGAGCGCTACATCCATTTCCTGATGGAGCATCAGGATATTGACCCTGACCAGCAGGCGGGTACTATTTCATCCGAAAAAATCCGTGGTATGGCTGCATTACTGACTGCTTTTGATATGAAAGTAAATGGTACTCAGTCCATTGAAAAAGCATTTGTGACAGGCGGAGGCGTTTCTATTAAGGAGATTGAGCCTAAAACGATGAAATCAAAGAAGTGCGAAGGATTGTTCCTGTGCGGTGAGCTGCTTGATATCCACGGGTACACCGGTGGATATAATATTACTTCTGCGCTTGTGACCGGAAGACTTGCCGGGAGTAATGCGGCTGAGTGAGGGATTGGGGGCTTCTGTTGAGAGCCTCACTAATTACTTCAAATCAATTTAAAACATAAAAATACCCGGTGCCACACCAAAACTCATGTGGCACCGGGTTTTTATTATGATTTTGGTTTTGTCTCACCCTGATACTCAAGCATTCCGCCTGTCATGTTTGTTACTTTATAACCGTGGTCATGCAGGAACCAGCCTACATTTTCACTTCTGCGGCCGGAGCGGCAGATCACGATGTATTCTTTATCCTGATCAAGCTCATCAAGGTGCATTGAAATGTCACCCATTGGAATGTGAGTGGCTTCAGGAATCATCCCTTCAGCTACTTCATCATTTTCACGGACATCAATCAGATTCAGGTTTTCTCCTGCTTCAAGCTTCTTTTGTACTTCACTTGCAGTAATTGTGTTTAATTCAGACATGTTCTTCACCCTTTCCTTTTAAGCATAATTAGATTATAACAATCAAAACCATCAGTTTGCTACGATATTGACGAGTTTACCTGGAACTGCAATGACTTTGCGGATCGTTTTGCCTTCTGTCGCAGACTTCACTTCATCCTGCTCCATTGCGAGTGCTTCCATTTCTTCACGCGTTGCTTCTAGCGGTACCATCAGTTTTTTCTTTAGCTTGCCGTTAATTTGTACAACAATTTCAACTTCGTCATCAGTCAGCTTGGACTCATCAAATGTTGGCCACTCTGCATAGCTCAGTTCACCTTCACCAATCTTTTCCCACAGTTCTTCAGCTAAGTGCGGCGCAATTGGTGACAGCATTTTAATAAAGCCTTTTATATAGTCTGATGGAATGACGTCAACTTTGTATGCCTCATTCACAAATACCATCAGCTGTGAGATCGCAGTATTGAAACGGATGCCTTCAATATCTTCAGTCACTTTCTTCACAGTCTGATGATACACTTTTTCTAGTGCATCACTGTGCTGGTCAGCAACTTTATCAGTCATCTTCCCTTCGTCTGTTACAAGCAGTCTCCAGATACGCTCAAGGAATCTTCTAGCACCGTCAAGACCATTTTCAGACCATGCAACAGATGCTTCAAGCGGCCCCATAAACATTTCGTATACGCGCAGTGTATCAGCACCGTGTGTACGGATGATCTCATCAGGGTTTACGACGTTACCTTTTGATTTACTCATTTTTTCGTTGTTTTCACCAAGAATCATTCCCTGGTTAAACAGCTTCTGGAACGGCTCTTTTGTTGGTACTACACCAATATCATAAAGTACTTTATGCCAGAAACGTGCATACAGCAGGTGCAATACAGCGTGCTCAGCTCCACCTACATAGATATCGACCGGCAGCCAGTGTTTAATTTTTTCAGGGTCAGCCAGCGCTTCGCTGTTCGTTGGATCAATATAGCGCAGGTAATACCAGCAGCTACCCGCCCACTGAGGCATTGTGTTCGTCTCACGGCGGCCTTTCATCCCTGTTTCAGGATGAGTGACATTCACCCAGTCTTCAATATTGGCAAGCGGTGACTCACCTGTTCCTGAAGGCTTAATATTTTCTGTTTTTGGCAGCTCAAGCGGCAGTTCAGACTCAGGAACGCCTGACATTGTCCCGTCTTCCCAGTGAATGATTGGAATCGGCTCACCCCAGTAACGCTGGCGGCTGAACAGCCAGTCACGCAGGCGGTAAGTAATCTTTTTAGTGCCAAGACCTTTGTCTTCAAGCCACTCAATTGATTTTGTAATGGCTGCTTCTTTCCCGAGCCCGTCAAGGAAACCTGAATTCACATGCTTACCTTCTCCTGTATAAGCCTCTTTAGAAATGTCTCCGCCTTCAACGACTTCACGGATCGGCAGGTTGAATTCTGTCGCAAACTCATAGTCTCTTTCATCATGGGCAGGTACAGCCATAATCGCACCGCTTCCATAACTCATGAGCACGTAATCTGCAATCCAGATTGGCATTTTCTCATCGTTTACCGGATTGATCGCATAAGCGCCTGTGAATACACCAGTCTTCTCTTTGGCAAGATCTGTACGCTCCAGGTCACTTTTCGATTTGATTTTTTCAATATATGCATCAACTGCATGTTTCTGCTCAGCTGTTGTAATTTGATCAACAAGCGGATGCTCAGGTGCAAGTACTGCATACGTTGCGCCAAAAAGTGTATCTGGACGCGTTGTGAACACATCGAACTTCTCGCTTGTGTTATCAATGTTAAATGTAATTTCAGCACCTTCAGAACGGCCGACCCAGTTGCGTTGCATATCTTTAATGCTTTCAGGCCAGTCCAGTTCTTCAAGGTCATCAATCAGACGGTCCGCGTAAGCCGTGATTTTCAGCACCCACTGCTTCATCGGACGGCGCTCTACCGGGTGTCCTCCGCGCTCACTTTTACCGTCAATAACTTCTTCATTTGCAAGTACTGTTCCAAGTGCCGGGCACCAGTTCACAGCCACTTCATCTACATAAGCAAGTCCTTTTTCATACAGCTTAAGGAAGATCCACTGCGTCCATTTATAATATTCAGGATCCGTCGTGCTTACTTCACGATCCCAGTCATAAGAGAAGCCAAGCTCCTGGATCTGTCTGCGGAATGTATCGATATTTTTCTTAGTGAATTCAGCAGGTGAATTACCTGTATCAAGTGCATATTGTTCAGCAGGAAGACCGAATGCATCCCATCCCATCGGATGAAGCACATTATAGCCCTGCATACGCTTATAGCGCGCTAAGATATCAGTTGCTGTATAACCTTCCGGGTGTCCTACGTGCAGACCCGCGCCGGATGGATAAGGAAACATATCAAGTGCGTAGAATTTCTTCTTTGTGAAATCCTCATCTGTTTTAAATGTTTTTTCTTCAAGCCAGTGCTTTTGCCATTTCTTTTCGATCACTTTATGATCAAAGCTCATACCAGTTCCTCCTAAATGTAAAAAATTACCTTTAATAAACAAAAAACTCCCGCCCCAATTATGGGACGGGAGGTGCTTATACACTCCCGCGGTACCACCCAATTTCGTGTACACGCGCTCAAATCCTTATCGCGGAAAACGGATTATGCTACTTCTTTTCACATAATCGACTCAAAGGTGAGTTCACAGTGCTGCCGGTCTGCTTTCACCACATACAGACTCTCTTTTTGCGGCCGCTTGCTGTTACTATTCCTTTTCAACGTCTTATTTATAAATGACTATTTTCTATTGTATGCAATTGACTGAGAGCTTGCAAGTCTTTTTAAGCGGCGGCTTCCTGTTCTTTTTTCAAAGGCAGATCGTAAATGAATATTATGAAAATGGAGACGAAGATTAATCCGATTAACAGGAAAAACAGCGGCGTCATGCCATACAGATCCACCATGATCCCCCCAAGCAGCGGTCCGATCATTCTTCCACCGGTTGCTGTACTGTTAACAACGCCCTGATAAAAGCCTTCTCTTCCCTTTGGTGCAAGTCTGCTTGCAATGGTTGGCACAGCTGGCCAGATCAGCATCTCACCAATCGTCAGAATGAGCATCGCAGCAAGAAAGCCCTGGAAACTCCCGGCGTAAGCTGTCACACCGAATGACACCATAAAAATAACTGCGCCAATCGCCATCTGGATCTTCAGATTATGCTCAAACCTTTTTACAATCGGACGAATCAGCGGCTGACCCGCTACGATTAAGACACCGTTCACTGTCCATAAAAAGCTGTATTGCTCAAGCGGAATATTGATCTGCTGCGTGTAGTCGGCAATCGTGGACTGCCACTGAACGTATCCAACCCAGCATAACAGATAGCCTGCACATAAAATCAGTAATGATGTAAATGCTGCCTTACTCTTAATACTGCCCCGCTCCTGCAGAACACTCGTCTGGATGTTCGGCTGAATTTCAATCTTTTTATAGGTTAAAAGTGCGATTAAAAAGAAAACTACATACATCGCAAAATTCGCGATAAAGATATAATCAAATGAAAGTGATGCAACTAAGCCTCCCACAGCGGCTCCTGCAGCAACCCCGATATTGGTTGCAAGGTAGATCGCATTAAACGCTTTTCTGCCGCCTTCAGGCCAGACTGATCCTGCCATTGCATACATCGAAGGAAACACGATCCCTGAACCAAATCCGATCAAAATCATAAAGAATACATAATGCGGCCAGCCGTGCCAGATCATCAGCCCGCCGACAGATGTCAGCGTAATCACAATCCCTGACATAATTGACCGGTAACCGCCGATTTTGTCAAACAGCACCCCGCCAAGCAGATTGCCAAGCACACTCGCACCGGCATTTGCCATTAGCACAAGCCCTGCAGTCGTAAGCGATTTGCCAAGCTCCCCGCTTATATAAATTGTATTTAACGGCCATAAAAAAGAAGCCCCCGTCACATTGATTGCCATCCCAATCACTAAAAACCACAAAGAACGCGGCACTGAAGTCCCTCTTTTCATATCTATTTCGTGTACCAAATTATTTTAACTGTATTGGTTGGTGAAAACAAGATGATGATAGAAAATTTGAGTGAACGGGTTATCAGGTTCCGGACAAACAGCACTGAGATAGCCGGATACGACCTTTGTGGCAGCTGATACGACCACAATACCGGGTTATACGACCATTACGGCTGCCGACACGACCATAAACCCGGGTGTATCCAACCATTACCGGGGCTAATACGACATTTAACCGAAAACAGACGACATTCGCACAGACTTTTATGACTTTCAGGCAGCATCACAAGCGCGTGACATGGCACTTTTTGATCAATACACTCCCATTCAGTAGTCCCCTTACAAGAATCATGGTAGAATGCCTAGAGTACGTTACTAGCAATGAAGGAGGTTCAAACCTTTGGCAACAGAAAATCCTTTTCAATATGCGGCTGACAATAAGCGCTATCATACATGGAACTATCATTTAAGAAATCAGTTTGGACATAAAGTATTTAAAGTGGCGCTTGATGGCGGCTTTGACTGCCCGAATCGTGACGGCACCGTCGCACACGGCGGCTGCACATTCTGCAGTGCTGCAGGATCCGGTGACTTCGCAGGAAACCGGGTCGATCCGCTTGAAGTTCAGTTCAATGAAGTGAAAACACGCATGCACCGTAAATGGAAGGAAGGTAAGTATATGGCTTACTTCCAGGCATTTACGAATACGCATGCACCCGTTGAAGTACTGCGTGAAAAATATGAGAAAGTACTCGGGTTTGAGGATGTGGTCGGCTTATCGATTGCAACAAGACCTGACTGCCTGCCGGATGATGTAGTGGATTATCTGGCTGAGCTGAATGAACGCACGTATCTTTGGGTGGAATTAGGGCTGCAGACGGTACATGAGTCTACCGCAGATATGATCAACCGCGCACACGATTTTGAATGCTACAAAGAAGGCGTCAAAAAACTGCGTGACCGCGGCATCAGAGTATGTTCACATATCATTAACGGGCTGCCTGGTGAGGACCGCGACATGATGATGGAAACGGCAAAAGCTGTCGCAGATCTTGATGTTCAGGGGATTAAAATCCACCTGCTGCATCTGTTAAAAGGCACACCGATGGTTAAGCAATATGAAAAAGGCCAGCTGGAATTTATGTCACAAGAGGATTACGTTGAACTTGTGTGTGATCAGCTGGAGATTCTTCCGCCTGAAATGATTATTCACCGCATCACAGGTGACGGACCGATCGATCTGATGGTCGGACCGATGTGGAGCGTGAATAAATGGGAAGTACTGACGGGTATAGACCGTGCACTCATTGAGCGGGGGTCCTGTCAGGGAAGTCAATATGTAAGCGGGGTGCGTTCATGAATCTCGACCGTATCCTCCCGTATACCAGAACGCTGTTGGAAAGAGCGGTTAAGCCCGGAGAAGTTGTAATCGATGCAACAGTCGGAAACGGCAATGATACGCTCTTTCTCGCCCGGCTTGTCGGTGATCATGGCAGAGTATACGGATTTGATGTGCAGGATGATGCAATTGATGAAACTGCCTCAAAGCTTGAAGAACACGAACTGAAAAACCGCGTCCTGTTATTCAAACAAGGCCATGAAACGATTGAAGACACACTGCCACCGGTTCATCACGGCGCTGTTGCAGGAGCCATCTTTAACCTCGGTTACCTGCCAGGCGGAGACGAAACCATCGTGACAAGACCGCGCACAACGATCGCAGCTGTTGAACAGTGCCTGCGTGTCATGCGCTCAGGCGGCATGATGATTCTTGTAATCTATCACGGACACCCTGAAGGCGCCGTAGAACGCGATTACCTGCTTCGCTACTGCGAAAAAATCGACGGCCTCGATGCCCAGGTACTGCGCTACCAGTTCATCAACACCCAAACACCCTCGCCATTTATTCTGGCGATTGAAAAGAAATGAAAAACAGCCATGTGATTAGATTAATGATCACATGGCTGTTTTCATATCATTATGATAAAGTTCTTTCTCAACATTTCAAAAGATTGATTATACCATCAAGCTGCCCCTTGGAATGGAGAGCGGAGACTCCCGCCCCAGGAAGGGACAGGTGAGACCCCGCAGGCGAAGCCGAGGAGGCTCACCGCCCGGGGGCAGGAAAGCGCAGCTCTCCATGGAAAGGGGCAGCGGCTGGCTGTGAAGCCTATAGCATTCTCTCCGCAATCCGCTTATACGAATTCATCTTATCCTCAAAATCATAAGCAATCGTAGTCAGCATAATCTCATCAGTCTCATACTCTTCAGCAAGCCTGTGAAGCTCTTTTTCAACATGATCCACATCACCAATGACCATACGCTTCCTGTTTTCAAGCACGCGCATTCTCTCAAAGTGACTATATGGATACGCCATCGCTTTCTCAGGACTCGGCGTCCCTTTAGACGGCATACCTTGCTCAAGCATCACCATTGAAAGATCAAGACTTGATGCAATCCGCTCTGCATCCTCCATCGTCTCACCGCATATGGTAAATACTGCGACTGTATGCTTAGGCTTGTCATAGTATTTTGACGGCTTAAATCTTTTCAGGTACTGCTGCGTGTAGGATGGACCGCCCTGACCGTTAATAAATAAGGCAAACGTATAAGGTACGCCCAGTTCAGCAGCTAAAGCAGCAGATGATGGACTTGAACCAAGCATCCACAGATCAGGTACTGTCTGAGTGACAGGCGTTGCTTTGATATTGCCGTACGGGTGATCTTCGGGAATATCATCATGCAGATACTGCAGTAATTCAACAGCCTGGTCAGGATAACGGTTCACATCGCGCGGCTTCCCGTCCGATAATGCATAGGAAGCTCTCGGCATACCGCCTGGTGCCCTGCCGATACCGACATCAATACGCCCTGGCGTCAATCCTTCAAGCACTTTAAAGTTTTCTGCTACTTTATATGCACTATAATGCGGCAGCATGACGCCCCCGGAACCGACTTTAATCCGTTCCGTCTTAGCTGCAAGATGTGCAATTAACACTTCAGGCGAAGATCCTGCAAGTGTGGGTGTATCATGGTGTTCAGACACCCAGAACCGCTTAAAGCCTAGCCTGTCAGCAAGCTGTGCAAGCTCAACTGTCTGGCTGAGCCCCTGTTCTGCTGTTCCTCCTTCTGAAATAGAAGATTGATCTAATATACTCAATGTCAGTGACATAATCCCACTCCTCTCACCACACATTATGTTTAATTCTAATTAAAAAGTCGAATATTCCGCTTAGCGAAATATTCGACTGAATTATACCCGCTCCTGCTTCAGATAAATATTAACAGGCAGCATTTTCATAATGTTTCTGTAGGCACGTCCATTCATATAGAAGAAAAAGCTGACTGAGCCGCTTGAACGGATCATTTTTCTCGCAAGCTTTCTCACTTTCTTCTGCTTGTTCACTTTATCATCAGACAGATAGACACCGAGAAGGCCGCGGTTAATTAATTTATGGAAGCGGCTGTGTGGCAGTTTTTTGGTGTGGTGGTCAGCCTGATTGATAAAATGCTGCATTCTCTCAAAAAGAATCTCATGATTTCTGTAGTAAAAGCAGAAATTGAGATCTCCCTCTTCTCTGTCCTCTTCCTGGTCTATCAGGTAATCAAGCAGGATATGCAGGCCCTGTATGTAAGGAAAATAGCTTTCCCGAATTGCAGCTGCATATTCCGGCTTGAAATCCGATCTGAGGGAATAGGAAACCAGACAGAAGATACCAAGCGTTGATCCGGTGCAGGCAGAAAACTCAAACCATTCCATTTCCGGAAAATCACTGCGGTGCGCTTCAAACCATGTCTGAAGCCTTTCCTCTCTCTCATCCTCCGCCACATGCTTATGTATCTGCAGTTCGCAATAGATGCGTGATAAATACAGCAGCTCATCCTTAATAAGCGGATAATGCGGAATCCTTGAGAGCACTTCCTGGCAGCGAAGCACAAGACCTGATAAATATTGATCTTCCCGGTCTTCACGCAGACGGTAATAATCCCCCGGCACTGCCCCGACAGTCAGCGCATCCTCCATTGCCTGATGGAGCGCAGCAAAATCTTCAGGGTCAAGCGAGGTACTGCGGTCACATAGATTATCAAGATAATCACTGATCGTCTGATAAGCAACGATGAACTCGATCGCGTCCCGCTTGCCTTTTAATGCAAGCAGAGACATGATCCCTCCACCTTCACAGTGAAAAGCTTTATCTGTCACACTGTCAACAGCCTGTTTTTTTAGTTCTTCATTTTCAATCTGCAATGCTTTTTGTTTCCAGGCGTAAAGCTCCCTGTGAACGATTGGAAATACTTTTCTGTATACCTGATTCATCAACAATAACGGTTCATTTGGAACTGACATGTTAACCCACCTTTTTTACAGATCATAACCAATTGATCTCAATCGATTTTTAACAAACGATTCTGCATAGTGAAAAACTTCATCCCGCTCAGGTTCATTAAATAATTCGTGATAGCACTGCTCCCACTCTTTAAATTGAAACTCGTGAAGCTTACGTGACAGGAGCCATTTCTTCGCCGGTGCAATATCAACCAGCCTGTTCTGTCCACCCTGCATCAGAAGCACCGGGACATCCGGAAAATCACTGTCTTCAGCCAGTGTCTGCTTCATGGCATAGAGCACTTCGCGGTACCACCTTACTGAGACGCGTGAGACATAAATCGGATCTTCAAGGTCCAGTTCAATAATATCTGCATTCCGCGTTGCATCCTGAACGGTAAAGCCGAATGTAAACCGGTGTTCAGGCGAAAGCTTATTCAGACTGCCCGACAGCAGATGATTAAACTTTGACGGGGTATGTGCATAAGCAAAGCTCGGATTTGATAAAATCAATCCGGCAATTTCATACTTTTTCATATACATCATTCGCACTGCAATTAAACCGCCAAGCCCCTGTCCAAGGAGAAAGATCGGCAGGTTAAAAAGCATAGCTGCTTCAATCCATTGTCCGACTGCTGTTTCATATTCTTTAAAAGAGTCAATATGTCCTCTTTCTGTTCTCTTCACCATGCCCTGACCCGGCAGGTCACCCATGACGACGTGATATCCTCTCTCACGCCACATTTCAATTAACCAGCCATATCTTGCATGATGCTCAAGTTCGCCATGTACGATTACAATGACCCCATGTGCGATACCATCTGTTTCCCATTTCCACATCACAAGAACACCTGCCTTTCAAATTCATAGAAGCCTGTATTGTGAAGTATTCAGCATGCCTGTGGTAAAATAAACTATACCATATTTTTTATAGCACAAAGGAGCGATTTGATGATACTTCCCTTTAAAGACCATCATCCTGATATTGATCAGAGTGCATACATATCAAAAACTGCAACTGTCACAGGTGACGTTAAGATCGGAGCTGACTCAAGTGTCTGGCCCGGCTCAGTGATCCGCGGTGACGTATCACCAACGATCATCGGACGCAAAGTGAATATACAGGATTTATCTGTGCTGCATCAGAGTCCAAATCTGCCACTTGTTATTGAAGATGAAGTCACAGTGGGACATCAGGTAACCCTGCACAGCTGTACGATTAGAAAAAATGCGTTGATAGGTATGGGCTCAATTATTCTTGACGGAGCAGAGATCGGGGAAGGTGCTTTTATCGGTGCCGGCAGTCTCGTGCCACCCGGCAAGAAAATTCCGGCTGGGATGATGGCTTTTGGCCGTCCTGCAAAAGTCGTCCGGGAAGTAAATGAAGCGGACCGTACTGATATGCAGAGAATTGTCAGGGAATATGCTGAAAAAGCACAATATTATAAGCAAAAAGAAAAGAAACTAAGCGGAGATGATGCTTAATGAGTGACCCGCATGCTGATTGAGTCTTTTGGTATTGATTCATTTATTCTTTTAACCGGCCTATTACTCGTTACTGGTGTATTAGTAGCAAAATTCTCTAATAAATGGGGACTGCCTGCGCTTGTTCTGTTTATTGTCATAGGTATGCTTGTAGGCAGTGACGGTCTTGGAATTGTCTATTTTGATGATGCGCGCGCAGCTCAGCTGATCGGAATCTTCGCGCTCGTTATCATCCTGTTTGAAGGCGGTATGCAGACAAAATGGCAGACAGTCCGTGCAGTTGCATTGCCATCTCTCTCCCTGGCGACATTAGGTGTCATCCTGACGTCAGGGATCGTAGGCTATGCAGCTTATCTGATTTTTGATGTCACACTGCTTGAAGGTCTGCTGTTTGGTGCGATTGTTGGTTCAACAGATGCCGCAGCTGTTTTCTCTGTCTTAAAAGAACGGAATATTAAAGCCAAAATGGGGGCGACACTTGAAGCTGAATCAGGTACAAATGACCCCATGGCCGTTTTCCTTACATTATCTTTTATAGAACTCATTTCAGATCAGAATGCTTCACTATGGGGGTTAATTCCTTCATTTCTTCTTCAGATGGGAGCAGGACTTGCTGCAGGATTAATTCTTGGCAGGATCGCATCTTTCTCACTTAATAGAATTAAGCTTGATTCAAGTGGTTTATATCCTATTTTTTCTGTTGCATTTGCTCTTTTAACTTATAGTATTACTGCCATCATTGGAGGAAGCGGATTCCTTGCAGTATACGTGGCTGCATTGATTATCGGAAATAGCGAGCTCACATACCGTTACTCTATTTTTCAATTTAATGAGGGATTTGCATGGATGTCACAAATATTGATGTTCATTATACTCGGACTTCTCGTATTTCCCGGTGAATTATTCTCAGCTGAGATTGTGATTAGCGGCCTGATCTTATCAGTTGTACTCATCTTTATTGCACGTCCGATTGCAGTCTTTTTATCAGTCGCGGGCATGAAGTACAAAATGAAAGAAAGGCTCTTTATCTCATGGGCAGGATTGAGAGGGGCTGTACCAATTATCCTGGCAACATTCCCAGTTGTGGCAGGTCTTGAAAACGGGCAGCTATTTTTCAATGTCGTATTTTTTATTGTGTTGACTTCTACATTACTACAGGGATCTACGGTCTCTTACGTTGCTAAAAAGCTGAATCTTGTCGGACCAAAAAAAGATACTCCTCACCATTCGCTTGAACTGATCTCGATCGGAAAAGCCAACGCTGAAATGATTCAGTTTCATACAAACCGTGATGTTGCAATTGTCGGAAAGAAATTAAAAGATTTACAATTCCCACACCAGGCAACGATCAGTGCAATTGTACGAAACGATCAATTAATCAGTCCTTATGGTGAAACGCAGATCAAAGCAGGAGACTTCCTCTATATACTCGTTAACACAAAGCATAAAGCGGAAGTCAAAAGACTTCTTGAAGAAAAGAAAAAACCAGAGCCGACACAACAGGAAGCACCAGCCGGCAAATAAATTAAACCGCAGCAGAGGCTGCGGTTTAATTTATTTAAAAGCCATTTCAATTTTTCCATCCTTCAGTATTAATCTTGCACTGAATGTTTTTCCTGCCTTACTTTTAAAACCTTTTATCATGCCTGTCTGCCCTTTTTCACAAAGTGCTTTAATCTGTGCATCTGAAATTTTCTTTTTCAGAAGCATTTTCGGCAGCGTCTGTCTGCAGCCCTGTTTGTATTCACTACAGCCAAAAAAGCCTCCTTTATCGACCATTACACCTTTTTTGCACGCCGGACATTCAGGCATGATGGAAGACTTTTTCTGACCTGATGATGCGGATGCTTTTACATCTCCCATCTGCTTCGGTGCCTCAGCAATCATGTGCTGAATAAACTTCGCAATGTTATTCAAAAAAGCTTCCTGACTGCCTTCTTTTCGGCTGATCTTTTTCAGATATGTCTCCCACCTTGCTGTCATTTCAGGACTGCTGAGCAATGTCCCGCCGATTACCTGACAGAGCGTTACTCCTTTATCAGTAACAGAGACTGTATTTTTAGTTACAGTGATATACTGCTGCTTTTTTAATGTATCGATAATAGAAGCCCGGGTGGCTTCCGTACCGATTCCCTCCACTTCCTTCAGCATGGCCTGATCCTGCTCATCTTCAAGCATCTTACCGGCTGTTTTCATCATTGTAATGAGCTGACCTTCTGTATAAGGCTTTGGCGGTTTTGTAACATCTTCTTTTATATTTACGACTGAACCAATCTCATCACCTGTTTTTAAAGAAGGCAGGATGGTATCCTTTTTATTATTTTCATTAAACAGCTCTTTCCAGCCGCGTTTTTTTTCAATAGTTCCCTTCGTGCTGAAAAGAATCCCTTTAACGTCCACGTCAATCTGCGTTTCTTCATAGTGGTAGTCCTCATGAAACATTGCAAGCGTGCTGTTTAGAATTTCATGATAAATATTCTTCTCCATCGGCTTCAGCTTTTCGATTCTCTCCTGCGTTAACACCTTTTTAGTCGGAATGATTGCATAGTGCTCCTGAACTTTCTGATCCTGTACATATTTCGGACGTGGCTTAGGGTGAGCAGTCTCAAAAGATGTACCGGCTGCCTGCTTCATTTGATCGAGCTGGCCTGACAAATATCTGAACTCACTCATTGTAATGAACTGACAGTCCGTTCTAGGGTAAGATACAAGCTTTTTTTCATAAAGATTCTGAACAGTTTTTAACACATTCGACGGACTGTATTTATAGCGTCTGTTCATTTTCGCCTGAAGCGATGACAGACTGTGCAGACTTGGTGCGAGCATCTTTTTGAGCTTTTTCTCAGCTTTTACAACACGCCCCTGTGAGTCTTCTCCTGTTAGAACGCCATGCTTTTGCAGCATCCCGTCAGCTTCTTCCCGGGTTTTAAAAGTTGTTTTATGCTTTGTCTGAAATTTAATACCGCTTTCTTTATGATCAGCAATCAGCTGGAAGAATGGTTCAGGTTTAAAATTTTCAATCTCATGCTGACGCTGCCAGATCATATACAGTGTCGGCGTCTGAACTCTTCCAAGGCTGAATGGTCCGTCCACGCCTTTTTCCTGCAGAAGCAGCGTATAAAGCCTTGAGATATTCATCCCGACAAGCCAGTCACTGACCTGCCTCGTCTGTGCTTCATCGTATAACGGCAGATAATCCTCGCCGTTTCTTAATTCCTGAAATCCTTTTCTGATCACATCTTTTTCAAGTGAGTTGATCCATAGCCGCTTTGTCGGCTTATGCATATAACCCGCCTGTTCAATGATGGACCGTGCGATATTTTCCCCTTCACGGTCACTGTCTGTGGCCACCACGATTTGATCTGCTTTTCTGAGCAGGCCTTTTACAATATTGAATTGCGCACGTTTTGCATAAGGCACTGTGAACTTGAACTCTTCCGGAATCATTGGCAGCGTATCGAGCTTCCAGCGCTTCCACTCCGGCTTATATTTCTGCGGTTCCTCAAGCGATACCAAATGTCCGAATCCCCACGTAATCGCTGCTCCTCCCGGGAATAGCGGATCTTCTATGTGAAAATAACCATCTGTTTTTTTGGCTGTATGAAATGCATCTGCGTAGCTTTTTGCCTGTGAAGGTTTTTCTGCGAGAATGACTGTAAACAAAGGAATTCCTCCTAAAATTGTCCGAAGCATGAATCGGGGCTTTGTGTACTTATCATATCATGTGCAGGGAAGGTTAGCGAACACTTATTCTATTTCGATGGATAGTGGTTCGGAGAAAAGCTGATGCTTCTTAGAAAATAACGCATCTTCCTCAGAAAAGTGACATTTGACTTATGCCTTGGACATAAAAAAACCCGGTAAATATCTGAAAGGATATCTACCGGATGAGTCATCTGTTATACGTGTGCTTCTTTTTTTAGTACGTCAGCTTTATCTGTTCTTTCCCATGGAAGGTCAAGATCATTACGGCCGAAGTGACCGTAAGCAGCTGTCTGCTTATAGATCGGACGGCGCAGATCAAGCATTTTGATAATGCCTGCCGGACGAAGGTCAAAGTGATTACGGATTAAGTCAACCAGTGTATCTTCATCCACAGTACCTGTTCCGAATGTGTTAACTGAGATCGATACAGGCTGTGCTACGCCGATTGCGTATGCAAGCTGTACTTCACATTTATCAGCAAGGCCAGCTGCTACGATGTTCTTTGCAACGTAACGTGCTGCATAAGCACCTGAGCGGTCAACCTTTGTTGAATCCTTACCAGAGAATGCACCGCCGCCGTGACGTGCATATCCACCGTACGTATCTACGATGATTTTACGGCCAGTCAGACCTGCGTCTCCCTGAGGTCCGCCGATTACAAAGCGGCCTGTCGGATTAATAAAGTATTTTGTTTCTTCATCGATCAGCGTTGCAGGAACAACGTGATTGATCACATGTTCTTTCAGGTTGCGCTGGATCTGCTCAAGACTTACTTCCGGATGGTGCTGTGTAGAGATAACGATTGTGTCTACACGTACCGGCTTATCATTTTCATCATACTCAACTGTCACCTGTGTTTTACCATCAGGACGAAGGTATGGAAGGATGTCTTCCTTACGCACTTCAGTCAGACGGCGTGACAGTTTGTGAGCAAGTGAGATTGGAAGCGGCATCAGTTCAGCCGTTTCATTATTCGCATAACCGAACATCAGCCCCTGATCACCTGCACCTATTGATTCGATTTCAGCATCAGTCATCTGGCTTTCCCGATCTTCAAGCGCACGGTCCACACCTGCCGCGATGTCAGCTGACTGCTCATCAATAGAAGTCAGGACTGCACACGTATCAGCATCAAAGCCGTACTTTGCACGTGTATAACCGATTTCCTTGATCGTTTCACGTACGATCTTAGGGATATCTACATAAGTAGAAGTTGAGATTTCTCCAGCTACAAGCACAAGTCCTGTTGTAACAGAAGTTTCGCAGGCCACTCGGGCATTTGGATCCTCTTTCAGGATTGCATCAAGAATTGAATCAGAAATCTGATCACAGATTTTATCCGGATGTCCCTCAGTTACGGACTCGGATGTAAATAAACGACGTTTTACAGACATATAAGTCTCCTCCTTGTGAAGCAAATAGTCGACGGTACTCATTACCCTTAGAGATCGAACGTTAACCTACCAGATCATCCAAGTTTCGGCGTAAAATAAAAGAAACCTTTCCCCCTATGGATAGTCGAGGAAAGGTTCAATAGTCAGTCAGCCTTTCACTCTTATCGTTCAAGACGCGTGTCTTGCTCCAGGTTAGCACCTTCGCTCTAAATGTTGGACCGCAAAAGCATGAAGCTTTTTTGCAGAGCAGGTTGCTGGGTTTCATAGGGCCTGTCCCTCCACCAGCTCGGGATAAGAGTATCCGTTCAAAAAACTATCATACGGAAATGAAAGTCTAATGTCAATCATAAGATGTCATATACTTAAAAGTAAAGCGCTCTGTTAAAGATGGCTGGTGATTTCCGCTCCAGGGGAACGCTTTCCGCAGGAGTGCGGTGAGAGTCGTCCTCCTTCCACTCCAATCACCAGCTGTGCTAAAACATCATTGGTCTTTAACATAATCCTTAGTAATAAGTTCACAGTTCATTGTGTTGGATTTATATTGAATTACTCAATCAAAAAACATTCTATTTATTTAATGAAGTCAAAGGTGAACGCAGCGGAAGGCGGTGACTCCGGGACGATTAGCGGGACAGCTGAGACCCCACAGGCGAAGCCGAGGAGGCTCAGCGACCGCCGTCCGGAAAGCACCGCCTGGAGCGCAGTGAACCGGTTATCATAAATCTTTTACTTTTAAAAAAATCCAAATCAAATGTATCTATTCAGTCTCATTTAAGAATTTTTCACGAAATCACCAATTAGTATAGACTATTCATTTGAATGTGTTATACTAATTTCGAACAAAGGTGAATGACTTACTGAAAAGGTGGGAGATCATATGACAACAATCCGAAACACTTCAGAATTAAAAGAATTATTGATGAGTGAACGCGTGAATAAAAACCTATCTGTGCCCCAGCTCGTTGAGAAAGTTTTAATGAGAGAAGAAGGCACATTAACCTCTACTGGTGCTGTCAAAGCTGAAACTGGCACATATACAGGCCGCTCCCCTAAAGACAAATTCATTGTCGATGAGCCTTCAGTGCGTAACAAGATTGACTGGGGTAAAGTCAATCAGCCGATCTCTGAAGAATCATTTGACCGCCTTTATACAAAAGTCCTGAACCATTTAGGTGAAAAAGAAGAACTGTTTGTATTCGAAGGCTTTGCAGGAGCAGATGCAGCTTCAAGACTGCCAATCCGTGTGGTGAATGAACGTGCGTGGCACAACCTGTTTGCCCACCAGCTGTTTATCCGTCCTGAAAAGGGAGAACAGTGGAGCAGCCAGAATGAAGCGCCATTTACAATTTTATCAGCACCTTCATTAAAAGCTGATCCTGAAACTGATGGAACAAGATCCGAAACATTCATTATCGTCTCATTTGAACAACGTACGATCTTAATCGGGGGTACGGAATACGCAGGCGAGATGAAAAAGTCTATTTTCTCTGTCATGAACTATCTTCTCCCGCAAAATGATATCCTGCCAATGCATTGTTCCGCCAACGTTGGCGCTGAAGGTGATGTTGCATTATTCTTCGGGCTGTCAGGTACAGGAAAAACAACACTTTCAGCTGATGCAGACCGTAAGCTAATCGGGGATGACGAACACGGCTGGTCAGATAACGGTGTGTTCAACATCGAAGGCGGATGTTATGCAAAATGCATTAACCTTTCAGAGGAAAAAGAGCCGCAGATCTTTGATGCCATCCGGTTCGGTTCAGTCCTTGAAAATGTTGTGCTTGACCCTGAAACGCACGAAGCTGATTATGATGATTCACGTTTAACTGAAAATACGCGTGCTGCTTATCCGCTTCAGGCAATGAAAAATATTGTAGACCCAAGTAGAGCGGGTCATCCGAATACAATTGTATTTTTAACAGCTGATGCTTTTGGCGTACTGCCACCAATCTCTAAGCTGACTAAAGAACAGGCAATGTATCACTTTTTAAGCGGCTACACATCTAAGCTTGCCGGAACTGAAAGAGGGATCACTGAACCAGAAGCGACCTTCTCAACATGCTTCGGATCACCCTTCCTTCCACTTGAGCCGACTGTATATGCCGAAATGCTAGGTAAAAAACTTGAAGAGCATGACGCAGAAGTTTTCCTTGTCAACACAGGCTGGACAGGCGGCGCTTACGGAACAGGCTCACGCATGAAGCTTGCATATACAAGAGCGATGGTCAGAGCAGCGCTTCACGGTGAACTTGCAAATGCTGAAACTGCTAAGAACGGACTGTTTGGACTTGAAACACCACTTCACGTGCCAGGTGTTCCTGATGATGTCCTTCAGCCGCGCTTTGCCTGGAAGAACGAAAGCGACTACGAGGCAAAAGCGATGGAGCTTGCGATGAAATTCAAAGAGAACTTCAAAAAATTCACAAGCGTGGATGAAAGTATCGCCCGCCTCGGCGGCCCGATCGTATAATCAAAATGCGTATCAGCTGATCAGCTGATACGCATTTTTTAATTTGTTGATTCCAATGCCTTCATCTCAAAATATATAACCGTTTTTTCTTCGCTCCATTCAAGCTTATAGATCTCCGCAACGCCGCGTACTTCCCCAGCAATTGTATTCTTTACTTCAAGCGGTACATGCATTGGATACAATCTGTATTCACTTTTTTCAAGCTTGAAAAAGTTATTTTCGATTCTTTCTTCACGGCCCTTTGTCACGATCATTGTATTTAATTCTAATGGCATTCCCATACACTCATCTCCTTTGCTGTTTCATCCACGCTGTCAGCTTCTTAACTGTTGCGATATTGTCTAACGGTGGATACATGTGATCATATGTCTGATGGTACCAGCTCTCAACCGGTTTGTCGTGCTCTTTCAGTTTTTCTTCCAGTTGATAAGCATGTTCAGGCGACACATTATCGTCCTGTTCCCCGTGAATGATTAAGACCGGGCACTTAATTTTGCTGACTTCATGCAGTGGAGTCCGCCAGGCATAAGCTTCCGGTGACTTTGAAGGTGAACCACCGATCACCCGTTTCATCATCCGGCGCATATCTTTTCGCTCCCTGTAAGTCAGGACCATATCGGACACCCCGTTCCAGGTCACGATAGAGGTCACAGACTGATCTTCAATGCCCGTCAAAAGTGCCATGACGCCTCCTCTTGAAAAACCGAAAACGTGCAGCGCACCTGAAAATGAAGGATGGTTTCTAATAATGATATTTCCATTTACCGCATCCATCCTGTCATTACCCGCGAAATCCTCATTCCCTTCTCCGCCTCTGTTGCCACGGTAGTAGGGGGCAAAGACAATAAATCCCTGCTGAGCGAACTGCGCAATTCGTGAAGGTCTGACCATACCAATTCCTTTAATTCCTCCACGTAAATACAAAAATCCATCATAGTCACCCATTTTTACCGGTTCAGCAAGAAGTCCTTTTACCCTCAGCCCTTCAGACCAGTAGAGGACTTCATGCATGACCACTTCAGGGTTAGGCGAAGGGTACAGCTGTTTTCTGATAACGCGACCATTCTCAGCCAAGCTCTCTTCCTCCCTCCTGAAGCTTTTGGATATACTCAAGCGAAATTTTAACTGTATCATCTTTCATAATAAAACTGAATGCATCTTGAAATCGTTCAGATAACAGATCTCCTGTTACCATAACCGGTCCATCTGTTTCATGGTAATCCGTTTTCGGTGTAAGAGAAGCAAGCTCTGTATAATAGACCGACTTGATAATTACAGGAGAAGTATCGACCTTGTACTGCCCCACAGGAATCAGTTCTCCTGTTTCTCCGCCAAGCTCTTCCATTACTTCTCTTTTAGCTGCAGCTTCAGTAGATTCACCCTGTTCAACCTTACCACCCGGGAACTCATAGCCTCTTTTTTTATGCTGAGTCAGCACCCACTGTCCGTTATAGCGTGTTAAAATGAGTACATGGGCAGGCGATTTGGAAAAATAATCAGATTGGTGAGAATATGTAACAGTAAAACCATTTTCATCTTTAAATTGATACATAGGATTCACCTGCTTTCAAAAAATTGAAACTTTTTGGATATGAAATCGTATTTAAGTGAAGGAATAAAATAAATTTTGGAGCTGATCAGATGAAAAAACCTCTATTGTTTACAACCGCTGTTTTAACTTTATCCCTTGCAGCCTGTACTGAAACCGCTGAACCGGCTGAAGGCAGTAAAGAGACGTCTTCACTTTCGCTTGAAGAAGTGTACAGTCAGGCAATTGAGAAGAACAATGAAATCGAAAGCGTCAAAAGTTCAGCTGTGCTGAATCAGACAGTTACAATGGGCAGTGAAGATCCTGTTCATACGATGTCAGAAATTGATATGACCATTTTTAATGATCCGCTGGTAGCCCATCAGATTAATACGACTGAAATGAGCGGGGCAGCCGCTGATGAAGCAGCTTCCCAAAGCTATACAGCAGAATCCTATATGACGGAAAATGACTTTTATATGAAAGATCCCACATCCGGCCAATGGCTCAAGCTTCCGGCAGAGATGACAGAGCAACTGATGGCGGTAAATGAGTCGCAGACTAATCCTGCGAGTGAACTTCAAACACTTGAAACTTATCTTGAAGATTTCTCATTTGAACAGGATGACGATAGCTTTATTTTAACGCTGAATGCCTCAGGAGAAAAGTTTAGTGACATGCTGACGGAGCAGGCAGGTCAATTTTTACCTGAACTTGAATTCGGGATCCCGGCAGAAACATTATTTCAGAACACGACTTTTGAAGATGTCGTATATGTCATTACGATTGATAAAGAAACATTTTATATTGAATCGCTCGATCTGGATATGACGATGAATATGGAATTTGCAGAACAATCATTAGCCATCGACCAGTCACTTCAATCAGAATACACGGACTATAATGCAATCGACGAACTCAAAGTCCCGCAGGAAGTCATCGATTCAGCTGAAGAGATTGATATGTAAAATACAAAGAGGCTGGGACAATCCCCAGCCTCTGTTTTACAATTCTTTATCAATATAAGGATGTTCTTCAGTCGGCGGCTTAAAACCCATTGTTTTAATATGATTACGTGCCTCTTCATCTCCAATTTTCCCGATCAGCCTGTAGATCTTAATTAACAGGTTATCCGACTCCTGATTAGGTCCGTCTACATGATAAGGTACAGATGGCATCTGACTGATCAGAAAACCCTCCATTTCACTCTCTTCATTCCGGTCAAACAACATCCTGAGTTTAGTAATTTCATCATCAGTCGCATTGACCACGAATTCATACGGTGAATCCGTACCGCTTCTTAGAATTTCACGCCTGCCTACAGAAACATAATACGTGTTTTTATTATCCATAAGTCCCCTCCTCACCATACAGTATGCCCATTACCCTTTATTTTCATGATTAGAATTGACTGACCTGGGTATAGTGGTAATGAGACCTGGGAACTATGGATATCCTGCACATTTGAAAGGAGGACAACAACATGAAACTTGTGGATGAAATCTTTGAAATGTATAAAGGTAAAATCCGTGGCAGTCAGGAAGATCTTGATATGATCGCTTTTACAATACTTGAACAGTTGGACCATCATGAACTGTTAGAAATGGTAAAAGAGCTGTCTGAAGACGAGCTTGCTTATTTTATACGTCTATACATAGTAGAATCACTTAAAGGAAGGCTCGAACGCCTTGAAGATACAAAACCGTTTTATCATTAACTGATGTGTTAATTGCTGGCAATTCATAAAAAATCCGGGACACTGCAACTAATGCAATGTCCCGGATTTTTTAACCCTTCAGATCAATCGCGTGACCTTTATGGGGGTGGGGAGCTGGTGTGCCTCCCTGGTTATTCATTGTCTCAAGCATAGCCACAGCACCTGCCGCCTGTTGTGAGAGTGCACTGTTCATAATACCAAGACTTGCTGTATGCTGCATCTGGGCAGCCTGTTTTGCCATCATTGAAGAGATTTCCATCCAATCACTCCTTTAGACTATCCTACCATATGGCACCTGAAAAAGCACCGCTTATCAAAAGCGGTGCCTGAGATCTTATTTACCCAAAAATGAACGTAACATCCATGCATGCTTTTCAAGACTCTGATGGATTGACAGCAGCATATCACTCGTCATTTCATCATCATCTTTCTGTGCAAGTTCCATACCGGATTTCAAATCGTTCATCAGTGTCTCAAAATCACTGTTCAGCGACTCTACCATTTGATCAGCCGATTCTCGGCCATTTGCCTCGTTTACAAGTGACATGTCTAGAGACTCTTTCAGCGTAGCTACCGGTTCTCCTTTCAAGGCAAGCAGCCGTTCAGCCAGCTCGTCAATATGGATTGCGGCTTCATTGTACAGTTCTTCAAATTTTTCATGGAGCGTAAAGAACTGATGTCCTTTTACATACCAGTGATAGTTATGTAACTTGGTATACAGCACTGTCCAGCTGGCAATTTGTTTATTCACACTTTTTACTAATTCAGGATTTGCACTCATGTCAATCATCCTTTCAATTTATTTATCTTCTCTCTTAATTTTTACCACTATCAGCTGAATTTAAACGTATGAGCATGTTAGCGTGCTTCTGAATGATGACGTGCTAAACTATTATTAATGGAATATTTGAGGTGATCCGATGAAAAAAATAATGCTTGCGATGATCCGTTTTTATCAAAAAGGGATTTCCCCCTTAACGCCGCCGAGCTGTCGATTTTATCCCACGTGTTCTCAGTATGGGATGGAGGCTATTCAAAAACATGGTGCATTCAAAGGCGGGCTGATGACAGCAATCAGAATTTCTAAATGTCATCCGCTTCACCCGGGCGGTGTTGACCAGGTACCTGAAAAATGGCCGTCAGGAAGAAAAAATTCCTGACGGTTTTCTCTTGCAATTAATTTGATTTCATAGTAAAGTTACGTTTGTTGATTTACAAATCGTAATTATTACTATTTATCATGAGGTGCGAAATGAAAAAGAAATCATTACTTATGCTGGCTGCTGTTACGTCGTGGATACTTGCAGGTTGTAACACCGGGGGCAATGAAACTGATAATAATAAAAATACACTTGAAATTTATACGACCGTTTATCCTTTACAATATTTCGCTGAAGAAATCGGCGGAGAATACGTATCAGTCGAAACCATCTATCCTCCCGGAGCCGACGAGCACACATTTGAACCGTCACAAAGAGATATGATTGATCTTGCAGAGGGCGATATTTTCTTCTATATCGGACTTGGACTTGAAGGCTTTGTTGATAGTGCAACTGACGTTCTAGAGAGTGAAGACCTCACAATGGTCGCCGCTGCAGATGCTATAACCGATGAAGAGCTTGAAGCCGGAGCACATGATCATGATGAGGAAGAGGAAGAGCATGCTGAAGGTGAGGAGCATGCAGATGAGGAAGAGCATGCAGATGAAGGACACGAAGGGCACAACCATGGTGACACAGACCCTCACGTATGGCTTGATCCTGTCCTCTCACAATCTCTTGCTGAATCTGTAAAAGATACACTGATTGAAAAAATGCCTGAACAGGAAGCTCTCTTTACTGAGAATTACGAGAATCTGGTTGAACGCCTTGATGAGCTTGACCATCAGTTTGAAGACCTGGCAAGTGATGCTGAATTGAATCAATTCTTTGTTTCACATGCAGCATACAGCTACTGGGAAAGCCGCTACGGAATTGAGCAGCAGGCAATTGCAGGGATCTCCACAACAGATGAACCGTCTCAGCGTGAATTGACTGAACTGATTGAATCAGCTTCTGCCCAGAACGTTGAATACCTGCTTGTGGAGCAAAACGTTTCATCAAATCTGACAGATGTCATTCAAAGCGAAATCGGAGCTGAAACACTGCCATTGCATAATCTATCAGTGCTCACAGACGATGATATCGCAAATGAAGAAACCTATTTCACACTGATGGAAAGAAATATTGAGTCTTTAAGAACAGCAATGAGAGCTGAATAGCAGTTGGTTAAAAAAATAGACATTGTTCATGCAACAATGTCTATTTTTTGTATTCAAATCTACTAATCGTTACTTCATCCAGCCTTTCTCTATCCAGCTCAACACCTATCCCATTCCCTTCAAAAGGCTTCACTGTTCCATGTTCCACAACAAGCTCAGGTACAGTGATATCTCTTGTCCAGTATCTGTCTGATGATGACAGATCTCCAGGGATCGTAAAGCCCGGCAGCAGTGATAGTACGACGTTATGTGCTCTTGACACTCCAAATTCAAGCATCCCTCCGCACCAGACCTGAATGTCATGTTCGAGACAGAGATCGTGTATCTTCTTCGCTGCTGTAATCCCGCCAACACGGCCGATTTTAACATTGATTACCCTGCAGCTTTTAAAAGTGATGGCATTCACTGCGGTTTCATAAGACGTGATACTTTCATCAAGACAGATCGGTGTCTTCATCACCCGCTGAATTTCAGCATGACGTGCCAGATCATCCGGCGAAAAAGGCTGCTCGATCATTTGAAGCCCCAAATCATCGAGTTTTAAAAGATCATCTTCAAAACCGCTGTAGGCTGAGTTAGCATCAGCAAGAATGGCGATATCCGGGAAGTTTTCTCTTAAAGTTCGAAGCGGCTTAAGATCATATCCCGGCCTGATTTTCACTTTGATTCGCTGATAACCCTGAGCGACAGCCTGCTCTGCCTGCTGCAGAAGATCATCTAAATCTTTAGAGCCGATTGCAACTCCTGCGAGCGCTTCACTTCTGCTTGCCCCGATCAGGTCAGTAAGCGGCTTATGATGCTGCTTCGCATACAAATCCCACACCGCCATATCAACGGCAGCCTTTGCCATCGGATTACCTCTGACAGAGTGGAAAACACCTTCAAGCTGCTCAGGGTATGTGATATCACTTTCGAATAATAAAGGCAATAAATGATTGCTGATGACAGAAAGACTCGACTCTACTGTTTCTTCTGTATACCAGGGTGAAGAAAAAGCAACGCCTTCTCCCAGCCCGCAATCCCCTTTATCATCGAATAACTCTACAATCAGTCCCTCCCGATCTGACACTGTACCAAGACTTGTGTGAAATGGTGTCTTTAACGACATGCTGATTTTACTGACAACTGCTTTAGACAGATTCATCATTGATCTCCTCTTTCAGCATTCTTCTGACAAGCTTACCTGACGCATTTCTTGGCAATGCATCTGTGAACCTGAAGACTTTTGGCACTTTATAAGCTGCAAGCCGCTCCTTCGCATAGTGGATCAATACCTCTTCATCAATCTGATCAGCGACTACGAGAAATGCTGCAGGGACCTCTCCCCACCTGTCATCTTTTTTCCCGACAACGCCTGCTTCAATCACAGCAGGGTGCCCCGCTAAAACAGATTCCACTTCAGCAGGATAGACATTTTCACCGCCTGAAATAATGAGATCAGATCGCCTGTCTGCGACAAAAAGAAAGCCTTCCTGATCAAGATATCCGACATCTCCTGTTTTCAACCAGCCATTTGAAAAGGGTGCAGACTGATCACGATTCAAATACCCTTTCGTTACGGAAGGTCCCTTTAGGAGAATCTCTCCAATCTCATCTGTCTCACACTGATTTCCGTCAGCATCTATGATCCGGATTTCTCCAGGAAATAATGGTTTCCCTGAAGAACCGACCTTTCTTGTTGCGTCTCCTGGTGAGAGGGTTGTGAACTGGGAAGATGTTTCTGTCATTCCATACGACTGAAAAACCGGGATATCTTCATTGTGGCAACGCTCGACCATATGAAGCGGCGCAGGCCCTCCCCCGAGTATCATGCATCTGAAAAGTGGATGGTAGGGCTCACCCTTTACATCGAGCAGCCTTTGAAGCATGGTTGTGACAACCGATATAATCGACCCTTTTCCATCTATAAGATCCTCATGAATAAGTTGTTCATCAAACTTTTCATACAGTCTGACGGCAATACCATAGATCACACTTCTCATTAAAATAGAGTAGCCGCTGATATGAAACAGTGGTACCGCACACATCCAGATATCATCCGGGTTGTGTCCAATGTTAAAAGCAGACCCCGCAGCACTTGCATAATGGTTATCATAAGACTGCATCACACCTTTGGGGTTTCCCGTTGTCCCTGAGGTGTACATAACTGAACAAATTTCTTCATCCTCAAATCTCTTGATCGGACCACCATTACTTTTAAGACACTCATCAATCGACTGGGCTGCTTCAGCTTCCACGCTGAATTGTTCCTCGTGCAGCACAAGCTGAGCCTGACTATCCTGTAATTGATAGCCCCACTCCTCAGGTGTAAGCCTGTTATTAAGCATCAGTACCGGCACACGAATCATTTGCAGGGCATGAATGAAAAAGACAGACTGTGGCTGATTTGTAATCAGCAGCGCGACCGGTTTCTGGTTTTTGATATAAGGTGAAATTTTTTCTGCCAGTTTTTGTGCCTCTATTGCCATTTCACTGAACGTCCAGACATCTTTACCTGCGTAAAGGCCCGGTTTATCTGGTGAAAGAGCTGCTCTTTTTTCCAACCAGGATGTCATCACACATCCTCCTTTCATGAAAAAATGCCCTGCAGGCCGGAGCATACAGGGCAGTCATCGATTTAAGGGAAACGCGGGAACTGACCAAAGTCAGGCTTACGCTTTTCTTTAAAGGCATCGCGGCCTTCTTTTGCTTCATCAGTTGTGTAGTAAAGAAGCGTTGCATCGCCTGCAAACTGCTGAAGTCCTGCTAGACCATCAGTATCTGCATTCATTGCCGCTTTTACAAAACGAAGTGCAGTCGGACTCTTTTCAAGCATTTCCTCACACCATTTTACCGTCTCGTCTTCAAGCTGGTCTAATGGAACAACTGTGTTGACAAGTCCCATATCAAGCGCTTCTTTTGCATCATATTGACGGCAAAGGAACCAGATTTCACGTGCTTTCTTATGTCCGATAATACGTGCAAGGTAACCAGAACCATAACCGGCATCAAATGAACCGACTTTTGGTCCAGTCTGGCCGAAGATGGCATTGTCAGCAGCGATTGTCAGGTCACAGACAACGTGCAGCACGTGTCCGCCGCCAATTGCGTAGCCTGATACCATTGCAATAACCGGCTTAGGGATTACACGGATCAGACGCTGAAGGTCAAGTACATTCAGACGTGGAATCTCATCTTCTCCAACATATCCGCCATGTCCGCGGACGCTCTGATCTCCACCTGAACAGAATGCTTTATCGCCGACACCTGCAAGGACGATCACGCCGACTTTTGAATCATCGCGTGCGTATGCAAAAGCATCGATCAGCTCCATTACTGTTTTCGGACGGAATGCATTGCGCACTTCCGGACGGTTGATTGAGATCTTTGCAATCCCGTTATACGTTTCGTATAAAATATCTTCATAGTTTCGTTCCTGTACCCATTCACGAGTCATGAAAGAAACCTCCTTGTTATGTAGTTGAGTTTTTAAATAAAAACTCCTTTACCATTGTATCAAATTTTTCCGGCTGTTCCACCTGAATTGCATGCCCTGAATGCAAAATATTCTCATGCACCACATTTGGCAGCAGCTTTTTCATCTCAGTAGCGATCTGAATGAACTTATGGTCCCACTCACCTGTCAGTAATAGAACTGGTATATTCAATCCAGTGAGAGCATCCCAATAAGACGGCTGACTGCCTGTCCCCATATAACGCAGGCTTGCAGCAAGACCTTCAGCACTGTTTTGCAGACGGCCTTCACGTATGTTTCGGCGCATCTTTTCACTGAGCCGTTTTTGCGATTCAAATAGCGGAATGCTTTCCCACCGGTCTGTAAACCGCTGAATACCTTCACTTTCAATAAATGAAGCGAGATCAGCATCACTTTGCTTTCTCTCTGTACGCGCAGTTACAGTTTTAAGACCAGGTGAAGCACTTTCTAAGATCAGACTTGTTACAGTCTCAGGGTAGAGGGTAGCGTATGCAAGCGCCGTTCTGCCACCCATGGAATAACCCAGAAACGCAGCCTGATCAATTTTCAGAGCGTTAAGAATTTCCCTGATCGCAATACAAACTTTTTCCATTGAAAAATACTGCTGATTCATCGGTGCCAGCGTCTGACCATGGCCAGGCAAATCAATCGCGATTACTTGAAAATCACTGCTCAACTCTTCTGCAAACCTGTCCCAGCTTTCTGCACTCCCTGTAAAGCCGTGAAGCACAACAAGAGCTGGTCCACTTCCACTCACCTTCACACGGTAAGCAGCAGCATCCACTTTCACATACACATTATTCACTATGCACTGCCTCTGCGACCTTTTTCCAAAGACCCCGGTGTGCATCCGTATTTTCAATTCTGTCAGTCATGACTTCAAAGATTCTTGCATGAGGTGATAAGTCTGTTAAAGCATGACTGAAATCACTTTTTGATCCACAACGCTTATAGTCAATCTCATACAATTTCGCGGCATGTTCGAAATCAAGTGAAGGTGGTGTACCAAAGAGCGTTTCAAAGTGCTCGGGTTCAGCAGCCTGTGGAAGAAATGAAAATATTCCTCCGCCATTGTTATTCATAATGACGATCTTCAGATTATTTGGATATTGTTTTGTGACAAGCAGCCCGTTTAAGTCATGGAACATGGATAAGTCGCCAATCAGCAGATATATAGGTCCTTCTTTTACAGAAGATAGTCCAAGCGCTGTAGAGACAACGCCATCAATCCCATTTGCTCCGCGATTTGCCCACAGGTGGAATTGATTCATCCCGCGTATCCAGCAGGTGTCAACGTCACGGATCGGCATACTGTTGCCGGCTACAATGTGAGCACCATCAGGAAGCGATTGAAGCAGCGTTCCGACAGCGGCACCTTCATCCTCTGCATCACTGATATAATGAAGGATCTCAGCTTCAACATTCCCGTTCAAGCTGATCCATTGCTTAAGCCATGCACGATCTGATTTTCTGCTGATAACAGCAGTCAGCTGAGATGCAAACACCGCTTCATCAGATTCAATATATGCCGTAGCTGACGAAGAAGGATCACGCCATTCAGCCCCTGCATCAATCAGCCACTGACTGCCTCCATTCCTTTTTAAAAACTGAGTAAGAGCCTTTGATACCGGCATCCCCCCAAAACGAATCACTAGATCAGCAGATAAAAGATCCTTCATTCTGTCATCTCTTAAAAATGCATCATAGCACTCAATCACCTGGTCATGGTCATTCATATATGTGCGAAGCCCGCTCAGCGGATCTGCAAGCACCGGATACCCTGTAGCCTCTGACAATGACAGAATAGCGTCTACAGCACGTCCGTCCTCAGCAGGCCCTGCAATGATCAGTCCTTTTTCTGTCTGTGATACTTTTTGTGCCAATACTGAAAGCTGGTCCTCATCCAGTTGTTTTTTCGCATGAAAAACAGAGGTGAAAGCAGCTTCTCTTTTATCCATTGTCAAATCAGGTGACAGCGGCTCCCTGAAAGGAAAATTCAAATGGACAGGACCCATTGGCGCTGCCAACGATTTTGCTGCTGCCTTTGCTGCAATTCTTCCTGTATACTGCAAGACGTTCATATCTGATTCAGGAAGCGGCATATCATAAAACCACTTTGCATGCTTGCCATAAAGGTTCAGCTGATCAATCGCCTGCGGGGCACCGTTATCACGCAGCTCATGCGGACGGTCTGCTGTTAACACAATTAATGGTACTCTTGCATAACGTGCTTCTACTACTGCCGGGAAATAATTGGCTGCTGCCGTACCTGACGTGCACACGATTGCAACCGGAGCTCCGGATGCTTTTGCCATCCCCAGCGCATAAAAAGCCGCAGATCGTTCATCAATATTTACATGCGTCTCAATCTGCGGATGTGCCTCAAGTAAATAAGCAAGCGGCGTAGAGCGTGATCCCGGACTGATCACTGCTCTTTTGACGCCGCTTTGATAAAGCTGTTCTATAAATGATGATACATATACAGTCAGATTCTCTCTATGACTCATGAAATTGTTCCTCCTACTGCTCTCACCATCGGACGCAGCTTAATCAACGTCTCCTGATACTCACTTTCAGCATCAGAATCCCTCACAACACCACAGCCTGCATACAGGTATGCCTTTTCACCTGATAAAAGCCCTGATCTGATCGCTACTGCAAACTCTCCGTCACCGGCCGCATTCAGCCAGCCAACTGGTGCTGCATAAAATCCGCGGTCCATCTCTTCCTCTTCACGGATCATTTCCATCGCTTTATGCGTTGGCGTCCCTCCGAGTGCAGGCGTCGGGTGCAGTTCCTTCACAAATTCAAGAATGGAAGCACGATCAGTCTCACCTTCTACAGGTGTATAAAGATGTTGTATATCTCTCATTTTCATGAGTACCGGCTGCTTTGGCACAGTTAACTGATGACACAGATCCTCAAGGCTCTTAGAAATCATACGGACGACAATCTCATGTTCCCCAAGATTCTTCTGATCATTCAGCAATTCATGTCCAAGCTGCTGGTCCTCTTCCATCGTATTCCCTCTCGCAATAGAACCCGCAAGGCAAGTTGAGAGTACTTTGTTGTGATTTTTCTTAATTAACCTCTCAGGCGTTGCCCCGATAAAACAGCTGTCGCCGGCTTCAAAAGAAAATATAAAGCTTTCACTCTGATCATCTCTCAATTTTTCAAGAACAGAATCAGAGCGCTTTTTATCATCGAACTGAACCTTCACTTTTCTCGCGAGCACAACCTTTTCGAGCTCTTTGTTGTCAATCCTTTGTACGACTGATGTAATAGAGGATCTCCACTCGTCTGGCTCGTATTCCTTAATAGATACAACATTGACATCCTGAAGTGTGCTGACAGATTTATTTAATAAAGCTTCTTTCTGCTGCTGCATCCGGTTCCAGACTGAAACCGCATTTTCTCCTTTATTACAGACAATATTCATCGTCAGAAATGCATGACCATACTGATTCACTGTCAGCATAAATGCAGGCAGCTGAAAATATCCCTGTTTAAAAGAAGACCATTCATGACTTTTATCTTTTTCAGGATCAAAAGAAAAGCCTCCTAAAATAACCGGTCCACCAACTGATGACTCATTATCAATGACTGCATCTTTCAGAAATGCATTCCATTGGTTACTGAGAGCATCAAAGCGGTTCTTATCTTCAATATAAAACGTCCTGGCAGCTCCGGCTCCGGCAAATACAGCTTCAGATTTCGGATCCTGCCAGAAAGTACGCGTACCATTAAAGATAGAATAACCCGCTTCATAAAACTGAAGAGGGTCAATCGTATCGATTTCCATTGTTTTACTATATAAGACAGAACGGTTCGACTTTTCAGCCCTGCTGACCGCCTGTTCAAAAGTTGTAAATCCTTGAGATTGATGTAGGATTCTCACTGTGCTTCCCTCCAAAAAACGCACATTTGTCCGTAGTTTGCTCTCTTAAAGATACACCTCTTTTAACAGCACTGTCAACGAATCGCCATTTTTCAATGCTTTTTTTGTAACTGTTTTCAACACCATATTTTACAGGCTTTTCAAAACAATCTGTTTCTTTTTCTGGAAGTCTAAAAACGATATAATAGAGACAGATATTTATACAAATTTCGCATGTGCGATTTAATCGTAATAGAAAGTTAGGAGAGAATAGTATGAGTGAAAGACCTGAACGTGATCAGGGGTGGAGAATCTGGTGGCAGCTGACCCGTCCGCACACACTGACTGCAGCTTTCGTACCGGTTCTTCTTGGAACCGTACTGGCTTTAAATTATGCAGAAATGGACTGGCTGCTGTTTCTGGCCATGCTGATTGCCAGTATCCTTATCCAGGCGGCCGCTAATATGATCAATGAATACTTTGATTATGTCCGCGGACTTGATAATGAAAACTCAGTCGGAATAGGCGGCGCAATTGTAAGAAACGGAGTTAAGCCTAAAACTGTTATTAACCTGGCCTACGCTCTATTTGGTGTTGCACTTCTGCTTGGCGTTTATATCTGCATACAAAGCTCATGGTGGATCGCAGTAGTCGGATTAATCTGTATGGCAGCTGCCTACTTTTATACAGGCGGTCCCCTTCCGATTGCCTACACACCGTTTGGAGAACTGGCTGCCGGTTTCTTTATGGGGTTTGTGATCATTTTAATTTCATTTTATATCCAGACAGGTATGATCAATGTAATCGCCATGTTTGTCTCAATTCCTGTTTCCATCCTTGTAGGTGCCATTCTGCTTGCAAATAACATTAGAGATCTCGATGGCGATAAGGAAAACGGACGTAAGACAATTGCGATTCTGCTCGGTCGTAAATATGCAATCTACTTCCTGGCCTACATGTTCGTCACCGCATATGGTTTTGTGATTATACTTGTTATAACCGGTGCTGTTACACCTTGGATGCTGATCAGTTTCCTCAGTATTCCAAAAGCAGTAAAAGCAACCAAAGGGTTTATCGGCAAAACCAAACCGATGCAGATGATGCCTGCGATGAAAGCAACTGCCCAGACTAATACGATCTTTGGCTTCCTGCTCTCAATCGGTTTATTAATCGGATATTTTTCGTAATTGGAATCCCGCTGAATTCAGCGGGATTTTTTTATGGATATATACTAAACCACTCAAAAGGTTTTAATTCCTGCAGGAAGGATAAACTGTACTATGTGAAGTACATTCAGGAAGGATGAATATTAATGATTACAAATGAACAGAAAAACACTTTAAAAGATGAACTATATACCCGTAAAAAAGAAATCATTGAACAAAATAACAATACTGAGGACTACGAGAACACTGAGCTCTCGAATTACGATAACCACCCTGCAGACAATGCCACAGACCTGTTTGAAAGAGAAAAAGACTTGGCGCTTGAAGAACACATTCAAAAAGAACTTGATGATATAAATGAAGCACTAAAAGCAATGGAAGAAGGCACCTATGGCGTATGTGCTGTCGGAGGAGAAGATATTCCATTTGAAAGACTAGAAGCTATGCCAAGTGCTCTGACATGTGTAGAGCATGCAGAAGAGTACAGTAACCAGAATCAGCGCCCAAGTGAAGAATCAGTTATCAGTCCTTCTTCAGACCATCCCTACCGTGGTGAAGATGAAGAAGTAAGAGATTATGAGAACAGTTTTGATGAAGCTGCAAGATATGGAACATCAGAAACTCCGTCTGATATGGCGGGCGGTGAAGAAAGTTATGATGATCTTTATGAGGAAGATTATGAAGATGAAGATGTTGCCAATGAGATGGATGGGAAAAATAGAAAGATTATGCCTGATGATGAATAAGATTAATCCCTTCTTCTATGTAAGAAGGGATTTTTTATATACAAAAAAGCAGTTTTCTGATTGATATGCTCCCTTCAAAGTAGACAGAGAAATAATAAAACTTCTCTACTACTATGAAGGGGGCATTTTTGTGTCTAAAAGAACGACTGATTATACAA